>CAKZQG010000009.1 GCA_937139605.1 uncultured bacterium
TCCCCGGATTAGATACATTAAATACACAATTTGTACCTAAACTAAAATCACTTGGCATCTTTAATCCATATCCAACTCCTCCAACATTAATATACCTACTAACAAAGAAACCTCCATCTGTTGTTGGAAACATTGTAGGTAAAACCACTTGAGAATTCCCACCACCTTTTGCACTCAATTTTATCTGATTCATTATACTTAAATCATTTTTATTTATTTTTAAAAATATTAAATTATTTTGCGTTTCATTCGTTGTTATCCCTATCCCTATATTCCCATCACTTAAAAATGTCCCCGAATACCTACCATTTAAACTACTCAAACTATACTCCTTTGAAACACTTACACTTAAACTACTTAAATTACTTATATCTATCTTCGATATCACTAAATTATTACTACTATTTTTATCTATTAAATATAAATAATTTTCATCCATTATTGGAAATTGATGTTGATCACCATTGGTATTCACATTAACTGCTTGACTTAAATCCTTCTTTATTATTACTACACCATAAGGATAATTATAACTATAAGTAGCTATATAATTACTATTTTGAGATATACTTGCAAAATTATAACCACTTATTTGTTTAGAACCTACTATACTTAAATTACTTAAATTTAACTTTATTATATATCCATTTAAACTTACTCCATATAAATTTGTATTATCCGTTATTAAGGCAATAACACCACTATTAGAATATCTTTTAAGAATGTTTAAATTTCCCGTATTTTTATCTATTTCTCCTATTATTCCATCATTGTTATACCATCCACCAACATATAGCTTTGTATTATCATTTGGATTAAAAAAAGAATTACTTAATCCAATGTTAGTTGCTCCTGAAGCAGTATAATATTTCGCATAATTTAAAGTTAAATCAGGATTTATCTTTATTATTGCATACTTCATTGTTCCATCATCTTGCCAACCAGTTATATAGTAATTATTTCCATCTAATAATGCTCCATTATACCAATCATTTCCACTTGAAGTATCAATATGAACAGCTCCGTTAGTTAATGTTATTCCTCCCCCTGATCCTCCTCCTATTGAACCACTACCTAATAGGTTTGTAAATTTATTATCACATGACCCACAGCTTGTTAAAAACAACACTATAGCTGATAATATAATACCTACAAATATAAGTAATATTTTACTTTTTCTCATTTTTTTTACCTCCTTTTTTATTTATTATACTTTATTTTATTATTTAATTTCTTATTAATAATATTATTCAAAAAAAAAAATCCTCTTTTTTATAAAATAAAACTATTTTATCTTTTCATATTCAAAATTAATAACATTCTTTTTTACTTTATCAAACTCTATTCCTATTATGTATATTTTTTCATAATTTAGATATTTTTTGTGATACTCTTTTTCTTTAATTTGTTTTAAAGCCTTCCCTTTTTCTCTTTGATTATCTAACACCTTAAACTCCATTATAACGAAAGTTATATGAAATATATATACTATCTTTTCATCCACCATTACAGTAATATCTATCCGCCCTTTAGATGTATTATCTTCTATTATCACATTTAATCCTGTTGTATATAACATACTATATACTGCTATTACATAACTATATTCCTCTTTTAAATACATATAACTTATTGCACTTATTAATATCTCTATTTGTTCTTTTAATTCTTCTATTTTCTCTATTTTTAATATCTCTATTATTTTTTCTGCTATTACATTTACCCTTGATTTTTGTTTTACTAAATTATACAATATATCTCTATTAAATGATACTCTTACCTCTTTATTCGGAAATCCTAACTCAAATAATACCCCATTTTCACTTACCTTATAATCCTTTATTGTTAAATATCCACTTTGAAACATTATTGCTTCTATTTCTATCTCTTCTACGTCAAATTTATTTAATAAACTCTCATCTGCTTTTATCCCTTCTAATTCCACTATATTATACTCCTTCTGTTTTATTAACTTTATTAAAAAACTTGGCGTTCCTGTTTCATACCAATAGTTCCTTATCTCTTTTTTTCTTAAATATAACAACACATCAAATGGATTATATACTTTATCAGCTAAAAAATTATACCCATTATACCATTCCTTTAACTCTTCTATATTCACATTATCCAAATACTCTTTAAAATAATATTCTAATTCTTCTTGGGTATATCCGCATATATCTCCATATTCTTTACTTAATGAAATATCTTCTAACTGATTTAACCCACTAAAAAGAGATACTTTTGCAAATTTTGAAACCCCCGTTACTAACACAAACTTTATATATCTATCTAACCCTTTTAACACTGAATAGAAACTCTTTAATGTTTTTCTTACCTCTTCTGCTTCTTTTCTTTCTTCTATTACATCTAATATCGGCTTGTCATATTCATCTATTAATACCACCACCTGTTTTTTATATCTCTTATCTATCTCTATTATTAAATTTTTCAGTAATAAGCCTACATGCCTTACCTCATTTTCAAATTTTATCTCGTTCCTTTCATAATTTAATCTTAATTCATCACATATTACTTCATATAATTCACTTACTGTTTTTATATCCGCTGAAAAATCTATTCTTATTACTGGGTACTTTTCATTCCAATCCCATTTATCTTCTATGTATAATCCCTTAAATAATTCTCTTTTAGATTCATATAAATATTCTATTGTTGATAATAATAACGACTTCCCAAAGCGTCTTGGTCTGCTTAAAAATATATATCCTCCACTATTCACTAATTCATATATGTACTTTGTTTTATCTATAACGAAGGCGTAAGCCTAATGTTATATGAAATACATATATATAATTTCCTTCTATTAATTTCTTACTATTAATTTCTTAAAATCACTAATACCAATTGGTAATTTCTTTATAAAAAACACCCCTTTATTATTAATCTACTCTTTTGTATATAAATAATTTTCTAATATTAATTTATTGAATAATTTTACTTGAATAATTTTGCAGCCTTTTCTGGACTAATGCGATTTCTTTTACAGATTATCGCTTGACTTAAAGTAAATCCTGCATTTTTCCATTTTATCGCTTCACTGACATTAAACTCATTCTCTTCCCATCGCCTTGCTTCCCCTGGTTCAAATCCCTTATCTCTCCATTCCACTGCTTCACTTACATCAAATCCTGCATCTTTCCATTCTTTTGCTTTTTTTACATCAAATCCAATCACCATCAATTCTATCGCTTCACTTACACTAAACCCAGCATCTTTCCATTCTTTTGCTTGCTCTGAATCAAAGCCTATATATTTCCATTCTAGTGCTTGACTTAAATTAAATTCATTACTTTTCCATTCCTTTGCATTATTTAAATCAAATCCATTTTTTTTCCATTCTATTGCTTCACTTATATTAAATCCATTATATTTCCATTTCTTTGCCTCATTTAAATCAATTCCGTTTTTTTTCAATTCTATTGCTCGTTGTAAGCTAAAATTATTTATTTTCCATTCTAATGCTTCAATTATATTAAACCCCGCTTTTGTCCATTGATAATAAAAATTAATAACTATTATCAATATCACAACAGCAATTATTTTGGCTATATCTTTCATAACAAATATAATTGCATTTTTTATAATTATCATATCCTGATTATCCTGATTTAACTTTATTATCTCATTAGCACTATATCCTTTAGATTTAAACATTTTAGCTTGAACAGGAGTAATTCCCTGTTGTCTTAAAAGTTTAGCTTCATAAGAATTAAAACCAGATAGTATCCATTCCAATGTATCTTGTATAGAAAATCCATTTTTTTTAAATTTTATTATCTCATCTACTGAGACTACATTCTTAATTACTTTTTTCTTTAATTTCTTAGCATCATTAAAATTAATTCCATTTTTAAACAATTTAACCGCTTGCTCTAAAGTAAAACCTAAACTAATCCATGCATTAGAATTAAAACCCTTAGATATAATATTCATCATCTCTGATAAATCCTTTATTACTTCATTACTTATCAGTTTTTTCCATTCTAATATTTCTTCTAATTGTTTTATTCCAAAATTATAAAACACTATATACTCCTTTAATGATATTTTCTTATTAATCATTTCTTCTATTTTATTCACATCTAATTTCATTTCTAAATAGGTTTTTAAATCTTCTATAGGTATTTTTAAATCTTTAGTAAAATAAAGAACTTTCTTTAAAACTAAAGAATTATCTTCAAAAAATATAGCATCTTTAGGATTAAATCCCGCATTTTTCCAATTATATGTCAATTTTCCTGATTTCATTCCTGCTTCTATCCACTCTTTTGCCTCACTTACACTAAATCCTTCCTCTTTAAAGGTAATCGCTACCTTGGGATCATTTACAATTTCCATCCATTCCCTTGCAGTTTTTTCTGTAAATCCTTCCCTTAACCATTCTTCTATTTTTACTTTCTCATATTGCTCTATATCTTCATCTACATAATCTATTACTTCCTCATCATTTATCCATTTATTTACTTCCTCATATCCCCATCTTTTACTATAATCCCTGTTTAATAAATTTCTTAATAATTTTCTTATTTTTTCATCTATGTTATCGCTTATTAAAACTCCATTTGTAAATATCTGATTCATTATTACTTGTTGCGATAAATTTTCAAAAGGATGTCTCTTTTGTATAATTTCTAATAACACTATACCTAATGCCCAATAATCTATTTCTTTTCCAAAATAGTTTGAAAATGTTTCCGGTGCTTATCTATTGTTCCCTTAAAATGAGTAGTTATTATCTTTGATACATCTTCCTCATTTAAACTTGATATCCCAAAATCCGTTAATACTAATTCTATGGGTTCATTTTTTCTTACTAAAATATTTTGTGGCTTTATATCCCTATGTATTATATTCTTTTTATGTAATACATTTAAAGCTTCGCTTATATGTTTTACTATAGTTTTTAGTTTTTCTATTTTTATATCTTTGTTTTTATAAAATTCTAATAAATTGCCATGTTTTATATATTCTTGAATTTCATAATATCTTTGGGTATTTTTATCATAGCCATAAGATATAATATTTATAAAGTATTGAGGAAATTCTTGATAAAGTTCTTGAACTCTTTTAAGAATCTCAAATTTAGGTTTAAAACCTTTTCGGTATAGCTTTAAAAAATATTGATTATTGTTTTTAGGGTATTTTTATCATAGCCATAAGATATAATATTTATAAAGTATTGAGGAAATTCTTGATAAAGTTCTTGAACTCTTTTAAGAATCTCAAATTTAGGTTTAAAACCTTTTCGGTATAGCTTTAAAAAATATTGATTATTGTTTTTA
>CAKZQG010000010.1 GCA_937139605.1 uncultured bacterium
AACCACCTACAGGATTACCAAAACCACCTACAGGATTACCAAAACCACCTACAGGATTACCAAAACCACCTACAGGATTACCAAAACCACCTACAGGACTACCAAAACCACCTATTGGGTTCATAGAAATAGGAGAAAAACTATTATTAAAAGAGTTCAACATATTTCTTAAAAACATTAGTAATAAAGGTATTAGATAATCTAAATTCTGACCGCTTAATAGCAAAGAATCATTTATATTATAAATAGAATTAGCGTTATTAAATCCAACATTATTAAATCCAACATTATTTATAGAATTTGAAAATATATTATTATTTATCCTCATTATTTATCCCCCCTTTTCTTAAAATATACTCTCCAATTTAAAGCTCCCTAATTTATATTTTTTTAAGTATTAAAAATATGATAAATAAAAAAATAAAAAAAATTTTTTTTTGTAAAATAAATTAAATTTTTGTAAATTTTTTTAATAAATTTACAAGTAATTGAATGGATTAACTGGATTCCCGTTAATTCTTACTTCAAAATGTAGATGTGGTCCTGTAGAATTTCCAGTAGATCCAACATAACCTATAACTTGTCCTTTAGACACATATTGTCCTGCTTTAACAATAATAGAAGAACAATGAGCATATAAAGTAGATACCCCATCTCCGTGATCTATAATAATACAATAACCATATCCGCCATACCATGAAGCGAATATAACTTGTCCATTTTCAGCTGCATAAATTGGAGCTCCATAATGAGCACCTATATCTATACCTGAATGGAATCTAGTTGTTCCATAAATAGGATGAACTCTATAACCGAAATAAGAAGTAATTAAATTAGAAGTGGTAGGCCAAAGAAATCTACCACCAGTATATCTTAAATTTCTATTTAAAGATTGTGTTTTCACTATAAATCGTTGTAATTCTTCATATTTCTCTTTTTGGATATCTTCATAATAATCTATATCTTGTTTAGTTTTTGATATTTCTTGACTATATTTAGCTAACAATTCTCTTCTTTTTGATAATAAAGAATTATAATATTTTCTTTCATAAGATAATTTATTTTTATAGTTAGCTAGTTTAATTTGCTCTTCATTTAGTAATTTCATATTTTGTTGAAGTTCAAGATATTCTTTAGAAAGAGATCTAACTAATTTAACATCTACTACTATTGTTTTTTTTATTAAATAGAAAGCATCTAAGAGTGTATCAGCAGAAGATATACTAAAAGCAAAGAAAATCCAATTCCCACTATATTTTAAGGCTATATTTAATTTTGCATCTATTAAGGTTTGAATATCTTCTATTTTTTCTCTATTTTTACTTATTTTAGTTTCATATATTTTAATTTTATTATTAATATTTTTTATTTTTTTATTAATATTATTTATTTTTGCTTCATATTCTATAATTTTGGCCCATGTTTCATTTAATTGCTTTTCAATATCTTTTTTAGCTAAATTTTGATAATATAATCTTTTTTTAGATTCTTTAAGTTTTTTATTAATAAGATTTAATTCTTTTCTTATTTCATTTATATCTTTAGAAAAACTAATATTAATAATAATAAAACTAAAGATTAAAATAAAAAAAAACAAATAAAAAATATTTTTAATTTTAACTTTAAGTTTATTATTTTCCATTGTAATACTATTTTAACATTACTCTCCTTGAGCTAATTTTTTTAGATATTTTTCAATTGTATTAGAAGTCATAAATATAATTAAAATAAAGGAAATTAGTATTATGTAATTTCTAATAGTATTAAAAAAATCTGAGGGTATTAAAGAAATAAAAGAAGCGTTAGAAAAAATCCAATTAGAAAATACATTGTAAAAAATCTTAACAAAATAAAAAGCAAAAAAATTAGATAAAAATAATATTATTATTCCTTCAGTAATTAATGGGTATTTAATGAACCAGTTTGGTGCTCCAACTAAATGCATTATCCTTATTTCATTTCTCCTGGCTAATATTGTCATTTTCACTGTATTTGATATTATAGTCAATATCCCAAATGATAATAAAACTATTAAAAATATAAATATTTTATTTAAAATATCTATAATTTTAGATAAATTTTTAACATATTCTTGCCAATAATCTATTTCTTTAACACCTTTTATTTTCTTAATATTATTTGCTACGTCATCTATTTTCCTTGGATCTCCTACTTTTACATAAACTATATTTGGTAATGGATTAACTACTAAATCCTTTGAAATATCTATATTAAGTTCTTTTTCTATCCTCCTTAAAGCTTCACTTGATGAAATATACTGAATACTTACAATATCATTTATTCTTTCTAATTGATATATAACTTCCCTTACTTTTTCTCCTTTAATATCCTTATCTAAATAAACATGAATAGTAAGTTGATTTATAATTTTTTTTTGAATATTTTCAATATTAAAATAAAAAATTAATAATAAATATAAGACTAAAAAAGATAAAGAAGTAGTAGTTAAAGCACTAAAAAACATCCCTAAATTCTTTGAAATACTATTTATAACTTCTCTTGTAAATGAAATTAATATAGTTTCTAAATACTTCATAAAAATTCCTAAAAATCTATTATACTTATTTTATAATGAAAGTAATTAAACTCTAAAATTTAATTATGAAGCAGTTTAGTTATGAAATTAATAAACAATTATAAGAGTGTTTCTTATAAAAATATTGTAATTCCTATTTTAAAATTATTACTATTTTTTTATAATAGAATAGTTCTCTGATAAAATTATTTTTTTAATAATAAATAATATCTTATTTTATATATGATTTATATATAGTTTATCTGCTACTTATAGATGTATTAGTTTTTAATTTTTTTACTTTAATAAATTAATTAGTAGTGGTAGATTTAGTTTTTTCTTCAATAAAATCAACTATATCTTTAACAGTTAATATTTTTTGGCTTTCTTCTTCAGAAATTTCTATTTTAAATTCTTCTTCAAATTTCATTAATAATTCAACTAAATCTAAGGAATCCACTCCTAAATCATCTACTAATGAAGAATCTTCTTTAATATCATTTTCATTAACAGACAATTTTTCTACTAAGATTTTTTTTACTTTTTCAAATATCTCTTGTTTTGACATAGTTATTTTTATTCTCTGGGGAATTTATATTCCGCTATACCCCCAGCAAGCGGATTTTATATTTTTTTATATTTAGTTTATTTTTTTATAGCTGTTTTATTATTTATTTAACTAATTCTTCATCCCAGTTAGGCATACAAACTTTTCCAGGATTATCATATACATATTTACAAGCCTTTAATGTTCTTAAAATTTCTTTAGTATTTCTACCTACAAAATAATCATTGATACTAACATGCATAACAACTCCTTCCGGATTTACTATTAAAGTACCCCTTCTAGATAATCCTGTATTTTCATCATAAGTTCCTAATTTACAAGTGATTTGATGATTAGAGTCTGATAACATAGGAAAACTAATATTAGACATTTCAGGAGTATGTTCTACCCAAGCTTTTAAAGTATAAACACTATCAGTAGAAACGCTAAATAAATGAGCACCTAATTTATTATATTCATTTTGATCTTTAGCTAATTCTATCAATTCATTTTGACAAACCCCTGTAAAAGCAGCAGGATGTGAAACTATTACTAACCATTTCCCTTTATATTCTTCTAAATTTACTTCTTTTATTTCTCCCTTATGATATGCTTTAGTTTTAAAATAACAGAATTTATCTCCCACTTTGTACATAATTATTAAACCTCCTTGTATTAAAGTTTTTTATACATTTTTATACCAATCTTTTAGTACAATATAATAATTCTATACTATTTTCTTTTTTTCCTTTTTAGCTAATTTAAACAGGACTAAAATAAAAAATAAATTAATATTATTAAAGGTACATATAAATAAACATTTAAATATAAAAATAAAATTATAAAATTAAAATAAAGGAGTTAAGAAGATATGAAAATATATAATACTTTAACTAACAAAATAGAGGAATTTATGGAGATAGAAAAAGGAAAGGTTAAAATATATTGTTGTGGTCCAACTGTATATGATTACCCCCATATAGGGAATTTAAGAACATTTTGTGCCGTAGATTTCCTTGTTAGAACATTTGAATATTTTAACTATGAAGTTATATACGTTATGAATATAACAGATGTGGATGATAAAATAATAAAAAACATAAAAGAACAAAAAACCAGTTTAAAAGAATATACTTTAAAATACGAAAATATATTTTTTGAAAGTATAGAAAAACTTAATATAAGAAAAGCTAATTTTTATCCAAAAGCTACCGAACATATAAATGAAATGATAGAAATAATAAAAAAATTACTAGAAAAAGGGATAGCGTATAAAACAGAAGACGGAAGTATATATTATTCTATAAATAAATTTAAAGATTATGGGAAATTATCTAAGATAAAATTGGATAATTTAAAAGTTGGAGCAAGGGTAAATGTAGATGAATATGATAAAGAAAATCTAGTAGATTTTGCCTTATGGAAAGCTTATAATGAAGAGGATTTGGATGTATATTGGGAAACGGAAATAGGGAAAGGAAGACCAGGTTGGCATATAGAATGTAGTGCTATGAATAGAAAATATCTAAATCAGCCGTTTGATATTCATGCAGGAGGTATAGATTTGATATTTCCACATCATGAAAATGAGATTGCCCAATCTGAAGCGGCCTTTGATACTAAATTAGCTAACTACTGGTTCCATGTTAATCATTTAATAGTAGAAGGCCAAAAAATGTCGAAATCTTTAAAAAATATTATAACTATAAAAGATATAGATAACACATTAGCTCTTAGAATATTATACCTACAAACTCACTATAGAAATAAATTAAATTTTACTTTTGAAAACTATAAAGGTTCTAAAACTGCTTTAAACTCTTTATTAGCTTTTACTAATAACATATTTGATATAATGACTTATTTTTCTTTTCAAAAAGATCAAAAAACTAATATAAATCCTAATATAAAGTCAATAGTAGATAATTATAAAACTAATTTTGAATTAGCTTTAAAAGATGATTTAAACACCCCAAAAGCTATTTCCCTTCTTTTTGAATTAATTAATAATTTAAATAATATAATTAATAAAAATCCTAAAGATATAAATTATTTTGATGCTGAATATATTTTTAATGTTATAAAAGAAACAGACAAAGTATTTGGCTTAAAATTAACAGAATTTGAAGAAATAGATCAAGAAGTTAAAAATTTAATGTTAAAAAGAAATGAATTTAGAAAAAATAAACAATATGAGCAAGCTGATATAATAAGAAATGAAATATTAAATAGGGGTTATATAGTAGAAGATACTTCCTGGGGTAGTAGAGTAAGAAAAAAAATATAAAAAAATTAATCATAATGAAAAACAATAACATTTATAATAGTTTAAAAAATATAAACGAAGTAGATAAAACCGATGAAATTAATTTAATAGAAGATATTATTTATAAAATTAAAGAATATACTTTTCTGTTAAGTTTAGCTAATGAAAATGAAGAAAAAATTAAATATTATAAAAGAAAAATTAAATTCTTAGAAGATTTTTTTTATTTTTTAAAAAATCAAAATATTCTAATAAATTTACAATATTTTTTAAATTACAAAAAAATAGATAAAAATATTTATCAAAAATTTCTAGAAATTCAAAATCAAAAAATATTTAAAAATTATTACAAAGTACTCCTAAAAGCTACTCTTTTTAAATTAATTGATTTAGTTAGTATAAAAATAGATAATTATACAGAATATATAGAAGAATTAGCTAAAAAAAATCTAAATAATTTTGATGAAATTCTAAGGAAATATAAAATATTTAATTTACAAGATTTAAATAATAGATTAAAAAATTCAAAAATTTTTTTTAAAATCTTTTCCAATTTTTTAATAAACATTTTAAAATCTCTTAATTTGCCTGATTTAAAAGATTTAGATTACCTAATAAATGATTTAATAAATCCAAAAAAAATAACAAATTTTCTAATTGAAAACTATTATAAACAAAATAGTTTTTTTTATGAAATATATTTTAAATTTTTAGAAATAAGGAATTATTTTAAAAATAGTGGTTTAAATTTTATAGTAAGTAATTCTATTTCAAAGTTTGTTTTAAATATAAATGAAATAACTTTTATTATACACTATAAAAAAAACTTAAAAAGTATTATTAATTTAATAAAGAATCTCTCTTATTATTTGAACTTGAAAATAATTAAAATAGAAAAAGAAAAACTAATTAATAACGATTATTTAATTAAAATATATTTTTATAATTTAAAGGTTCCTTTAATTTTAGTATTTTCCGAAGATATTTTTAATTTTTTATTATATGATTTATATTTTATCTATAAAGATACAATAAATGAAGAGATTTTTTTTAAAAATATTCTTAAAGTATCTAATTATTTTTCTTTAAAAGATTTTAACAAACATTTCTTTAAAACAAACAAATATAATGATTTAAAATATGATTTAAATAAAATAAAAGATTTTGATAACATAAAATTTTATGAGTTATTTTATAACTACTTTGGTTTAAATCATATACCATCTGAACTTTCTGATTATCCTAATATACTTGAAATAGCTAAAAATAAGGATTTTAAAGATTTAATTGCTTTAGATGATATAAAAGGAGATTTACATATACATACCAATCTATCAGACGGGCTTAATTCCATTAATGAAATTTTTAATTTTATTAGATTTAATAAAACAAATTATAAATATATTGGAATAACAGATCATGTAGATCAAGTAAATCTGAATAAATTAATAGAATTAAAAAATTATATAAAAAATAATTTAACTTCTGATAAATTAAAGATTATTTTAGGAGTAGAAGAAAATATAGATGAAAATGGTATTTTATATTATCAAAAATTAGATGGTAACTTACAATCAGATTTTATAAAAAATATTGATTTCATAAATGCTTCTATTCATTCAAATTTTAATTTATCAGAAGAAGAACAATATAATAGATTAATAAAAATAGCTAAATCTAAAAATCCGAAAATTATAGCGATATCACATTTAACTACTAGAATCTTAAATATAAGAAAACCCATAAATTTAAATATAAACAAAATCCTAAAAATTATAAATGAATTAAACAAAAATAATAAATATATTGAAATAAATTGTCATTTAGATAGACTAGATGTAGATTATAATATCTTAAGAGAATATACTTTTAAATATAATATTTTACCTAAGGTAGTTATATCTACAGATAGTCATAATATTAATCATATAGATTATATGGAATATGGGGTAAAAATAGCTAGAAAATCTTTGATTCCAAAGCACAATGTATTAAATACTAAAGAAAAATTTTTTGATATATTTTATATAAGGAATTTATAAAAAAAATTATAATATAAAAATAAAATTATAATATAAAAATATGAAAGGAGGGAATTAAATGAAAAATAATAAAAAAAATCTAATAAATTTAAAAATCT
>CAKZQG010000011.1 GCA_937139605.1 uncultured bacterium
GAACTCTTTTAAGAATCTCAAATTTAGGTTTAAAACCTTTTCGGTATAGCTTTAAAAAATATTGATTATTGTTTTTATCTGAAATTAAATAATAATCAGCCTCTGCTCCTTTAAAATCCATTTCCATTTTAATTTTATATTGTTCTAAAAAATAAGTGAGTTTTATTAAGGTATTATCAATTAATTTTTGTTCAGATAATAAATTATCATATGAATTATTATAATCAGAATTTACTTGAGTTAATTCTATATAAGTTTTATCCACATCAGTTTTATCAATATCAGTCTTATGTATATTATTTTTATTAATATCATCTGAATTGAGATTACCCATTTATAACCTCCAAAAAATATATCCTAATTTTTTTTATACTATTCAAAAAAAAATTCCTCTTTTTTAATAAATATTAAAACAAAGGAAAAATTAGAAAATTAAATAAATAATAAAAAAGAATAAACAATAAAAATAATGTTAAATGTAAGTTTAATAATTCCGTTTAAAGATTATAATGAAATATTTTTAAATAATTTATTAGCTTTAAACTATCAGGAATATAAAAATTTTGAAGTGCTTATTATAGATAATTCCTTAAAATTAGAAGAGATATTAAAAGGAAGTAATATTTTAAATAAAATAGGGTATGAATTAAAGATAATAAAAGGAGATGGCAAAAGTAGAGCATCAGCAAGAAATATAGGGATTCTAAACGCTAAAAATGATATAACCTTATTCTTAGACGCTGATATGTTAGCTCATAAAAATTTAATAAAAGAACATATAAAAATTTATAAATCATTTAAAAATAAAAATATAGCAACAATCGGCTTAGAATTAAGAATAAATAACTTATCTATACTTAATAATTTTAATAATTACTTAGATTTCATTAACAATATCCACTATAACTATCCAAAAAGTAGAAGTAAATTAAAATCAAGAAAATTAAAGTGGTATAAATTCCTAACAGGGAATCTTTCATCATATAAAGAAAACTTTATAAAAGCGGGGTTATTCGATGAAGCCTTTAAAACCTATGGTTTTGAAGATTTAGAATTAGGTTATAGATTTAATAAGCTAGGAATAAATCTAATATTTAATCCATTATCAGTATGCTACCATCTACACCCACTAAACTTTAACCAAAGAACTAAAAATAAAATAGAATCAATAATAAACTTATCCTTATTTTTTAATAAATACAAAAATAAAAACATCCTAAAAGTCTTAGGAATAAATATATTCTCAGATATACTCTATAAATCAATCCCCAAAAATATACTAACTTTAATAGAAAAAAAACTAAAAGAATATTATAATAATAACAATATCAAAGAAAACAAAATTATTAAACTATTAGAAGATATATATGTAAATTATCATTTTTATAATTCCTTTAAAAATCAAAAGTAATTTTCATAATAAAATAGGCTTCTTATTTTTACAATTAATTAACTTTTTATTAATATTTTTTTAACATTTTTGAATTAAATTTAAAATGGATGTGGTAAAAGAAGGTTTATATGGTAGTAGATTTACGGAGGTGAAAAATAATGAGTTTTATGAATGAGTTATTTGGAGATCATTATGAGTATATGAGGAAAGCATTAGATGCAGCCTGGCAAAGACAACAAGTTATAGCAAGTAACATAGCAAATGTAGCTAACCCTAATTATGTTGCTAAAGATTTAAACTTTGAACAAGTGTTTGCAGAAATAAGAAAAGAAATAGATAATAAAAATGATCCATTTAATGTTAAATTACAAGCAGACGAAGAAGGACACATAACAAATGACGTAGAGCTAGCAAGTTATACTCCACAAGCAGAATCAATAAGCAAAAGACCCGATATAAATGAAGAAATGAATAAAATCTTAGAAAATCAAATAAAATATCAATTACTATTAAAAGGAGCTTCATCTCCCTTAAAAAGTTTAACCGAAATATTCGAAAGAATGTAAATAAATAATAAAATAAAAGGGGTGATTTTATGAACATAAATGATAATTTAAACAACTTTAATATAATAAAGCCAGAAAAAATAGCTAATCCTTTTAAAACTGAAGAATCTAAAGAAACTACAGGAATGACCACTTTTGGACAATTATTTAATAACGTTATCGGAGGAGTTAATAATAAACTATTAGAAGCAGGGGAAATGAGTAGAAAAGTAGCAAGTGGAGAAGTTAAAGACATTAATCAAGTAGTATTTGCTTGGCAAGAAGCTGGATTATTACTAAAAATGACAAGAGGGATAGCACAAAAACTAATAGAAGGAGCTAAAACTTTATTCCAAACAAATATCTAATTTTTAATTAATTTTAATTAAAAAGGAGGGGTTAAGTATGTTTGATGCATTGAAAATAGCTGCAACTGGTATGAGTGCAAGTAGACAAATGATGGACGTAGTTGCAGAAAATATCGCTAACGCTAATACCACAATGACAATATCTGGAGAACCATACAAAAGAAAAGACGTAGTATTAGCTGCTAAAGATTTAAATGAAAATGATGATATACTTACAGTCAGTTTCGAAGAAGAATACGAAAAACAAGTAGCAGGAGTTGAAGTAGTCGGTATAAAAGAAGCTAACAATGGATTCAGAAAAGTATATGATCCTACTAACCCCAATGCAGATAAAGACGGATATGTAACTCTACCTAATGTTAATGTAGTAGAAGAAATGGCTAAAATGATTCAAGCTTCCAGAATGTATGAAGCTAACACCAGTGTAGTAGAATCTATCAAAAATATGGCTACTAAAGCACTAGAATTAATTCAACAACAATAACTAAAACCTAAAAAAACTAAAAATAAAAAATTAAATTAATATCCTGTTAAATGGATGTGTTTTCTTTAATAAATAATAAATACTCTCATTAAACAACTAGAAACTCAAAATTTATTATAATAAAGTTAGTTAGAAAATCTTATCGGTTTCATTTATTTTATTCATTTATATTTATCTATTATTAGCTAATTTATAAAGTCTTTTTATTCTTTCTTCAATAGGTGGGTGTGTAGAAAATAAGTTTAATAAAGATTGAGGATTAACAATAAATAAATGATTAAAAGCTAAATTTTGTTTATATAATGGAATATTAGAAGCGTAATAATGTAATTTTTCAAGAGCTTTAGCTAAGGAAATAGGGTCATTTATTATTTTAGCACCTGTTTGGTCTGCTAAGTACTCTCTAGTACGAGAAACAGCCATCTGAATTATCAAAGCAATAATCGGCCCCAAAATTAATATCAATAAATAAGAAAATATATTAATATTATTATTTTCATCGTCTCGTCTAAAAAAGAAAGTCCATTGGAAAATATCAATAACAATGCTAATAGCCGCAGCTATACCAGCAGCAATTGTAGAAATAAGAATATCCCTATTCTTTATATGAGCAATCTCATGAGCTATAACTCCCCTTATTTCATTATAATCTAATAAATTTATCAAGCCTGTAGTAATAGCAACTGCAGAATGATGCGGATTTCTACCAGTAGCAAAAGCATTAGGCTGATCTTCTTCTATTATATAAACCTTAGGGGTGGGAATATTTGCTCTAAAAGCTACTTCTTTAACTATATCATAAATCTCTCCGCTATTAACCTCTTTAGCATTATAATAACTTAATACAATTTTATCTGAAAAATAATAACTAATAAAATTAATAATCATAGCTACACCTAAAGCTATATACATCCCAACTTCACCAGCTAATAACTTACCTATAAACAAAAACATAGCTGTTAATAATGTTATTAAAAATATAGTTTTAAAATAATAAAACATAGTTAAATCCCTCCTTCTATATATATAATTCTCCAAAAACTAAAATTTTTATACACTTTTTAATTTAATTATTTTTTAGAACATAATTTCCAAAATTCAAGTAATTACTAAATATCTTTCTATAATGATCATTAATTTTTTTAAGTAAATAAAAATATTGTATAAATCCTAAATTATTAAAAGCGAACGTTAAAAATTGAGGTAAATTTTTCAAACCATTATTAAAATTAGCTCTATCAAAATCTATAATATAAATACTACAAATTTTATTTTCTCTAATTTTAAATATAACATGTTTAAAAGGCCTATTCCATTCATCTTTAAATATACCCTCTATATCCAAAATTATACAAATCTTTATCAAAACCTTATAAATATTAATTAATAATTTCTTTTTAAGTTTATCATTAGATACATAATTAACAATTTTTAATAAATTCTTTAAATTAATTCCATCTATATACTCCATTATAAAATAAAGTTTATCTAAATCGTAATAAAATAATTTAGGAACAAAGGGATATCTAGAAAGCTTTTGTAATGAAAAAATCTCTTTATAAAAATTAGCTTTTAGTTCATAAGAGATAAATTGTTTTTTTATTAATTTCTTATTATCATCTACTTTAAAAAATTTATAAAGATTAAGAGAAGAACTATCACTTTGAATAAAAGATAAAACACTATGCCTTCCTTTAAATTCACATTCCTTAAACTCAAGCCTTTTTATAATATCTTTTATCTCCATAATAATCTTGTTATTGCTAACTAAAATAAAAATTTAATATAAATAGCAAAAATCCTTTTTGAATATTAACAAAGGGAAAACAAAAAAAATAAAAAATAAAAATAATATGAAAGAACAAAAAAATAATATAAACTTTACAGTTTTTGTAGCATCATTAGGATATTTTGTAGATATTTTTGATTTAACTTTATTTGGAATCCTTAGGGTTAGTAGTCTTAAAGATTTAAATTTAAATCCCGATCAAATTACAAATATAGGACTTAATATATTAGCGCTTCAAATGTTAGGAATGCTAATAGGAGGAATAGTATGGGGGATAATTGGCGATAAAATCGGTAGAAAATTCGCAATGTTCGGCTCAATTTTAATGTTTTCCTTAGCTAATATCCTAAATGCTTTTATAACAGATGTTAATCAATACACAATTTTAAGATTCATAGCAGGTATAGGATTAGCAGGCCAATTAGGATCAGCTATAACATTAGTATCTGAATTAGCAGAAAAAGAAAAACGAGGATATTATAATGCAGTTATCGCATCCTTAGGATTATTAGGTGCCTTATTCGCTTCATTATTATCATTTTTCATACACTGGAGAATAATGTATCTTATAGGTGGTATCCTAGGATTACTACTATTACTTTTAAGATATAACACATTAGAAAGTGAAATATTCAAAAAAGAACAAAAAGAAGAAGAAAATATCCCAAAAGGAAATATAATATTACTAATAAAAAATTTCAACACATTCTTTAGATATTTAAAAATACTGTTAATAGGAATCCCGATATGGTTTGTTTTTAGTATATTATTAACTTTTTCTCCAGAAGTATCTCAAGCAATAAATAAAGGATATAATGCTAATGCTGCTATAAGTCTAATGTTAGGATATATCGGAGTATCTCTTGGAGATATCTTAGCAGGAATAATATCCCAAAAACTTAAAAGTAGAAAAAAACCTATCTTTATTTTTCTTATCCTACTTTCTATAACAATTATACTTTATATACACATTAGTTATAATCTAATGATTTTTTATTTATTTAATTTAGTTTTAGGGATATTAAGCGGATATTGGGTATTGTTTTTAACAATAGGGGCAGAGGAATTCGGAACTAATATAAGATCAACAGTAGTAAATACTTTACCAAACTTTGTTAGAGGCTCAGTTTATTTAATAGTATCGATATTTAAAACTATAAAAGATTATCTCGGTTTTATTAACGCTACTTTAATTATTGGGTTCTTTTTTATTATCTTAGCTTTTATATCACTTATTTTTATAAAAGAAACCTTTGCTAAAGACCTTAATTTTTACGAAAAATCTTAATCAAAAACAATATAACTAAACCTAAAGGTAACAAAATTAAAATATAAAACAAATTAAATACAATAAAAAACTTACTAAACGGTTGATAAAATAAATTTATAAAATACTCTCCTTTAGGAATAATAGCTCCCTTAACTAAGCCATTAACCTTTAATATAGGTACCTCAATTTTATCTCCATTTTTATCCTGTAAATACATCCTAAAACCCGGAAAATATAAACTATTTATTACAATAAAAACATCCGAATCAGATTTTATATTCATCTTTAAATCCCCATTCCCTATACTCTCTACTTTTAAATAATTATTTTCTCTAAAATTGCTATTTAAATCTTTATTGTTAATGGAATAAATAAATAAACTATTTACTTTTAAAAAATTATTATTAAAAATATATTTTTTAAACTGTACAGGTAATATTCCTAAAAGTTTAAAATAAGATATATACTTTTTATCATTTATGATTTTAGAAAAATCAGAAGAATAAATAAAATCTTTAGTAATTAAAACTTCCTTATATGGATTAAATCTCAAAAAATAGAAATAATACTTTAATTCATTTAAATCATTAATTAGTTTAATATTACTAACAGTATAAACCAAAGGTAAAGCCTGGTCATTAACATAAACTCTCTTTTCCATTACATCCTTTAAATAATAATAAGCTAAAGGAAAATCCAGCTTGTTTGGTTTAACTTCTAAATTCTTAAGGGAATCATTAATAAACTTGTTATTAAGATTATTTTTAAAGTCAGGTACAAAAGCAAAAGGATATTCAATTATTTCTATTTCTTTTATATCATACTTTCTATTATAACTATAAAGAGAAAAAATATTTAATTTAACATTACCATTAAAATCTGCTTCTTTTTTACTTTTCAAAACCAATGGAACACATATATAAGCATAATCATCATTCCTAAAATAATAATCATTAACAAAATAATAACATAAGGAATTATCATATTGATCTTTTAATTCAATACCTAAGCCATCAGATTGATTAAAAATAAGTTTCCTATATCTTGTTTTAATATTTTCCTTAGATAATTTAGCTTTAATAGCTAGAGCTAAAACCTGACTTTCAGGCTTTATTTTAAAAGAATAACTTATAACAGAATCATAACCCAAACCTACTGAATAATAATAATTTTTTGTATTTTTATCATAAGTGTAAGAAAAAGAGACATTTTTAGTATCAAGTTTAGTTAAATCCACTTTATAATAACTACTTTTTTTGAGATATTCTAAATAATTTAAAGGCCGTAATAAAGTAACTGGCGTTAAATTACTATAAAGTTTATCAAATTCTTGATTGATAATTAAATACTTAACAGAAAAAGTAGTAAATATAAAATTATTAACTAAAAAGAAATAATCAGTAGGTTCTAAGAAACTCCCATTCATCCAAATACTAAATAAAAATAAGAAATCTTTATTAATAACAGGTTCATAATAATTTAACATCTTTTTATTATTTATAGCACTAACAAGTAAAGGAAATCCAGATAAATAACACATCCTATACTCACTCTCAACAAAATCAGTAGAATAATTATAAGCTTTAATATTCTCCGGTTTAGCCCACCATATACTTCTATAATTTGGACTTAAATTATAAAATAAATATAAACTTTCAAATAAAAACATAAAATTAAATAAAATCAAAATAAAAATCTTAAAATCTATAAAAAATTCCCTATTTTTAAAAAACTTATAAATAATTAAAAATATCGTAAAAATAGCAATATAAACAAATAAAAACAACATCGGAAAAAATAACTCAACAGAATGTATAGTTAAATTACTTAAGTTTTGAGAGATCTTTTGATTAACTAAAGAAATCACAAAAAAAATAATCACTATTAAATAAGTATAAAATGAAATTTTAATAAAATCAATAAACTTTTCAAATTGAAATTTAATAAATAATAAATAAATTGATAGGGGGATAATAATAGCTTGAAATAAATTGAACTCCATTAAATGTCTAGCAACTACTCTAACCTTAGAATAAAATGGGATATCATATAAAAGATAATGTAAGATATTGTATTTTCCTAAAGCAAGTAAAAAACCAATTATTCCTAAAACAGCTATAAACTTATAATTATATAATTTTTCTTTATAAATATAAAATAAAGCAAAAATAGTTAGTGGTAATGAAATAACACTGATAAAATTAAGAAACTCAAAGGAAATAGTACCTGTTTCTGGACCATAATAACTTCTATAAACAGATCCCCCAAAAATATACGGAATAACTTGCATAATTAAAGCATAAGGAGGATAAGACCCTTGATTATATATACTACTAGATAAAATATCTCTTACTGAAACAGAAGCTAACTTAATCCCCTCAGATAAAACAACATAACTACCTATTAAAAATAAAATAAAACTTATAAAAAACATAAAAAAAATCCGAATATTTTTAGAAATAATAATATAAATAATAACAGCAATAAAAGTATATAAAAATGCCTGGGGATAACCAGCTAAAAACTGATATAACAAACTTATACCTAATAATACTATATAAAACCCATTAATAAATATATTTTTCAGTAAACTTTTAGTAAAATCATAATTATCAATAATCAAATGAATAGAAAGGATACTTAAAGCTAAATAAGGGATAGAATTTTGTAAAGGAATAAAATCCACATGAGAAACAATAAACCCACTTAACCCAAATAATATACCAGACATAAAAGCTAATATCTTTACAATAATTTTATTATTTTCTATTTTAGAAATTAAATAAAAAGAGTAAAGGAAAGCAAAAAACTCAGCCATTACAAAATGCAAAAATATACTTAAATTATACCCAATATATGGATCAAAGAATTTAAAAATAATTAAATTAAAGGGATAAAATGCTCCACTTTGAATTATCCCCAAAAATGGGAGCCCCAAAGCTTGATAATCAAACCATAATGGAATAGTTCCCTCTTTTAAATTATCTGATAAAAAAACCCTTAAAGGTAAAAATTGATTATAAGTATCAGCACTACCAATTACATACGAAGTAGATGAAAAAAAATTCTTTAAATACTGTCCAAAAACTGGGTAAAAATAAATAAAAGTAATTAAAATATATAAAGTTAAAATATCTAAATTATATTTAAAAATCAATTTCAAAAATAAGAAAAAAAAGTTAGCAATTTTTTTGATCATTTATATTTTAAACCAAATAGATACCAATTAATCATTAACTTGTAATACTTGCCAGAAAGCTTCTTGTGGGATAGGAACTTTTCCGACAGTTTTCATTCGTTTTTTTCCTTCTTTTTGTTTTTCTAACAGTTTTCTTTTTCTTGTTACATCTCCTCCATAGCATTTAGCTAATACATCTTTTTTTAAGGGTTTAACACTTTCAGAAGCTATAACTCTTGAACCAATTGCTGCTTGAATTTTATACTCAAATAACTGTCTCCCAATTGTTTCTCTTAATTTTTGAACAATTTTTCTAGATATATAATAAGCTTTATCTTCATGAACTATAAAAGATAACGCATCGACTTTAGTATTATGAACTAAAATATCTACTTTAACTAAATCAGATTCCCTATAATCTAAAAATTCATAATCAAAACTAGCATATCCTTTTGAATAGGATTTCAATTTATCGTAAAAATCTACAATTATTTCACTTAATGGAGCTTCTATTTCTAAGATAATTAAATTGCCTGCTTTTTCTGTATGAACCACTTGCCCCCTTTTATCCTGTACCAACTTTAATATCTCATTTAAAAACTCATGGGGTAATATTATTTTCCCTTTTATATAAGGTTCTAGTACTTTCTTAATTTTTTTATTATCAGGCCATAATGAAGGAGAATCTATTTCTAATTCCTGATCATCTTGTGTTATTAATTTATATCTAACAGTAGGAGTAGTAGCTACTATATTTAAATTAAAATGTCTTTCTAATCTTTCCTGAACTATCTGCATATGCAAAACCCCTAAGAAGCCGCATCTAAATCCCAAACCCAAAGCTAATGAAGATTCCTTTTCATAATATAAAGCGCTATCATTTAATTTTAATTTAGCAATAGCTTCTTGCAAATTAAGATAATCATCTCCATCAGCCGGATAAAATCCACAAAAAACCATAGGCTTAGGGGGTCTAAATCCTTTTAAGGGCTCTATATCAATATTATAATATCCTACAGTATCTCCTACTAATGTATCTTCTAAGCTTTTAATATTAGCACAAAAATATCCAACTTCACCCGCCTTTAATTCATTTACTTCTTTATAAAAAGGCATAAATACTCCAACTTCAGAAACTTCATAAACCTTATTATTAGATAAAAACTTTATCTTAGTACCTTTTTTTATAATTCCATCAAAAACTCTTATATAAACTATAACTCCTTTATAACTATCATAAACAGCATCAAAAATTAGCGCTCTTAAAGGACGATTAACATCCCCCTTAGGTTCAGGAATATCACTTATTATTTTATTTAATAACAACTCTACATTATAGCCTGTTTTAGCACTAACATGAATAAAATCTTCATAAGGTATTAACAATATATCTTCAACTTGGTGCTTTATAAAATCTAAGTTATAATTAGGTAAATCTACTTTATTAAACACAGGAATTATAGTCAAATTAGAATTAACAGCTAATAAATAATTAGCCAAGGTTTGAGCTTGAACCCCTTGAGTTATATCTACTAATAATATAGCACCTTCACAGCTAGCTAATGCTCTAGATACTTCATAACTAAAATCCACATGTCCAGGAGTATCTATTAAATTCAATACATAACCATTATACTCTAATCTAACTGGATGCGATTTTATAGTAATCCCTTTTTCTCTTTCCAAATCCATTCTATCTAAAAATTGTTCTTGTAGTTTATTTTTATCAACTAAATTAGTTAATTCTAAGAATCTATCAGCTAAAGTAGATTTTCCGTGATCTATATGTGCTATTATTGAAAAATTTCTTATTTTCTTTATATAATCCATATTATATTTTCTACTTTAAAGAACTTTGAATATAATTTTTATATTTTTCTTCTAATTTAGTATCATTAATTAAATCTAAGATATAATCAGCAAATTCTTTAGTGGTAGCTCCATTAGGTCTGCCTGTAATAACTAATTTTCTTTCATACTGGCCAGCGATTTCCAAAGCCATATTAATTTTTTCAGCTTTTTCTTTATATCCAATATGTTCTAATAGCATAGCAGAAGCTTTAATAACGCTAGAAGGATCAGCATAGATATGGCGGCCTTCCTCAACCATTCTAGGAGCACTTCCATGAATAGCTTCAAACATAGCATATTTAGTACCAATGTTAGCACTTCCAGCAGTTCCTACTCCTCCTTGAATCTCAGCAGCTTCGTCTGTAAGAATATCCCCAAACAGATTTGGCATAACAAATACCTGAAACTCATTTCTCCTTTTCTCATCTATTAACTTAGCAGTCATAATATCAATAAACCAATCATCAGCAATAATCCCAGGATAATCTTTAGCTACTTGATAAAAAACTTTTAAAAATATTCCATCTGTAGTCTTAATAACATTAGCTTTATTAACAGCAGTAACTCTATTAAATCCATTTTTTTTAGCATACTCAAAAGCTAACTTAACTATCCTGTAAGTCCCAAAATAACTAATTAATCTAAAATCTATCCCAAATTCTTCTTTTATTTCAACTCCATAAGGTCCAAGTGCATAAAGATCTTCAGTATTTTCCCTAAAAAAAGTCCAATTAATATTTAATTTAGGGACTTTAACAGGTCTAACATTAGCAAATAGATCTAATACTTTTCTAATAGCAACATTAGCGCTCTCTATATTAGGCATATTATCTCCCGCTTTAGGGGTAGTAGTAGGCCCTTTAAGTAAGACATGGCATTTTAATATTTGCTCTAAAACATCATCAGGAATAGGCTTTAAAAATTGAATCCTTCTTTCTATTGTTAATCCATCTATATAATTAAATTTAACTTTACCATTTTTTACTTCTTGATCTAAAAGATATTCTAATATTCTTTGAGCTTCTTTAGTAATAAAAGGGCCAATACCATCTCCACCAATAACACCTATCACAATTGTATCTAATTTAGAATAATCAATAAAATTAGAATCATTTTTAATTTTACTTATCCTTTCATATTCTCTTTTTAGTAAATTAGCAAAATGTTCTTTAGCTTCAGCAATAGCAGCATCAATATTTTCTAATTCAATAACCTTCATAATATTCTCCTTGCTTAACAAAAGTGTATATTCTTATACACTTTTGGCAGACCTATTTGTATCCCGCCAATTTTTTAGCCTTATGGTCTGCAGGCGGTATTAGGCTAAAAATACCAAAACTCAATTAACAACTTCCTTAGGAGTTTTTTTAAATACTATCTCTTTACACGTTCCTTTGCCACTTACCTTGATGTTAAGTATCATTTTGCTAGTAAGATTGTGTATCTTTTAGCTATAGTTAATAATGTTTTTCTATTAATATACATTTTTTGATAGTTTTTTACAACTGTTTCAATTTTCCTTTAGTATTTATTTTTATTTCTTTTTAGAAGAAGCAGAAACTAATCTTTCAAATTCTTCAGGATTAAAGGCAGCAGCCATAGCGTATTCATATGAAATTAAATTCTGTAAGTATAAATCTCTTAGGGACTGATCAAAAGAAATCATACCATCTTCTGCACCAGACTGAATAGCGTTAGTAAGCATATGAGTTTTTCCTTCTCTAATAAGGTGCCTTATAGCAGGTGTTCCAGTCATTATTTCTAAAGCTAAAACCCTACCACTACCTGTAGCCTTAGGAATTAAATTTTGAAAAACTACACCTTCTAATATCATTGATAACTGGACCCTTACTTGATGTTGCTGATGAGGAGGAAAAGTATCTATAATTCTATCTACTGCATTAGCACAACCAGTAGTATGTAAAGTACCTAAAACTAAGTGTCCAGTTTCAGCAGCAGTCAAAGCAGTTTGAACTGTTTCAAAATCCCTTAACTCACCTACTAGTATAACATCTGGGTCTTGTCTTAACGCAGATTTTAAAGCGTTAGCAAAACTATAAGTATCAGCTCCTATTTCTCTTTGAGAAATTATAGCCAATTTATCTTTATGTAAAAACTCTATTGGATCCTCAATAGTAATTATATGACATTTTCTGTTAGAATTAATACAATCGACCATAGCAGCTAAAGTAGTAGATTTTCCAGATCCAGTAGGTCCAGTTACAAGAACCAACCCCCTAGGCCTTAGTGCTAAATACTTAAAAATCTCAGGCAATCCTAATTCGTCTATAGTAAATGGTCTAGAAGGAATTATCCTAACGGCTAAAGCCCACGAGTTTCTTTGGAAATAAGCATTACATCTAAACCTCGCTAACCCAGGCACACTATAAGCAAAATCCAATTCCCTTTCTGCTACTAACTTAGCTTTTTGTTGCTCTGTAAGCATTCCTTCTATCATCTTTCTTATTCCATTAGGTGGAATAACTTGTGGAATAGCAGGTTGAAGTTCTCCATCAATTCTTAACATAGGTGGAGATCCTGCTTTAATATGTAAATCACTTGCATTTTTCTCAACCATCATCTTTAATAAAACATCTATTGGATTTTCTGAAGTTACACTCATTAAAATTAACACCCCCTATTAAAAATTTATAAAATAAAAATTTATAAAATTAAAAATAAAAATTTATAAAATTTCAGCAGTTAATAATGTTGAACTATTACATAATAACAACATAAATCTTTCATTTATTTTTAAAATTGAATTAATATTTTCATAAATACCACTATTAAAATCTAAAATATCAATTAAATTATAACTATAAAATAAAGAGCCGCTACTACCAACTATAAAATAAAAACTACCTATATAAATTATATCATTTGCTTCAATAAAACTTTTAGGCAAAGAAACTTTTTTAAAATCGTTATTTTCTATGTAACCGATAAATCCATTACTTAATGTAAATAATTTATTATTAACTATTCTAAAATTTTTAATAGCATAAAAAGAATTAGTAGATATCTTTTTATCTATATCTAAATTAGGATTTAGATAAATAATTTCACCACTGCTATTGCTAAAAATCAGATTATTATTATAATTAATACCATTAACTATACTAATACTTTTTTCTTGCAAAACTTTTAAATTACTATCGACTACATATACCTTACCATTAGTAACAATTAAATAATTATTATCAATAAATTTAATAATATTATTAATATCACTATAACCGATTTTAAATAAAATAGAATTTTTATCGTTTAATTGTAAGGAATTAATTAAATTAGATAAATCAGAAATAACAACAATTTGCCCACTATTACCAAAAATAAATAATTTATTATCAATAAAGCTAACACCCCTGAATCTTAATGAAAAATAACTTATCTTGATTTCCTTTAGATTTAGATTATCTTTATTAAAATCGTTTAAATCAAATAAAAATAACTTATTTTCACCTATAATAATTATTTTAGAATTATAAATAAAATAACTAAGAAAATTCGTATAAAAATTTAATTTGATTTTATCTATTTTTAAATTTAATTTTCGATTATCGATAGGTGTTTTAGTTTCTTTAACTTGGGATGTTTGTGAGTCTTGAGATGCCTCAGATGCTTGAGATACTTGTGGTACTTGAGATGTTTGTTGTATCTGAGATGTTTGTGGTGTCTGAGATGCTTGTATTGTTTGTGGAATCTGAGGTAATTGTGATACTTCAGATACTTCAGATACTTCAGATACTTTAAATGTTTGTTGCTGATTAGATGAAATTAAAGAATCTATTTTTTGTTCTTTTAAGCTCAATTCATTTTGTATATTAGTTGTTTTTTCTTCTTCTTTTTGTAGCTCTTCTATTCTTACATTTATAGAGTTTTCTCTAGTTAATATAAATTTATCTATAGAAGATACTAAAGTTATTATATCTTCTACTTCCTTTATATCTTTTATATTCAGATTATAATGATTTATTTTTTCTTTTAATACATCAATTTTATTTTTAATTTCTATTAGTTTAATTTTTTCTTGTTTAAATGGATCTTTATAAACAGAAATTAAGTACTTAATATTTTTATTTTTTAATTCTTGTTCAAAGTTTTTAACTTTTGATATAACAATAGTTATTAATTCGTCTATATCTTTTTTTAATGAGTTAACTTCAGAAATAATTTCGTTTATATTCTTATTTAGTTCAGAAGTAGAAGAAGCTATAGCAGCAGTAGATAAAGCAGCAGTAGAAGCAGTAGAAGACAAAGCAGAAGAATAAACATTATTATTTAACTCTTGTATATAATCCACTTTAAAAGTTTTAGGATTAAGAGAATATAATTTAATGAGTTCAAGTTCGCCTGAATCTAAGAATATTCCACAAGAGCAAACATCAACCCAGATATTACTATCCATTGAATAATTAACCAGTTTCATAGGAGCGGAACATACTGGGCATAATCTTTTGCCACTTCCTTTAATGCTTTTACCTAAAGTAGATGGGAAAAACTTTTCTATATCTTTTAAAGAGATTTCCAAAGCTTTGGTTAATTCTCCTTTATCAAACCATAAGCCAGAACAATTAGGACATTGCTCTATTTTTAATATACTCCCATCAGGAAATTTTATATTTAATACTTTAAACTCAACATTACATAATGGACATCTCCTAACTATATTTTCTCTTCCCTTTGATGGATTATCAATACTATTAATATCATTAATAATATCTTTTATTAGATCTTTAAACATTAAATTTTCCCTCCTTACATAATATTAAAAAAATGATTTATAAAAAGTTTTATAAAATTTAAAGAAATCATAAAATATTATATAAAAAATTATCATTTAGATCCTAAGACGACATTTCTTGATAGTTTTTTATTTAATCTAATAATATCAATTTTAATGTTATCACCTGGTTTATATTTTTCAAGGATTTTTCTAAAGTAAATTGTATTTTTAACTATTTCTGAGTTAATAGCATAGATAATATCTCCTTTTTTAAGTCCTGCTTTATCAGCCGGTCCATCTGTTTCTATTTCCTTTATCATAACCCCATCAGAAATATTTATCCCTAAAAATCTAATTATTTCAGGAGTTAAATCAGCAACTTCAACTCCTAAATTAGATCTAATGACTTTACCGAAAGTCTCTAAATCTTTAATTATTTTTTGAGCTTTATTAGATGGTATAGCAAATCCGATTCCTTGAGCACCAACTGCAACTGCCGTATTAACTCCTACTACTTTTGCATTTAAATCAACCAGTGGCCCCCCTGAATTTCCGGGGTTTATTGGAGCATCTGTTTGTAATAAATCTTCTAAATGCAAATTTCCTACATCTACTGTTCTATTTTTAGCAGAAATAACCCCAACTGTAGCACTATAATCAAAGCCATATGGATTACCTACTGCGATAACCCATTCCCCAATTTTTATATTATCTGAATCATCAAATTCCAAGGCAGGTAATTTTATATTTTTATCAGTTATATCTAATTTAATAAGTGCTAAATCGGTAAAAGGATCGCTACCTACAACATTTGCTTTATATTTAACATTAGAATCTGGGAAAGTAATATAAATTTCTTTAGCTTTTTCTATAACGTGGTTATTAGTAACAAGGTAGTATTTATTAGAATCAATAATGAAAGCTGATCCAATTCCTTGGCCTTTAAACATTTTATTCCAATCAGGGCCGAAAAAGTACTTAAAAAAATCGTCCCAATCTTTAGACCATGGGGTATCAGAAGTTATAACATCTACCCGAGCTACCGCCGGCTTAACTTCTTCTATAACTTTAACAAAAGTATTTTTATCTGCTTCTTTTAGAACCACTGTCTGTTTATATAAAACATTTGTACTAGATGTGGTTTTATTAATATTATTTTGATTTTTAACTAAATTGAAAGTAAATAAAGAACCTATTATACCCCCAATAATTGAGCCAACTATTACTGAAATTACCACTAATAAAAATAGCCTTTTATCCATGATAATTTAAAAAATAAGCAAACAAAAAATAACTTTACTTCTCTATTTATTTTAGTTCTATATTTTTTATTAATTTTCCTTTTTAATCAATCAATTTTTATTTATTTAATTCAAATCTAACTATATCATAAAGAATAACCCTTTTACTACCAACAACAACGTACCAATCTGTTCTATTAACTCTAGGTATAGCAATACCCAAATCACCATTATCAGAAGCTATCATTTCTGTTTGAGAAAAACCAATTATTCTATTATTATCATTTGGATCAACAACACCTTCAACTGAAGCAAAATTGGCAAGATATCTTCCATACCATAACAATTTTTGATCACTTACAATAGAATTTTTAAAATCTTCATATTCAATATTTTTAAATCTTCCGCCATCCATTAACCATCTATAAATATCCCTATCAGGAATAGTTAAAGATCCTTTATAAGATATAATATTAGCTGATAATAAGTATTTTCTATTATCATTACTTATTCCATAGTTATTAAAATAGTCATCAGCATTTTTATAATTTAAAATTACATAATTTTGGGAAATTATATTTAAAGGTTTAAGTGGGATTCTTAAATTAGGATTATTAGGATTAGAAGTGCTTCTTACAAAATTAGATAACCTATTATCATTAGGATTATTATACCATTCATATCCTATAAATCCAGTTACCTCATTATTATCTTTCTTAAAATTAAAATCACTATCTCTAAAGTTCTGGATAATTACATTTCCTTCTAACGCTCTAACTACTTGTTTTCTATTATCCCAATTAGTATCACTTTCAGAAGGTATAATATATTTTGCTTGGTTACTAGCTGTACCCAAGGATATTTGGCCATCATTTGGATTAAAACTCGATGGTATGTACCATGCACCTACTTCATTTATTGAATTTTGATCATAAAAATTTCTATTATTTAAGTTATCTGTATTACCAAACCTAGTAGCAACCACAGTTAAATCAAAAGGTCTAGGATCATTAGGATTATTATTATTTAAGTAATATAATCCGTTATTATTAGAACCATTAGGCATAATAACAACATTTCCTCCATTAACATGTATAGCCGCTAATGAAACTCTTTCAGTTTTATCTAATTTATTTAAATCAATTATTATTTCATTGTTTTGTGCCTTAGCTTTGTTGTTATCTACTTGATCTTGCCCAACTTTACCTGGTAAGTTTGAAATATTCTTAAGTAATTCTTTATAATTGACTTTACTTTTACTATATCCTCCTACTGCAAAAATCCTTAATTTATCACCTTCAGGTACTATATAAACAGTAGCATATTTAGGGGGGTAAGAATTTACAATAGCCCTAGCGGTATCGTTAATAGGCATAAAATTATTATTATTATCAGTAGGCCATATCATTTCTATTAAACCACCAGTAGCTGGTGCTCTAGTAATTTCTCCATTACTATTAGAACCAACTAAAATAGCTTTTGTACTATCTATATTTATAGTAACTATATTAGCATTAGAATCAATTTCCTTTATTTTTTCTGTAATTTTTTGTATATCTAGATTTCCTTGGTTATTAGCTCCTGGTATTTTTCCATTATTATAAGCATTATTATTATTAACATCTTTTGTTTTATAGTTTTTAATAGAAAAATCATTTGCATTAGCTAAATTATTTTGATTAACAAAAACATTGACATATCCAGTAGCAGAACCTCCTGACACTAACCTATCAGGAGTAGTCCCATCCCAAACACCTGTTAGTCCTGAAGTATTAATAGCAGGACTATTACTAACGTTTCTAAAAGCACTACCTACATCATTGGGATTTAAATTAGGAGTGGATAAATCTCCTTTTATTTCATATCCGTTGGTTATACCAACTGATTTATCAATATTATTAACAGAACTAAGAGCAACAAAAGGGTCAGCAGCAAAAGGTACCCACATCATCGGATGCTTTACAAATAAAGCCGTATTAGTAGAAATATTATAAGGGGTTCTTTGAACTACAGTAGCTATTGCCCTACCACTATACCTTATTTGATTATAATTTAAATTACCAACAATATTATCAAACGTACCATTAGGTACATTATTTAATTGCGCTACAACTGTATTAATAATTATATCATAAGAAGGAACGGATATTAGGAAATTATTAACACTTACAACATTATTATTATTGTCTCGAACTATACCAATATTTCTAGAGATATTTATTCTATTTAAAACCCATAATCCATTATTACTCTCTCTGTAATATAAATTCATATCTCTACCAGTACTATCATTAAGTTGAATAATTATATTCTGATTATATCTACCAATCCAATATGGATTATGGGGATCATTGCTAAGGGTTTTAAATCTATTATTAGGATTACCAGGCTCAAAAGGATCTAAATTAATATTAATATTATCTCTATCGGTATTATAAATATTTCCCATAATTAAAGGGCTTATAACAATATCTAATGTAGTTCTAAGATATTGTGAATATAGAGAAGCTTGCCGTTCTTTTGTTTCAGATAATATCTGTTTTCTTGATACTGCATACATTAACGACATAAATACACTAACTATAACCAACGTAAATAAAACTATAATCAAAGCTGCTCCTTTATTTTTATTTTTTCTAAGAAATTTCATATAACTCACCCCCTAATTATATTACTCTCTTATATTTCAGTGTAACTAAAAAAGTCTTTTTCAACTCTAAAATCCTCCTATTTCTTCTCGGATTATTTATCCATATACTCACGTTAATTATTAAATTAATTGGATCAGTAAGTATAGCTCCATTAGGTAGATTATCCCAATATGTACCATGTAAAGAAGTTAGAATTTCAGTTGCTCCTCTGATAGGAATTCTTTGAATAATAATTTCAAATTGATATCTACCACTTCTATCATAAAAAGGTACCTCCCTAGATAAATCTAGTAAATCTTTTGATCTTAAAATATCTACAGCTAGGAAATTTTTTAAATTTAATAAATTATTGTACCTTTGTTCTTGAGAAATATAGGATTGTCCCCTTAAAGCAATATTCAATTGATTATCTTTAAATACATAATACCATCTAATTCTCCTGCTATTTGGTTCTGCTTGATTAACTAAAGCTACTGGTAAAATTTCTCTCTGTGGATTTAGTGATCGATGAATAATTCTCCTCAAAATATTATTTTGCTCAATAGATAAAGCAGCTACCCTATTTATAGTTGTATTACCTTCAGTATCTGGGTAAATATAAATTAAAGGATTTTGATTCAAATTAACTTCCCTTTGAAAAATATTAGGCTGAATAACACAAGTAGGGAAATAATGAGGATTAATAAAAGCTTTATTATTATTATTATCTATATCAATACTTGATTCTATTGATTCCCAGGTATCTAAAGGAACTTCTAGATTAGAAGCATTCAATTCATCTTTAATTGTTTTTTCAATTAAAGATAAATATTCATTCATTCTTGCTTTTTCAATGGATGCTTTATTTTGCTGAATAACAGAACTAAAAACTTGAATAAATATTAATATTATTACCAAAAATATAACAGCTGCAATTATAATTTCAACTAATGTAAAACCTTTTTTATTTTTTATTTTATTTTTAAATGAAATCATACTTATATTCCTTATTATTTTATAATTTACTAAAATGCTACTATTCTTGAAATTCTTATTTCTCGAAATCTCTGTAAATCCCTCGGATTATTTTGGTATAAAATTACAACATGTACCTGATAAATACCGTTGCTTATTCTAGAAACTCCTATATAAGAATTTAATAATTGATTAGTTCCAAATCTAATTACTCTACCTTTATGTGTAAAATTATTATTTAAAGGGTCATTTATAGTATTAGCTAATCCAATCCTTAAGATATTTGCTCCTCTACTCAAAATATCATTAGCATTATAAATAATAAATCTACTATTAATAACATTAATCTGATTTCCAGCTACAAAATCAGAAATTGAATATATATTATTATTAGGATCTTCTCTTGAAATAGTTGGATCGGCAAATTTATCAGTAGGAGGAAAAGAACAAACATAATCTAATATCCCTTCTCCAATTTTAGAAATTTCACTTCTTATTTGGGCATTAAGTAGGAGTTTTTGACTCCCTAAAGCAGATAATCCTAAAATAGCTAAAATCAAAGCTAATAAATTAACCGCTATTACCACTTCTATCAAACTAAAACCTATAAAAACCTTTTTTATAACTTTCTTCATATAACCAAAAACCCCTCCTATTATATTAATTATAAAAAACTTTTTTAAAATCCCTATAATCTTTTACATTTTTTAACATTTTTTTTACAAAATTTTATTAGGGATAAAATCCTAAAAATAAGAATAAATAAAAAGGGGTGATAAAATTATGGATATAAATAATATAAATAATTTTAAAGACTTCAAAATAGGGGATAATAAATTAAAAAATAAATTATCAGAAGGTTCAAGCATAGAAAATATTATACCTAAAAATACTACAGAAAATTTCAAAGATAATTTAGAAATAAAAGATAATATAACAATTATTCCTGAAAGCAATTTCCAAAACGAACTAAATAATAATGAAATTCAAAATAAAGATAATAAAAATTTAAATACTTTTGAAAGCGATTTACAAACAGTACCAAAAAACTTAACTTTATTTGAAATAGAAAATGAACCTAATTTCGTAAATAAAACTCCAAAAAATAATGTAATAAAAACCTTTGGGCCAACTAATTTTCCAAATAACCCCGAAGAAATGTTCATAAACCCTAAATACCTATAAAAAATAAAATAGCTAAAAAATATTTCAATTTATATTTAAGTTAAGTATTAGTAATAAATTAGTCAATATCAATAAAGGAAGCTAGGAGCTAATAAATTAATAAAAAAATTATGTATTACTTTTAATTAGTTTTCTTTTAGTCGTTGCTGTTATTATTTCTGATATTTTCATATACTCTAGACTCACCTGTCATAGACAAAATATCCACTAAGATCTAGGCTATTTACTCTACCCACAGGTTTAAAAAAATAAACAATTTAATCTAGTTACACGTTAAAATGAGAAACAAAAAATTTTATTCTTATTTTAATTCAATAATAATTAAAAAATTAATAATTTATTAAATTAATGAAGTACTTTATCAAAGGTAGCTGGTTATTAATAATTTCTTTTTGTTCTGGATGATATTGAACTGCTAAAATTGGATAATTATTATGTCTTATTATTTCAATTACTCCATCTTTAGCAAGCGCGAGGATCTCAAAGTTATCTGCTAATTTTTTTATAGCTTGATGATGCCTTGAATTAACCAATTTTAATTCATTTACATCATTGACTATTTCTTTCAGTTCTTCAAAAAATTTACCATAGATAACATGTCGTAATTTTCTTCTTGCATTAAAATCTTGGATTTCCGGGTAAATTTTATGAGAATTATCTATTACAATCCCTTTTACATCATATGGTAAATGCTGAAACAAAGTACCTTTAAAATAAACATTTATAACCTGTATTCCTCTACAAATCCCAAAAATTGGGACTTTTTTATGATATTTTTCTAATAATTCCAACTCAAATTCATCTCTATTCTTATCAAATTTATATAAATCTTCTTCATATAAAACATTAGAATTATAGAATTCAGGATAAACATCAACACCCCCACTTAAAATAATAATTACACTACCTTCTAAATCATTCACATTAGATTCTTCATAAAAAAAATACTTAGTTTCAAAATTCTTATTAAACTTTTTATTAAATTCCTCTGTTATCAAATTAGCAAATTCCAAATATTCATGAAATACAATTTCATTAACATTTTTAGCTAAAACCAAAGATATCATATAAAACACCCCCCTAATAAAAATAAATTAATAAATTTTAAATATTACTTTCAAAATCTTTAATCCTAAATCCTGTAGCTGCTCATTTATTTTTTTTATTAATTCTAATTCCAAATCACCTTTTATTTTATTTATTATATCTTCATAATAAATATTACTAAACTCTTTTACAAGTATTTTATCTATAAATTGAATAAGAAAAGAAGAAAGGTCAAAATTAAGATTTTTTACAAATTTTGAAATATCAATAATCTCGAGAATAAAATTAGAATCCATATTGCATTTCTTTGAATCTAAAGTATAATATGTACTATTTATTTTTAAATTGATATTAGATAATACTTTTTCAACAATTCCTTTAGTATCTATTATATTATTGATAACAGAGTTATCAACTATAAATCCATTTTTGCCTAATTCAGCAACAAATATTTTATTTAAAATAGATATAACTTCTTCTTTATCATATAATAATTGATTCAAAGTAGATAAAGATATAGCTTCTTGCGCACATTCTAATAAAATTTTCTCGAGAATTTCATTTATTTCTTTATCACTTTTATTTAAAAATCTTTCAGCATACTTTAAAATATCATCACTATAACCATGTACTTTAACACTAAAAGAAAAATCACATACAACTGGAACCCCATCCTTAGTTAAAACTTCATTAGTTTTTAAATTTATCAATCTAGATTCTAATGATATTTCAAAGGCTTGTTGAAGCATTGGTAAAACAACAGTCCCACCACCCTTTATAACTTTTCTTTCCCCAAAACCAAAAACAATCAACGCCTTATTTATAGGAACTTTTTTATACATACTTAATAGCGTATTAATCAAAATTAGCAAAATAAGGATTAATATAATTATAGCTATTAAAACAAAAGTACTCATATTTTTTTATTATTCTTTTAATTATTATGGATTATAATAGACAATTTGCTCAATAGAGTATTTTTCGGGAGGATAAGATTCTTCTAATTGAATAATTCTATTAGCAATTATATCTGCTAAATCTTCTAAAGTACCTACTTTTTCTAACTGATATTCTTCAGAATAAATTTCATTATTAGTTTCATTATCTATTATAACTAATTTAACTATCATTTAGAAAATAAAAATAAAAAATTATTTAGGTAGGATATTAGATAGAGTTTTATAGGCGTATTTAGGGATTTCCACGTATAGTTTTTGTCTTCGTTTAGTAGCTTTAGATTTTTTTCTTCTTAAGTGTCCGCAACCCGTATTAGTTTGTTTATGTAAGATCTTTCCAGTAGCTGTTATTTTAAATCTTTTAACTAATGCTCTTTTAGTTTTTAATTTAGCTTTTTTAGCCATTATATTTCCCTCCAGTTTTTGTTTATTATTTATAATTATTCTTTTTTAGCTATACTAACGGCTGCTAGTATAGCTGCTAATATTAAAATCCCTGCTAATTCAAATAATAAAAAGAATTTTCCACCGTTTATAAGATTATCTTCTTTGTATATATTAAAAAATGCGTTAGCAAAATGTGATAAAGTTAGCTTTATATTATTAACAGTAATTTTTCCAATAGAAAAGAGATCATAAAAAATGAAAAAGAATACTGTAAAAAACGCTAATATAAGGAAAACTGCTAAAGCGGCAGCCCAAGAATAATGAGGTTTAAAATCAATAAGTGAAGCATCTTGTAAAGATTTTATCTTAGCTGGCGAATGCATTATTGCAAATAATATTAAAATCGCAATAGCTCCAGCATAAATTATTAGCTGAACTACTGCCAAAAACTCAGCACCTAAAAGTAAATAAACTCCACCTAAGAATATAAACGCAAAAACTAACGCAGTAGCAGCCCTAAAAATATCCCTATTAAACACAGCTACTAAACTAAAAATCCCTATCAATGTTAATAACAATAAATAAATCGTCTTCATAATTTTATTATTATATATTTTATCTAAAAAACCTCCTAAAAAAATAAATATATTTAAAGTTTAAAAGATATTAAAAACAAGTAAGGAAATAGAGCTTAAAGCCATAGCAATAGAAGCTAACATCGGATTAATAAACACACCTAAACCATAAAATGCTCCCATAGCAACAGGTATTAATAAAATATTATAAAAAAATACCCAAAACAAATTGAACCTTAACTTATTAAAAGTATTTAAACTAATTAAATAAAAATTCTTTAAAAAAGATATATCTTTTAAAATAACATCTGCTAAATTTTGACTCAAATCATTACCATATTCAAAAGAAATGCCAACATCAGCTTCCTTTATAACTAAACTATCATTAATTCCATCTCCAATAAAAACAACAGGCCCCTCTTTTTTTAATTGAGTTAAAATATTATACTTTTTAACACTATCTACTTCATAAAAAATTTTATCTAAAGTAATACCAATTTTCTTAGCTAAATTAATAGCAGATTCCTTAGAAGCACCAGTTAAAACATATATTTCCTTTTTATTATCTTTTAAAAACTTAATTAATTCAAAAACTTTAGGTATTATCTCCTCTTGATAATTTATATACCCAATAAAAACTATCTCTTTTCCATTATTTAAATGACAAAAAATAATAAAATAAACTTTCAAATCTTCTAAATTATTTTTATCATTAATTTTATTATTAATATTTTCATTAATATCAAAATTCAAATTATTAATAATTTTATTTAAATTTTCATAAAAGAATTCTTTACTTCCTAAATAAACTTGATACTCAATATCTATTTTTTTATTATTTAATTCCTGATTAAAACTAACTTTAGAAAATATCCCTTTAGAAGTAATTTCTTTAAATTCTATTATTTTATGATATTTTAACAATTTATATAAACTAATTTTATACTTTTCCTTAATAAAATTATTTATAGTTTTAGATAATATATGATTAGATTTATAAGTAGAAATAAATAAAGCTTGATTAACAAAATTGTTAATAAAATCATTATCAATAAAATCATTATTAGTATCTAAATTACCATTTTCATAATTATAAATAGTAAAAAACTTTAAATCATTTATAATAAATTTATCGGAAGTAATAGTACCTGTTTTATCAAAAACAAATATTTTAGATTTAATAATTTTTTCGAAAGAAGAAATATCTTTAACTAATATGTTATTTTTAATAGAGTTAATAATGCCTTTATTAATAGCTAAGGGATAAGCTAACCCTATAGCACAAGGACAAGCTACAATTAAAGTAGAAATAAAACTCTTAAAAGCCATATCATCATTATTAAAAATAAACTTCCAAACAATTAAACTCAAAACAGCTAAACTAAAAACAATAATAACAAAATTCCCCGATATTCTATCAACTAAACTTAAATATTTTTTTTCCTTATTTGAAATATTTTTAATTAAATATTCCAATGAATTCCAAAAGGAATGCTGATAATTTTGGATAGCTTTTATTTTTATATTTCCATCATAAATTAAAGCCCCAGAAACAACTTTATCATTAACATTTACATTTATTTTATTAATTTCGCCATAAATAAAGTTCAAATCAATTAAAGCTTGGCCTTCTAAAATTATCCCATCAACAGGCACAAAATCCCCTTTCCTTAACTCTATAATATCTCCCTCTTTTATATCATAAATACTTAATTCCTTAACCTCATTATCAATAAATACTAAAACCTTTTGAGGTTTATATCTTAATAAATTAGTTATACTCCCAATTTTTTTAGATTTTAATCTATTTTCAATATATTTACCTAATAAAATAATAGAAATAATAATACTAGAAGTTTCAAAATAATAATTATGATGTTTAATAAAAAAATTGTAAACGCTATAAAAATAAGCAGAAGAAGTAGATAAAGTGATCAATACGTCCATATTAAGAATCCCATTCTTTATAGCAAAATAAGAATTCCTAAAAAATCTATACCCCCCAACTAAATATACAACACTAGAAATTAAAAATACTAAATACAAAACTTTACTATTATTTATCATAAGCTTATGAAAAAACATTGAAATTATTAAAACAATACTAGCTAAAAAATTTATAAATAAAACAAACACAAACTCCTTATCAAAAAAAATATTATTAACTTTTTCTTGCTTAAAAGCAATATCTTTATCACTAAAATTTTTATCTTTTTGTAATAACTCAAATTTATATCCTAAACTTTCTATATCATTTTTTATATTTTCTAAAATGTTATAATCCTTTAAAGATATAAACAATTTAGAAGAGTTCAAATCAAGATCAAAAAAATTAATTTCATTTTCATATTTTTTTAATTTAGATTTAATAGTATTAACACAATTAACGCAATGCATTCTGTTAATATAAACTTCTAATAAATCATTTTCTAAGTTGCTTTTAGTTTTACTCATTAATTATACCCCTCCCTTACTATTATTCTTTCTATTAATATTATTCTTTTTATATTGCATTACCTCCTTTAATTAATAAAATTTAGCACAAAATGTAAAACTAAAATATTAATTAGACAAAAATTTACTTTTTTAACATTATCTTCCTTATTTTTTTTTATTTTTTATTAATATTTATTAATGTAAATCCCAAGAATAAAAAGCATAATAAAAAACAAAAATATAATACAGGAGGTATAAATGTAATGATAAATTCAACACCTATAAATAATTCATTATCCAACGCAAATTCCTCTAAAGTTCAAAATCCAGAAAATAATGACAACAAAGTAGAGGATATTTCAATATTAACAGCTGGTAAAAGCGTTTTAGCGGCTTTAACAGATTCCTTAATTATGGGTACTGGTAATACTCTTGTAACTTTAAAAAACTTACCAAAAATATCTATCAATACTTTTAAAGCTATAAAAATACGGAACTTATTGGTCCCAACTTAAAAGCTTTATTATTTTCAGTTTTACCTTTAGGTATAATTATAGCACCGGTATTAACTGCATTAGCTTGTTTCCTATTTGGTTTATTTAAAGGAGTTGATAATATCCTCGATAATAAAAAAACTTTAGCAGAATCAATATCAGATACTATAAATACTGTATCAAAATTTGATAACAAAATACTTAAAGAAGAACTACAAAATATAATTAAAGATTTTGAAAATGTAAAATTAGAAGATGGAGAAAAGCCAGTAGATATAAAAGTATACGAAACTTTTAGAGGAATAGTAGCTTCTCTTATAAATGGGGCAATAGGAACAGCTGTATTTCCTACAGTAACCTTAGCTAACTTACCTAGTATTTTAATCAATTTTTATAAAGAAGTATTAAAAAACCAAGAAATAGGTCCAGTTTATAAATCAACTATAATTATTTTATCACTCTTAGCTTTGCCACTTATCCCCCCACTTAGCACAGTAGGAGGAACTATTTATGGGTTATACAAAGGATTAACTGAAGGATATAAAGAAGGAATATCTAAAAGTATATCAGAATTACTTAAAGACGTTAAAGAATACAACAAATTCCTAAAAACATTAAATAAAAATGAAGAGCTATAAAATAAAAAATTTACTTATAACATATTAATTTAAAAAACTAAAACAAAATATTATAAGGGGAACATTTAAAAAGTTCCCCTTATTTATTTTAGAGATAAATCTTCTATAATTTTTATTATATTAAAATATAATAAAAAAGCAAACAACTATTTTTTTAATTACTTTTAAGCTAAATCTCTTCTTTTTCATAATGAAAGTAATAAATAATTAAAAATTATAATAAAAGATACCAAAACAAAAAAATCTATAAGAATTTTTAAAATCTAATAAGCTTTTTTAATTATTTAATAACATATTTACCTAGATAAGGTTTAACTTTTCCTTGATCTAAAATATATTCTTTAAAACAGTACTGACATTTAGAATAATTATTATCATCAAAGATCAACTTATTTCCACATTGGCAAACCCAACCTATCTGCTTAGCAGGTACTCCAACAACAAGTGCATAATCAGGTACATCCCTATTAACAACAGCACCAGCACCAACAAACGCATACTCCCCAATAGTTACCCCACAAACAATAGTAGCATTAGCACCAATAGTAGCACCTTTCTTTACTAACGTATTCCTAAATTCATGTTTTCTTTCAATAAAAGCTCTAGGGTTATATACATTAGTAAAAACACAAGAAGGACCACAAAAAACATCATCTTCTAATATAACCCCCTTGTATATTGAAACATTATTCTGTATCTTACAATTATTACCAATAACAACATCAGGCCCTATCATAACATTCTGCCCTATAATAACATTAGCGCCAATTTTAGTGTTTTTTAAAATATGAGAAAAATGCCAAATCTTAGTATTAGAACCTATTTCCACATTTTCATCTACATAACTACTCTCATGTACAAAAACATCCTTTAATTCACTTTTTATCTTGCTGTTTTTAATATAAATCTCAGAATAGCTATTTTGAGATTCTATTTTTTGTTGGGATTCTAATTGTTTTTGTGCAATTTCTAAAACCCTTAAAACTCTCAAAGATTCATAAGAATCAGTTAATGGTTTTTTATTATTTAAAATACAATCAATAAAATGAATCAGTTCATTTTTAAGGGGCTCAGATTTATCAATTTCTATTATTTCATATTCAGCTTTATTAGCAACAGGAATCTTCCCATCTATCCAAGTAGTTTTATGGGGGTATAAAAATAGCTTTTCTTTAGTTAAATCATCAAAAACAATCATCCCTTCACTACCGACAAAAACCATCTTTTGCTCCTTATAAGGATGTAACCAACTAACAAAAATATGCCCCTTAACATTATTATCAAACTCTAAAATAGTAGTAGTAGCATCAAAAATCCCTTTATTAAGATAATCTCCACCAAATGAAAAAACCTTAATAGGTTCTTTACCAAGTATATATAAAATTACCGAAATATCATGAGGAGCAAAAGACCACAAAATATTCTCTTCTACCCTTATCTTCCCTATATTCAATCTATTAGAATAAAAATAAAATAACTTTCCAATTACTCCTTTATTAATTAACTCTTTTATTTTAGGGATAGCAGGATGATAAAGCAATATATGCCCAACCATAAGCACTTTATTTTTAGCCGTAGCTAAATTATGTAATTCTAAAGCTTGATTATAATTTAAAGCTAAAGGTTTTTCTACAAATACGTGTTTATCATTAAACAAAGCAAGCCTAACTAATTCGTAATGAGTAGCAGCAGGCGTAGAAATAATAACCCCATCTAAATCCTTATCCTCTATTATTTCATTTAAATCATTTTTTATAATCACTTCTTTTAATATTTCTTTATTAGATAATTCATTATTAATAAAGTTAATAATATTTTGAGTATTTTTATCAACAATATATTTTAATTTAAAGTTTTTAAATGTTTGTTCAAGATTTATTAGGTTTTTTAGGATATTTTTCCCCCAGTAGCCAACCCCAACATGAGCTAAATTCATAAAAAATCCCCCTTTATTTTTTATATCTTTTACTTTTAGCACATTTTTTTTATAAATATCTTTTGTAATTCCTTAATTTTTTTAGAATTAATAATTTTAGGTTTATTTAGCATTAGAGAATAATAATAAATTTTAGCAGCATGCTCAATAGTTTTAGTAATATCAATTAATTTATCTAAATCATTACCAAAAACTACTAAACCATGATTAAACATAATAACAGGAAAATACCCTTCTTTCTTTATTTTATTAACTACTTTATTAGCTAATTTTAAAGTAGAAGGAGTTTCATAACGAACATATATAATCTTGGGAATTTTTAAATAAGATTCCGGCATTATTTTAGTTTCTATCTTCTTATTTAAAACAGCAAAAACAGTACAATAAAACGGATGTGTATGAATTATAAAGTTAATATTATTTAATTCTTTATAGATAGCTAAATGTAAATTAATTTCAGAAGTTTGTTTTAATCCATGAATTAAATTATTATCTAAATCAATTAAACTTAGTTCATCCTTAGTTAATCTGTTTTTAGGTTTTAAAGAACTTATAGAACTAGGAGTAGATAAAACGTATTTGGTTTGCTTATACTCTATTAAAGTACTAACATTACCAGAAGTATTAGGAAAATAATTTTCATCTAACTCCTGCAAAACTTTTAAAATATATTGAGAATAATTATTATAAATAAAATCTATATCTTCTTTAGTAAGATTATTATTATTTTGTTTATTATTTTTAGTTTTTAACATACAAAAAGAATAAAAATCTTTAAGTAAAAAGATAAAATCTCCCACGTATATAAAATATTAATACGTGGGAGATTTTTAATCTTATTTTAATTTTATTTTAATTTAATATTTTTATACTTTAGCTTCATCAGTTAGTTTAGATTGGTTTTGATGTTTAGAAGCCAATTTTTGTAGTTCAATTTTAGCTTCTTCAGTATCAAGTAATGATCCCTTATTAGATACATATACAGCAATTAACAATAGAATTAGGCTTATTAAAACAGCAAATATTTTAACAGGTAAAGACACTTCAGCACCAACAGCAATTAATGGAGCAATTAGTAAAGCTACCAAGTTTATTACTTTAATTAATGGGTTAATAGCAGGTCCGGTAGTATCTTTTAAAGGATCTCCAACAGTATCCCCAACAACAGCCGCTTTATGATATTCTGTACCTTTTCCTCCTAAGAATCCTTCTTCTATCTTCTTTTTAGCGTTATCCCATAATCCCCCAGCATTAGCCATATAAACTGCTAATAATTGTCCTACTAATATAACTCCACCTAAGAAAGCTCCTAAAGCTTCAGCATTAAATAAAAATCCAACTAAAATAGGAGAAAATACCCCTAAGATTCCAGGACCTATTAATTCTTTTTGGGCAGCAGTAGTCGCTATACTTACACATTTCCCATATTCTGGTTTAGCTTGACCTTCTTTTAAACCAGGGATTTCCCTAAATTGTCTTCTAACTTCTTCTACTATTTTAAAAGCGCTTCTACCAACAGCATTTATAGTAAAACTAGCAAAAAAGAAAGGAATGGCTCCCCCAAAAAGCAAGCCTAAAAACACTAATGGCTGATCTATTCTTATACCGGTAGTTAAATTAGCGGAGCTAACATAAGATACAAACAAAGATACTGCAGCAAAAACAGCAGTAGCTATAGCTAATCCTTTAGTTAATGCCTTAGTAGTATTACCTACAGCATCTAATTTAGCTATAATCTCTTGTGGTCTTTTATTATCGAGCTTATTAGCGATACCTGACATTTCAAAGACTCCATTAGCATTATCACTAATAGGCCCATAAGTATCCATAGCAAGGATATATCCAGTAGTAGTAAGCAATCCAACTCCTGCTAACGAGATAGCATACATCTGTAGATATAAGTTATTATCAGGTAAGAAAAGTAAATAAGATAAAGCGATAACAAAGATGATAGCTAATATAGCCCAAGCACTACTTTGATACCCATGAGCCATACCACTTAATATCAAAGTAGCAGTTCCAGTTTTAGAAGAATAGGAAGTTTCAGTTACCGGTAGTTTATCAATATGAGTATAATAATCAGTAATATATAAAGTAATAGCAGCTAAAACAACTCCTAAGGAAGTAGCTAAAAAGAATCTAAAGTCATGCCCAAACCAGTTAGCCCAAGAAGGGGTAGTAGGAAGGATAGGAATTAAAAAATTAATAAAGAAAGCTCCAATTAATGTAGTAAATAAAGAAATCCAGAAACCGAAATTGATTGGTCTCATTGGATTAGTATCGTCTTCTTTAGGATTTAGTGATATTACTCCAATGATAGCAGTAATAGCACCTAAGGCTCTTATTAGTAATGGATAAAATACTAAAAGTAGTACCCAGTTATTTATATTATAATTATTTTGTAGTAAAAGGTTTTTAAAGTTTTGATCTAAGAATACAACGACTCCAAGGACAATAGAAGCGACTAAAGTGACTGCATAGCTTTCAAATACGTCAGCAACCATACCAGCACAATCTCCTACGTTATCACCGACATTATCTGCAATAACAGCAGGGTTCCTAGGGTCATCTTCAGGAATCCCTGCTTCAACTTTACCCACTATATCGGCTCCAACATCAGCGGCTTTAGTATAAATTCCTCCACCAACCCGCATAAACAATGCTCCCAATGATCCCCCAAACCCAAATCCAATAAATACTTTAACAGCTTCTTCTTTATAAATAAAAAACAATAAGACAGCACCTAAGAGAGCTAACCCAACAGTAGCCATCCCAGCTACGCTACCAGCTCTAAAAGCTATTTTCATAGCATTAACATAACTATTAATAGCAGCATAAGCAGTTCTTTGGTTAGCTCTTACTGCCAAATACATTCCTAAGAAACCAGCAGTATAAGAAAACCCTACTCCTAATAAGAAAGCAAAACTAACCCCTAATGCTAAAAAAGAATTATTAAATATGGAATTATATAAAAAGAACAATGCAATAGCTAAGATAATAACAAATAGGGACATAGTATTAAGTTGTTTATTAAGGTAAGCTTGGGCTCCTTCTTGGATAGCAGCTGCTACTTGTTGCATCTCTGGAGTTCCTGGATCTTTTTTCATTATATTAAAAAATGTTCCTAAACCAAAAGCTATACTAATTAATGCAGAAACTAATATTATTAATAAATAAAAATATTCATTAGAGCTTAAAGTAGGTAAAGTTATTGTAGTTTCTGAAGCTAAAAGCATTATACTAAACATATTTTTTTATTTATTCCCTATATTTAGGGGCAAGGATAATTTATATTCCGCCATCCTTGCTTAGCGGTTTTTTTACTAACTTATTATAAATATTCTTTAAAATAATACTCAACCCTTTATTTAAAAAAATAATCAAAAAACATTAATAAAAAAATATTAAATTAAATAAGAGGAAATATAATATAATATCTAAATAATAAAATATGGAAGAGAAAACTCAAAGTGACATTACAATAAGAATTCAAAAAGAATCTGATTTAAAAGATTATTCTGAAAACTTTTTTATAGATTTAAAAAATATAAAAAATATAGGGAACTATGAAATAATAACGGAATTGGAAACGCAAGGGGGACAAGCTGATATATTTCTTGTTAAAAATAAAAATCAACAACATTTTGTTTTAAAATTATATAAAAAAAATGTAGATATAAATAATTTAGCTATAAATAAAGTAATAGAATTATCTAGAATTTATCCCCAATATTTTCTTAAAATTTATGAATTAAACTATGAACCTGAATTACAAAGATATTATGAAGTTCAAGAATACATAGAATATGGAAACTTAGAAGAATTTCATAAAAAAATTCTATATAAAGATCTTAATTATTCATTAATTGATAAAATAATTTATAAAATAAATGAAGCATTAAATATTTTACATTCCAATGGGATTATTCATAGAGATCTTAAGCCTTCAAATATTTTAATTAGAAATATAATAAAATCAAATAATAAAATAACGGATTTAGAGCTAGTATTATCTGATTTTAATATATCTGCTTTAATAGATATAAGTATAACAAAAAAAATGACCCAAGACATAAAGGGAACAATTCTTTACTTAGCTCCTGAAAGCTTTAGTAATATTGTAAAAAAAGAATCAGATTACTGGGCTTTAGGGATAATCCTTTATGAACTTCTTACTAATTGTAATCCATTTCAAAACATAAACGTAAATTTAATAATTTATACTTTACTAACAAAAGGAATAGAAATTCCAAATAATCTACCATTAAAGTATCAACTTTTACTAAAAGGTTTATTACAAACTAACCCAGATAAAAGATTCACTTATAATCAAGTAAAAGAAATCCTAAATGCTAAAACAGACCAAGAACTAACAAAAATCTATGAAAAATATTTTAAAGATACACAAAATAATACTAATAATTTAAAAACAATAATAAAATACAATAATAAAGAATATTATTCTATAGAGAATTTATTAGTTGAATTTATAAGGGATTATGAATCATTTTTAAGTGGTTTAGAATTCTTTAAAACTAAAGATTTTGAAAACTTATTATCTCAAACAGATAAAGAAATAATAAAAAAAATATATTCATATGGTGTTATTGATGATATTGCTTTTAGTTTATTTCTTTCTTATAAACTCAATCTTCCTTTTTCTCTTTATAATATTCAAATTAATTCCCAAAATATAACTTCTATAATTGATAAGTATTTGGATAAAATAGAGTTAAGTCCTAGTGAACATAAAATTCTAAACCTTATAAAAAACATATTTTCAAATAATTCTCAAAATTTAGAAAAATATTACAACATATATGCTAATATAACTAATAAAATAGATCCCAAGTTAGAAACTTTTTTTAATAATTTATCTAAGATAAATTTTTATAATCAAAAAAATATAAGTATAGATAATATTTTGAGATTTGTTTTAATATTGAGTTTAACTGATAAAAAAAAATATATACTTCCTAAAGGTTTAAATAATTTTAATATATTTGAGTATAACTTATCTTATAATATTCCAGTAATAAGCTATATAATAGAAAGAAGTGAAATAGATTATTTAAATAGGATTTACATTTTACCTTATGAAGTTAAAAATTTAGCAAATGCTTCTATAAGAGATTACATTCAGATAGTATCTTGGCTAAAGAATAACAAAGATGATTTAATATTAAAAAAAGATATAACTATTTCAAGAGATATATCAATAAAGGAATATGAAGTATTAAAGAAAAAGGTCTTACAACAAAAGATAAAAACTCCAACTTCCTCACAAAGAGTTATTAATATAAATCCCATAGAATTTAATAAACTAGTTATAATAAATAGATTGTTAATGGAGAATAATTTAAGAGATAATGAGTTAAATTATTATTTAAATAATCCTCAAAATTTAAACTGGCAGATATATGATAGAATATATAAAAGGAACATAAAAAAGTTAGTAGATGTAATATATTCAAAGAATAGGCGGTTTAGAATTCCTTCTAGTTTAATTGTTTTATTTTTTTTATCTATATTTTCTTGTTTATTTTTGGGGATAGGTTTTTTTGTATGTAGAAATCCTTTCACTTTTTTATATATGTTTGGTTGGAATTATGAATATTTATATTCATGTTTATTTGGGGGAATATTTTTAGTATTTTTAATTCCTTTAATAGTTTCCCCTTTTATAATAAGTGATTTATTATTTTATAGAAATATAAGTAAAGAAAAAATACAGATAGAACTAGAGAATAGAATTGATATGGAAGCTAAAAGGAATTTAAGATAATTAAAAAATGAAATAAAAGGAGGAAATTTAAAAGGGTTGGATAATAATAAAAATAGGGAGCGGTAGTAGCTCAGTTGGTAGAGCTCTAGCCTTCCAAGCTAGATGTCGCGGGTTCGAGTCCCGTCTACCGCTTTTTTTAATCTCATATGACCCCCTACCAACTCCTTTATAAAATTTTTAAAGATTATATAAAAACTAAAAACCTACAATTCTTTTCATTTGAAAACCAAGAATCACTTAACATCTTTATTAATATCTTCAAAAAAAATATCCAAAATCTAAACATTATATCTATTAACGATTTATTTTATAATTTTTTAAACTATACTAAAAATTTAGATAATACTAAAAATTTAGATAACACTAAAGAATTTAAAAACCAATTTTCTAATTTAATTTCCGAAAACTATAATAACACACCTTTAATAATACTAGTTAATTTTAATGATTTTATAAGTAATATTGAACAATTATCAATTTTTTTCAAAAATATTATTGATAATTCAATTCAAAATAATTTTCAAAATGATTTTTTTTTTATTATAGATAAACGGAGTTTAAATTTAATTAGTTTATCCAAAGAAATTCTAAATATAGATGAATTAGATTTCAACTTATTTTTAAATCTTATTAATAACATAGTATTTTTAGGATATAACTTAAAAGAAAGCTTTTCTAATAACTTTTTCTTAAAGTTATTTAAATATTGTAATAACTCAATTTTAGATGTTTTTATAATATATCAAATAGTTGACAAATTTTTTAAAGAAAATCATAAAACCAAACTTTCATTTAACAAAACCTTCTTAAAAGAAATAATATATTATTTAGAAGAAAATTTCAATATAAATAAAAATTACTCTAATTTAATTAATAAAGATAACTATATAAAAATATTTTATTTTGTTTTAAACAATATAATAGAGAACATAGAAGAAAACTCATTTTTATACGATTTTAACATTAAAGAAAAGATATTTTATAAATATTATATTTTAAATCAGTATTATCATGATTTAGAAAAAACTTTTGCTAAAAATTTGATAGATATCCAAATTAACACAAATAAATTCTTAAATATAATAAATACAATAGAAAATTCAGTAAAATTATTAAAAAAGAATGTATTATTAAATCCTATTTTATATATATCAAAATCAAATGATACAAACAACCTAAAAGAATTAAACAAATTAGAAGAAATCTTACAAATAATAATTAGCATATCAAAAAATCCACCTAAGGAATTAGAAAATATCTTATTATACTTAAGAGAAACTCTATACAATCAAAATGCTAAAAATAATAACGATAAAAATAATAATGATAAAAACAACATAGAAGATAGCATAGTTTTATTATTTACTTTACTTTCAATTTTGATAGGAAATAATTTTTTATTACTAAAAATACAAGAAAAAGATTATAATCTACTATTATTATTTAATACAAATAATATTAACTTAAATGTAACTAATTTAAAAGAGACACTAATAAATAAATTAAGATTTTTACCAAACCTTAATATTATAGATTTAAAAACAATAGAATTACAAAATACAGAGCAACTGTATGAAATTTTTATAGATTTTATAATATCTACTATCCAAAATGCTACAAAAACTACTAATGCCCAAAAACTAAAAATAATAGAATTAATATTAAATTCTAACTTATTAGCAAAAGATACAAATTTTTTAAATAATAAAGCATTTTATTATATTATGATTAATAATAATAATTTAGCTAAGGAATACTTAGACCTCTTTTTTGAGGTTAATCCTAACTCAAACGATGATAATGGTATAGTTATTTATAATTTAGCATATATAAATTATGTTAAAGGAGATTATAAAAAAGCTCTTAAAATTCTGGAAGATTTTATAAATAACATAAAAAAAGAATCATTTTTTAGTGTTATTAAAACTATCCTACCTATTCCATTTAAAAATATACTGAAAAAAATCAAGGATAATAATTTAAATCCTAATTTAGAATTCTTTTTTAATATAGAATTTAATATCTCAGTTTATGTTTTGTTTTTACTATCAATTGCCAATTTATATTATCTTTTAGATGATAAAGAAAAAGCGCTAAAAATAATTGAACAAATCAAAAGTTTTGATTATGAGATTAACTTAGTAAGATTAAACGATATAAAGTTCTATAAAAAATCTACTGCTATTATATACAAAGATACAACAATCTTACCAAAAGATAACACTTTTGAACTATTTATTAAATTAATAAAATAGCTTATAATTTAAAAGAAAAGGAATTGATAATATTATCAATAGCGTTAGTATAAGTTATTTTCCCTTCTTTTATATCTTTTTCTAATTCAAAGAACTTATTAATTAGGCTAATAAAAAACTTAGAATATTTTTGGGATATATAATTAATTTCTTTTATATAAGGCATCAATTTTATTATCCTATATTTATTAGCTTTTAAATTAGAAGCAATTAGATTAATATTTTCTCCAACTTTTGTATATTCATTATAAGCTTTTATAAGAAATAACACCTGACTATAAATTAATCCCCAAACTTCCTCTATAGTTAAATCTTTAAAATATCCTTTTTCTATCTGATTTAACAACCCCATTAAAGATCTATATTTTCCATAAGAATTCCTAAATAATATATCAAATAAATCCTGGATTATAATAAAAACATTTACAGAAGTTAAATCAAATAACTGAAATTCATTTATATAATCTAATATCTCATCTTGGCTAACATCAGAAATAACTAAGGATAAATTTTTCAAAATCACTTCTGCTTGAATTATATCAACTCTATTAACTATTGTCTCGATTATATTATAAGGGATATTTGGATAATTTTTAGCTAAAATTTTTATCTTATCATCTTTTTTTTCAATATACTCTTTAAAATTATCCTTTAAAACTTTATAAATCTCTTGATCTATTTTGGATATTTCTTCTAATTTTAGATCTTCTAAATCTATTATTATATTTATATTATTTTGGATTATATTAAAAATAATTAGTTTTAATTGATTTAATAAGTTTTGTTTTTCTTTTTTATCTTTTAAACTATCTAAAATTAAAGTAGAAAAAGAATAAATAATAAATAACTTTTTCGTATTAAAGAGATCTTTCTGAAATAAAATTTCCTTTATTATTTTTAATCTCTCTTTAATTGTCGATAAAGTTTTTAAATCAATTGTTTGTATAGTTATATCTTTGGAATTAGATTTTATAAAAGATATTAAAATATCTATTGCTTGCTTGTTATTATTTGTAGTATTTACTATATATCTCATTATTTAACTGTTAATTTAAAGTTATCTAATTCTTGTTTAAAATCGAGATTATATATATCATTCTCAATTGCTTTCTTTAAAAATAAAGTTGCATTAGTTTTATTAAAATTAGATAAAACTTTATAAATTAAAAAATAAGCATATGATTTATTAGGAAATTTAGATATACTATTAAATAATATTTTTAAAGCTTGTTCATAAGAGATATTATCTTTTTTTAATATTAATTCTAAGGCTTGTGATATCTCATTATAATACTCATCTGAATTATATTTTTTATTTTGGTTTATAAAATAACATAAATCTTGCTCATTTTTTAGATATTTTGAATAAAACCTATACTTTATCCACATAGTATTAAAATAAACTTCATTTATAATATCCTTACTAGATTTTAAAAATGAAGGTAATAAATAAATATTGTCTAACATTTTAAAAGATTCATCAAAATTATATAATTGATAATAAAAATTAGCTAACATTAAATAAACTTTAATATCTTTTATATTTTTTAAATTACTAATTGCTTCATTGTATTTTCCTAATTTCCAATAAAGATTAGATTTAGCTATATATCCTTCATTAAATTTTCTATTAAGTTTTATAGAATAATCATAATTAAATAAAGCATTAGGAATATCATTTAATCTCTCATAATTTTTAGCTAAAACATAATGATAATAATAAAATCCTTTCATTTTTTTTTGTAAATCTAAAAGAATATCTAATGATTCTTTGTAGTATTGTTTTTTAATTTCCGGAGTTAAAGAGTAATTATTATCAGTTTTTGTAATAATTATAATAGCTTTAGCAAAAAGAGCATCCGGATTCAATTTATCCTCATTTAGCACATCATATACTAACTTCTCTGCATTATAAATATCACCCTTACTTAAATAATAATATATTTCCTTTGTATCTACCTTAGAAAATACTTTTAAATTTGATATCATAAAAAAATAAACAGAAATAATGAAAATAATAAAAATAATTTTTACCAACTTATTTTTAGATTTAATTCCTTTTAATATTTCTATATTTGACTTAGAAATACTAAAATAAGAAGCCAAAAGTTGTACTAATTCCTGATTAGCTTTATTATCTACAGGTAAAGATTTTAAAAACACTTCATAATTATTTTCATCTATTTTTATAATCTTACTTACTTTAGAATTGGGTTTTACTTTTATGTTTATAAGCTTTTCATTCATATTTTATTTTTTATAATTCAATAGTAGTAATTAAGCCGGAATTATTTATCTTAAAAGGTAATTCCATTAGGTTAAATTCTTTCATAATATTAAGGACTTTTTCTTTTTGATTAGTAATGATAAAGATAGTTCCTCCACCTGCAGCTCCACACAATTTATACCCAAATGCATACTTATCAACTTCATTTAAAAAATTTTCGATAATAGTATTAGTATGTTCCTTAGTTAGAGTTTTTCTTATATTCCATTCTTGTTTAACTAATAGTCCAATTTTTTCTATGTCATTAGTAGATATAAGCTCATATAGATCTTCAGATATTTCTTGGATTTTTTTTAATTTATTTATAGTTTCTACTTCTTTATCTAATACATTTTTAACTACTTTCCAGTTTAGGTTCCCTGATTCATGTTCAAAACCAGAGTATGCTAAAACCATATGATTTTCTAAATTTTTTATCAATTCTTGTTGATTTATTTTTTCTATAACATATTGATTTTTATCAAAGAAGATAACATTAATCCCACCGTTAATAGCAGCAATATAATCTTGTTTTCCCGTTAAAGTATGTAATACTTTAGCTTCTATAAATGATGCTGTATCTATTATATCATAATCATTGTAATTAGTATATAAGCTTTTGTTTATTTTTAATAGATTTTTAATAATAGTAATAAGTAATGAAGAAGATGCCCCTAACCCTGATTTTAACGGTGCTTCATTATATGTTAATATCTTATATCCTTTTAATACATCAATATTCAAAGTTTTAAAAGATTCATATACCAATTTAGTTTCAGCTAAATCTTTTATCTGATTTAAATCCTTTATCTTATATATTCTATTTAAGTCTTTTATTTGTATTTCCATATATTCGTTATCCGTTATAGTTTCTATTATACAATTACTAAAGATATTAATAGCTACATTTATTGTGATACTTGTTCCTAAGAGTATATATAAAGGGAATATATCTAACGTTCCTCCGCATAAATCTATCCTATTTGGAGCAATACTTCTTATTTTCATAAATAAGTCTCTCCTTTTTATATTTATAATATTTTTTTTCTTTCTTTTAAAGCGTTAATTATAGTGATTTTATCGGCATAGTCTAATTCACTACCTGCAGGTAATCCTATAGCTAATTTTGTTAAAATAATATTATCATCTATTTTTTTTATTTTTTTAGCAATATAATTTATAGTTGTTTCTCCTTCTAAGTTAGTAGGTAATGCAAATATTACTTCTTTTACATTTTCCATTTCTATTCTTTTTATTAATTTTTCTATAGTTAATTTATCTGGAGTCATATTTTCTAATGGATTTATTAATCCCTTTAGTACATGATATTTTCCATGATATGAATTAGTTTCTTCTATATGTATTACATCTTTTACATTTGATACTACACATATTTTATTTTCTCGTTCCTTGCTTATACAAAATTTACACGGGTTTTGAAATTTTATAGTTATTGAATAACAATTAGAGCATTCAATTATATTTTCTTTTAGTTTAGATATAGCATTAATTATTTCGTTTGATAAATTAGATTCATCTGTAATTAAAAAGAAAGTAATTTTTTCAGCAGTTTTTGGACCTATAGTTGGTAATTTTTGTAAAACCTCTATTAACTCTTTTACTTCTTCAAACATATGTATATTATTATGATACTTTCTCTAACTTCCAATAAGAATATATAAAAATAGCTACTCCTATACTAATATAACTATCTGCAAAATTAAATACCGGAAAATTCCATATAGATATCCAATCTACTACTTTAGAATACTTTAATCTATCTATTAAATTCCCTATTGTACCAGATAATATCAATAAAACCGAAAAATTAAATAAATAAACTATTGATTTATTTTGTAATTTATTTATTAGATTGTTTAATTTTTTGTTATATATAATCATAAAATATATTAAAAAAAGAGCTACAATAGATCCTATGAGTAAATAAGTTTCGTTATTAAATAATTTTATTCCAAAAGCACTTCCTTCATTATATACTAATATGAATTTAATATATTCATTTAATTTTAAAGTATATCCTTTTACAAATAAAGTTTTGGTATATTGATCTAAAAATACTAAAAATAAAACAACTATTAAATAAAGAAGTACATAATATATTTTCATAAAATAAAGAATTAATCCGAATTATCTAAGTCTTCATCGTTTTGGTTATATAATTCTTTATGATTTTTATAGTCTTGAGAATAAAAATGTATTATTAACATTCCCCATAAACTTAAAAATAAGAAAATGATATTAGATAGATCTCTTAATTTCTTTTGTTTTTCATATGTTTTAGCTAATCCCCAGGTTATTGAAGCTGTCCATAATCCATTTGAAAGATGATATGCTACCGATAATGTAAATAGTTTATATATTATTAATCCTATGGGTCTTAGTGGTGGTTTAAACCATATATTAACTTTTTCAAAAGTAAGATCTCTTTTAGCTGGAATATTTAGAGCATCTCTTATAAACTTAGGTAGATATTCATTAAACCTTACTGTTCTTAAATGAAACAATAAAGTAAATAAAATAATATAAGCTGTTATTCTTTGAAGTATAAACCTATAATTAGTTTCATATTTTAGGTTATAATTTATTTTGCTTGTTTTTAATAAAATTAAACCAATAATTATATGGATAGTTAGGGGTAGGTATATCCCAAATATTTCTATTAGTGGTAGCAAAGGGAATTTATGCATTTTTTTAGTAAATTTATTAAGGGTTTTTGGATCTTTTGCTAAAGAATTATTAATATAATGAAATATTAAAAAACCTCCTATAAATATTGTTCCAGTTAATGAGTGGATTCTTTTAAAAACTACATATGGAATAGAATCTATGATGTTAGTTAATTTATTTAATACAATTTTGCCATTACCAACAAAATTGTTTAAGCTACTATCTACCTTTTGAATATAATTAAAGTTATTAGTATCATCGTTTGATTTTATTTTTTCTTTTTTATATTTTTTAAGTTTTTTATATAAGATAAAACCTGTTAATGTACTTGCACCTAAAATAACTGGTATTAACATATATTTTTTTTCTCTCCTTCTTTTTTAAGTATCTTATATCTTTTATTTTTTTATTATACCTTTATTTTTATTATCCTTTAGAAAAAAAAATAAAAAAAATAAAAGAGTTCCTATAATAGTTTATTAATAACTACTTATCAATAAGAATTAAAAGCTTTTAACTCTAAAAAAACTCTCATTTATATTTAAAATTATTTTCTTTATTTATTTGTTTTTTTTTATCATGTCGGATTTCTGTCTGATTAATGGCGGATTAGTTATCCTACCCTTTTCCTTGACAAAAATTACTGCTTTAATTTGCCTTTCATTTATCCCTATTAATAATTTTCCTCCATTAGTATTAGCTGCTATAACCTTAAGATATTCATCTTTCCATTTTTCTTTAAACTCAATGTTTTGATTTTCTTTCATAGAATTTTTAAACCATAACCTTTTTAAATTTTAATGTTATTTTAATTATTTTAAATTAAAATTGTTATAAGGGAATTAAATTGCTTAATAATTTATTTTATTCACTCTTTAAGCCCATATAATTCTAATACTAATTCATCTAATTCTTTTTGGATATCATCTAATTTTTTCTGTGCTTCTTGATTAGTTAATACCCCGTTAAATTTCTGCTTTTGGATAGCTATAGCTCTATCACATAAGCTCTCAAATACCCTTAACTGCTCTAATGTTGGAATAATAATCGGTAACTGACGAGCATCATTAATCTGGAAATGAACAGTTGTATTTACAAAAGCATTCAAATAAGTAGAGATAAAACCAGAATTTAATATACTCACAATAAATTTAGCACTTACCATACTTGTATTAGGAAATAGAGACATACTAAGCACATCATGTATACTTTTTTCCTTTATTCTACAGCGCACATCATAGCTAACATCTGTCCAGCAAAATCCTTCACGAAAGTAAAATTGCGGATTACGAACAACAGGCATTCCTTCCCCCTTTTTACCCGAATTTTCTTTCAAAAATTTCACATTTTCTCTGCTCCAGTCAATATAGTAAGGAGTAGGAGCATACCATCTATTTCCATCCTTGTCTCCTTTATCATATGGCACAAAGGTTTTATCCCCTCTAATTCCGTTAAGTTTTTCATCATCAGTAAGATAATCTACATCAACTATTTCTTCATAACTTACAATGCGATATATCCATCCTTGCCCAAAAACATCTCGCCCATATTTTTCTTTAAGCTCATCAAAAAGCTGGCGTATCTCTTTTTCTTTTAAATTATTTAAATACGCCTGTGCATCAGCTTTGCTTTTTATATTTTCCTTTTTACAAAATTGTTCTACAAGCAAAAGCTTTTCAGGCCGTTCATTACGCACCTTATCCGCCCACTTAGTTCCCTCTAAAACTCCTATATACTTACCATTATTAGCTGTTGCTAAACCCTGCCCTCCCTCTGTAATCAAACCAAGCAATGTAATATCACCAGGTTTTAAAGATTTACGATAAATTTCAAGCTCTTTTTTATATTTTTCAATATTTTTACTTGTAGAAATTTTATCCCACCATTTGATAAGTAATTCATTTACTTTTTTAGCAAGCTTTTGGTAAATTTTTTTATTAAAATCAGTAGGTATAAAAATAACTTTATTAGGAACATTGGTATAATCATTTTGCTGTATAGTGTATTTTTCTGGTTGTGTGATGTTATTTTTACCATCTAAAAAGGTTATCTGATGCCCAGGTTCTGGTTGTGATTTTTTTACAATAATTACACTGGTATCTACCATAGCGCTCTCAAAAGGATTAGCTGTATCAAAAATTTGAAGTATTGTGTTTTCTAATAAAAGATCCCGAAGATTCTTTTTAGTTTGAATAGTCCAATAAGTTTTAGAAGTAATATAAGTAAGTATCCCATTATTTTTTAATATCTGAAATCCTTTAAAAAAGAAATGATTATAAAGATCATCAGCAAAACCATAGTATTTTTTTAATGATATTTTTAATTCTTCATTAACCCCTTTTGTAGAAACATATGGCGGATTAGAAATTACGATATCAAACCCACCCTTCTCTCTAAATACCTTTGGAAAAAATAATTTAAAATCAAAATTAATCTTATATCCAAAATTTTCCTGTGATTTTTCCAAGCGCCATTTTATTTTCTCATCTATTTTTTGCTTTAATTCCAATTTTTTTAAAGGATTAGTTTCAGAAAAATATTTATCCATTAATTCTTGAATCTCTTTTCCAATAGGAGAGTTCCAATTTTCAGGAAATCCTAAAAGAGAATCACCACAAACAACCTTATAATCCAGATTCGGAAGGGGTTTTATATTATGAAAATCATCTTCATCAACAATCATAGAAAGCCAAAACCTTAACTTACATATTTCAACAGCACCCGCATCTATATCAACCCCATAAAGAGAATTCTCTATACAATGTCGCTTCAAATCATAAGAATTAATCTCCTTATTAAGATAAATAGCAAGAAGCTGCCTTAATTTTACAATCTGATGCATCATTCCAATAGGAAAAGCCCCTGACCCAACAGCAGGATCACAAATAGCTATATCTGAAAGAATCTTATCAATTTCTTTAGCATTTTCAATAATACTTTGTGAAATCTTATATTCATACTTTGTTTGCTTTTGTTCTCCAATGCTAATTTTTTCGTTCTTTTTAATAGCAATCCTTTCATTCTCTAAAATAAAATCCACATGTCTTACAAATTCCTCAATCTCTTTTTTATTTACTTTATCTTTAATTTCTGTTTCAAGGTAATTTATTAAACTTTCCTGGCACATATAATGTACAATTTCTGGGGGAGTATAATAAACCCCATATTCTTTATTAAACTTAGCTTCTTCTCCCTTTTTGCCAGAATTTAAGACCTTTACATATTGATCAAAATTATCTTGCCTTATTGCATTTAATTTTTCATAGATTTTTCCAAGTAATTCCGGATCAAGTGCTACCTCTTTTTCAAGCGGTTCCTCTTCATTCACAGTAAAATTATACCTATCAAAAACATCAAGGATACCATCTCCAACATCCCCTTCCTTAGTTTTATTCCTATTAGAAAAAAGTTCATTAGGTAAAAGCACATCAACATTTACCCAATCAAAACCATTAGGCGGATCAAAAAGCCCACCATTTAAAAACGGAATCTTACAATTAAATCTATTATAATAATGCTCATTATCACTTCTATCTATTCTTAATGCCTCATAAAATAAAGGCTCAAGGATATCATTATAAAAATTCTTATAATCTACAAACTCTTTGTTAAATAATTTCCTAATAAAGTCTTTTGGACCTGTTGTCCAAGGTTTCCCTTTTTCAACTCCAAACCAACCCTTCTTCTGAAGGAAATATAAAAATGTAATCTGTCCCAGCAACTTCTTAGCAAAATCAACAGTACTAATATTTTTTATTTTAAACTCTTTACTCACCTTTAAATCCCTTTGAACAAGTTTATCAAGTTCAAGTTTAGTTTTTATAAATAAATCTCTATATTTTTCAAAGAATTCTTTTGTAACTACCTCAACATCAAAAGCTTTTTCTAAATCACTTAATGTAGGCTTAAAATAATCATTTTCAAGCAAAGGTAAGAATCTACTTTGTGCAGTATGACTTTTCTCATTTTTTCCAACAAGGAATGACCATCTTTTTGCAGGCGTTAATTCCTTTTCGACTTTAATTTTTCCTAAAGGATTTTCTTGAAAAGTATAATCCAATTTAACAAGAGAAAACCGCCAATCTTCATCATTAGGTGCTACAAAAGCTACAAGCGCGGCATCTTTAATAGTATTTGTTCCAAGTTTTCCACTTAAATATTCAGCAACAAAGTTTCTTTGAGCAGACCGAGCATGATATAAAGAAAACTCCCTCCTTAGCTTTACAACCAAAATATCTATCTTCTTACCACCTTCATCTACATATCTTCCAATTCTTTCCCAAGAGCCAATAAACTCAAGGTATTTTTCAGTTATCCCTTGGATCCCAATCCTTGGCTCAAGTGCTTTAGTTATGTCATATTTTTTTAATAAATTAGCTATAAATTTAACAAAATTATCTTTATTAAAAGGTTCTTCAAAAGTTAGCTTTATCAACCCTATTGCTTGCCCTCTGTTCATTTTAACTCACTTCCTTAAATATATTATTTTCTTAATATTTATCACACTCTAAATAAAGAGATAAAATAACTTCTCTTTTCTCTGATGCCATATTTGATATTATATCTGAATTTATTATATCTGAGTTTATAGGAGAATTTTCTGAATAATAGTTTTTCAAAAAAGCAGGAGAGATTTCCCTTTGTAAAACTTTAATAACACTTAATGGTTTTAGAATATCTTTTCCTAAGTTATTTAATGATTTGAGAACATTTTTAACTGTTTTTTTGGGTAAAGCCATTTCTTCTAAACGGTTTATTACTTTTTCAAGATATTTTTGTTGATCTTCATTTAGCTGGTTAGCTCCTTTTTGTATTACTTTTAAAATTCTTAAAAGCTCATTATAACTACTTTTTCCTCCTTGTTTTCCAGATTCAACTATTTCATAAGTAGTTGAATTATAAAAAGCAGTTTTATTTTTATCAAGTAATTCATAATAACTCTCAATATTTATGGTTGCTTTGGTTTCATTAGGTAAAGATTCAAAAATCTTTACAGCAGTTAAAAAATCAAGTTCAATTGTTTTTTCTTTATTTGATAAAAAGAATTTTAATAGTTTTCCTTTTCTAAAAAATGTTAGCAATGAATTACAAGGATTAAAAGAATTAAAATGTTGTTTAAATAATTGATTTATAAGTGATGTTGTAGGGAGTATTTTAGCGGAGCGAGCTTTCTTTGGAATCTACTTTATTTTTTCAAATAGTTCTGGATTGTTATTACGAATATCCTGGATAATTTTAAAATATTTTAACTCACTTTCTTCTTGCTCTTGTTCTTCTTGGGTAAGAATTTTTTTTGAAAGAAGTTTATCAAAAAGTTCATAAGAATGAACCGGTTCGCCTTCCATTAAAATAGCAGAATCACCACCAAGCAACGTTAAAAACGCTTCTATTTTAGAACGTGCGATATTTGTAAGATCAATTTCATTATCAGCTTGCTTAGCAGGAAAAAAATTGAATATATAAATTTTATCAAATTTAGTATCTATACGATTAACCCTTCCTATTCTTTGCATCAATTTTGTAGGATTCCAAGGGATATCATAATTTATCACAATATTTGATCTATGAAGATTAACACCTTCTGAAAGGACTTCTGTTGAAACCAGTATTTTATAATTATCTTTTTTATTTTTGGCTCTTGCATCAAAGTTTTCTATTACTTTATCACGAGCATTCTCTAAGGAACCCCCATGAAAAAGTAAAGCTATTTCTCCAAAGTCTTTATTTATATTTTTTACTAAATACTCTGCGGTTTCTTTTGATTCTGTAAAAATAATTATTTTTTCACTATTTTTCAAAACTGAGTGTTCTTTTAAATTTGTCAAAAGAGTTTCAAGTTTTGGATCCCTGTTAATTTCATCCCACATTGATTTTATTTTTTTCAAAATCTCCAGATCATTGTTTAAATCTTTTTCAAAATCTTTTCTAAAGTCATTACTTTGATATTTTTCAGCTTTCCCTTGTTCTATTAATTTTTGGATTTCTTCATCATCCCCTTGCTCTAATAATTCAAAAATTTTATTTATATGCTTCCTACTAACATAAACATTTCCCCGTTGGTATTCTTTAATAAACATTTCATAGGATTTAATAAATCTATCGATACTATTTTTAAAAGCATAAAAGCTACTTTCAAGGCGCTTTACAAGTAAAATTTTCATAAATTTTCCCATATTTATCTGTGATTGCTTTTCAAGAGCTGTTATCTCTTTAGTAAGATATAATAACGGAGTATAACGAGAATATTTAAAATCCTTAGTTATCATTTCAATAGTTTCCATAAAAATCTGGTCTTCTTTATCATTAAGTTGGTAGTAAAATGGTTTTGGATCTTGAATATCCGGAAACTTTATATTATTTTTTTGTAAGTCCTGGGAAAAATAATTTTGAATTTCAGTTCTTGTGCGCCTAACCATAATATATTTTAAAATCTTATCCCTGATTTCTTTTGCAATCCTTTTATTCATTTCGATGTATTTATCGTAATCTTTATGTCTATCTATTTTTTTTAATTTTTCGTCAAGGCTAACAATAAATCTTTCAATATCTGGAATACCTGGTATAGTACTTTTTTTAGGGTTCTGGAATAGCTTAACCTGAGCGAGTATATCTCTTGGTGAATTATTATAAGGAGTAGCGGAAACCAATATAACTTTTTTCCCACGACAAATTTCAGAGATATCTTCATAACTAATGGTTTCTTCATTTCTAAAACGATGAGATTCATCGATAATTATATTCGCATACTCTCTATTTTGAACTTCTTCTTTAGCTTTATCAAGCTCACCAATAGATATAAATTTAGCAGGGATATTAAAATCATAAAACACATTAATCCAAGAGCCTGGATTATTTCTATTAAGAAGAGCAGGGGGAGCAATAACAAGTGTCCTACCTTCAAGCTGCTTAACAAGCATAGCTGTAATATAAGTCTTTCCAAGGCCAACTACATCAGAAATAAAAACCCCACCATGCTCCTGTAATATTTTCTTTGCATTTAAAACCGCTTGCTCCTGATATTCCAATACTTTAAAATTTTCCGGCAAGTATTCAAAAAAAACTTTATCATCTAATGATAACTCATCCTTAAAATATTCATATAAAAATTTTAGATAAATTTCATAAGGAGTAATGTTTTGATTAAGATATGTTCTTTCATTTAAAGTTTGGACATATTTTTCACTAACATCAACCGAATTTTCCCATAATTGTTCAAATTTTTCTTTAGCAAATTCATAATCATTTCTATTTTTTAGCTCAACATTAAATTCTAAGTTATCTTCAAGCCCAGATTGAGTGAAATTACTTGATCCAGTAATAACTCTTCCTATATCTCTATCACCTTCTTTAAAGGTTATAATATATAGTTTTGCGTGAATCTTTTGATATGGATAAACTCTTATCTGAAGTTTTCCTTGTTTTATCCATTCTATAAACTTTCTTACTCCTTCTTCAACATCTAATTTATCTTCAGAATCCGACATCTCCTCTTCTATTTCTTTTTCAATAATTTCCTTTGCTTGATAATGAGAAAACATTAATTTATATACTTCTCTATTTATACCAATCCCAACAAGGATTCTTATTCTTTCGGCTGTTTCAAGAGAATTATACAACTTATAAAATCCACTTATGTAAAAATAAGCGACTAAACAATCAAAAAATCTACAATCCTTTATTAGTTGTTTAAATCTATCTTTAAGTGTTTTATTTTGCTCATTTATTATAAATGTTAAATCCAAGTGATTCTTAAGGATTTCTTTATTTATATTTTTATCTTCTTTTTTAAAAAAACTCATCTTCTTTAATTTTATAATTAAATTACTATTTTAATTTTTCATTTTCTTTTTATTTTCCCCTTTTTAAATTTAATAAAAAGTTCCATATATTTAACATTTTTTTAAAAATAATTTAACATCTTGTTAATATTTTTAATTTAAGGGTATATAAAGAAGCGTAGTAAATAATTTATGGGAAACAAAGTTAATGCCAAAAAAAATAATAAAGAAAATAAAAGCAAAGATAACAAGATAAATTATTTACATTACTTATTAAGAAATACGAGAGTATGGATTGATCCAGAAACTGACATTTTTTATTTATCATTAAAAAAAGGCCCATCATTTGATTCGCAAGAAATAAATAATAACATTATAATAGAGTTTGACAATGAAAATAAAATAATAGGATTAGAAATTAGGAACCTATCTAAAATAGATTTTAATAAAATTATTGAATACACAAAAAAAGTACTTACAGATTAATATAAACTGCTAAAAACCAAAGCACATAAACCTAATAAATGAAGGTAGAGAATATTGTTTTATTTTTTACAAGGAATTCATACCTTTTTATTTTTTCAAAGAAATATTTATATTTAAAAGAAATTATATTCACAAGACACTGTGAATTACGAATAAAAGAAAGACAATTAGACAAAAATAAAATCATAAAAATATTCTATAAATTTAATTTTTCACTATATGATATAGATAACAAAAACTTTATTATAATTTCCAACAAAACAATTGATAATTACCACTTTATAATAATTTTCAATATTAAAAACAATACAGCAAAAATTATAACTATTTATCCATGTAAAGATATAAAAAATGAGTTAAAAAAAAAGCTGGGAAAAAGATGGTTTTACTATTTTAATTTTTAAATCCATAAGTTTAACATTTTTTTAAAAATAATTTAACATCTTGTTAATATTTTTAATTTAAGAATATAGAAAAGGGGGTGTTAGAGAATATGTTTTATGAAGGAATGCAAAAAGCAGTAGAAAGCATGAGCTATTTAGTTAAAATGCAAGAGGTTATAACAAATAACTTAGCAAACGCCTCTACAAGTGGATATAAACAAGATACCACTGTTGTAGCTAATTTCGGAGATTTATTAAAAGAAAACGTTAATAAAATCGAACTAACAGGGATGGATAACAGCGCAGAGGTAGTAGTTTCTGAAAACCCATCATTACTTGTAAAACAAAAAACAAGTTTTGCAAAAGGGAATATTGCTAAAACTGATATAGATTTTGATTTCGCGTTAGACGGTAATGGCTTTTTTGTTGTAGATACCCCATACGGACTAAGATACACTCGAAACGGTTCATTTACTGTAGATGCTGATGGAATACTTAGAACTAAAGATGGAGGAATAGTCTTAGGAGAAAATGGACCAATTAAAATAACAGGAAAAAAATTCGAAGTTAAAGAAGATGGAAGTATATATGTTGATAACAAAAAAATAGATAAATTACAATTAGTTGATTTTAATGATTATGGTGCATTAGTAAAAGAAGGCGCAAGTTATTTCAAATTATCTCGAGATGTCCAAAGATTACCTGCAAATACTAGAGTTTTACAAGGATATGTAGAAACTTCTAATGTTAATGCAGTTAAAGAAATGGTTAATATGGTTAATATATTAAGAAGTTTTGAAATGTCTCAAAAAGTTTTACAATCCCAAGATGAAGCACTTAAAAAACATATAGAACAAATATCTAGAATGAGATAAAAAATATTTTCTTAAATTAAAGGAGGTGTTAAGATATGTTTAGTTCATTTTATACAGCAGCAAGTGGAATGGATGCTCAACTTAAAAAAGTAGAAATTTTATCCCAAAACTTAGCTAACGCTAATACTATAACTTACAAACAACAAAGAATTAATTTCCAAGAACTTATGTATCAAAAGCTAGGGGATATTCAAGAAGGTACTGGTGTAAAATTAGGACAAACTGAAAGAGTCTTTAAAACAGGTGCAATGCAAAGAACTGATAACCCCTTAGACGTAGCTATCCAAGGAAATGGATTCTTTAAAGTAGAAACCCCAGAAGGGAAAATATTATATACACGTGATGGAAGATTAGCTGTAGAAAACGGAGAATTAGTCGTTAAAGATCTAGGGAAACTTAACATAAAAGTACCTTCCGATGTTAGCAATGTAACAGTTGAAGAAGATGGAACAGTTATAGCCTATAAAGGGAAAGATAAAGTTGAATTAGGAAAAATAAAACTATATGATTTTATAAATCCTAATGGTTTGAAAATAGCTGGTAAGAATGCTTTTGAAGCTACTAGCGAAGCAGGAAAACCCTTTGAAATAGAACCCAAAAAAGATGGAAATGCAATAATCCTAGCAGGTTTCATTGAAAAAAGTAATGTAAATATTATTAACCAAATGATGGAAATAGTAGCTTCCCAAAGGAATTATGAATTAGTATCAAAATCAGTAGAATCTGCGGATCAAATTGCAAGAATGGCTTCCCAAATGAAAAAACAATAATAATAAGGTAGGATTGAAGTAGTTTCTAAAAACTATTAAAAAACATATATTACCAGAAAGAAAACTATCAACTATAAAAATCATTTTTTAAAGAGATATATAAAATAAGCGGACTAACATTGATAAGCTACATCTTCTAAAGGGGGGAGGGGGGAAACAAGGAAAATCTAAGAGGATTGGGATAGGAAAGCAAGGAGGTTAGGTTTTGTGCTTAATGTAAGGCATATAATTAGTACCGCCTGCAGACCATAATATGGCGGAATACAAATAGGTCTGCCAAAAGTGTATATTCTTATACACTTTTGTTAAGTATGGGAATTAAATTATGGACTTTAATAAAATAGAATTAAATAATGTTAAAAGCTATCAAGATTATGTTAATTATAATGAAGCACAAAAAAGTGCTAAAGAATTTGAAGCAATATTTTTAAATATGATGTTATCTGAAATGTTTAAAACTGCTACTAAAAATCCATTTCTATCAGACGAATCCTCAGGAGTTAATAATACTCAAAAAGAAATGATGTTTAGTTTATTAACTCAACAACTATCTCAACAATGGGCTCAAAATAATTCCTTACTATCTGATCAAATACTACAACAATTACAAAATGATCAATTCTAAAATTATCTATATATAAAAATAACAATGAATTTTAAAGAGATAAACTTTAATAATAAAAATATACAAATTATTAATTTTGATTCTTTTTTCATTAAAGATTTAAAAATTATTGATAATTTAAATAATAATAGTGAATCTCATAATTTAAGTAATTCAAGTAATTTAGATAAAGTTATCATAAATTTTAATAAAGAAAATTTAAACGATTCTAATTTAATTGAGTTTTTTAAAAGTATATATAATTTTTGTAAAGATAATAATTTAGACTTTGATTTTAAACCTTTTATTGAAGGTTATAATAATTATATCTTTAAACCTAAAATAGCAATTCTTTATATACTTAAAGAATTACTTTCTTTTAATGGAAAAATAAATAATTATCTTATTTCAATAAGAAATAAAATAGAAGAAAGAAATTTTTTAATAAATTCTTTACCTTTTGATAATCAAGGAAAATTTATTATATATTTTAAAAAACAAAAAGAATTAGAAATTTTTTTATCTTTCTTTAAAACTTTTTTATCTAAAAACTACGTAATAAATGAAGAAAATAAAGTTGATATTATTAAAAATAAAATAATAGATGAGCTAAGTAAAAAATATTTCCTTACTCATAAATTTTATAAAATAACTGATATAACTAAAAAAGCAGAAATTATAGCCAATATTATTAAAAGTGGTGGTTTGTTATCAAAGCAACTTAGAAAAGAATTACTAAACAATGCTGACCAAGGGATTGGAAAACTTGACGAATTAACAGGAGGAAGTAATTACGTATTTTTTAGATTATCAAAATATCCTGATGAAGATGATCTTGTTTTTGATTTAAAAATATTAAAAGAAAACGAACACATAATTCATGATGCTGATAAATGGGGAGATACTATAAATGATAAAAAAAATAGGGTACCCATAGATAAAATAAATTCTACATATATTGGGGAAGTATTACTTAAAAACATAGCTGATATTAAATATTTAAAATATATTAACGTTAAAAGTAATGAAGAAAAAAATAAATTAATAGAAGAATTAAAAAAATTAGGAATAAATGAAATAAATGGAAAAGATCTAAATGAGGTTATTCAAGTTTCTTCAAGAAATGATTCTATAAAAAAGAAATTAATGCTATGGACTTTTAAATTATATAATGTAGTTGAATCATTTGATCCTTTTAGAATTACTCCTAAGATTATGAAATTAATTTATGATAGATTATATTAAAATTATTAAAATAAAGTAAAATAAAAAATGTTATACTATGAGGGGGAGGGGTAAAAAGGTTGCCAAGAACTATTAAAAATGTTTACTCCAACCTAAACCTTAACAGCAAACCAAAGCTAAAATCTCAAAGCAACCAGTGAAAAGAATTTGTAAAGAGTATTTAAGAGAGTTTTTAAGGAAACGTGGGGTATTTTCAACAGGGGCTTACCTTTGATAAAGAAAATCTAATAGGAAAGTAAAGAAGTTAGGAATTGTACTTGGCGCAAAGCATATAATTAGTACCGCCTGCAGACCATAGGGCTAACGTGGCGGAATACAAATAGGTCTGCCAAAAGTGTATAAGAATGTACACTTTTGCTTAACAAAGGCTAAGTAAATATGAATCTAATAGATATAATTTTTATTATTTGTTTTGCTATTGTGTTATCTGCTTTAACAGGACTAAGGACTTTCTTACCCATTACTACTTTTAGTATATTAGCTAAATTTAATCTAATTAAACTTAATATTTATAATACTTCTTTTTATAATTTTATAACAGATGACAGAGTATTATTAGTTTTTATTATTGCTACTATCTTAGAAGTACTAAGTGATAAAATCCCTGCTATAGATAATTTTTTGGATAATGTTCTAATATTTATAAAACCAATTTTTTCCTTTATATTGAATTATAATTTATTAAACAGTCTAAATTTAAGTGAGTGGCAATTATTTTTAATTAGTTTTAGTTTATCTTTATTTTTAACAAGTTCAATAACTACATCAAAAAATGTAATAAGATTAACTTCTACTACCACCACTTTAGGGACTTTTAATATTTTTATAAGTTTTTTAGAAGACTTACTTGTTATCATTAAAACAGTATTATCTGCTTTATTTGTTGGTTTTGTTATTATTTTTTCTATAGTATTTATAGTAATATCAGCATTTATAGGATATAAGTTTTTTACAAAAATGATAGGATTTTTTAAGAATGTAAAGGGAATTAAGGAAAAAGGGATAATATAATAATATCGGGGTGTAGCTCAGCTTGGCAGAGCGCAGGCATGGGGGGCCTGAGGTCGCCGGTTCAAGTCCGGCCACCTCGATAATTTAAAACAATAAAATGATTACTAAAACTTCTAAAATTACTATCTCTAAAATATATAATCTAAACTCTATTGATAACATAATTGATGTTTTCATTACCGATTATTTCTTATTTATTATATCCAAAGACTTAATTATTCACATAATTAATAGAATAAATAATTATGTTTTTTCTTTTAAAGTTATCATTTTTGAAAAGGAAGACAATATACTATTTGAATTTCTTAAAATAATTGATATAAAAAAGCTAAACAAAGACACATTCGAAGCATCTTTACTAATTAAAAATATCCTAAAAGGAATATATTTCTTAAATATTTACATAATAACTAAGGATAATGAATTCAAAATATTACTAAATGATTCTTATTATTTAGATTCCCGATTTATAAATTTCATAAATCATAATAGCTCACTAAATATTAATGATTCTCTTAACGATATATTAATTTTAGTAGATAACGGAATATACAACATAAATTCAAAGTCTTTTTTTTATAAAATAGAAGATATTTTAAAATCTACTTATATAGATATAAAAGATATAATTTATTCATTTTTTATTAATCAGAATCTATTTTTTGTTGATAAAAAAGGATTTATATTTATCTTCGAAATTGATAAAGATAAGGAATTAAAATTTATAAATTCATTTTTCTTAGATAGTTTTTATCATAAAAATCTTAAAAATATTAAACATTTTTATATCTCAGATAATATTGTTATTTTTGTTGATAATTTAATATATGCTATATCCAATTTAGATAATATATTAGACAATATAAATGAAATTAAAATAAAAAAATACTCTACTTGGGAGTTATTTAAAGATTTTTATTTATTAACAAAAAATTCTAATGAGATTTTTAAGGATATTATATTTTATAATAATAATTATTATTTAGTTTTTGAAAATTATTTAGTGCTTTTAAAAGTGGAAGCTAATAATTTTAAATTTACAAAGTTAAAAAATTTTGAATGGGAAAAAGAAAATAATTTAATTAAATTAAAAATTATAAATAATCAAGAACTTTGGGTTTTCTATAACCAAAAAATATGGGTTTTCCAAAATATCCTAGAAAACTCCTTATATAAAGAATTAACTTTATCATTTGAATCTAATCAAGAATTACTATCAATTAAAGATAAATATAACAAAAATGATTTAGAAAATACTTTAAAAGAAAAAGAAATCTTAAAGGATAAAGATATATTTGAAATACTAGATTCTAATAATGATAATATTTTGTATAATAATTTTAAAGTAGTTTCTATAAAAAAATATAATGAATTTTATTTAATTTTTTTAAATGTTCCATTTTTTGGTATATTGGATAACAAAAATGTTTTCTTTTATCCGTTTTTATTTGATAATTTTACCGAAAATTATAATTATAAAAAAATTAATATTATTTCTATTTTAGATAATTTGTTATTTTTTAAATTAGAAGATAATTATTATTTTGGAGAATTAGAATTTACTTTTGAACCTTATGTAAAAACTACTGTTAAAAATATTAATAAAATTAATACATTAGTAAACGAAGATAAAATATTAAGTAATCCTATTAGATTCTTAAACAATAATGTCTTATTTTCATATCAAAATGAATTATTTATTTTGAATTTAGGTAAAGAATCTAAAGACTATACTCTAAAAAAATTTGACCTGAGAAACGTTTCTTTATCAAATATAAATTATTTTAATGATAACTTTGTTTATTCATTTTATATTAAAGACAGTAATATTATTTTAAAAATATATGAACTAGATACTATAAATTTCAAAATAAACATACTTAAAGAATTTATTTTGGAAAATATATCTGATTTCTACAAAAATTTACTGATTAATAGCATTTTATTAGATTTAAAAATTATAGATAATAATAAACTTTATCTTTCTATTTTAAAAAATAATCAAATCTATGATTTAGAAATTACTAATAATATTCAATTTAAATTATTGAAAAATTTTAAATTGAATGTAGAAAATATTTTAAACGTTTTCAAAATAAATGAAACTATCTTCTTTATTGATTATGATAAAATATATTATTTTAATATATCATTAAATTCTTTAAACTTCATTAAATTATTTGAAACACTTAATAAAGTTAATCTGCAAAATAATTTAGATGTTTTTATATTTAATAATCTAATTGTCATAGGAAAAATAGAAGATTTCTCAAAATGGGAAAAAATAGTATTCACTTATACCAATGAAAATATATTAGATATATTATTTTATAAAGATAAATTGCTAATAATATTAGAAAATTCTATAGCTACTGATATACCTAATAAAATTTTAGATATAGAAAAAAATAATTTTATCGAGTTATTAAAACTAGATAATGTCATTTACTTAAAGAAATATTTTAAAAATAAGCTTTTAAAAGAAAATAAATTATTTTTATTAGATGATATTGGAGATTTCTGGATAGTTGATATTCAAAATAAAGATTTAATTAAATCCTATTTGGGTTTTTTAAATGAAGGAGAATTTTATTTAATTGATAATAATATATATATAATAACTAAAGAAGGGTATTCTATAAAAATAGAAGTATAATTGTTAATCTAAAATTGCTAAAGTCAATATAAAGTCTTTAAAAATAAAATTAAAAGGAGGGAGTGAAAAAAATGGCAAGAGTTATAACTGAAGCTTGTATAGGTACTAAAGATAGATCATGTGTTAGTGTTTGCCCTGTAGATTGTATCCATCCAACAGAAAGCGAAGATAAAGGTGAAATGCATTTATATATTGATCCAGATGTATGTATAGATTGCGGTGCTTGCGAAAGTGTTTGCCCAGTTAGTGCTATATATCCAGAAGAAGATGTCCCCGAAAACCTTAAAAAATATATAGAAATAAATAAAGATTATTATAAATTATCTCCAGAAGAATTTGAAGCTAAATGGGGAAGAAAACCATAAAAAGCTATTCATAATCAATTTTATTTGATTATTATTTACTTATTTAAACATAGGGAGGATTTTTTAAAGTGTTTAATAGAGTTATATTAATAGGAAGATTGACAGGGGATCCTGTTTTAAAATACAGTCCTCAAGGAAAAGCAGTTGTCTCTTTTACTTTAGCTGTTGACAGAATATCAGAAGGAACAGATTATTTCGATATCGTTGGATTTGAAAAATTAGCAGAAATATCTAATAAATATCTTAAAAAAGGTAGATTAATAATGGTAGAAGGAAGATTACAAACTAGAGTTTTTGAAAGAAATGACGGCACTAAATCTAAAAGCTTCGAAATAATCATGGAAAATATGAAAATGTTAGATAAAAAACCAGAAACAGATGAATACAAAACAGAATACAAAGCAGAGTATAAACCAGATAAATCAGAATTTAAAGAATCTAAAACTGACTCCAAAACAGATTACAAAGAACCATCTAGCTATAAAACCAAAAAACCATATGATGAAGAATTAGATTTTGAACAAGATTTAAATTTTGATGAATTTGAAGAAGAAGATTCCTTTTCTATTAATCCTAAATCTCCAATAAGAGAACAACCTAAAGAATTTAAAAAAACTACAATTGATTACAAAAATACACAATCAAAGGAAAACTATTCTAAAAAAATCTCGAAACCGTTTGAAGATGATGATTTTGATGAACTCTTCTTTAACGATAAATAAATACCTCCTATAAATGGATAGAAAGCCTATAACTTAAGCATACACAAAGCTGAGAAAATATGCAAAATTTATTATAAAAATTATGATATAGTATAAAAAGGTATTAAGCAATAAAGAACAAAATCTATCTCTTATAAGTTGGGAGAGCTAGCTAAAATATTGTAATAATTAAATCAAATGTGAGGAGCTTTTAATAATTTTATGATAATTTAATTTATTTTTTTATTTTTTTATGTATGTTAGTTTTATAGAATTAATTAATTACAGGTTATTTAAAGAAAAAAGTATAAAATTAGAAAAAGGGATTAATATTATCTTTGGTTTTAATTCAACAGGAAAAACTACAATCTTAGAAGCTATTAATCTAATACTAACTGGCATAACTATAAATAATGAAAATATTATAAATTTTAATTCAAATTACTCTAATATTTTTGCTAATATCATAAAAGATAGCATTAATCATAATTTAAAAGTTATTATTAAAAAATTAGAAAATCAAAAAATAAGTAAGTTTTTTTTTTGAATGATAAAAAAATAAAGAACTATGAAGAATTAAGAAAAAATTTTGCTATAATTTTTTTAACTCTAAAAGATATATTACTAGTTAGCAATGAACCATCTATAAAGAGGGATTTCTTAGATAGATTCCTAATTGTATTTTTCAAAGACTACGAACATTACATTATTAATTATAAAAAATCGCTGTTTAATAAAAATAAACTACTATATAATCTTAAAATTAATAACAATATAGACTATGAAATGTTAGAAATTTTAAATGAAAATATAATAAATTATTCTACTTTTATTTCTTTAAAAAGAATTGAAATACTTTTAAAAATAAAAGAATATATTTACAATTATTTAGATTATCTTTTACCTAATTTTAAGTTTTATTTTTCTTATTATATAAGTGGAATCTATAAATTAGACTTAGAACACATCAATTTTAATTTAAATGAATTACAAAAATTAGTAAAAGATTTTTATATTCAAGCTATTGAAAAAAATAAGAAAAAGGAATTAGCTTTTTATAAATCATTAATTGGAGCTTCTAAGGATAATTTTGAAATATTTATTAAGAATTCAGATATCTTATTAAATATAAAATATGTATTTTCATTAAGTCAGATAAATTTACTATCGCTTGCTATGTTTTTTGTCTTAAAAAAAATAATGACTAAATTTTTAAATTACGATCCTATTTTAATTTTAGATGAACCATTTGTTTATTTAGATAAAAACAACGTAAAAAAAATATTAACTGTCTTAAAAGAAAATACCCAAACTATTTTTACTACCAATAACATTGATTTACTACATTTTATTTTTGATAGCTTTGATAATACCAATGTAATTAAACTAAAATCAGAACCAGAATAATGAAAAACTTAAATATAATTTTTAATATAAAAATATCCAAAATAAATTTCAAAGAATTCCAAAATAATATTTATAACTCTTTTTTCGAAAAAGATAAAAACAGAGATTATTTTCTAAATACCCTTTGGTACTTAGAAGAATTAATAGAATTACTTTTAGAATTATATAATTTACTTAATTTAAATATTCTAAAAGAAAATAATTTTAAAGAAAATAATTTTAAAAATTTAATAATAGAACTTTCAGATACCTTAGCCTGGATATTTAGTATATTAAATTTAAATAAAATTAAAATAAATGAAATTTATATTTTCGATAGTAGTCTTGATAATTTAAAGTTTTTCATATATAATTTACTTTATTCTAATTTATACTTAATAAAAGCAATTAAAAAAAAAGATTTAAAAAATATCAAAAACCAAGCATATTTAATTATATTTTATATAATAAAAATAAGCCATTTTTCAAAAATAGAAGTAGAATTGCTATTTAACAGATACAAAGTCTGCCCTAAATGTAATAACAATAAATGTATATGCTAATAAAAACTTTTAAAATTATATTTATCCTAAAATAATATCATAATCTTCTAAAATCTTTATATATTTTTTATAAAAATCAACTCTAAAATCACATCCTTTTATTTTAATACTGAACATTGTAAGATTACATAGAGGATTTTTCATTAGTTTTTTTTAATTAAATAATAGAGAAAATTAAATAATAGAGAAAGTAATATTTTGCATTTAACAAAAAAGAAATTTATTTATGAAAGAAGAAAAAAATCCCAAAAATAAGAAAAATGGTATGACTATAATAGAAGTGGTTATATCTTTTACAATTGCATTAATATTAGTAATGGCATTATACAGTATAGTATATTGGGGATCAACTGGGTTTAGTGATTTAAATCAAAAACTAATAGATATAGCAAATTCTTCAATATTTATAAAAACAGAGCTAACTCAAAATGCAGGAAAATATTTCTATTTAGAACCAATAGCAGGTACTGAAGGACAATATATTTTAAAAATGAATGCTAATACACCTATTTATATAAAGTAGAAGTAGAAATCGAATATGAACATAAGAATATAATAAGAAAAAATGCTTTTGAAATATATTTAACAGCAAATTCCTTTAAAGTAGCACCTATAGGATTTAACACAATAGAGAGTATAAATGTCGGAACCTTTACAGTAGTTAGCCTTACAAATACTATGAGCACAACAACTACATCGGGAGTCCCAATAACAGTAGGAACAGTATCAACAGATTTAACTTCAACTATAACAACTACTACTACTTCATATCAACCCTGCGGTTATGTCTTACCAGGAGGATATACATGTGCACGTCCTAAAGGACATAAAGGACCTCATGCTTTCTAATAACTAAAATACTTCATTAATAAAACTACTAAAAATTATAAAAAATCAGAATTCAATTTTAAAATTTATATTCTTTTTAAACAGTAAATCCTTAATTTCATTAGGATTATATTTTTTAGGGATAAAAAACATAAAAGTAGAACCACTACCAGATAATAAAAACTTATACTCATTTATACCTATCTCTTTTAAAATTTTTTCAACTTGTTCTTTTAAATGATTTAACTGAGGATAATTATTTAAAACCACATCCTCAAATTCATTATAAAAAAAATCATAATTTAATACATTACTTTTAATCAAATTTAAAATAAAATTTTTAGTTTTTATTCCTATAAAATTTGAAAAAATTTCATTTGAAGTTAAAACTTTTTTATTTAGTAATAAGAAAGCTTCCTTAGTTAAAACTTTTATAGCAGGAAAAATAAACAAAATATAATAAGGATTAATAAAATGGATATTTAAAGGAATAAGGATATCCTGCTTCCCAAAATTTAAAACTAAAATATCCTTTTTATATAAAAATTTAAATAAATAAAGTACAAAAATAGGAAAAATATCAGAACCTAGTTTTAAAGATAAATTCTTTGCAATTTCAAAATTAATGATATTTTTAACAAAAAGGAAGAATAAAAAAGAAGCGGCATTAGCACTACCACCACCTAACCCCCCACCCACTGGTATCTTTTTAACTAATTTAATCTCTACTAAAAATTTCCCTATTTGTTTGTAATTATTTAATTCATTAACCAACTTAAATAAAATATTATCTTTTTTAAGTTCTTGATTATCTACATCTAAAACTATTTCCCATTTACTGTGTTTTTTAAAATTAATATAAATATCATCATAAATATTAACCAAAGTAAAAATAGAAGAAATATTATGATAATTGTCGTTCCTTTTTGAAAGAACTTCTAAAACTAAATTAATTTTAGCATAAGATTTCAAATGTTCCATCCTATTAAATACTATTTAATGTTGGTTTTCCAATTCATTGCAAAGATACCACATACATTTGCTTACAATCTATTAGTCTTATAGTGCCAGCTTTAAAATTTTTAGTTCCAAAATGCTTTATCAATAGTCTTTATCATATACTGATTTTTATCTAAATCATTTTAGCTTTTATAAAATACTTATCCAGATATCATAGAATATTGAGATTACTTTCTAATATCTGTTAAAAAATAAAACTTAAAGCTAATTTAGAAAATACAGCTACAAAAAGTGCAATAAATAAAGATAAAACAACAGAATAAACCGTATATTTTAAACCGATTTCCCTTACTTGGGTAGCAATAGTAGATATACATGGCGTATAAAACATAACAAAAATTGTAAAAACTAAAACCTGGGAAATACTCATAACAGATAAAACATTTTGTGTATTTAAAGCAGTATATAATAAAGCTAACGCATTTTCTTTAGCTAAAACCCCAAATATTAAAGGTACCCCAACAACCTCAGGTAAACCTAAAAGATTTACTGTTAATAAACTTAAAAAGTTATTAATAACCCCATCTAATCTAAAGTAAGCTAAATAATTAAGTAAGATAGTTCCAATAATTAAAACAGGTAAAGCAGTATAAATAAAAGCTTTAATTTTTAAATAAGTTTTTAAGATTAACGATTTTAAAGAAGGGAACCTATAACTAGGTATATGCATAATCAAAGTAGGATATTTCAAATTAGATATTTTCTGAATAATTAATAAAACTAATGAAATAATAAATAAACTAAAAATATACATAGCTATTCCCCAAATTGGTCCTAGGTAAGCGGTAATCAAACCCATAATAACAACGGTCCTAGCAGAACAAGGGATTAATGGAATAACAATTCCAGCTAATATCCTTTCAGTTGAAGTAGTTAAGTTTCTCAAACTCATTATAGCAGTAACATTACAACCATACCCCAATATAAAAGCTAAAATACTTCTTCCAGAAAAACCAAATTTCCTTAAAATATTATCAAATAAATAAACCATCCTAGGAATATATCCACTATCTTCTAAAATTGAAATAAAAAGAACCAAAGGAATCAAATAAGGTAAAACAATTCCTACTCCACCATTTATACCATCTCTTAATCCATTTATAAACGGCACAATAAAATTAAAATGACTATTATTTAAATAATCAATAATAAAACTAACATTTAAGAGATTCCAAAATTTATCGGTAATAAATTCAGCAAAATCTCCTAGTTTATTACCAACAACAAAAACTAATCCAAAAGTAAATAATAAAATCAAAGTCAAAAAAACATAACCCCAAAAATTATGTAAAAATGCTTTATCAATTATATCATCAAAAGTAGGCTTAGGTTTATCATATCTTACTACAAAATCATTTATATTTTTAATTATAAAACTTTTAACCTTTAGTAATTCATTTCTAATTTTTAGATAATAATTAAGATAAGAATTATCAGATAATTCCATTTTTTCAATATTCATTAAACAAGCTGGCATCAATTTACAATCTTTAATATGGCAATTAGTATATTTAAAGACATCTTCTATTAAGTTTCTCCAAATATTCTTATATTCTCTTATTAAATACTTTAATTCCGAAACTTGCAAATTATCTTTTACAAGGTAATCATCTATAAATTTATTATTAATTAATAAATTAGAACTTATTTTAGAATCTATAATTGAATCTTGTTCATTATTTTTTTGATCTAATTTTAATGTTTTGTTATTTTTATTTTCAATTTCGTTTAGAATTTTAAGGATAGTTTTATAAGAATTATATCCTTTAGTAGCAATAGTTTCAATAACTGGTACGTTTAGTAAATTTTCGAGTAATTCTGAATTTATAAAAACTCCTTTAGTTCTTGCTTCATCAATCATATTTAATGCGATAACTAATGGAATATCAAGTGTTAATAAGTCCATTGTTAATATAAGAGAATGCGCTAAAGAAGGAGCCTCAACCACTTGAATTATTCCATCTATTTCTTCTTTAGTTAATATCTCAAAAGTAACTTTTTCGGCTAAATCAGAATACCCAAATGAATATATCCCCGGTAAATCTATTAACTCCACTTCATAATTCTTTACAATAATTGAAGTAATGTGATAATTAACAGTAGTTCCTGAGTAATTAGCGGTATTTACTTTAAAATTAGTTAAAGAATTAAAGAAAGTACTTTTACCGCTATTAGGTTGCCCTACTATCGCTATCCTTACTTTCTTATATCCTCTATAATTTACTATTTTCCTATTTAAATTAGATATCTCACATTTTTCACAACCAACAGGTACCTCAATATTCCTTACTTTTTTTATATTTTTTACATCTATCTCTTTCTTATTTTTTGTAAAATTTAAATTGAAATTTCTCATAATAGTAAAACTTAAAATTTTTTAATCATTCTTTAAGTTATTATATTTAAACTCATCAATTAATTCTATTAATTCCAAATCATTAATTAATTCTTTAGATAAAGCCAACTTTCTTTTTAAATCAGGAACCTCTATATAAATCGTATTTCCATCTAATGACATAGAAATAATTTTTATAATAATATTTTCCATTAATCCATAATTCATATACAAAACTTCATTGGATTTTATGGATTTTATTTTATAGAATTTATTTTGTTTTAAATCCATACCCCCTATTATAATTCTTTCAACTTCATCTAATTACCTTTATATAAAACAATTTAAAATAATTTATTTTTTATTAATGTTTTTCTCAGAAGGATTTTGTGTATCATTAGCAGGTTTTTCAGGTGGAAACGGTAAAAATGGCTCTCTATCAAGATTATAAAGTTTTTTTTCAGCTTTATTATTAGTATCCTTATTATTATTATCACTTTTTCTTTCAATAGTTATTTGATTTTTATTTTTTTTAGATAATTCCATTCTAATATCATCTTTAGCGATATTATAAGCAGCACCAATAACAGGAGCTAACGCAAATCCAACAGACCCTAATAATCCTACACTTAAAGTAGTTAAAGACCCAATAACAGCTAAATCTAAAAGCCCATGAAATAATCCTTTAACACTTCCTAATAAACCTCCTTTTAAAGATGCTTTCTTAATTTCATAATCATTTTTAGCTCCTAAATTTTGAGCTTCTTCTTTTACTTTTTTATATGAATCTATATATTTAGATATAGCAGGAACTAAAGGATAAAGCCCACTTAACATAGCAACCCCTAGCCCTTTAAGAGCACCTTCTAAACCAGAAGATAAAATTCCAAATAAAAGATCTAATCCATATAACTCTCCCCCATTTTCTAAGTTTTCTTTTATATTATTAGCATCTCCTTCTAGTTTAACTAATTTTTGTTGTTCACCATATTTCAATAATACACCATCTTTTGTTATTTGAGATTCTAATTTATTTTTCTCTTTAGTATCTACATTATCAATTCTTTTATTATCATTTACACCCTGAACCACATTAGTATTTATTTTATTTATATTACTTATTTCCATACATACACCCCCTTAATTATATATAAATTATATGAATAAATTAAACTACATTAGTAGCTAAATTAGAATTATTTAACAAATTATTATTATTAGAATCAATTTGATTACTAACTTCAACTTTAGTTTCAGCTTTATTATTACTGTTATCTTTTTTAGAATTCATAAGCGACATTATCTGATAAACTAATTTAAATACACTAACACCTAAAGAAACGAATCCAAAAACTCTACCTAATCCAATAGCTGCTAAGAATAAAGCTGCACCACCAATTATATTTAACAATCCCAATCCTGCTAATTTTAAGCTACTTCTGTCATCACTTAAAGTCATCATTCTTGCTCCATCAATCACATCCTTAGTAGCTCCTACTATACCAAAAATAGAAGTTAATCCTCCATAACCTCCACCAAATAAAGTATCCCATCCCATCCAGAATTTCCCTAAGCTTCCTAAAGAATTTATAAAAGTTTCTCCAGCTTCCCCTATAGCATAGCTACTTTTAAGTTGCTCTTGTTTCTTATCAAAATCTTGATTATTTTCTTGATTTTTTTCTTGATTATTTACTAGATTAGCTTTAGCTTGGAAAACTTTTTCTAAAGCCATAAAAACCAAGGGTAAGACCGCAAATGCAGCTATACCAATTGGCCCAAATAATGGTCCTAAGAAACTTGCTAATAAAGAAAAACCAGTTAAAAATCTAAACAACCCGACATTCTTTAATTCAGGTTGATTATCTACTGCTGCTTGCTTTAAAATAGCTGCTCCTTGATATGACTTCAAAGTACCAGCAACTAATTTCCCTATAAATTGTAATCCATTGGGTTCCTTAGATAATAACTCTGTTATAACGGAAGATAAAGCAGCAAAGTCAGAAACCCCATTAACAAAAGCAGCAGTAGTTTTACCTGTAGAATCCGCTAACTTCTCTAATCCTTGGTTCTTATAAGGGCTATTAGAAGTAAATTCATCTTTGTCTTTTGATTGTTTATCTTTTTTAAAGAACCCTTTAACAGAATCAACTATTTTTTTAGCGAATCCAATACCTGCGCCAACAGCTCCACCTATTGCACCACCTACTAAAGAAAATACATTCTTAGAGAACTCCTTTAACGCATTAAACGATTTAATACCTAAAGGTAAAGCAGTAATCAAACCAGCTCCTAAAGCACCTAATAAGCCCACTTTACCTACTATCAAAGAAGCAACTAATAAAGCTAACGGAGACATCAAAGCTAAACTTAAACCTAAACCTATTAGTATCCCTACAACATTTCCACTACTTTCTGAAATTTTTTGGCTTACACCAACCCCCACATTAAACCCATTTCTAATATACTCCTTAAAACCATCACTATTCTTAAATTTTTCAATGGATTCTTGTAATTGTTTATTTAATAGTTCTTCAGTATTAATATTATCAGGATTATTAACATTAATTTTAGATTCGTTATTTAAATTATAAAATGTTTTAGCCCCAGAAACAGATCCAGCTAAAATAGAGCCATATTGAGCACTCATAACTGATAACCCAAACACAGTTTGCAATAAATTTAAAATATTTTGAGGAATACTTAAAGGTAAGCCAGTACTAACTAATAACTGAATAACAAAAGATATTGGATATAAAGCTAAATTAAAAGTAGCCAAAGCCAAAGCCCCACCCAAAACCAATCCTAATAATCCTAATCCAAGCTTCTTTAAATCAACCCCTTTAGAATCACCTTCTACTTTTAATTTATCCTTTATCTCATTAACTAAATCATTAATCTTTGTTTTTATCTCTTGGATATTAATTTTATCCTTTAAAGTTTCAAATAAATTATTATTATCGTCTTTATTATTATTTATTAAGTTGTTATTTGCTGTTAGATTTTGATTTAAAATATCTACTTTATTTAAAGATAATTCCATAACATTACCCTCCTTAAAATTATTTTTTTATTTTTTTATTTAATGATAAAAATCAACAATAAAGACCAACTTAAATTGTAAAAAATATGTAAAAAATAATTTATTTTTTAAAGGTTAATTAAAAAGGGGGGATAACATAAAGGTTTAATTTTATATAAGCAGGAGGGGATAAGAATTTATGAAGTTTGAAATGACAAAATATGAAGGCGGTTGGATAGAAGTAATAGTAGGATGTATGTTTAGTGGGAAAAGTGAAGAACTAATAAGAAGAATAAAACGAGCAATTATAGCTAACCAAAAAGCAGTAGTCTTTAAACCTAAAATAGATAACCGATATGATTTTAATAAAGTAGTTAGTCATAATGGAATTAGTGTCGAAGCTATTGTAATTAACAATTCTAATGAAATAAGGAATTATGTAAATGATTATGAAGTTATAGGTATAGATGAAGCACAGTTTTTTGATAATGAGTTAATAGATGTAGTAGAAGAATTAGCGGATAATGGGAAACGAGTAATAATAGCAGGACTAGATCAAGACTTTAGAGGAGAACCTTTTGGAATTATTCCCAATTTAATGGCAATAGCGGATAGTGTAGATAAATTACACGCGATATGTGTTATCTGCGGAGCAGTTGCTACAAAAAGCCAAAGATTAATAAACGATAAACCAGCTTCTTATAATGACCCAATTATACTTGTAGGATCTAAAGAAACTTACCAACCCAGATGCAGAAAATGCTTTAATAAACCAATTAAATCACATACTAACTAAAACAATATTTTATTAAAAGGTTTTTACTAAAATAAAAAAAATAATATATATATAAGTAAAACTAAAAAATAGAAAATGAGGTGAATAATTATGAAAACTTCAAAATATTTAAAATACTCAAAACATTCAAATATAGTCTTTTATTTTATAATTTCATTTATTATGATATATTTTATGTTAGTTACTAATATATCTTTTTCTGATAATACTAAAAACTCAGATGAAATAGAAAATTACGCAATAGATCCCTTTCACTCAGTTGTTATGTTTGAAGTAAAAAATTATGCCCAATTAGGGAATATAGTTGTAGGTAGATTTAATAGAATAGAAGGAATAGTTAATATTAATAAAAAAGATTTCACTAAAAGCAAAGCAAACATTAGAATATATGTAGATAGTTTAGATACAGGTTGGAAAGAAAGAGATGAACATCTATTAGGCCCTAATTTCTTTGATGTAAAAAATTACCCACTAATAACGTTTGATAGCAAAAATATCAAACTCCTAACAAATAATGAATTTATACTTAATGGAGATTTAACCTTACTTAACACCACTAAAAATATCAATATAATTGTAAAAGAACTAAACAAAGGCAAAAATTTCATAAACAACGATATTATTGTATATGAATTCAATTATAGTATAAATAGAAGTGATTTTGGAATGAATAAAATGTTAGATTTAGTTGGAGATAAAGTAGAAATTAGTGCTTTTATCCAATTAAATAAAATTGAAAATAAAACAGAAAATAAAACAGAAAATAAAACTAAATAAGCTATGACAAAAAAAACATATTTTAATTTAAATAATAATTCAATAGAAATAGAATATCAGGAAAACCTTGAAAATAATACTATAAATATCCTAAAAATTGATACTTTCTCTGAAAATAATTACAACTATAACAACCTAGAAATTATAAACTATAAAAATAATGATAATTACAGTGAAATTATATTTAAAATCCAAGATAAAGTAAAAAAAGCATTTATATTAGATAATAATATCTATATCTTAGAAGATAATTTAGTTAAATGCACAACAATAGAATCAATAGATAACAAATTAAAATTTATAAATTATAATTTAACAGAAACCGTTGATAATATATCTACTACAATAAGTCATAATATAAAGAATAATGTAAAGGAAGAAGAAGATAGATATTATTTAGTACCTCCATTATCAGGAAAGATAGAAAAAATAAATACAAAAGAAGGAGAAATTCTTGAACCTAATACTACAGTTATTATAATTTCAGCTATGAAGATGGAAAATAGTATAGAAATATTTGAAAAATATAGAGTAATAAAAATCTTAGTAAAAGAAGGAGATTTTGTACAAATTAATCAAAATTTAATAGAACTAGAACCATTAGATTAATCTAATTAAAAAATAAAAAAATTAGCAGGGGTATTAAAAATGAAAATAGGAGTATTAATAAAAGGGGTAATAGATCCAGATGATCCAACATTTATTTTAGAAAATAATCAAAGAAAAGGAGATAAAGTAGTAATAAGTACATACGATGAAAATGCCTTAGAATTAGCATTAAAACTAAAAGATAAAGATAATTCAATAGAAATAACAGTTTTAACAATAACTGATAAAGATTTTTCACAAGGGATAAAAAAATCCTTAGCTATGGGTGCAGATAAAGCTATAGTTATTAATAACTCTGAAAATATTTTCTTAGATACATATTCTTTAGTTAGTATTTTTTCAAAAGTAATAAAAGAAGAGAATTTTGATATAGTTTTAACGGGATTTGAAAGTGCGGATTGGTCTAGTAGAACAATCGCCCCTTATTTAGCCAATAAAATAAATTATAATTACTTAACTTTTTGCCATTTCCTAGAACTTAAAGATAATAATAAAATTTTAGCATATAAAATTTTTAATGATGATGAATATATTTTAGAAGTTGATTTACCTGCTTTATTTAGTATAACTACTCATCCTAATAATATCCCCAGATACCCCAAAGTCAAAGATATAATGCTAGCCTCTAAAAAACCTATTAAAAATTTAAATATAACAGATTTCAAAACTTTAATAAACAATTACATTGATTTATATAAAACTGAAATAGTTAATAACGAAATAGAATGTACCATAATAGAAGGAGATACTCCTGAAATTAAAGCTCAAAAATTAATATCAAAATTAAAAGAACTAAAAGTAATATAAAAATAATAAATATTAGGCAAGATATAGTATGATTATGAATAAATTTTTCAAAGATAAATGGGTAGGAATCTTATTTTTGTTAGCCTTTTCTTTAATTAGTTTAATTTTATTTCTAATTTTATTAATATCCAAATTACATAGCAAAGAATTAAGTAATAATTTAAAAAATGATAAGAGTTTAATTTTGCTAATAGGAGATGGGATGGGATTACCTATTATATCTGCTTGGGATTATTATAAAAAAGACAGCATCGATAATAAATATTCAATATTAGATGGATTTGATGGAACTTTTTTAGTAAGAACAAGAAGCAAAGATAAAATAATAACAGATAGTGCGGCAGCTGCTACAGCCTACGCTACCGGATATAACGTAGATAATTATCAAGTAGGATTAATAAATAACAATCAAAGAGTAAAAACTATAATGGATTTAGCAAAAGATAAAAATAAATCTACTGGAATAGTCGTATTATGTACCTTAACACATGCAACACCTGCAGCATTCTATGCTTACTCCTCTAAAAGATCAGATGAACAATTTATAGCTAATCAACTTATTTATTCAAATATAGATGTAGCAATAGGAGGAGGACATAAATACTTTAAAAACCTTATACCTAAATTCAAACAAAAAGGATATACTATCTTAGAAAATATTTATCAAATAAATGAGCTAAAAAATAACAAACAAAAAATCAATGAAATTAATAAATTATTAGCTTTTTTAAGTGAAAATCATCCTCCAAAACAATCTGAAAGAAACTATAAGTTAGCTGAATTATCAGAATTAGCTATAAATTTATTATCAAAAAATCCTAATGGTTTTTTCTTAATGATAGAAGCAAGTCAAATAGATTGGTATGGACATGATAACCTATTTAAAGATCAAATAAATGAAATGAAAGATTACGAAGAAACTATAAAGTTCTTATTAAGTTACTATAAAACAAATAGAAATGTGTTAATATTAACTTTAGGGGATCATGATTGTGGAGGCTTAACTTTAATAGATTATAATGCCTCAAAGTTTGATGATAACTTTAAAATTAACTATAGTAGTAATTATCATACTTCAGAACATATACCAGCTTTTTACAAGGGAACTATAAACTATCAAATCAAACCAATAGTTAATAATACTGAAATTTTTTATATAATGAAAAGTTTTTTAATAGATAATTAATTTAACTAAATTATCTTTATGAAAATTTATTTAGATAATTGTAATTTAGGGGAGTTGGAAAAGAAGTATGTATTAGAAGCGATAGATAGTGGTTTTATTTCAACAAGAGGTCCACTAGTAAAGAAGGTAGAAGAAGTTTTTTCAGGATATCTAGGAGGGTATGTAGCTGCTACTTACTCAGGAACCGCCGCCTTAAGTTTATCCTTAAGATATTCGCTAAAAAAATATAATTTAGATCCTCTAAAAGAAAAAATAGGGGTAATAATTCCAGCAATAACCTTTGCTGCTACTTCACATGCAGCATTATATAACAACCTAATCCCTATATTTTGTGATATAGATAAATACACTTTAAACTTAGATCCAAACTCAGCTGCTAAAGCAATAGAATTAGCAAAAAGTAAAGGGATATCAGTTAAGTTTATTATGCCTGTTCATTTATATGGAAATCCATGCGATATGGATGAAATACTAAAGCTTTCAAAAGATTATGATTTAATAATAATAGAAGACGCAGCAGAATCTTTAGGATCAAAATATAAAGATATACTCACAGGTACCTTTGGAGAATTTGGAGCGTTTAGTTTTAATGCTAACAAAGTAATAACCGCCTCATCCGGCGGAATTATATTCTCTAAAAATGAAAAAGATATAGAATATATTAGATTTTTAAGCTTACAAGCACGTATAGAATCAGAATATTACCACACAGACTTAGGATATAATTACAGAATGACAAATATAGAAGCAGCTATACTATTAGCTCAATTTGAAAAACTAGAATATTTTCTATCTTTAAAAAAGAATTTCTATAAGATCTACTACGAATACTTTAAAAACTATTTTGATATATTATATCTTCAAAAAGATACTAATAATTCTATTCCAAACTACTGGCTTATAACAATAATTTTTAAAAACAAAATAGATATTGCTAATTTAAAAGCAAAATTGAATGATATAAATATACCCACAAGAAGAATATTTTACCCATTACCTTTAATGGAATTTTACAAAAAATATCAAATAGTAGATAATTTAGAAGATTTTTATAAGAACTCAATTTATATTTATAATTATGGTATAAATTTACCATCCTCTACAAAAAATACTAGCGAATCAATAGAATATACTGCTAAAAAGATAATTGAATTAATATCAAAAAACAAAATTTAGAACTCATTTTGATTTAGGATATTTTCCAATTCTTCCTTATTCCTTATTAAAACTTTGGAATTATTAAGTATAATAGTTACTCCATTTTTTCCATTAGTTTTAGTATGATATAGATTTTCATCAGCAATTTTTAATAAATTATTTTTATTTTCTGAATCATAAGGGAACACAGAGATTCCAACACTTACTGTTATAGTTAATATAAATGATTCATTTATCGGGATTTTAATATTTTCTTTTATATTTTCTAATAAATTAATAACAAATTTAAGAGCATCTATTTTATCAGTATCGCTAAGTATAATAACAAATTCTTCTCCACCATACCTAGCAACTATATCGCTTTTTCTTTTTTTAGAATTTAGAAAAATCCCTAAATTTCTTAAAACTTTATCTCCTATATCATGCCCATAAGTATCATTTATTTTTTTAAAATTATCTATATCTATCATAATAATACTAAAAGAAGCATCTAAACCTAAGGATTTATACATATTATTTTTAATAAACATAGCGTTATAAAATTTTTCAAAAGCACGTCTGTTATATACTGTTGTTAAAGAATCATTAGAAGCCAAAGCTTCTAGCATAATTAATTGCTGTTCTATAACTTTTCCCATCTCTAAAAAAGCTTTTTGTAAATTACTAAATTCTTTAAATAAAAATTTTTTTTCCTCTAACTTAAATCGCTGTTTTTTTATCTCCAATATCATTTTATTTAAATAATTAATAGGAAAATATATCTGAGATATTAAGAAAAACAAAAGAAATATATAAATTAAAACAATACTTCCAAAAGTAACACTAGATATAAAATAAACAAAATTAATTCTTCTGTCAAGATTTTCTAAAGAAAATATGGTTATCAAATATCCAACAGTTTGGTACTCTTCTATATCACTTATAATTGCTTGCTTTATAGGTAAATACACTAATAAATACTTTTTCTTATTTAGCTTAATTAATTTTGTTTTTAAATTATCTGATAAATCATTTAAATTTAATGGCAAATTTAAATTGGGGGCAATAGAATAATACAATATCATTTTTTTATCATTGCTAAAAAAATAAATTCCGATTAAATTTTGATCTAGTTTATTATTTTCCAATTCCTGTTTTACAACTATTTCCAAAGCTTGGAACTGTTCATATTGTATATAATTTTTAAACCTTGAAGCTAAATAATTTGAAATACTTACAAAAAAATTAAATGTGTAATTTTCTAAGTCAGTTATCAATTTAGTTGTTATGAAATAAAATAAAAATAATAAACTAGAAATAACAATAACATTAATAGAAATGAGGAAATTTCTTAGATTTAAACTAAATTGTATTTTCATAAGTTATTTAAGTTTATTTTTTAAAACTGAAAAATTCTTGTTGGACTTTATAAATAGATTTTTTAAGAGCAGATACAATAAAATCGATTTGTTCCTTATTAATGATTAAGGGTGGAGCGATATAAGTTCTATCAACTGAAGCTCTAGCTAAATAAACACCATTTTTTAATAATTCTTTTTCTATCCTAGCAGCTATCCAAAACTTAGAACTTATTGGTTTCTTTGTTAGCTTATCTGCCACATATTCTATACTAAAATGTAATCCAATTCCCCTTACATCACCAACTATATCAAATTCCATTAGTTCTTGTAATTTTTCTTTTAAATACAAGCCCATATTATGAGCATTTTCATATAGTTTTTCATTTAGGATTATATTGATATTAGCGATAGCAGCAGCAGCTGAAGCAGGATGCCCACCAAATGTATATCCATGCATAAACATCCAATCCTTAAAAACTTCTGAGATTTCTTTAGAAACAACAGTAGCTCCTAAAGGTGCATAACCACTTGTTATCCCTTTCCCAAAAACAAACATATCCGGTTTTACAGAAGTATGCTCATAAGCAAATAATTTCCCTGTTCTCCCAAAACCATTATTAACTTCATCAAAAATTAATAATATATCATTTTCTTTACAAATTTTATAGATCTTTTGGTAATATTTATGGAAATCAGGAGGATAGACACTTCCTAAAGCAGACATAACTGGCTCAACTATAACAGCAGCAATCGTTTTTGGTCCTTCATATTCTATTAATCTTTCTAAATCTTGAGCACATCTTAATTCACAATCAGGATAACTACTATTAAAGGGGCATCTATAACAATAAGGTACTTCAAAATGTAAAAACCCAGGTACTAAGGGTTCAAAAAATATTCTATTTTGTCTAATTCCGGATAAACTTAGTGCTCCATAGGTTACCCCATGATAAGAATGCCACCTACCAATTATCTTATATTTATTAGGATTCCCTTTAATATAATGATACTGTTTAGCTAACTTTATAGCAGTTTCTATAGCTTCACTCCCACTATTAGAAAAGAAAACCGCATCCATCCCTAAAATATTAGTTAATAATTCGCTTAATTCCAACGCTTTCTCATGATAATACCCACCAAACAATGATACATATGATATCTTATTAAGTTGTTCATATATAGCTTCTATTATTTCTTTTCTATTATGTCCTACATTAACTACCCATAGTATAGACATCCCATCTATATATTTATTGTTATTAATATCCCATAGATAAACTCCATCACCTTTGGAAATAACTCTAGGTCCTTCGTTTATAACTTCTTTCCAGATAGCAAAATGTGGTATCATTTTAGATTTCGCTATCTCCCAATACCTTAAATATTCTTTATTATTGTTATTCATAATTTAACCTCCTTCATTTATTATTAAATACTTTTCATTAATAAAAATCCTATTTTAGAGATAGTTTTCTCAATTCCCTCTAATACTATATTTTCTATTATTAAATTAAGCTTAGGTAGTAAGTTATTTATTTCTATTAATTCCTCAGGAGCAAATTTATCTAGTACATAGTGTTTATAATTTTTATCTTGTGGTCTATTAATGCCGATTCTTATTCTATAAAAATCTTTTCCGATATAGTTTATAATGGATTGGATTCCATTATGTCCAGCACTACCTCCATTAAATTTTATCTTAAATTCACCTACTTTTATATCCATATCGTCATGAATAACAATTAATTTATTAGAACTTATTTTATAAAAATCTAAAACTTGTTTAACAGATATCCCAGATAAATTCATATAAGTTAAAGGCATAAGCATCAAAAATTTTATATTATTTTCTTTATTTAAAATTACTTCGTAAAAAATCCCTTGAAACTTTAGATATCTATTATACGCTATACTTTTATTATTATTAATAAAGTATTCAATTACCTCAAAACCGATATTATGTTTAGTATTTTTATATTGATGTCCTGGATTCCCCAAACCTACAAATAAATACATAAAAACCTACTTTATTTTTGTATTCCAAAAGTTTTTTATAATTTTTTAATTATAATTTTACTTTACACAATAGCATTTCACAGCTCTATTAATTATTTACACCTTAATCTATTTATTATATCTTTATAATTATATTTTAAATTTTTGTTTAATTTTAGAGAATTTTTCTAAAGCAAATTCTAAATCTTGTTTAGAATGAATAGCGCTAATAATAACTCTAATTCTTGCTTTAGATTTAGGGACAGTAGGATAAAATATAGGCATAGCGAATATGTCTTCTTCAAATAGTTCCTTAGCAAATTCTTGAGTTATTTTTTCATCATATAACATTATAGGAATTATTGGGGTTTTACTGCTTAAAGTATCAAATCCTAGGTTTTTAATTTCTTTTCTAAAGAAGTTAGTATTATCCCATAGTTTTTGAACAATATCAGTATTAAGCATTAGGTCAATAGCGGCTAAAGCGGCCGCAACATCAGGGATTGTCATAGCAGAAGAAAACAAAAATGGTCTAGCTTTTTGCTTAAGATACTCTACAACTAATTTATTAGAACTAACAAATCCTCCAACCACTCCAAAAGCTTTAGATAATGTACCTACTTCTATATCCACTTTATTATGTAAATTAAAATGATCTACAATTCCTCTACCATTCTTACCTAAAACTCCTTCACCATGCGCATCATCCACCATTACCAAAGCACCATACTTATTAGCCAATTCCACTATTTCACTTAGCGGTGCAATATCCCCATCCATTGAAAATACTCCATCTGTAACAATTAATATTCTTCTACTATTTTTAGCTTCCTTTAATTTTTGTTCTAAATCGTTCATATCCAAATGTTTATAAATAAATCGTTTAGCTTTAGATAATCTTATAGAGTCTATAATAGATGCATGATTAAGTTCATCAGAAATAACTGCATCTTCTGGACTATCAAGTAAAGTAGGCACTACACTTAAATTAGCATTAAATCCTGATTGCAATAATATAGTACTTTCAGTATGTTTAAATTGTGATAGTTTTTGTTCTAATTCCTCATGGATTTTCATAGTGCCAGCAATAGATCTAACAGCTCCTGGCCCTATCCCATATTTATCTATATACTCTTTAACCTTTTGTTTTATGTACTCATTATTAGCAAACCCTAAATAGTTATTAGAACACAAGTTAAGCTTATTTCTACCATCTATAGTAACCCAAGCTCCTTGAGGGCTCTCTATAACCCTTATTATATTATACCTACCCTCAGATTTTAATTGCTCTAATTCTTTTTGAATAAAATCGAACTTACTTGCTATCATTGTTTTGTTTTTAAGCTAAGGGGGTATTTATATACCGCCCCAATTACTTTATAACCCTTAGCAGGCGGTTTTTATTTATTCCTTATCTATTTTATACTTTTTTTTAAATCATTAAAACCCTTTAAAAAAATTATATTAAACTTATATAAACCATAGTTTATAAAGGAAAAACATAAAATAAAAAAAAATAATATAAATATGAAACAAAAATATATCTTAAACTTAAAATTCCTAATTGTTTTATTTATAACTTTAGTTTATAAAGGAAAAACATAAAATAAAAAAAAATAATATAAATATGAAACAAAAATATATCTTAAACTTAAAATTCCTAATTGTTTTATTTATAACTTT
>CAKZQG010000012.1 GCA_937139605.1 uncultured bacterium
TATTTTTTAATCAACCTGCTTTTATTTTTTAATCAATCTGCTTTTATTTTTTAATCAACCTGTTTTTATTTTTTAATTAACCTGTTTTTATTTTCTAATCAATCTGCTTTTATTTTCTAAGTTAAACTACTGCAGATATCCTAACAGGCATTAGTAAATACAAAAATCCTTCTTTTTCAGCTAATTCACATTTTAATGGACTATCAGTATCAATAAAACTTAAAATTAATTCATCCTCTTTAAGTTTATTTAGCATATCTTCTAAGAATTTGCTATTAAAAGCAACACTTAAAGGTTCTCCCTTAAAATTACTAATAATTAATTCTTCTTGTGCTTTTCCTATTTCACTTTCTATAGATTCAATTACTAATTTATTTTTAGATATATCAAAAATAACAACTCCAGAAAGCTCTTTACTTTTACTAAGAATAGATACCCTTTTAATTGCATTTAAAAGGGGTTTTCTGCTAATATTAAAAGATGTTTTAAATTTAGAAGGGATAACTTCTTTATATTCTGGGAAATTACCTTCTATTAACTTAGAATTGATTATAATTTTTCCAAATTCAGTATCATAACTAAAACTAATACTATTTTCATTAAAACTAATATTAACGTTTTCTTGTAATTCTTTAATAACAGCATTCAAGCTTTTAACAGGAACTATTAATTTATATTCATTTAATTTTTTAGAAGATTCATATTTAATAGAAGTTAAAGCTAATTGGCTACCATCGGTAGCAACAAAATTAATCTTTTCTTTAGTAATTTCAAATAAAATACCAGCAAAAACTGGATTACTATCTTCAGGATAGCTACTAGCATATACAACAGAATTTATAGCTTCTTCAAAATCATCACTATTTAAAGTTATAGAATCATTAAATTCTCCAAAATCTATTTCAGGATACTCACTTTCACTAATTACACTTAATTCTGCTTTAAATCCTAAGGAATTAATAATTAATTTATTATCTTGAACTTCTAATTGGATTTCAGGGTAATCTATTCTGGATACAATTTTAAGAAACTCCTTAGAAGGTAAAATAACACTTCCTTCACTAAATACTTCACAATTAATATGAGCTTTAAATTCATTTTCTAAGTCTGTGGTAGTTAAGATTAAATTATTATCAATAGCTTCAATTTTAACTCCTTCTAAAACAGTTAAAGGAGTTTTAGATGGAATGATCTTATTAGCTACACTTAAAGCTTTTTCTAAATAAACCGTTGATAAATTTACTTTCATATCTTTTACACCTTTATCATAACCTTTATTTATTATAATTATTCAATTTTTTTAAATTATTTCCTTCTTAATCTAATTATAAAAATACTTTTTTCTTTTTTTATATTTTTTTGTTTTAAAAAATCCATAAAATAAATTGATAAATAAAAATCCATAAATAAACCCAATAATATGAGCTAAGTAAGCAACATTAGAAGAAGAATCAAAAAATAAATTAAATACATTAACTAAAAACCAAAAAACAATAAAAACAAAAGCAGGTATATAAGTTAAACCTATAAATATCAAAAAGAAATAAAGAGTTAAAATAGGAGCAGTAGGATATAATTTTAAATAAGCACCTAAAACAGCACTAACTGCTCCACTTGCACCTATTAAACTAATATCAATATTTTCAATAAATATAATCTGAATTAAAGCAGCTAAAATCCCACCTATTAAATAAAATATCAAAAACTTAAAACTACCTAATTCATCTTCTATATTATTACCAAATATCCATAAATAAAACATATTAAAAAATAAATGAAAAAAATTGCCATGAATAAACATATGACTTATCAAAGTATAATATTCTTTTGAATAAAATAAATTTTTAAAACTTAAACCATATTTTTCAACAATCAATTCTTTAGAAAAAATAATTTCCAAAATAAAAACAATAATATTTATTAAAATAATAAGAGTAGTAACAAAAGGGAAATTATTAGTAGGATTAATATCTTTTAATGGAATCATAATATAAATTAATTTAATTAATCAAAAAGTACTTCAATAGAATTAATTTTAAATATTTCATGATTATAAAATGGTTCTGCATAATCAGTTCTAGCTAATAATCCCCAATACTGGGCAAAAGTTTTAATATAATGTTCTACTTGAAAAGAAGAAAACTGGCTCTCATAAGCCTTACAAGCTTCTATTTTCTTATCAATAAAATCGCTTATATCTATCACAAACGAAGGAGTTAAATTCATCCTTAAATGATTAGAAAAAAATCTAAATATTTTTTTAGGATAATAATTAGTTTCAATTTCCTTAAAATTCAAATCTTCATTAGTAGTATTTAATAAAATAAAATCCTTAAATAAATCAAAATTAAGTTTAGTTAATTTAGAATAAAATCTGGAAGCATAAGAGATATTAAAAGCTTGGATATGATCAGGATGAGCATCTAATTCTAAATGAGAAAATATAATCTCAGGTTTAAAATTCCTTATAATAGAAGCTACTTTAATTCTTGCTTCGATAGTATCAAATAGGAACCTATTTTTGAGATCTAAGGTAATCCTATAAGCTCCTAAGATTTCTGCAGCTTTTTTTGCTTCTTTTAGTCTTTTTTCCGGATCCCCCTTAGGAGTAGGTTCCCCATTAGTTAAATCCAAAATCAAAACTTTATAACCTTTTGATACAAATTTAGCGATAGTTCCTCCCATAGAAATTTCACAGTCATCCGGATGCGCCCCTATTGTTATAACATCTACCTTCATATCTAATCCTCCTATCCCTTAATTTACAATTACAATTTTATTAATTTAATTAGTAAGGAAACCAAAATAAAGCAACCCATAAAGCACAAATAAATCCTAAAGATAACAAACTAAAAAAAACATACGATAAAATCTCTTTAGCTTTTTTAAAATCTTTATTTCTATATTTTAAATATACATAAACACTATTGATTGAGCTTATTAAAACAATAAAAGTAGGAATAATAGCAAAAAATATCTTACAAAAAAATATTAAATCGTAAGCAAAAAAAGCAAACAAAAAATAAGTAAGAAAACAACTTGAAACTGACAATAATGCTAAAACTCTACTTACATAAGAATAATCTACTTCAATAAAATTAGTTTTTACATCTTGTTTATCTAAGCTAACTCTTAATTCCATAGGATTTTTTTCTTTCTTCTCCTTTCTGTCTTCAAATCCCATACTTTGATATATTCTTAGTAGATTTTATAAAATACCTAATGATAAAAATAAATAAATAAAAATGAAAACAAACGAACAAATACTGAATAAAAGAGAAATAAAATTTAATTCTTTTTTTTTTATAGAATCTTCAGATTTAAAATACCCAAAAATACTTATTAAAAATATTATCAAAGAAAACAAAAATAAAATACCAACTACTAAATATTTTACTAAATTACTTAAACTATCGCTTAAAAATAAACTACTCATAAAAAAGAAACTAAAACCACAATTTAACATTGAAGCTAAATATAAGAATTTAACAAAAACTAAATTTTTAGATTCATAATAATTATAATTACTTTGTAGTTTAGAAAATACTGAATTAGTAACCATATTTTTATCATAATCTACATATATTTCGTTCTCATTACTTTTTTGTTTATTAAACTTCTCCATAAAGATCAAAATAAAATTAAATAAAAACTTAATTTAAATAGAAAGGAGGATAATAGCAATAAGAGATAAAACCAAAGCAATAGCTTGAAATAATGTTATTTTTTCTTTTAAAATGAAAAAAGCTAATAAAATAGTAACAATAGGATATAAAGCAGTTAATACAGTAACAATTGATAGATTACCTTTTTCGTAAGCTTTCAATAAAAAGAAAGTACCAATCCCACCTGTTAAGCCCGCTAAAAATGGATACCAAAAACCTAATTTACTAGTTAAATTAAATATATTAGAGATTAGAAATAAAGCGGTAAAAATAGAAACTAAAAATCCTCCTAACATTTGATAAAAAAATCCTAACTTAGGATCAATATAATTAGTTCCTAATTTCATAAAGAATCCGGATATCCCCCAAAATATAATACTTAATAAACTAAAAATTAACCAATCCTTCATAAATTATATTTCATTATATTAAAATATTAAAAATTCTATTAAAAATTTATTGGCTGCCTAAAAACATTAAAACTCCAAATATAGAATTCATACAAGATAAACCCAGCATAATAAAAGAAATCCCAATCCCAACACCATTAATAATTTTATCAGTTTGTTCTTGGGATTTAACAAATCCAAAAATACCTACAGCTAAACCAATAAATGAAAAAAATATTCCACATATAGCTAATATATTAGCAGGGCAAGCAATAATACCTAATCCAATAGAAGAAAACCCCAAAATTTTAGGTAAATTATCAGTAGTAGAAGTGGTAGAAGTAGTAGAAGTAGGATAATTAACATTGGGATTTACTGGGTTTTGCTGATAACTTTGTGGGGGTACTTGATAAGGGGGTTGCTGTATTTGATACTGTTGTTGATAAGGCGTTTGTTGATTAGCTCCTTGATATGGCGGTACTTGATACCCTTGATCATAATTACGAGAAGATAAATCCTGATAAGAAGGATTATAAGATTGATAACTACTTTGAGTATAACTTTGTTTTAAATCAGCACCACAAAATGGACAAACATTAGCATCCTCTGGTACAAAATTCCCACATTTTATACACTTATTCATTACTCCTTAACCCCCCATAATTATTTATACTATATTATTTATACTATTTCCAAATAGAACTAACATCAAATTGTAAATACTTAATATTTATATTCTTATCAATTTTAAAGGTATTATCTTGAGAATCTTTAGAATAAACTAACTTAGTATTCATAAATAAATCATAAGATTCTAAATTAGGATACTTAGAAACTCTAAGATAGTATTTTAATATATTATAATCTTTTAATTTTTTGTTTTTATATAATTCATCAATAAAATTATCTACTTTAAAAACAGCGTAATCTTCTAAGGTATCAGTATTAACTACATTAACAGCAAAATCAATGTATCTTGAATTGTTATTTAAAACAAATAAATTTCTCAATCTATTAAAGTAACTATATGAATCCTTAGCTAATAAATCTTCTAAATTAATAATTTTAGTTAAATTTAAACTATTAGGATCTAATAGAACTAAAAATACATTAGAAGTATCTTTATTTCTACTATCAATAAATAAAATAAGCTTATCATTATCTAAAATATAATTTAAATAATAATCATCATTAAGAGTACCCAAAGCTAAAGATCTCAAAATTTTCATAGATTTTAAATCAATTAAATTAATTAAAACATTTTCTTTTTCATGAGGCTTAAAAGATCTAGTTTGAGAAACAAGAATCAATTTATCTTTATATAAAATAGAATCTTTGATATTTTCATCAAAAGCTCCCCCTAACCCAAAAGCCCTAATAAAATTAAAATTACCATCTAATATAGAAAAATAAATATCTTTATTACCAGTAGCCTTCAAATAATTCCCTAATAATAAATATTTATTTAAAGATAATTTTATTAAATTATAAGGTTTATCCTCAGAATTAGTACCAATTAAGTGTATGTTATCTGCATTAAAATTACTATCTAATTTTATAATTAAAGAATTTTCTTTACCAAAAGTAGCACTTCTAGTAGAAGATAAAATAAAAGGAGTATTATCAACAAATACGATATTAGATACATCTTCTTGCCTACTACCACTTATAACATAATAATCTATTAAATTTAAATTTTCATCTAAAACAGAAACAAGAATATCTTCTAATGTATCTTGACTATAACTCCAAGTATTACCTACAGCTAATAGATAATTATTAAATTTTTTAACACTAACCAAACTATCATTGAATAACCCACTTAAAACTGAAGCATTAGCTTCATAATCATTGTTAGTTTCATTAACTTTAACAAAAAGAAAATCACTACCATTTTGAGTAAAGCTCTTAGTATCTCCATAAAATAAATATTCATTATTATTTACCTGAATAACCCCTTTTAAATCGTCAATAGAAGAAGCCTGTAGAACTTTCTTATTCTTTATTTCATAATCTAGTTTATAATTTTTAACAGCATATCCAATACTTAAAAATAAACTTAAATAAAAAACAGCAAATGATAAAATGAAAAAAATATATTTAATATAATTCATAAATTTATCCCCTCCTTTTTATATTTTTATATTTTTATTTTTTATTATGTTTTATAAATTTTTTATAATAAAATTGTACGATAAAAGAGGCTACGTCAGATGGAGTAGTACCTGGCCCAAAGCCCGCATCATAACCTAACTCTTTTGCTAACCTATGATCTATTCTACTACCTCCACATATAACAATAACTTTATCCCTAATTCCTTCAGCTTCCAATATATCAACTAGCTCTGTTAAATTCCTAATATGCATATTCTTTTGGGTAATAGTTTGTGAAACCAATATAACATCTGCATTTAGTTCTTTAACTTTTTGTACTAAAACAGCAGGTATAACTTGCGGTCCTAAATTATATACTTTAAAAACTTTATAAGCTTCTAATCCTTTTTCTCCTTTAAATCCTTTGATATTTAATATACTATCCAACCCTACAGTATGGCTATCAGTACCAATAGTTGCACCTATTATTATTAGTTTCCTTTTAATATAGTTATTAACAAAATTTTCTACCTCATCTTTTGACATTTTATCATATTCTGGAATAATTGGTTTTATATTATCTATATCAACTTCGTAAGAAGTAGCTGCATAAACTACAAAGAAATAAAAATACTCTAAAGGTTCTTCAACAGTAGCTATTTTTATTTCTTTAAATCCCATTTTACTTAATAAAACTTTCGCAGCTTCTATTGCTATATATTTATCTTTAGCAGGAATAGTAAAACTCAATTGAACTATTCCATCATTAAAAGTATCCCCATAAGGCCTTATATACCTATTATTTAATAATTCTTTTATATCTACACCCTTCATAAATTGCCCTATTTTAATTCACTTGATTTTTAATTACCTTATATTTATTATTTTTTCTTTTTTAATTTATACCTATCTAATACACTCTTTTTATTTTTTAAATTAGTTTTAGATAAATCTGAAAGTTGATCATCATGATGAGTTTGTAAATCATCTTTTTGTTGTATAATTTCTTGAGGTAATTCTTCTTGATGAGCAAATATACTAGAAATATCAGAAGGTACAAAAATAGGTTTAACCTCTTGTTCTTCTTGCTTTATATTTTTGATATCCTTAGGTAAGATTTTAGCTTTAAAAATAGAGACTAAAGGAGCAGCGATAAAAATTGAAGAAAAAGCTCCACTAAATGTCCCAATAGCTAAAGCAATAGAAAAACTCCTTAAAGTTTCCCCTCCTAAGAATATTATCCCAAATAAAGTTAATAAAACAGTTAGAGTAGTAAAAACTGATCTAGTTATAGTTTGAACTACCGATTTATTTACCAAATCATCAAATTTACCTAAATTAATTTCATTATTAGTATTTAATTCTATTTTAATATTTTCTCGGATTCTATCAAAAATAATAATAGTATCCATAACGGAGTATCCTACAACAGTAAGAACAGCAGCTAAAAATATACTATTTATTTCAAATCCAGCAAACCCACTTAACCCCAATATTACATAAATTCCTAACATTACAATAACATCATGTAACAAAGCAATATCAGCAATAACTCCATATAAAATATTATTACCAAACCTAAAAGCAATATAAATCACTTGAGCAATAAGCGCAATAAATAATGCAATAAATGCATTATTCAATGTTTGCTTACTTATAGACGAACTAATATTTTCTGATCTTCTTATAATCCCACCAATACTCTCTAAATCTTTATTTATTTTATTTTTTTCTAATTCATCCATAGGCTTAGTTTTAAGAACTACTATTCTTTTATATTCACTAGAAGGTAAAATAACTTCTTGAATTATAAGCTCTTTATCTTTATTATATTTTTTATAAATATCAATTATTTTAGCATTATCAATATTATCTTTAAAAGCTACTTCAGTTAAAGTTCCACCAATAAAATCTATTCCCAACATATTTACTATCTTTAAACTAAAAATGGAATATAATATAATACTTAATAAAATGACACTATATATCAAAACAATATTTAAAATAATCTTGGAATTTTTTATTAAATTAAATCCTTTTTCCTGAAATTTCTTAGTAATAAAACTTAAATAAAAAGAAACTCCAATAAAGATTAAGAATAAAATTATATCCATTATGTTTAATTCAGTAATAAATGACATAACTTTAACTCCTTAACTATTTTTTAGTTTTTTTATTAATATTTTTTAAATAATTCCCTAGGGTTAGCAGCAACTAAGAAAGCATTCATTTGTTTTAAAATATCTAAAACTACTCCAACTATAATTAACATAGAACTACCACTAATATAATATCCAACTAATCCCATTAAAGATAATTCTTGAACACCTGTTATTTTAGATAATATCCAATTAAGGATATACATAACATAAGGGGGAGCAATAGTAATAAAAGCTAAAGCTAAACCAGATATAAAAGCTAATTTATATAGTGTTTGTTCTAGAAAAACTTTAGTATCCTGTCCGGGCTTTATTCCTAAAATAACAGCCCCACTTTTATTCAAATAATCACTTAAATCATCTACATTTATTATAATAAAAGTATAAAAGTAAGTAAAGATCATAATTAAAATAGCATAAACTATAGAATGCCATAAATTCCATCCTAAAGTTCCAAAAAATACTTGTAAATTATTTAAATTAAATTCAGAAGGGATAACCAAAGTAGGAGGAACTATAGTTTTATAAATAAAACTTAGTATAGCATTATTAGAAATTATGGTTTCATTAATTTTAAAAGCTTGTAAAATAGTAATAGGGAAGTAAAGCAAAGCTACAGCAAATATGATAGGTAAAACCCCAGCAGCTATTAAAGGCAAAGGTAAAAACGTACTTCTTTGCTGTAAAACTTTATTTCCTCCAAAAACCCTTTGAGTTATCATTATAGAGATTTTTCTTATAGATAATGATAGAAACGCAACAACTGCTACAAATAATATAAAAAACCCAATCTGAATAGCTATAACTAAAAAATTATTTAATAAATTAGAACCAATAGATACCACAGAGTCAATAATAAATCTAGGTAATCTAAATAAAATGGAAACAAAGATTAAAATAGAGCTTCCATTACCTATCCCTTTTTCATTAATTTGATCAGCTAAATACATTAAAAACATGCTACCACCAACTAAAGAAGCAATAACTACAAGTAATCCTAACAAAGAGTGATCATAAAAGATACTGGGATTAATTCTATAGAGAGTAATAGTAGCAAAAGTGGATTGAAGTATAGCGATTAAAATAGCTAACCATTTTGTATAGAAATTAATTTTTCTTCTACCTTCTTCACCGTATTCTTTTTGTAAAGCAGCTAATTGTGGGAATCCTGCTATTAATAATTGCATTATAATAGCAGCATCAATATATGGGATTATCCCTAAAGAAGTTATTGCAAAATTATTCAATGCACCTCCAGTAAATAATCCAAAAAACGCAAACAATGTTCCTCCACTTGAAATAAATTGTTTCCAAACTTCTAAATTAATCCCAGGAACAGTTATATTTGTAGATATTACAAATAAAAATATAGCAAATAACACAAATTGGATTCTACTTATTAGCTGCTTATATTGTACACTTTCATATATTTTATTTATTTTATTATCTATCATAATTAATCTTCCTTTATTATATTGTTAATTAAATTTTTGATATTATTTTTAATTTGTTTATGTAAAGAAGATTTAGTTTCAGAATCTAAATTTTCATAGATAATATAAGATACAACTCCTAAAACTGCACCAATTATTGCAGAAAATAATAACTTCCTTTTAGAAATTCTTTTAATTTTACTATCATTACTTAAATCATCAATATTTTTAATACTTTCATTTTTAAATATTTCGCTCATAGAAATTCTCCTTTTTAATTATTTTTTTTCTATTTTATAATAATTAAATTTTCCTATTTTAATTATCATGGGCTCAGTAAATTGTATAAATTTATTAGATAAATCTATTCTTTTAGTAATATCATTAGAGATAACATAAACACCACCTTGAGAGATAAGTCTTTTAGCTTCTGATTTACTTTCTACTATCCCAGAGATATACAATAAATCAATTATATTAACTTTATTTTCTTCATTAATAATATTAGGAGGTATATAATGGGTTGGGATATCAGAAGGCAAGTCTTTTTTAGAATAGATTTTAATAAACTCTTCAAATGCTAAATTAGCTAGTTCTTCAGAGTGATAGATACTAACGATTTCCTTAGCTAGTTCTAATTTAACATCTCTTGGGTTTCTGTTTTTATTAATTTCTTTTAATTTTTCAATAGTTTCAGTAGGCAAATTAGTACATAATTCATAATATCTATATATCAAGTTATCAGGGATAGTCATAATTTTAGAGAACATAGTTAATGGCTCTTCATCTATTCCAACATAATTATTTAAAGATTTACTCATTTTATTAACTCCATCTAATCCTTCTAAAATAGGCATCATAACAGCTACCTCAGGCTCTTGATTATATTTCTCCTGGATGTATCTCGTTACTAAGAAATTAAATTTCTGATCGATTCCCCCTAATTCTACATCAGCTTTTAAATAAACACTATCATAAGCTTGAAATAATGGATACATTAATTCATGTAATGATATGGGTTCTCTATTTAAGTACCTATTTTTAAAGTCTTCTCTTTCTAACATCTGTGCTAAAGTATATCTAGAAGTTAAGGATATAATTTCATAAGGAGTTAATTTATTTAGCCATGTTGAATTGTAAACTATTTTTGTTTTATTGAGATCTATTATTTTTGCTAATTGTTTAAAGTAAGTTTTCAAGTTTTCTTCTATTTCTTGTTTAGTAAGCATTGGTCGAGTTTTAGATTTTCCACTAGGATCTCCTATTAATGCAGTGAAATCTCCTAAAACTAAATAAGTTTCATGTCCTAAATCTTGAAATAATCTAAATTTCCTTAAAACTACAGCAAACCCTAAATGAATACTATTAGCTGTAGGATCTATTCCTAATTTTACTATTAATTTTTCTTTCTGTTTTAATTTATCTTCTAATTCTTGTAAATTAATTATTTCTTGAGTACCTTTTAAAATCATCTTAATTTGATCAGTTAGCAACATAACTATTACCCCTTTTTATAATTATCTAAATAAATCAATTTTTTATGTTAATTCTTCTAATATTTCTTTTAAAGTAATCCAACCAAGTAAAGCACATTTTAATCTAACAGGAATTTTATATATATCTTTTAAAGCTAATAAATCCTGAAATTCTTGTTTTAATTCTCTAAAATTCTCATTAAAAATATTTTCATATTCTATTTTACCTTTAATATAGTCAATGATATTATCAATTAAATCTTTGATATCTTTAATATTATATTCTTTAAGAGTAGATATTAAATAGCACATAATAGAAGCAGAAGCAATAGATACTGAACAGCCTTTTCCTTGAAAAGACAGATCCTCTATTTTTTGATTATTTATTTTTAAATATAATTCTAATTCATCTCCACAAGAGGGGTTAATTCCCTCTTGCTTTATATTATAATTCTCAATGATTTTTTTATTAAAAGGTCTTTGGTAATGTTCTATTAATATATCATTATATAAGCTATTTATATTATCTAATTCCATATATCAATCCCTTTTAAAAATTTTATTTTTTAACTAAGTTTATTATATTGATTATATTTTTTAATTTATTATCCATAATGTTTCTAGGCAATAAATATGGAATAAAATCAATAGTTAAAATAAGATTATTTATATTAACATAATTGCTAATTTTATTAAAAAATTCAATAATTTTTTGATCATTTTCTATTAAAGATGATTCAGTAGAGATTACCCCAGCTAATAATTTTTTATTTTCTAATTTTTTAAAATCAATTTCATTTAGATTATTTCTATAAAAATTAACAGATATTCCTAAAACTTCTAATGAAAATATCTCATTAATAACTTTATTTAAATTAGAATAAGTAAAATAAAATATTTTAAAATTCTCTTTATTTATTTCATCAATTAATTTTACTAATAGATTATAATTTTCTTTAAATAGATTATAATCATTAGGATAAAGGAAATCAAGGTATTCAACTAAAGTAATTATAATGTTTTCATTATTAAATTTAGAATCATTTAAATAATTTTTTAAATTTTTAATTAATTCTATTAAAACCAAGATAATTTGTTCGAAATTTAAATTAGAATATTTATAGAAAGTAAAAATAGATGGTAATGTAATATTTATATTACTTAAACCTTTTAGATAATTTAAAATATAATTTAAATTAAAATATTGATTAAATAATATTTCAAAGTTATTATAATTAAAATCAAAAGAAGATATTTCTAGTTTTCTCCAGAATGTATTAGTTTCTTCAAATCTGAGTAAAGTATTAGCTAATGAATTTTTTAAAATTAAAGTAAATGGCCTTAACAGATCTTTAAATTTAAACATTCCAGTAGAATAATAAGAAAAATTCAAATTATTTTGTAAATTAAGGAAATCAGATAGATCTTTATCAAAATATTTTTCTAACTCTTTTTCTGTTATTCTATTTCTATCAAAATCTCTTGTTTTTTTAATTAACTCTTCACTTCTAGGATATAAAGAAGGGATAACAATATTATTCATTATTATACTCCTATTTTAATGTAATATTTTATTTTATTATATAGTATTTTGAGCTGGTAGATTTTCTTTAGTTTGTAAATCTTTTACATATTTTACCTTAATTTTTTTATAAACTTCTTCTTTTAATTTTTTAAGAGTAATAAAATATATTAATCTTTGAGTTATTAAGTTTTGATCTAGCTTTAATTGAGATAATTCCATAACAAACCTTTGAGTTTCTACATCATTTTTTAAATAATATTCTATCTCTAAATTATCAACATTTATATTATATTTTCTTATGAGATTATTAAGGATAATAGATCTTTTGATATTATCTTTAGCAATATTTTCTACTTGTTTATTAAATTCTTCCTCAGTTTGATTAACTGATTTAAGATAATCTTGTAAGGTTCTATTCTGGTTTTTGAGAATCATTAGGAAATTATTTTTTTGATTTTCAATTTCTTTTTTAAGCATAGTTTCAGGTAATTCAAAATCAATTTTATCTTTTAAATAACTTAAAAACCTATTAAAAACTAAATCTTTTTTAAGATTCTCTATATCTTGACTTACAACTTTATCTAAATCACTTTTTAATTCTTCAACAGAATTATAATTAACTAATTTAATTAATTCTTCATCAGTAGGTAATAATTTTTCAAAAACATTATTAACTTTGATTTTTATTTTAAGGGTTCTATTTTTAAGGAGTTCTATATTATCAGGCCCGGGGATAGTGAATTCTTTTTCTTCTTCTTTTTTCATTCCAAGAATATTCTCGAATAATCCAGGTAGTAATAATTCTTTTTTAGCGATAACAGAATAAACTTTATTATCTCCCCCAGAAAGTAATTCATTAGTATTAGCATCTCTAATTTCAAAAATAATATCAGCTCTATTACCTTCTTTTATCCCTTCATTACTTTCAACAAACTTAACATATTGTTCTTTTATATATTCCATCCTTTTATTTAATTCTTCCTCTTTATTTATATCAATTTCATTTACTTCTAATTCTATGTTATCATCTATTTCAATAACAGGTTCAATTTCTAAAGTTATTTCATATTCAATTTTTTCATAATTTGCATTCTTTAATTTTATATTCAAAATAGATATTACATTAAAATTAAAAGAGGATAATAAGTCTTTAATAGATTGATTAACTGCTTCTTCAACTACTTTTTGGAAAATATATCCCTGTCCTAATTTATTTTCTATTATATTAAAAGGGACTTTCCCTTTTCTAAAGCCAGGAACTACAAAATCTTTTTGAATTTCTCTCATTATTTTAGAATAGATTTCATCTATAAAATCTTTATCTAATTCGATGTCTAACATTTTTATAGTTTGAGTTCTATTTTGTTCATTTAAAATTTTAGGCACTGTAATTACCTCCTTTTATTAATTATTTTATTTTTTTAGATTTATTTTAGGGATTTAATAGCATTAGAAAGCCACTCAGCCATAAAATCATAACTTAAATAATTATTATTAAATAATTCAATTATATAGGGTACAGTTAAAGATAAAATAAATACACCAATCATAAAATTAATAGGGAAAGATAGCATAAATACATTAGACTGAGGAGCAACTCTTGCAATTAGTCCTAATCCCACTTGTCCGATAAAAACAGCAACTAAAACAGCTCCAGCTACATGTAAAGCTATATAAAAAAATAAATTAGTTAAACTTATTAAGGTATCTATAAAATCTTTTGAATAATTATAATAAGTAGTTACTGGTAAAACAGTAAATGAGAAATCAATAACTTTTAATATAAAATAAAATCCTCCATTAAGTATAAAAAAAGTGAAAGCAAAATAGAAGAAGAATCTTGCGTTCATATTAACTGCTCCTAATTGCGGATCAAAGGAAGCACCTGTAGATAAACCCAATTGTTGATCTAATAATCCACCTGCTCCTTGAATAGCATATAATATAAATATCATAAAATACCCCATAATTAAACCTATTAAAAATTCCTTAGCGACATTAAAAGTTATCCAAGTTAAATCAAAAGAAATAGAATTAATATCTATAGGTAATCTCCAAAAGAAGATTAAAGAAATAACGGCAATAAATCCGATTTTTAAAGGGGTAGGCATATGTGGGCTTGCAAACAATGGTGCTTGTATAGCTAAGCCTCCTATGCGCGCAAATATTAATAAATAAAAAACTAATGCTTTTAAACCTAAAACTTCTGAATTCATAACTTATATTTTAACTTAAAAATAACTTTTTAAAAATACCAAAATTTCCCTTACTTTAATTTAATTCAACATTATCTACATCTTTACCTTTTAAAAATGATTTAATAACTATTTCATATGAATAAAATATTAAAATAGAAAAGATAAAAGCACTAATTATAGAGTTAGCTAAAAATGGGATGGCATTAATATAGCATAAAATTAGTCCATTAAAATCCTTTGAATACATTTCACTTAATAACCAGACCCCAAAGTTAGAAACAATAAAAAACCAAATAGAACTTAATAAAGATAGCCCAATCCCTAACTTAGTCTTAGAAACTCTATTATATTTACTAAAAATAAAATAAGAAAAAAATGAGATACTCAAAAAAGCTATATAATTAAATATCATAGTCCTATGAATTCCTAAAATTAAATCAGTTATAAATAATATCGCAATAGGAATAAAAAAAGAAAAATACTTAAGAATTTTGTTATTAGATATTTCTAAGGGTAAAACAGCCGAAAATACTGAAATAGAATATATCGGAGAAAAATTAGCAGGATGCGGAATTAATCTATAAAATATTCCTAAAATTATTATAAAAATTATATAAATTATTTTTTTTGATATTCTAAACATAATTTTCCTCCTAACTCATTTTAAATATTACTAAATATATTTGATATTCTTTATCTTATATAAAGATTTCTTTTATTTTCTCAATAAATCCTTTTTATATTAGATAACAAAATAAACAAAAAGGAAAAGTATTCAAAATAAAAAATAAAATTAATAGCTATGGATAATGATTTAAAAAATAAAATTTTAGTTGTTATTTTAATCATCAGCTTGGTTTTTATAATAAGTCTTTATAAAATAGATAGTATATTTTTAAAGAAAGATATTCAAAATTATAAGATTAAAGTGTATATATGTGGAGAAGTAGAGAATCCTGGAGTATATGAATTAAGTTATAATTCAAGGCTTGAAGATCTCCTTATAATAGCTAAAGCTAAACCCAATGCGGATTTACAAAATATTAATTTAGCTAAAAAACTTAAGGATGAAGATTTCATTAGGATATACCCCAAAAATAGTAATTATGAGATAAAAGTGAATATAAATAAAGCCAATTTAGAAGAATTAACTAAACTTCCAGGGATATCCAAAAAAACTGCACTAAATATATTAGAATACCGAGAAAAATATGGGAACTTCACTAACTTATCTGAACTACTTAAAATCAAAGGAATAACCATTGAAGATTTAGAAGAACTAAAAAAATATATTACCTTTTAAAAAATAAATAAAAACTATAAAAGCAAAAACAAAATTGCTAAAAGAGAATCCAGAACTAAGAACATCTTTTTATCTTATTCTTTTTTCCATTATATTCTTATTTTTAATATTTTTAACTTCAAGGTATGAAAATCTAACTTATATAAATATCCAAAAGCCTAATTCTCAAAATCTTTTTGCTTATAATGTAGAATTTATAAAATGGAATAATTATGATAAGATAAATTATTACGTTAAAGCAAAGAGGATATATACTCCTACTTTTGAATCATTTTTCACTATAGATTCTGCTAATTTTATTATTTATGAAAAAAATAAAAATATAAAAGGGTATATTTCTAATGCTTTAATTTATAAAAATTTATATTATGGAAAAGCAAACAATATCATTATATATTATAATTATTCTATTCTTTATGCACCATTTATGAAAATAAAACAAAAAAATATATACCTATATGACTGCTATATAAACAATAATATAAAATCAGATAAAAATAATATTTTTATTAAATCTACAATCCCTTTAATAATAATCTACTTAAAATAAAAATTACTTAAGGTAAATCGATTACTTAATTAATTCCACCCCTATTAAAATTAAGTTAAACAGATAGAGAAAAAATGAAAATAGTTGAACTTTCAAAACTAATAACTAACTAAAAGCACAAGATTTTTTGAGATAAAAGGGTATTTTAAAATATTTATGCATTGCCCATATTGTAAAAATAAGCACATTGTGACTATTAAACTTTTTAAGCTTGAAGTTTTTGTGTTTGAAACTTTGGAAAAGAGAAGGAAATGAAGAAGGTGAAATAGTAAATGCTGAAACCATCCTAAAAGAAGCGATAAAGAAAGTCAGCATGGGGGAGTTTGATATACACTGATAAATTCAAAAGCATTACTTAGATATCAAAAAATTGACTAAAAATAAATGTTTTCTAATTGTAGGGTTTATATAAATGAGATAGTAAGTTTTAAAGTAAGGTTATTAAAGTATCATAGAAGAAAGTGGAATAAATAAAGCAATTACTTAAGGTAACTTATAGTATATATTTTTTTAGATTTTCGAAGGTTTTTTTTAAATAATATTCCAAGTTATTATTATCTACGTTATAATTTAGTAATTTTTTAGCTTTAGTTATATCAGCCCAAGTGGATTTCATTTCATAAGGGTTATAATCTTTTATTACTATTTTTGTTTCTTTATTAGCTACTTTAAATATTAAATTAACATAATCAATGACCTTTATAGGGTTATCTGAGCCTATATTTATTATTTCAAAAATATTATTATTATTTTTAAATAGGTTAATAGCGTTAATCGTTGCAATTGCTGTGCTTTCAACATATGTCCAATCCCTACTTATATCTTTTCCATTTATGTATATTGGTTTAGATTTTAATAAATTATAAAAGAATTTAAAGGTAGCCATGTCAGGTCGGTTATATGGTCCAAATACCGTAAAATATCTTAATATTACTACGTTAAAATTATAGATTTTGTGATAAGTTTTTAAAATATTTTCGCAACAAAATTTAGTATATGAATAAGGTGATAAAAAATTGGTTATACAATTTTCTTCTTTAAATGGTAAAGGGTTTCCATCATATACTGAAGAAGTTGAAGAAAATATTATATTTTTACTAATAAAATCTTTTTTATTTACTAAATTTAATAGTTTTTGGGTTGCTATAATATTGTTTTTTATATATTTTTCGGGGTATTTTAAGCTATATTTTACTCCAGCATATGCTGCTAAATGTATTGTTATATCAATACCTGATATCTTCTTTATCTCCTGTTCTAATATTAATATATCTTTATCCTTAGTTAAATCTAATTTCAAAAAATTATAATAATTCTTTTTCTTAGAATTATTATATATTTTTTGTAATTCTTTTAGTCTTTGATTTTTAAAAATTACGTTTATTTTTCCTGCATAGTTATTAATATTATCTACTAAAATTAAGTTATATCCTTTTTCCAATAAGGATTTAGCTACAAAAAATCCAATAAATCCTAACCCTCCTGTTAATAATACATTCATTCTTTACACCCCTTATTTTTTTATAAATTATATTTTTTAGATTTTATTAATTTTTTATTCTACGTTTTCTTTTTTGTTCCTTAATTTTTTAGAAGAACTTATTTAAATTATATAGAATTCTTATAATAGTCTTAAAAATTTTTATAATATTATAAAAAATGAGAAGTATTTTTTTGAATTTATTAAATAATTTCATTAATAATTTTAAAAAAGATAGGATATTTTTTGAGATATTAGTTATTTCGTTTCCGTTTATGGTTTCTATTTTTTTTGAAGCTACTTCTTTTACTTTCATGCTTTTTATTATTTCTTATTTAACTAATGATGTTAACTTAATAGCGGCATTAGGGAGTAGTATCTATGTTATTTGGGTTTTATATGGGATTGCTACTTCTTTTTCTAATGGTTTAGTTAGTGTTATTTCTCGATTGCTTGGAGATAAGAATCATAAAGAAATAAATTACACTTTTTCTATTTCCTTTATATTTGGTACTTTTTGGGCGTTTATTATTTTTTTATTTTCTAATTTCTTTTTATTAGATTTAATTTTTAGATTCCTTAATTTAAGTGTTAATGAAATAAAAATAGCTAAGGATATTAGTTATTATTTTGGGTTTGTTATATTTTTTAGTGTATGGGCTGCTGTTATTTTTGGGACTTTACAAGGATTAGCTAATACTAAAGCCATTATGTATATGAGTATATTTGCTGTTTTATCTGAAGTACTTTCTATTTTTATTTTTATTAAAATTTTTAATTTATATATTCCTTTAGCTATAAATTTAGCTTGGATAATTGGAGAATTAATCAGAATTTTTATTGGGAATTTATATTTAATTAAAGATAAAGTTTATTTTAATTTTAGCTATATTTTTAGGATTTTTAGGAATGATTTTATGAGATCTTTAAAGAGATTTATAGAATTAATTTACATTGGGATTCCTGTTAAAGTTGGTTCTTTAGTTTTTGGGGTTGTGTATTTCTTTTTAATCTCTATTTTAAGTAGTATTGGGAAACTGGAAGGGTATGAGGCTCAAGCAGTTGCTGGATTAACTATATCCCAAAGATTTGAGGTTATTATCTGGATGATTGATGGTGGATTAACTGTTGCTTGTGCTAACCTTATTGGTAGAACCTTAGGTTATGAGTATAAAAAAGATTCTGAGCTTTCTAAAAAAATAAGGCAATCTAACTTAATTGCTTTTAAAACTTTCATTGTTGGATTTATTTTATTTATTCCAGCTTTTATTTTATTTACTTTTTTTCCTAATTCTTTACTTTCACTTTTTATAAAAGATTCCATAACCGTTAATATTGGTAGTGGGTATTTATTTTACACAGGGATTTTTGGGTTAGCTATGGTTATTAGTTCTGTTATTTCTGGTTATTTTATTGCTTTAGGCTATACTTTACCTTTAACTATTTCTATGGTTATTTTTTCTATTTTAAGGATCCCTATTTCCAATTTTTTAGCTCCTTATTTAAAATATGATGCTGTATATTTAGCTATTAACCTTACTAATTTATTTATGGCTGTTTTTTTAATATTATTCCTTTATTTTCATATTACTTCTTTAATTCGTAAAAAATAAATATCAAAAAATCAGACAAAGTTAATTACAAAAAAAAATGATTCTAAAAGAAAAAAAATAGTTTTTTTTTCTCTAAGTAAAAAAATACTTATCTATCAGCAAAAAAATAACCTTTAAAACACTTAAATCTAAAACAAAAACTATCTATAAAATGAGCTTCCAATCAAAAATATTTAGCTTAATAATGAAAAAAGTAACCCCAAATCCAAACAAAAAACTAAAATATAAAAAAATATACAAAACAGAGTTCCCAAAGTATTTGACTATTTTATTATTAACTACTATTCTTTTTTTAATATAATAATTCATATTCAAAATTAACTAAATTTTTATTTATCCTATCAAACTCTATCCCTAATAAATAAACTTTTTCATAATTCAAATATTTTTTAAAGTATTCTTTTTCTTTTATCTGTTTTAACGCTTTCCCTTTTTCCATTTCATTCTCTAACACCTTAAACTCTATTATAACGAAAGTTATATGAAATATATATACTATTTTTTTATCTACT
>CAKZQG010000013.1 GCA_937139605.1 uncultured bacterium
ACTCCTTAAAATCACTTATCCCTATTGGTAATTTCTTCATTTAACCTTACCCCCTAATTATCTCATATTCAAAATTAGCTAAATTTTTATTTATTTTATCAAACTCTATTCCTACAAGATATATCTTTTCATAATTTAAATATTTTTTAAAGTATTCTTTTTCTTTTATCTGCTTTAATGCTTTCCCTTTTTCTTTTTCATTCTCTAACACCTTAAACTCCATTATATACACTATCTTTTTATCTACTACTATTGTTAAATCTATCCGCCCTTTTGATGTGTTATCTTCTATTATTACATTTAATCCTGTAGAATATATCAATCCATATATCGCTGCAGAATATACATATTCATTCTTTAACACCTCATAACTTATTGTACTTATAAATATCTCTATCTGCTTCTTTATCTCTTCTACCTCTTCTTTTATTAATGCTAATTCTAATGGTTTTGTTATATATTGTTTATAATCTCTTGTTATATAAAACAATAACTCATTGTTAAATGCTTCTCTTACTTCTCTATTTGGATAATCTAATGTATATACTTCCCTTGCACCTATTTTTTCTATCTCTTTTATAGTTAAATACCCCGTTTGAAACATTAACGCCTCTATATTTATATACTCTATATCAAACTTCTCTAATATCTCTTCTGTATAATATCTCTTATACAAATATGGTAAATCAAAATCCTTTTGTTTTATTATTTTAAATAAAAACTCTGTTCTTCCCGTTTCATACCAATAATTCCTTATCTCCTTCTTATCTAAATATAACAACACATCAAATGGATTATACACTTTATTACTCAAAAAATTATATCCATTATACCACTCTTTTACTTCTTCTATATTTACTCCTTCTAAATACTCCTTAAAATAATTCTCTAATTCTTCTTGAGTATATCCACATATATCCCCATATCTCTTATCTAATGATATATCTTTTAACTGATTTAATCCACTAAATAGTGATACTTTTGCAAATTTACTAACTCCTGTTACTAATACAAATCTTATATATCTGTCTAATGCTTTCAATACTGAATAAAATGCTTTTAACATCTCTCTTAT
>CAKZQG010000014.1 GCA_937139605.1 uncultured bacterium
TGATTGATAATTACTTGTATAGTTACTTGCATAGCCTTCTTTGTCGTTCGGTATGCAAGTTTCCAATGTGATTTAATTTGTTTCATTTTTATTTCCCTTTGGTAATGACTCCTGATATAATTTCTTAACTGCATTTACAGTTTCTCGATACATCGGTATCATTAAATGTTTAAAATAATCATCTTCAAACTTCTTTTCAACTTCAGGAAATCTGTTTTCCAAAGCAGTTGATAAATCGTGTAAGAAAAATCTAAAGCCATATTCCTTATTGAGATACAAGATGTAATCTCCAAGTCTGTAAAGCTCATCAATGTTAAGCTTATCGAGGCCACACAATAATTCCTCAGCTGACTTTATGAGTTCTATCTTTGCTTTGTGATAGTCACTCATAGCATTACTTAATTTGTCAGTTTTCATTTTTCATCCCTTTTAAATGTTTTTATTAAAGTTATTCTACCCTTACTCTATACTTTATTTTATATTTATCTAACTCTTTAGTCATATTAACAAATTCATTATAACATTTAAATACCTCTTCATTTCTATCCGAAAATATTACTATATCATCTTTATATACAGGAACAGGGAAATGGTCATATTCAAGCAATGTAATTCTATAAATAGGATATTTACTTTTCTTTTCCATTCTTTCCTCCTACATTTATGTAATTATAAATAGTTAATAACGCTTTGAATACTTCAAAATACTCTTTCATATCCTTATATGATAACATCTTAAACTTATACCCTTCAGAACTCAAATACAATAAGCCACCATCTAAATTTCTTCCCAACTTATTGTTATTAACTAATTGGGAATACGCAGCTAACTGTATATAATGTTCTTTATAATATCTACCAGTTTTTATATCAAGTATAACCTCTTTACCATCTATAGTACATATCTTATCAATAGTACCAGCATATATCAACTTAGAATGATATAGTGACAATTCATTATACTTAGGTTTACAATTATAATCAGAACAAAACTCAACATATTTTTGAACAAGTATATCTACATCAGTTCTTGTTAGTATCCAATTATAATTACCTGTATCATAATTTTCGATTTCTTTATGAACTTCTGTTCCAAAATCTGCTTTATCTTGTAATAGCTTTTTATCTACGTATTTGAATTTATCTTCGGTAAGTAATTTTATGATTTGAGTTACACTTGGGATAAGATTACCATTAAGATAGTATCTATGGTCTATCTTATCTAAAGTACTATTCACATTATATTCTCCTTATTTTCTTAGTTACTGGATTATATTCAGTTGTGATTTCAAACAGTTCTTTATCTCTACCACCTTGTGCTTTAATAAGTCTGTATTGACTATTTCTTTCACCTTCTATTGTAATTACATAATTAGCTTTCTGTTCTATTGCAGATGAGCCTTTACCAGAATGGATAGTTAAATCTTTACGTTTATTGTTAGCATCTTCAACTGATGATTTACTTATATGATGAACTAAAATAAATATTCGTTTTAATGAATTAGCTAATTCTCTTATTCCATTAGCTAAATATTCAGTCTTGCTTGTATAATCCTCTTTTTTAACTGATATTTGATCAATGGTATCAATTACTATTGCCTCTACATCGGAATCAATAATAAACTTTCTTAAATCTTCTAAAGTAATTGATTTATCATAAAAGTTAAATGAATCTAAAAAATTTAACTTATCTGAATTGCTTTTAATTAATTCTATTGCTTCTGCTTCATCACAATGATTTTCTATTTGAATCAATCTTTTAATCTCAAGTGGGATACCATTCTCTAATGGTAATAATAACCACCTTAAATGCTTATTTTTTAACACAATATTATTTATGATAGTTGACTTACCTAACTTAGTATCACCAAAGGCTACCATATACTCACCTGGATAAATATTAACTTCCATTTCTAATCCAAGTGCATTAGTTAAACTAACATACTTGGAAGTCTTAATAAAATCTAAATAAGACCTAACGTCTGTTATTGCATCAGTTCCTCTAATTACTTTACTATCATAATTCTTATGTGTAAAATAAATACATTTAGGGTCACAAAATTCTGACATAACATAATCATTACATCCAAATCTATATCCTTTATCATATACTCTATCTACTACATTTGATATACTATTTTCATCTAATGTATTAGCCCACATTCTAAGTAAATTGAATGTAGCTTGTTTATGTAATCCTTGTCTTCGCCAAGCTGAAGCTAATCTTAGTATATCTGTATTTCTTCTACCTATTACTTGCCCTCTTAAATACAACTTTTGCATACAAGTTACTATTCTTGTAGGATCATCTAAGCTACTAATATTAACTTCTACATTATTAAATACCTTAAAACTACTTAAATCTCTTTCGAATTCACTTCTTGTCGAAACATATTCTTTATTGGGATTTTTACTTAATTCTATTATTTCAGCACTACTTAGACTAAATAATTCCTTATATTCTAATGGTATTTTATATCTACCAGATTTAGAATTATAAGAATATTTACCTCTAATTACTCCTGTAGTTTTATATATAGAATTATCCAATTGTGGGAAATGTTCTTTAATAGTATTTTTAACTGTCTTAATAATATTACCAAATCCAAATTTAAAATAATCATTGATATAGATATGATAACCTCTGCCTGAATACCAAATATCTATTTCTTTTTCAGATAAATCCCACTTAAATATTAATTCTTTTACAAATTCTCTAGCTTTTTCCAATACGTAATCATCTGAATTTTTACCAATATCAATGTCAAATACTATGTCATCTACACCTATATTACCATTAAATCCTTTAATACTACCATTTTGTTGAAAATATTTAACAATTTCTTCATTAAAGTAAAATATAGAAGTATAATAATCAGTTTTAGAATTAAGTAAATTAGTTATTTCAGATTCCAGTTCATCTGTAGTATAGAGGAAACCTCTATTTCTGAGGTTTCCTACTATTAATTCCCTATACTTTAACATATACCTTATAATGCTTTTGTTTGCTTTTCTTTGGTAACTCTATTTCTTCTATTTTATAAACATCGTTATCTTTTTTAAAATCTCGCCATTCCCTTGCAAATGTTTCTGGATTGTGAAATATATTAAATCTACTCTTAGCAAAATCCACAACTTCTTGTTGAATATTGTTAGAAGTAATAACCACACTATCTCTACCAAGTAATTTATTTTTCAAGTAAAGATTGATTATCTGTTTTACTGTCATTTTCTTTCTCCAATTTTATAATGTGAACAGCAATGCTATCCCCAAAATTAAAATCAGTTATAAATGGTAACTCAATAGTAACTTCTTTTTCAACTCCATTAACTATATGTATCAACACTAAGCTTGTACCATAATTACTTAAAGTAATTCTTTTAATTTTACTTGCTATTGTAATACTCATATTACCTCCTAAAATATATCTTCTTCTGGCTGACTTTGAGTTTCATCTGATTTACTATGTTTCTTAATTACATAATCCTTCGGAACGTATTTATGAAATGTATTTATCAATTCTAATTTATTAGCTTCTGTTGCTTCTTTAATTAACCAAAAGTCTTTAGTCCCATTTTCAGTTGGATAGCGTATTATAAAGATATTTCTACCAATAAATGATTTTAAATATTCACTTTGTAGTGTAAAATCATCATTAATCTGTATATCACTATCACTTAATTCACTAAGGAAATCATAAATAGCATTTTTCTTAGTTAACCACCCTAAACATACAGTAGGTTTACCAGATATTTTATCTGTTTCCCATAAGTAATTACCAAACAAGTATTTCTTATATTCATATTTCCCTGAAGTTAATACCAATTCTATACATAATTCAGGAACAAAATCATTCTTACCAAGTCTGCTTATTGACTTTCCAGGTGCATTACTATGGTCAATTATATCAGTTATTTCATACTTAACTAAAGCAATACCTCCACTTAGTGGGATAAAATTATTCTGAAGCGACTTCTTCGTTGGTATTGTTGGCATTTAATATCTCCTTTATTTTATTAGTAATTATTTCTTTATCTGATTCTAATAATTTATCTTTTTCTAATCCAAGTTCATTTAATGCTTGCATAACTACTTCCTTAGAATTATTAGCTAAAGCAAATAAATCTAATTTAGTAGCTCTGCTCATTAATTCTACATTTTTATTAGCATTAACTTTAGCAATCATTTCTTTTTCTATTTCTTGTAACTGTTCAAATGTCATATTACTCATTTCTTCTGCTAAATAAGGCATACCACCAAGCTCATTTGGGAATGATAATCTAAATCCAATACCAATAGCACACTTGGTAATCATAAAGGATGGCATAGTTTTCCAACTACCTAATAATTCTCCATCGGCATCTCTTTTAGCAAATTCATTAAACAGTATTTCAAATTCAAATGGAACTGACCAATCCTTTCTAATTATAGTTATCTTAGCTGATATTATATTAGAACCTTCCTTAGTTAATCCAACAGACCATCCACCAAGTAACCCAGTAGCTTCTGCTCTTTGTACATAAACTTGATAACCAGTTACTACTGTCATTACACTTTCTTTAACCCATTTATCACCCTTCTTTACTCTTCTTTCATAAGGAATTGCATATATCTCTCTTTTAAATGGATTTAAATTACTCATAATTGCAATATTTTTGAATAAAGTCTTCTGTGGCTCTGTTAAATTAGTTTCAGTCCCGAATAAATAATCATCAATATCTTTTTCACTTACTCTACTAGCTATTTGAACACTCCCTTCATATTTGATAGGTTTTTCACTCATAATTTTGTCTCCGATATTAATTCAAACATCTTTAATGACTTATTTGGATGGTCTTTATATTCAGGCGAAGAAGAAATATAATCAGTAGCCGCATTATAAATATTCCATAAAGTATTGTTATCTTCCTTGTAAAAATAATAACTACTTTGTCTATCTTCAAGCAATTTTACTGCTTTAACAATAGGTGTCGTTCCTAAAACATTATCTCTTACACTTCTTTTTAGTATATTCCCTATAACATAATTATATTCTTCTGGCTTTAATCTCCTATTGTTCATATCTTCAATTTTTCTAAAATAATCTTCAATCAATTCTGTAATACAGTTATGATAATTCTTCAAATGATTATAAGATACTCTATAATTACTCAATAAATCCATCTGAAATATATGGTCTGCATTAAATACATTCAAGTTGTTACAAGCTACTGCATTTAATCCTGCATATACCTTAATTATTGGCTTACTTACATCTAAAGCATATATCATACCTACTATTGGACTGAAAACACCTATCCCATTTAATAATTCAGCATTAAACCTTTTCTCAATTCTTACTCTTGCATAACTAACATTTTCAGTACCATCTTCATTTTTATTAACTACTCTATCACTTCCAACAATTACTAAATTGTCTTCTCCTGTTATATCTAAAAACGGAGTAATATAATC
>CAKZQG010000015.1 GCA_937139605.1 uncultured bacterium
CAAAATTTTTTATAAAATATACCATAATTTATCTAATATAATATACAATAAATATAATTAAACCCTTGATAATACTATTAAAAACACTATTATAATAAAAACCCCTAATTTTTATTTTACATTTTTTTAACATATTTTTAATATATTTTTTACGATTTTAACATCCTAAAATTACAAAAAATAATATAAAAAAATTTTATAAAAAATAAAAACCATTACACTCAATAAAACATAAACTTATAGCTAAAAAACAATAAAGCCTAAAAATTAATTAAAATAGTATTAGACAAATCAAAAAAATAGCACCTTAGAAAACTACTAAACTATATTTAATTAACTTCTACAAAATTTAATAGCTATTTTTTATATATTAGTATTATATTTATTTTATAATTAAGAAGAAACTTCAGTTTGTTGTTGTTTTTTAGTTTCATTTATAACTAAAGTAGCTATATGAGATGGAGCTTCTTCATAATGAGATAATTTTAAAGTATAAGTAGCTTTACCTTGGGTAGCAGATTTTAATTCAACAGCAAAATCCCTTATTTCCATCCAAGGTACTTGTGCTTTTATTAATTGCCATCCCTTCCTATAACTTGCTTCCATCCCCATTATCCTTGCTCTCTTAGTATTAAGCAATCCCATAACATCACCTAAGAAACTATCTGGAGTAAATACTTCCATCTCCATAATAGGCTCTAGTAATATAGGATTAGCTTTAGACATAGCTTCTCTAAAAGCCATAGCTCCAGCTATCTGGAATGCCAAATCGCTGGAATCAACCTCATGATACTTTCCATCAAATAAAATAACCCTAACATCTACCACTTTATTACCAGATAATATTCCTTCTTCCATAGCATTTCTAATACCTTTTTCAACAGATGGAATAAAGTTCTTAGGTATAGCTCCACCAAATATTTTATCAACAAATTCAAAGCCCTGTCCCCTTGGCAAAGGTTCAATTTCAATATGAGCTACTCCATATTGGCCCCTTCCACCAGATTGCTTTATATACTTACCTAAAGCTTGAGCTTTACCCTTTATAGTTTCTAAATATGGGATCTTTCTAGGCTGCAAATCTATATTAACTTTATACCTATTTTTTAATTTAGATATAATATAATCTAAATGAACATCTCCAACAGTAGATATAACAAATTGTTTAACATCATGATCTCTAAAAGCCTTAAAAGTAGGATCTTCTTCTAAGATTCTAGTAATAGCAGAAGATAATTTTTCTTCATCAGCCTTAGTTTTAGGTTCTAAACCTTTTTCATATAAAGGTTCCGGGTACTCAATCTTAGTTAATTTAACAGGATTTTCTACAGCACTTAAAACATCCCCAGATAAAGTCTTTTCTAATTTATAAACAGCACAGATATCCCCACTTAAACACTCATTTATAGGATTATGTTGATCAACAATAACCTCAACTAAAGTACTTACTTTCTCTTTTTCATTTTTATAAACATTTAAAACGGTAGAATCTTTAACTAATTTACCAGTAAAAACCCTAATAAAAGAAACTCTACCTTTATAGGGATCAGAAATAGTTTTAAATACCAATGCACTAAAAACATTTTTATCGACAACATTCCCATCTACATCCTTAATAACTCTTTCATCAGAATTAATTAATATCTTTTCTAAATAATTATTTAATAATTTAACAGATGGTAAAACTTTAGCACTTATAGTAAATAAAGGATATAACAATCTTTGATTATAAGCATCTTTTAAACCTTTTATTATTTGATTAAAATCTAATTCCCCATGTTCTAAATAATGATTTAATAACTCTTCATTAGTTTCAGCAACACTCTCTGAAATCTTTTCATAATAAGAATTAACTAAAGAAACTAAATCCGACGGAATTTCTGTTTCTTTTAATTCATCATTATTAAAAGCAAAAGCCTTTTTATTTAAAACATCAATTACTCCCTTAAAAACATTAGACTCATATATAGGAACTACTAAAGGAATAATTCTATTAGAAAAATTCTCCGCTAATTGATTTACAATATTTTCAAAATTAAGATTTTCTTTATCATAATGATTAACGATAAAAAGGATGGGTAAATTAGTTTTTTCAGTAGAAATGAACCAAGATCTTTCAGTTCCTACTTCTATAGGATTAGAAGCATTTATGACTATAGCTAAATTATCAGAAGCAAAAACTCCTCCTAAAATTTCTCCAATAAAATCCCCAAAACCAGGAGTATCTATTAAATTTAGTTTATAATTTTTAGTTTTAATAGGAAAAACTTTAGTTAAAGTAGTGGTTTTTCTTTTTTTCTCCTCTTCATCTACATCCATCAAACCTGGAGTTCCAAAAGAATTTGGTAAATCTTGTTTATTAGTTTTATTTATATAAGCTAAAGATTCTATAATAGAAGATTTTCCACTAGCAGTATGTCCTAATAAGGTTAAATTCTTTATAACCATAGTTTTCTTTCCTCCTAGTTTTTTGTTTAATAAAAATTTATTTAATAAAAAAGTTATAAAAAATTACTAGATTTCGGCATATTCTCGCGGGATTTTTTTACCAGCTCTTAAAGCACACTCTCTATGCCATTTTTTTCCTCCTATTTTAACAAATCTTCCACCCTCAATTAATCCCCTACAAAATCTACATTTAGCAGGCCCTGGTTTTTTGGTACTCATCTTTTTCTTACCACCCATAAATACTACCTCCTTATTATAATATAAACTATTATCATATTATTTATATTTTATAATTCTATATAAAACAACTCTTAACCTTTTAAAAATAATGAGAATATATTTTTTTTATAGCATTCGCAATTTTCAAAGGATCATGTCTTATAAAATTATCATCATCAGCTAAAAAATCATCATAAATTAAAATTATATTATTCTCTTCTAAATATTCTTTAGATAAATCATTTTCTATAGGTTTATAAAATTTATCCTTATAAATATACTTATTTAAAATCTGTTCTTTTATAGGCTTACTATTAAATAATACATAATTAAAAAATAAACCATATTTTTTAAGGATTTCTAAATATATAGATAATTTAGTTTCTTTAATTTCATTAGGTTGATTCATAATATTAGCTATATAAATTTTAATAGCTTTGGATTTTTTATAAGCGTTTAAAATAGGATTTAATAAAAAATTAGGTAATATACTAGAATATAAACTGCCAGGGCCAACTATTATTATATCAGCATTCAAAATATTCTCTATAGCTTGCTCATTAACATCATCATCAACTAAATCTTCTAAATATATCTCTTTAACATAAATCTCAGGATTGGAAGAAATAAAATTATTAATATTAGTTTCCCCTTTAATAACTTGCTCATTAGATAGCTTAGCTACCAAAATTCCTCTTTTCTTAGCAGAAGGCAAAACTATCCCCCTGATCTTAAAAATACTATTAATATATTCTCCCATTAAACTAAGATTATTATTAGCTATCTTATATAGAGCTAATAATATAAAATTTCCCAAAGCATGCCCAGACAACTCCCCCCTATCAAACCTATATTGTAATAATTTCTGTAAAATCTCGTTAGAAGATAAATTAGCTAAACAATTTCTTAAATCACCTACAGGCAAAATATCTTCATAAATTTTTAAGATTTTACCAGTAGATCCACCATCATCAGTAACAGTAGAAATAGAAACAATATAATCAAAATAATTTTTAATGCCCCTTAATATATTAGCAATCCCACTCCCCCCCCCTATAACCACTACCCTATTCTTTTTTATCAAAAAATTATCAACTATATATTCATTTAATTTTTCCTCTTCTTTAAAAAACTTTAATAAAAAAAAATAAACCCAAAATAAATAAACAAAACTTAAAATAATAAAACCTAAAATAAAAATCCAAATAATACTTCCTAAGCTCTTATGATGAAAAAAGATAATAAAAAGAAAAGTAATAGCAAAAATAATCACAAAAAAGAAAAAACCAAAAATATATCTTTTTAATCCCCTAGTTTTTAAAATTAAAAAAAAAACCTAAAAAAAGAATAAAAGATATTATACATATTAAGAATAAATATTTTTCAATTGATTATAATTAACTGAATAAAGCGGTTCTTTATTTTGTAAAACTAGTAATAAATTATTAACAGCAATTTCAGCCATTTTTTCCCTTGTTTCGAAACTAGCACTACCTATATGAGGTAATAAAACTACATTATCTAATTTTAGTAATTCTTCATTAACTTTAGGTTCAAATTCAAAAACATCTAAACCAGCAGAAAAAATTAAACCTTCTTTTAATGCTTTAACTAAATCATCTTCTTTAATAACAGGTCCTCTAGCTGTATTTATTATTGTAGCTGTATTTTTCATTAACTTCAATTTTTCATAAGTTATTAAATGATAAGTTTCATTATTTAAAGGAGTATTAATTGAAACTATATCAGATTCTCTAAGCAAATCATCTAAGGATTTATATTCTAGTTTCATATTATATTCTTTTAAAAAATATTCTTCTATATCAGGTTTAGGAGTTCTATTATAATAAATTACTTTCATATTAAATCCTTTAGCTCTTTTAGCAACTGCTTGCCCTATCCTACCTAATCCTATTATCCCCAAAGTTTTAGAATGAACATCATAACCTAAAAATAAATTAGGATCCCAACCTTTAAATTTACCATCTCTTAAGAATTTATCAGCACTAATAATATGCCTCCTAGCAGCTAATATCAAAGCCCAAACTAAATCAGCACTAGTTTCTGTCAAAACCCCAGGAGTATTAGTAACTACTATACCCTTTAAAGTAGCGTATTCTACATCAATATTATCAAAACCTACAGCATAATTACTTATAACTTTTAACCTTTTAGCTTTATCAATTACTTCCTTATCTATTTTATCAGTTAATAAACATAATAATCCATCTACATCTTTTATATTTTCTATCAAAAATTCCCTTGCTATTACTTCATCCTTATCCCATAAAATAACTTCATAATTATTTTGTAATAATTTATGATAATCTCCTGGTAGTTTTCTTGTTATCAAAACTTTCATCTAAAATACCTCCAATCCTTAAATTTTATTCTAATTAACATAATCTTTTATAGAATTTATTATAATATTATCTAAAAAACTAAGGAAATTAAACATAATTTTATTAGTTTCTTTGAAATTATTTAAAGTAATTTGAAAATATTTTTTATATTCATTTATTTTATTTAAACTTAAATACACTAAAGATAAAACAATTAAGAAAAAAGAAAAATAATAAATATTATTTTTAAATTTAGCCATTAATTCTTTTATTTTTATTAAAATTGCTTTAATATCAAAAATATTGCTTTCTATATCAATAACAGCATTAAAAAACTCCTTTAAAGATAAATTTTGTTTAACAAATTCATCCCTTTTTTCTACAAATACACTAAAATCAATACTATCAATTAATTCATCTAAATCTAACTTATTGTGTAATTTTAATAAATATATCATATAAAAAATATTAACTATAATAATATCATCCAAATCACTTAGTTTTAATTTATCTATATTAGAAAGGTACAATTTAATAGTGTTTTTATCTATATCATCACTTAAAAACAGACTATTTAAAGATTTATCAAAAATATTTTCTTTAGTAATATTAACTAATTCTTTTTCTATTATATCTTCTTGAACACTTATTGATATTTCGGTTGTATTTTGTTCTTCATAAGTTTCCATTAATTCTTGTTCTTCGTCTTTTGTTATTTCTTGTGCTTCTATTATTTCATATTTTTTAGTATCTTCTTGTTTTTCTATTTCTTTTTGTTTTTCTATTTTCTCTTGATGTTCTATTTCTTTTTGAATCTCTGTTTCTTCTTGTTTATTTATATTCTCTTTTTCTTTACTAGATTCCTCTGTTTCTCTTGGCTTTTCTATCTGTATTTGTTCTTCTATATTTTCTTGTTCTTTTATTTCTAATTTTTCTTGTGTTTTTATTTGCTCTTGAATCTCTTTTTTTTCTATTATTTCATTTTTATCCTGTATTTTCACTATCCTTTCCATCATTTCTTGCTTTTGTACATTTTGTGTTTGTATATTTTCTTGCTCTTCTAGTTCTACTTTATCTTGTATTTTTTTTTGCTCTTCTATTTGCTTTTCTATAATATTTTGGTTTCTTATTTTTTCTTCTACTTCTAAATTTTCTTCTATTTCCTTTTGATTTTTCAATCCTTCTTCAAATGAATCTAAATCCAATTGAATATTATCAATATCCAATAATTGATTGTTATCTAATTGATAATCCACAAATTCTTTATTCTCGTTAAATTCCGTTAATTGTTGTTCAAGGTTTTCAAGGTTTTCAATGTTTTCAATTTGTTTAATTTGTTCAATTTGTGTTTCTAATTCTTTAGATTTTTCTTGAATAAGTATATTTTGTTCAATTTTGTTTTCTATTTTTTCTGTTTTTTCTTCTAAATTAGTTTGGATATAAGCTTCTTTCTTAAATAAAGAAGCATAAGTAATTTGAGCCTTAATTTTTAGTTCTTCAAAATCAGAAAATTCAGAATAATTATAAAGCTTCTTATCTATAAGATCTATTAAATTATCCAGATTTTTGTCTAATGCCCATATTTTGAATAAATTATAATAATAAATGAAATATTGGTAAATCTCCAATTTATCATATAAAATAGCTTTAATAATAATATTTTCTATTTTAGTATCATCATTTAAAGTTTCAATATATTTTAATACCTCTTCTATTTTCCCTTTTTTTATAAGATTTAAATAAGAAGTAATAGTAATAGAAATACCTTTGAAAAGATTTTCTAAAGTAAGTAGGAAGTTATTATAATTTTCACGTTCAGTTTTAATAGTAGCTAAAAGTTTCTGAGCTTCTATTAATAAGTTATTAGTTTTAGCTAATTTTATGAGTCTTTTAGCAATAACCTCAGCATCAACAAAATCCTCTGTTAAGTATAAATAATATGCTAATAAATAATTAATCCTATAGTTATCAGAAAACTTCCTACTTAATTCATTTAAATACTTAATCAATTTATAAATACTAAAATATTTGGAATAAATTTTAGATAAATATACAACAGTTGAAATTAATTGATAATTATATTGGAATTTAAATTTATCTTCTATAATAATTTCAAAAGCTTTATCTAATAATCTAATAGCTTCGTTTTTATTTTCAAAAATAATAATATTAGCATAAAGAGCCATAGCTAAAGGATTAAATTCTAATATTAATTTTTCTAAATCTTCTTTTACTACTTCTTTTAATTCATCTAAATTAATTAAATTCTTTAATCTAATTAATTCTAAATAACTCTCATAGAAAAAACTATCATAATATTTTTGGATATTATCTATAACTTCACGAGGCTTATTTTCTAAATCTAATATATCTATTTTATATCTTAAAAAAACAGGGTAATTAAAATTAATAAATAAATCAATAAAATCTAATGCAATATCATTAATTTCATTTTCTATTAGTAATGGAATTATATCTTCAAAAATTTTAATTATAACAGGATTCTTAAAATTAATAATATCTTTTTTATTAAAAATATAATCCTTAAAAACCAAAACAACATAAATAAAATTTAAATTTAATATTAATAAATAAAATAAAATACTTCCACTTAATACATCTTTATTACCAAAGTTATTAATAACAAAATTTATAAACCCACTATTAAGATTTATATTATCATACTCTTTAACAAATAAAAAACTAAATGTTTTTATTTTTTCTGTGATACTTATATACTTTCTTAAATAATCTTCAGATTTATATTCAACATATAAAGTAAATATTATTTTTAAATAAATCAATAGTAAATTAAATAAAATCAAATTAAAACGATTATTAATAATATCTTGACTATTTTGAATATTAGCTAAGATATCTAAAAACTGAAAACCCACTTTAGAATTAAAATACTCATAAGCCTGTAAAGTATTAACTTCATATACTCTCTCAAGATACTCTATCTGTAATTCTAAACATATTTCTTTATTTTGATTACAATCAATAAAATTTAAAACCTTACTTAAAAAAGATAAATAAATTTCTCTGTCTTTATTCTTTATAAAAGTAATCAAATCAAAAAGATAATTTATATCATTGTATAATTTATTTTCAAAAAATACATAAAACGCATTTTCATAATCCTTTTTTTCAAAATAAATAAATATTATTCGTTTAATAATCTCTACATCTTTTACTAAATTTTTAATAATATCCAAAAATTTTTCTGCTTTTTGTATTTGTCTTAGGTCAACGTAAATTTTAAATAAATCAACAATAATTTTAGTATCTTTTGAATTTAATTCAAAAGCTTTTTCTAAATAAAATAAAGCTTTTTCTTTATTATTAATTTTGATATAATTTAAGTACAATAAATAAAAAGCTTGCCAATTATTATTTAATATTTTTACATAATTTTCTAAATTATATATAGCTTTTTCATAATTATCAATATTATAATAAAATTGGCCTAACATAAAATACACTTCAGGATCAGCTATTTTATCAGTTATATTTTCTAAAATATCTATAGCTTTAGTATAATCATTAAAATAAGAATACAATTTAGCTAAAGAGTATTTAGCTTCTATAAAATTAGGATCTATTTCTAAAGCTTTTAAATACTGCTCAATGGCTAATTCAAAATTAAATTCTTTTTCTAAGGCCTTCCCTAAATAAAAATACGACCACTTAGAATTAGGATTACTATCTATTGAAATTTGTAGAGTTCTTATAGCCTGAGGAATTTTATCTAATTCTAAATATACTCTTGCTAAGGAATTTAAATACCTACTATTATTAGGAGCTAATTCCACCGCTCTTTCTAAATTCTTTAAAGCCAAACCATAATTCCCCATATCTATATAAATTTCCCCCAATAACCAATAACTATCAGGATAATAATTATTTATCAAAATTGATTTTTTTAAATAATTTATAGCATTTTCATAGTTATTTAATTCTTTATAAGATAAAGCCAAATAAATATAAACCTCCCAATTATCAGGTTTTAATTCAATTATTTTTCTAAAGTAATTAATAGCAGATTCATAATTCTGGATATAAAATAAAATTCTACCCATTAAATACAAGTTCTCCAGATTATTAGGATTTATTTCTATTTGATCTTGAATTACTTTAATACTACCTTTAATTAGCTCATCTAAAATTTTTTCTATTTCATAATCAGACTTAATTTTTAAAAATACTTTTTCATCAATAGTATAAGCTTTTTCTAAATACTTAAGACCTGTTTTGAATTCTCTATTATAAATAACAATAAAACCAATAAAGAACTGAGCTTGAGCAAAATAAGGATTAATCTTAACAGCGGTTTCTAAAGCCTTATAAGCTTGAGCAATATCCTTTATTGAAAAATAATAAGCACCTAAATAAAACCAATGCTTAGGATTATTAGGCTCCAATTTAGTTAAAGCTTCTAGTTTTTTTAGATCTAAAGGCATAAAACTGGAATCCTTATAAAAAGATATTGAATAAGAGGGTAGGGTTATGTTAGCGGTTTAGAGCTTACTTACCGTTGCTTCCTTCCGGACCTGGCGGGGTTCGTAAGATAAACCCTAACAGCCCTACCCTCTTTTTTATTATTATCCAAAAATTTCAAAAAACCTCTTTAAAAATTTATTTTTTTATTAAATTCTTATAATTATTGTGCCCGAGGGGACTTGAACCCCTAACCTCCAGATCCGCAATCTGACGCTCTATCCATTTGAGCTACGGGCACACCAAATTACTCCCAATTATAGAAGTAATGATTTTTTAGTTCATCACTGAATACCTTTCTTATAATCTTCTATACATACATTCCCAGCTCTAAAGCTTTGAATTCAAAGTGTTTCATTTTTAATTCTCATAAATTCTGCAAAACCTACTTTGTAAATATTCATTTTTATGTATAAAGATATTTGTTAAAGCGGCTTTACCTAAAGAAGAAGATTATTTAGGAAACGGAGAGGGCGGGATTCGAACCCGCGGTGTCACCTATTAAGCGACACTCTCGCTTAGCAGGCGAGCGCCTTAGACCACTCGGCCACCTCTCCTTGCTCTAATATTATTATTCTATATCCTTAACCCATTAACCTCCAAATATTTATACCAAAATTCTAATACTAAAAAAACAAAAAGAAAATAAAAGAAAAAATATAAATACTAAAAATAAAGCTATCAAATCTATCTAAGACCCCTCCATGTCCTGGTATAATATTAGAAATTTCTTTTAACTCAAAACTTCGTTTAATAAATGAAGCAAATAAATCTCCAAAAGGAGCTAATAAACTCATTAAAAATACTAATATAACTAACTTATACACATCTAAAATTAAGTATAAATTAGAAAAATATGTCCAAATTAACCCTCCCAAAATCCCTCCAATAACTCCCCCAATAAACCCCTCTAACGTTTTATTAGGACTAATAAACTCAAAAAACTTCTTATTTCCAAAAACCTTACCAATAAAATACGCAAAAATATCATTAAAAAAATTAGTAAAAACAACTAACATTAACAAATCTCCTTTTCTCAAAGAGCTTATAAATATAACTAAACCAAAAGGAATAACAACATAAAACAAAATAATAAAATTGACTCCTAAACTATTTATAAAATAATTATAAATATTAGTATTAGATTTTATAAATTCTAAGATACTTTTTTCTTCTTTATCTAATTTTTTATAACTTTCTTTTAAAGTATTTTGTAAATAAAAAATAAAATTAATAGAAAAAATAAGGAATATAAAAAAAATAGAGAACAAAAAGAAAATAAATTTATCAGAATTAAATCTAAAATTACTAAAAACAGTTATAACATCAAAAGAATTAAAATATATTAAAATATCTAAATATAAAGCAATAAAAAACAAGGAAAATTTATCAACATAATATTTTTTAGAAAAAATTGTAACTACTTCATAAATAGCAATTAATTGAATAACAACAACAAAAATAACAAAAAAATGCCAATTATATAATAATAGAAAAAGAGCTAACAAAAAAAGAGAAAAGCCACTAACTATCCTTAAAATAAACTTCTTGGGATCCTTTACAAGCTTTCTATCCTTGATTTCCATATTATCAATATTATCAATATTACTAATATCTTTCATAAATATCAATTTTAATAAGAATTTATTTTTATTTATTTCTATCTATTTCATTACTATCTATATTATCTATATTATGATAATGTTTATCATGATGATCATGAAAATTTTCAGTATGCATATGTAAATGATTTTTATGGTAATTTTTTAATGAAATATCTTGATAACTTTGATATAGTTTTTGATTACAATCCTGAAAACATTCATACTCAATATCTTCAATTTGTATAGTAATATGATTTATATTATTTAATTTAGATATCTCTTTAATTTTATCTAATAAATAAGAATCTTGTATATTTTTATCTTTAACTACATGAACAGTTAAAATATTATTCTTAGGATTGATAGACCATATATGTAGATCATGAAAATCCAAAATTCCATTGATGTTTTTTATCTGATTAGCTATATTGTTTAGATTAATTTCTTTAGGAATAGCTTCTAAAAATATATCAATAGACTGATAAAGTAAAATAAAAACAGAAGGAATCATTAACAACGAAATAACAATACTTAAAATAGGATCAATCTGATAAAATTTAGTAAAAATAATAATAACAGAAGCAACAATAGCAACAACAGATCCTAAAGTATCAGAAATTACATGCAATAATGCAGATTTTATATTTAAATTTTCAGAATGCTTAAAAAGAATAAAGATAATAAAAACATTAACTATTAATCCTAATAAAGCGATAAACAACATAGGTTTAGCTAAAACCACCTCAGGCTTTATAATCCTATTTATTCCATTAAATAAAATAAAAGCTATAATACCTAATAAAAAAATGGCATTAACAAAAGCCGCTAATACTTCTAATCTGTATAATCCAAAAGAAAATCTATTATTCCTTAAATTTAAAACAAGATAATTAGCTAAAAAAGAAATAAATAAAGAAAAACTATCAGTAATCATATGTCCAGCATCAGATATCAATGCTAAACTATTAGTTAAAAATCCCCCCATAAATTCAACTAATGCAAAAACAAAAGTTATAATTAATGCTAATTTTAAAGAATTTAACTCACTTTTTTTATTTTCCATTAGCAACTCTAAATATAATGATTTTACTTATTAATAAGTAATCTTTTTAAAATTTTTCCTGCTTGATTTTTAGGAATATCATCAACAAACTCAACTTCTTTAGGCACCTTATAATGAGATAATTTATCTTTACAATATTTTATGATATCAGATTCTGTAATATCCCGATTATTTTTAACTACAAAAGCTTTAACAATTTGCCCATTAATTGGATGTTCAATTCCGACGACAGCAGCTTCTAAAACTCCCGGCACCTTTAAAATAACTTCTTCAACTTCCCTTGGATAAACCTTAAATCCACTTACTATTATCATATCCTTTTTTCTATCTACAATCTTAAAATATCCATCTTCATCCATTATAGCTATATCCCCAGTATATAAATAACCATCAATTATTGAATTATTAGTTTCTTGCTCATTTTTGTAATACCCCAACATAACTTGTGGTCCTTTAATAATGAGTTCCCCCTCCTCATTAACCCCTAATTCCTTATCTTTTTCATTTATATCAACTATTTTAGCATCAGTATCTGGAATAGGTAATCCTATAAAGCCTACCTTAGAAATACCTCCAAAAACCGGATTAATATGAGTAACAGGAGAAGCTTCTGAAAGTCCATATCCTTCAACTAACTTTGCATTAGTTAATGAAACAAATCGGTTATAAATCTCTTGATTCAAAGCAGAAGCTCCAGAAATACAAACCCTAACACTACTTATATCTATTTTAGTTTTTATGGCATATAAAGATATAGCATTATATAAAGAAGGAACCCCCGGTAAAAAATCTATTTTATATTTATTTATAATCCTTAAAATCAAATCAATAGAAAAATGAGGTACTAAAACCATAGCATTAGCTAACCTAACACTAACGTTCATACCAACCGTCATACCATAAGCATGAAATAATGGAATAACACATAACGTTTTATGATTATCTTTAGGCTCAAACTCATAAACCCAATTAACAATTTGCTGAGCATTAGCTACTAAATTAAAATGACTGAGCATAGCAGCCTTTAAAATTCCTGTTGTACCACCAGTATATTGTAATACAGATAGTTTTTTAAATATATCAAAATCTCCTAAACCTTTCAAATCCTTTTCTGTTAAAACATTTTTTTCTTTTAATAAATCAGAAACAAATACTAATTTATTACTTAATTTCTTATATTCACTTACATTTAAATTAATATTATTTTTAAAATAAACATCATCTATGATAATTTTTTCTAAACTAATATCATCAATAATTTCATTCAATTTAGGTAAAATATGAGGAAAAGTTATAACAAATTTACTATCAGAATTAGTAATATATTTTAGGATTTCAAAAGGAGTTAATTCGGGATTAACATTAACTACAACCCCACCTAAAGCTAATACCGCATAATAGAAAGCTATAAATGTTGGAACATTAGGTAATAAAAAAGAAACTTTATCATCAAAATTTAAATTTATTAACTTTAACCCATTTACTAATTTTAAAGTTAAATCATATAATTCCTGATATTTTAAGATTTCGCAAAAGTTATCATAATCAAGTACAACAGCTAAATTATTAGGATAATCTTTAGCAATTTTTTTCAACATTTCAAATAGACTAATTTTTTCATAATCTAAATTAAAAGGAATTTCCTTAGGATAACTTTTATACCATAATTTAGACATTTAATAACCACCCCCAAAATTCTTATACCTTAAAAATAAAAAAACACAAACTATTCTTTAGCTTTATATAATTTTAAATAAAAATAAATAAATTCCTTTATTAAATTATTAATCTTTTTGTTTATTATTAAGAATAAGTTTTTTGAGAAGGAAAATAGAAAAATTATAATCAAGTGAAGATACGGGGCAATCTGAAGCAAATCCTATACCAAAATTATTATACTCCTTAAAAATTTTAAAAACTTCATCTAACCTAAAAATAAAATAATTTCTTAATAATTTATTTAATTTAGTATATTCAATTTCATTAAAAAAATTAATATCAACAAAAAAGAAATTAGGATTAAAAACAAAATAAAAATTAACATCCTTATATTTAATTAAATTATCTTTTAGTAATTGAATAGTTTGGTTATTAATAAATAAAGCGTGCTCTATTCTAAAATTAATTTTAGTTAATTGAGATATTTTAGTAATATATTTATTTAATAGATTATTTAACGCAAAATTAATAGCTTTATCACCTATACAATGAAAAGCAAAACTTATTTTAAATAATTTTATTTTTTTTAAAACATAATACAATTTTTCTAAAAAATTCTGATAAAAATCTAAATCTAAATACAATTTAGGATTAAAATTTAAGGAATAAATATCATCCAGCATAGCATCTTTATTGCTTAAAGTTCCATCAATAAAAAATTTAAACCCTAAAAAATACTTATCATTTAATACCTCTTTTAATTTTTTTAATTCAAATTTAAATAAAATATTAGGATCCAATAAATAATAAATTTCCAATCTTTTATTATTTATTTTTTTATTAACTAATTTATAAAATTCTAAAAATTCTGTAGTAGTATAGGCATCTATTGTTTTAGTTATACCATATCCAATAAAATAGTCTTCCAATAATTTATAATATTTTTTATAGTTTTTCTTTATATAATCTATAAAAAATCTATCAACTATATTAAAATGTTTTTCATCTAAAAAATTTATATTTAAATTTAATTTTTTCTTTAGATAATTATTTACAAAAAACTTATGATAATTTTTAGATTTAAAAATAATAGGGATATCAATAGAATTGACAAAATCAAGCAAATATTTATATTTTTTTATAAAGTCTGATTCATTTTCTAAAGGAGTATTTAAAATAAAGAGATATTTTAATTTTTTTTTAAATTTATTAAAAGTTTTAGAGAAAAAATAGAAATCATAGGAATTAACTAAATTTTGTAAAATTAGAATAGGATGGGTATGAGGATCATACATTAGCTTAAGATCTTAGTTTTAATAAATTATTTAAATATTACCATTAATAAAATCAATTATATTAAGATTAAAATAGAACCCAGGATTTAATTTTTTATTATTATCAAATTCATTAACAAATTGATTAATTATTTTAGTAATTACTAATTTAACGCCATAGTAAAAACTTTTTCTATCTAAGGAATGGTGTTTAATTTCTAATATCTCCCCAAAATTATTACTAAAAATTATATTTTGATGAGCAACTAGAGAAGGTAACCTTATTGAATGAATATTAATATCTTTATAAATATTATTTTTTTCCCACTCATTTTTTATTATATTTTTAGACATTAAAGAGGTTCCTGAAGGTTTATCTTTTTTTAAATGATGATGAGCTTCTATTATCTCACAATCATAAAAATATTTTGCCACCTCATTAACAAATTTATTTATTAAGTTAATTCCTATACTAAAATTAGGAAAATGAAATCCAAATAATTCTTTTTTAATAAAAATCTCATTAATTAATTTTATTTCTTCATAATTAAATCCAGTTACTCCTGTGATATAAAATATATTTTCTACTTTTTTTGATTTTATTTTTTGTATAAAGCTTAATATAAAATCTTTATGGGATAAATCTAAAATAATCTGATTAGAATCCAAAAATTTTTCAAAGTACTCATTAGAATTCATCGAATTAATTAGATAATCAAAAAAAATATTATCATTATTAAAATTATTAAATATAATTGATCCTGTTTTACCAGTATACCCAACAAATATTTTTTTATACTCCATATTAATTATAAATTTAATTATAATAAAAAATGATTTATAATAAAAAAATTATTGCGCAATCATCCACAGCTGATAATTAAAATAATTTAAATACTTTTTTATATAGCTATTAAAATCATTACTATAATTTAACTTTGAACCTAATAATTGATCTAAAAAAGTTTTCTTAGGAGGCTTTATTTCTTTAAATTTTACATCCTTAATATTAACCAATTGTTTTATTTTTTCTTTAGCATCATCTATAGTGCCTATATCATCTATTAGTTTATAATTTTTAGCAGTAAAAGGACTAAATACTCTTCCATCCGCTATTTTGTATAATTCGCTTATAGCTATATTCCTATTTTGAGAAACATCTTTAACAAATTGCTTATAATATTCCACAACTAAATCCTGAATATATTTTTTTTGTTCATTATTTAATTCTTTAAAAGGACTTAAAGCATCTTTATATTTTCCACTTTTAATAGAAACCATATTAATTCCTAATTTATCAAGTGCTTTATAAATTTGTGGGATAGTAATAATAACTCCAATACTTCCGACAATAGCTTGCGGATTAGCAATAATATAGTTAGAAGAAGAAGCGATATAATAAGCTCCCGATGCTCCCAAATTCTCTATATATGCAACTACTGGTTTCTCCTTTGATATCTTTTTTATTTTATATGATATTTCTAAACTTGGAGCAGCTACTCCCCCAGGACTATCTATTACTAACAATATTCCCTTATAACTCTTATTTTCTCTAATTTTATCTAAAATTTGTACAACATATTTAGAATCAATAACTCCCTCTGTTTCTTCCTCATTAACAATCATACCCTTTAAATACATTACAGCTATTAAATTTTTCCCATTATCATTATTATTAAATAAAAATGATATAATAAATCCAAAAACACATAAAAATAATATAAAAGATATAAATATAATAGTTATAACTTTTATTATTCTCATTATCAACCTCTTTAAAACAAAACTTACCTAATTAAATTAAAAATAAATTTAATTACGAACTTTTAATTATATTAATAATGTTTTGCAAAATTTTTGCTTTTTCATCTACAAATTTTATAACAACAAAATTAGGTCTAAATAGAAACACTAAAACTTTATTATTTTGTTGATAATCATCAATCAAAACGGTATATTCTTTAGAATTGAATAAAATAGTTATTAAATCTCCACCAGGTTTAGTATTTTCGTATAATTTAATCATATCTACAGCGATTTTAGATATATTATTTATTTCGCTTAAAGCCAAACTTTCCTTAATAACAAACTCAATAGGCTCCCCATTAACCCTGTTAACCACAATTAAGCCCTTAACATTTTCATCACTCTCAACATATTTCTTTAATTCTTCTTTTAACATTTACCCCACCCTTTTTCTATAAAACTTTTTTTAATTAAATTTCAGCGACTCCTTACTTTTACCTTTTAATAATATATAAAATTTTAATAATATACAAATTATTAATATACAATTATAATATATATATTAATATATTAAAAAATAATTACTATTACATGGTAGTTTCATTACCAGCAGTAGTATTCATATTTTCCATAGTAGTAGCAGCAGTAGTAACAGTTGTGGTTGTCGTATTATTTTGTTGTTGCTGATTACAAGATATTAAACTAAAAGCTATAAATAAAACTAAACCTATTACTATTAATATACTAGCTATTATTTTTCTCATTTTTACTTGCCTCCTTTTTACTTTTGTATTTTTTTATACATTTACTTTTTTATTTTAGATTATACACTATAATTTTTCTAAATAATAAAAAAAAATCCTTCTAAAAATAAAATAAAAAAACTAGATAATTTTATCTAAAAAATATCGTATTTGATAAAATACATTAAAATAATCTAAATTAGAAAAATCAATAATATTAAGTTGTGGATCAAAGATATCTAATTTAATAATAAAAGATAAATCAGCTAAAGGAGCCCATCTATAAGAATCAAAATAAAAATATCTATTAGAAAATAAAGCGATAGTGGGAATATTAAAAGCAGAAGCAATATGAACTGGCCCACCATCAAAACTAATAACTACCCTACTATTACTAACTAAATATAATAATTCCATTATGTTAGGTTTTAATATTTTAATATTTTCTAATACCCAATCCCTATTAGTTATAAAAGCAAATCTAAGATTCTTACTTTTTACATAAGAATTAATTTCTAATAATAACTTTCTTAAAAATTCTTTTGAAATATTATCTTTAATCAAGAAATTTTTATCAAAAAACAAAACATCAAAAGTTTGGATATCCAAAGTAGGGACAACTAAGTAAGGTCTTATTTTTTTTAAGTCTTCACAAGTAAAATTTTCAAAATTAAATTCCAATTTGATATCTTTATCTTGTTTTAAAACTAATAAATTTTGAACTGCTTCATGGTTAATTTTTACTCCACTAGAAATATATTCTTCTTCATAAAACTTATCTATCTTATCCAAATAAAACTTATATCTATTTTTAAATAAATAATAATTAATCAATTTAGTTTGATAAAAATAAGAATATTTCTCTTTAGAATTGAGAAAATATCCTAAAAAATAAGAAACAAAATTGGGACTAAATACATAAATTTTATCAAATTTATATTTTTTATTAAATATTTTTATGAATTTAAAAATGTTAATAAAATTAATAAAATTATCATAAGCTTTTAAAAATACAGAATAAAAATTATCAAAATAATAACTTAATTTTATATCAACTACTTCAATAACATCAAAATAAGGATGAATTATTTTATTATTATAAGAAAACAAATTATAATTATAGCTACTTAAAATAGCAACTAATAAGGAATCTTTATAATTATCTTTAATAATTTTAATAGCAGGTAAAGTTAAAATAGTATCTCCTAACCTATCTAATCTTATAATACCTATAATATTTTTAGATTTAGAATCAATCATTAAAAAATTACTTTAAAAAAATTACTTTAAAAATGAAGGTCCGAATACTTCCTTAAAAATCTCACTTAAATAATAAATTTTAAATTCAAATTCTTTATTAAACACAACAATAGGTATATCCTTAACAAATTCGGATATAACTTGCCTACAAGCTCCACAAGGAGGAACAAATTCCTTAACTGGAACATATAAAAATAAACTTAACCATTTATTATTATAGTTATTAATTAATCCATTAGAAACAGCATTAAAAACAGCTACTCTCTCAGCACATATTGTTAACCCATAAGAACTATTTTCTATATTAGTCCCCCCAATAAAATTAACTAAATTACTTTTATTATTTAAAATCATCAATACAGAAGATACCTTAAATTTAGAATAAGGACTATAAGAATTATTATTATAAAAAATAAGTTCTTGCTTGATTTTTTCAATATATTTTTCTAAAATTTCATCAATTTTCATTATTTTTTACTAAATATATAAATTACTTAATTAAATGGGGTTTAGATTTAATAAAATCAAACATTTTTTTAAAAGCGATAGCTCTATGACTATATTTACATTTTAGTTTTACATCAATTTCCCCAAAAGTTTTTTTTAAGGAAGGTAAAACAAAAATAGGATCATAACCAAATCCATTATCCCCAATAACTTTAGAGCTAACATATCCTTCAACACTTGCTGTAAATACATAATAATTAGAGAAATTAATCAATAAAACTGCACAACAAACATACTTACATTTCCTATAGACTATATCTAAATCTTTAAACATATTAACAAATGCTTGATTTTTTTGGGATTGAGCTAAAGAAGGAAATATTCTTTTAGAATAAGGTCCTGGAAAATTATTTAATTCCAAAAATTCAATTCCACTGTCTTCAGAAATAACCAGCGCTAAAACTTGATGATACACATATTGTGCCTTCTTTACAGCATTATCATGATAATTATCATACACTTCTATATCCTCTGGGATATCTCCTTCATATTCTTTTAATTCAATGTAAAAATCCGGATTCTCTTCTTGATAAATACTTAATATATGAAATATTTCCCTTACTTTATGAAAATTCTTAGTAGCTAAATAAATAACCATACTTTTAACAACCCTTCTTTTTATTAAATTAACTTTTTACTACATTAACTTTAGCAAATAATTCTTCTATAATTAGAGAAACATCTTTATTATAATTTATAAAATCAGCAAATTCAAATCTCACTTTACTTTCTTCGCCTAAAGATTTCAGTTTTAGATTAATATTATTTATAATCCTATTAACTACTTCTTTAGTTTTATTAGAATCTATTTTAATTAATAAAACAGTTATTATCCCATTACCTATATAAGATATTATATCTGTTACTCTTATAGTATTTCTAATAACAATATTAATTTCCTTTATAATTTTTATCTCTCTATCTTGCAAATCTTCAACTTCAGAAGAAGAAATAGCAAACAATTTAATAAATAAAATAGCAGAATTCTCATTATATCTTTTTGAAATAAAAAACTGATTATTAAGTACCTCCCAAAAGAAGGAAGGGCTGTAGCAATTTAATCGCTCATCCCACAAAACTCTACTTATAGTTTTATTATAATTAAGTGATACAAATATTATAATAGAAAGAGCCAATCCAATATAAGCTAGAATTTCTTGTTTATCTTTTGTTATATCTCTTGGCTCTAAAGATGACAAATATATTAAACCAATAGGTTTTTCTCCAAAAGTTAAGGGAATAGCGGCAACACTCCTTTCCTTAGGATAAAAAGGACTAAGCAAAATACCATCTACATATTCTTTATCCTCTTCTATTACAACTATACTATTATTATTATAAACGTAATTAAACAAATCTTCTAATTCTATTTTATTATAATTATAATAAAACTCGTAATTTTCTCCGTAAATTATAAACGGTTCTATTTTTAAAGTTGTATCAGATTTTATAAAAAGAACAAAAGTAGAAAAATTAATATATTTAGATATAAATTTTACTATATCATCTGATACTTTATACAAATTATTAAAGTTTTTAATAATATCAAAAATATCGAACAATATATTTAAAAGTACTTCACTTTTTTTATAATCTTGACTTAAAGATAATTTAAGGTTTTCTATTTCAGTATTTAAATCATCAATTAATTTATCTTTGATAGTTAATTCATTAGTTAAAGCTTTAATTTGATTATAAACTTCGTCTTTTTTCAATTGACTATCTTTAATTATCTTTTCTAATTCCACATTAAAAGCAATTTTTTCTTGTTCTAATTCTTGTTTTAAATTAGCTATTTCTTTTTGATACTCTGAAATTTTCTGTTCAAGCAAAGAAATATTCTCATTTAAAATATCCCTTTCTTCTACTAATGCATTAATTTGCTCAGTAAAATATTTAGCAACATAATTCAATCTAATCAAAACAAAAATTATAAATGAAATTAAAAATATGTTTAAAAATAAAAAGGGGATTAAATAATTAAAAGCAGGATCTCCTAATTTTTGAATAAACCCAATAGAACCTAAAATAGTACCAACTAAAGATAAAAAGATTAACATAATATAATAAAAATTAGACACAAGTCTTAAATAAGTTATAGCCAAAGAAATAGGAACTAATAGAGATAAAAATAAAGCTGAAGAACTACTAAAATACAAAATAACACTACCTAAAATTACATCAATTAATCCCACAAATAATAAAAAACCGTATCTTCTATTATAAAGTAAAACAAAAGAAATTAAATCCCAAATAAATAATATCACAAAAAAAAAGTAAATATAAACAAAATTAGATTTATAAAGTAAAATATTGTCTATTACACAATATCCTAAACTAAAAAATCTTATAATAACATTAATTAACAGGTAATTATAAATAATAAAATTACCCATAAAATTAGAAAACACTAAATAGTTTTTACCTTATAAACTTACTAAAATCATTCTTTACAATCCAAAAGCATTATTATATCTTTAATTATTATGTACTAATATAATAATACAATTTAAAAACCTTATTATACATTTTTTGAAAAATCTATTGAATCTTATCAATAGCGATAGTAATTATTTTTTTGATATTATCTATAGATTTTTTAACGTTATCTAAAACTTCCTGATGACTAACTCCCCTTTCTATAACTTCTTCCATAATATCTGTAACAATCGATAAGCCAAATACTTTAATTTTAGAATGTACAGCAACAATAACTTCAGGCACAGTAGACATTCCTACTGCATCTACCCCTAAAGTTCTTAGCATCCTTAACTCAGCAGCAGTTTCGTAATTAGGGCCACTTACCATACAATAAACTCCTTTAACATAAGGAACCCCTTTATTTTTTAGCTCATTTTCTACCTTTAATCTCCATTCTTTATCATAAGCATTTTGCATGCTAATAAATCGCTCTCCATATTCATCTAAATTCTCTCCCCTCAAGGGATTTTCTGGTAAAAATAATGCAATATGATCAGATATAATCATAATGTCTCCAACTTTAAAAGCAGGATTAACCCCACCACTGGCATTTGTTATTATTAAATAATCAATCCCTAATTTTTTCAAAACTCTAATATAAAAAGTAACTTTTTTCATATCATAACCTTCATAATAATGGAATCTTCCTTGTAAAAATAATAAATTAGTATTCTTGTAATTAGAAAATATTAATTTTCCTTTATGTCCTGCCACAGTAGTTTTTTCAAAATTAGGGATATCCTTATAATCTAATTCACTTCTTTTTTTAAAAATAGAATGATCTTCAGGGATCTCATTTAATCCAGAACCTAAAACTACTGCTACCTTTGGAATCTCTATTTTTTCGTTTTTTATAAAATTATTTAAAAAATTATAACTTTCATTTATTTGATTTAAATAATTTTCTTTATCGAAATTTCCCATAGTAATAAAATATTCTATATTTTTATATAAAATCCTTAGCAAAAGCGCTTCCCAAAATATTATATTCATTTATATTATTAAAAGGCTTTAAAAAAACTATCCTTTTATTAAAGTATTCTTTATTTATTTTTATCATTTTAACATTTTGTTTTAAAAAATAAAATAATTTTTCTTTAAAATAGTTTAAAGATAATACAATTTTTCCACCTATAAAAATATAATAAGGATTAACAGTTAAGATAATATTATTAATAAGCAAAGCTAAATAAAATGCAAAATCATTAAATAAAATCTTATATTTACTATATTTTTCGTTTTGAATAATTTCTTTTAATCCTTTGTAATTTTTATGGTATTTATTATTAAAAAGATCAGTTAAAGACTTAGCGGAAGCAAAAGTTTCGATACAATTAAATGAACCACAACCGCATTTTGTTAAATTATTTTTATAATTAGTTTTAGGGTAATATACTTTAGTATGTCCTAATTCAAAGGCAGAATAATCTGCTCCTAAAACTATTTTATTATTTATAATAGCTCCTGAACCTATTCCAGTCCCTATTACCAAATATACTATATCTTTATTATATAAATTAAATTTATTAAAGAATTTCTTATAAATTCCTATTGTTCCTGCATTTGCATCATTTAATACATACAAATCTATATTTCCTTTAAAAATCTTATTTATTTTTTTAAAAAAAATTTTATTAAAATCAATTTCTTTAAAATATTTTAGATTTGGGCACTTAATACAATAATTTTTTTTAGTATTAACAATCCCTGGTAGAGCTATACCGATATTTATTTTCTCATATCCAGCTAAATCTAACTTAAATAAATTATCTATTATTTTATTAATAAGATCTATTGGTTTATAATAGTAAGTTATATCAAAAGAATCTAAAATTTCTAACTTATAATTATTTATATTTACTTTACATATATCTATATGGCTTCCTCCAACATCTATTCCTATATTTAATTCCATAATATAATTAATCTACTTTTAATTTTATTTTTCCACCTTTTACAGTTATTAATTTTAATCCTAATTTTTCTATTTTTTTCCTTAAACTATAAATATAATAATTATCAAAAGAATTATCATTTAAAATAACAAAGTTATTGATATTACTTAATAGAGTTTCAAATAGTATTGATTCTTGATAGGATAAAGTATCTATTAGTTTATAATAATTTCCTTGATTAATTAATAAACTAGCATTGGATTTATCATAATAATAATCTTTAAATAAATGAACTAATTCGGATTTATTATAATCTAGGCGTTTTATCCAATTATTTAATTTAGCTATAACTTCATCAAGATTAAAAGGTTTTAGGATATAATCATCAGCCCCTAGATTTAAAGCAATTAATTTATAATCTTCAATAGCGGTTAAAAATATTACAATAGCTTTAGGGTTTAATTCTTTTATTATTTTTAATAATTCTATGCCATCTCCATCAGGTAGAAGATAATCCAATAAAGAGATATCTATTTTATTTTTATAAATTAGTTCTTTAGCCTGATAAAAATTATCTGCTGTTAATAAATTTAAATTAAATTTAGGGATTATAAAATTTTGAATGCTTTCAGTAATAGTTTGCATTATATTAAATTCATCTTCCACAACAAGTAAAGATACCGACATTATAAAATTCCTCTTTCTTTTGCTTTAGAAATAACGTAATCTTGAAATTCGTAAATAGTATTATATCTTTGGATTTTCTGTAAAGAATTTACTTCGCAAAAACTATGAAAATTATTATCAAATAATTCTTTATGAAATATTTCCAATAGTTTATTAAAAAATCTTCTCATATTAATAAAAGAAGAATAAGCAAACTCTTCTTTTAGAAAATCTTTATAATCAAAAAATGACAAATCAACTCTAAAGAAATAATTTTGTTCATTTTCTCTTATTATGATATCCATAAAAATTTGTTCTTTAATATTAACTATTTTTTCATTTTTATCACCGTGCATTCCTAAAGTTATAGCTTTCTTAAATAATCTAATTACTCCTGGTTCCCTATTTTTTAACTCCTCTACTTCCTTTATATATCCTAAAGCGATTAATTTAACAGAAGAAATATCAAAAATATATTCCTTATATTTTCTAAAATCATTTTCTATATTTTCTTTTTTATATTCTATATTATCTTTGAGATTTATTACATCATTTAAATTTTCTTCACTAACGTTTAGATTATTTTCTAAAGTATTTCCAGTATTATTATCATTCTTATTTTCAAACAAGAATATACTAAGAATAATTTTATTTTCCTTTTCATTTATTTTTATTTTTTTCACTCTAAATGGAATATAAATCATAAACAATTTAGTTTAATATAGTTTATTTAATAGGGGTTGGAGTTGTATTTTGAATATAATATTGCCATTTTTTTTCTATCTCTTTTATTATATTTTCATTATTATAACTAAGTGAAAACTTATAAACTTTATTAAGTGAATTCAATATATCATTATTATTTTTTAATTCTTTAATAAAGTCTCTATATTTATTAATACCAAAGGAATTTACTAAAAAGCATGTAAAAGCTAAGGAATTATCATAAAAATTTTTTATTTCTTCATTTGAATAAAAATTAGGATATAATAGATTATTAAAAGAAATTTTATTATTAGGAATATAATTAATATAATCCAGACCAGTTATAATTCTATACTCTTGGTATTGAGCAATACCTTCCAATATAAATTTAAAATTTATAGGGGTATTAATTATATTTAAATATCTATACATAACCAAATGAGATATTTCATGTGGTAAAACTCTTTGAATAAGCATAGGATCTTTTTCATGAGCATATATACTTGCCCTTGCTAAATTATAATAATCAAAATTAATAACAAAAGCTCCAGATGACCATTCAGGAACCATATCATAAGATCTATAAATATCATCATTAGGAGCTAAATATATAGGTATCTTCTCTCCAAAAAAAACTGAAAAATTATAATAATCATTAAATCCCATAAACTTTATAAATTCTTCATAATAATAATCTACTAAATTATTTAATATTATTTTTATTTGCTCATTTGTATAATAAACTGTAAAATATTTTGTTTCATATTTTTTATATTCAATTTTATTTGTTTTTAAATCATTATTAAAATTTAAATCCAATTGATAGCTACTATTTGTTTTACTTTCTTGTGTATCTAAATTTTCTAAATTCTTTCTGTTTATATTATTTACATCTATTATTCTTGTTTCTTTATTTATAGACAAAATAAATTTAGAATTATAATCTGAGATTATTTTTATTAAATCATAGTAATAATTCCCATTAATATTAATAGGTAAGTAATTATTTATATTAATATCATATATTAACTGTTCTACTATTTTTTTACTAACAAATATATTTAATTTTTGATTTTCTTGCTTTATTATGTATTCATTTTTATTTACAGGTTTATTAAAAATAAAAAGAATATATTCATAAGAGTATATAGGTAAAATTGAAAAAAATAAAATAGCTATAAAAATTACAATTAATGTTGAAATTTTAGATAAAATAATTTTAAAAACTTTAATAAGTTTAATAAAAAATCCCCTCCCTTAAATTATTTAAATTTTAAAAATAATAATTCCTCCTTTAAACAAATTAACAAGAACCACCCAAAAAAATACAAAAAAACAAAAATATTAAAAATTATTAAAAATTATTAAAAATATTGATAAAAGTCAACAAAATTGATATTTTTTTAAAAAAATTACTTTTTCTATTATTTTTTCTAATTTTAAAAAAAATTTTTATTTTTATTCCTTGAAAATACTATAATCTTAATGATCATATTTAAAAAATTTTTATAAAATTCTTGAATTTTTAAAAAAAATAAGTATATTTTAATAAAATAAAGGGAAAATAAGTATGAATATAAAATAATATAATTGTAGAGAGTAAAAAGGAGGTGACGTAAATGCCAAAGGCAACAAAAGCAAAGAGTAAAGTAGTTACCAAAAAGGAATTAGTAGATTCCATGGTAAAATGGGCTGCTCAAAATAAAGGAGTAGAATTAACAAAAAAACAAGCAGAAGCAGCTTTAAAAGGAATGTTAGAAAGCGTAAGAGAATTCCTACATAAAGGACATAAAGTTCAATTAGTTCCATACGGAAGCTGGGAAGTTAGACAAAGAGCTGCAAGAAAAGGAAGAAATCCAAAAACTCAACAAGTTATCCAAATCCCCGCAAGAAAAGTCCCTGTTTTTAGAGTAGGTAAAAGATTAAAAGAAGGAATGTAATTTTTTTAATTTAATGTTAATTAAAGAACTTTTAAGGGGGGTTAAATAAAAACCTCCCTTTTGTTTTTTTATTAATTTTTAAGTATAAATTTTTAAACAAATTTTAGACAATTAATTAATTAAGAGGTAATCCCTAAAAGCTATAGAATATATAAAATAAAGGGTTAATGAATTTTAATTAATTATAAAGCCCACGTAGCTCAGTGGAAGAGCGCATCCTTGGTAAGGATGAGGTCACCGGTTCGATCCCGGTCGTGGGCTTTTCTTTATTCTATAAAATTAAATCGTTTTTAGGAGGATAAAATAGTTGCCAAAAACTATTAAAAAGATTTCAACATAAATCCAACTACAAGAAAGAATTTATCTTTGCTAATAAAAATCTCCTTTAAAGAAAATCTTAGTAGCTAGGAATAAGATAACAAGGGGAAGCTTAGGTCTTGTGCTTGCTACAAAACCCATAATTAGCCTAATACCGCCTGCAGACCATAAGGCTAAAAAATTGGCGGAATAAAAATAGGTCTGTCAAAAGTGTATAAAAATATACACTTTTGCTAACCAGGATAAAATATGTTTAAATTCTTATCAGCATATTGCATAAAGCCCAAAAAAGAATTAATCATAAAAGAAACTACTATTGAAAATTTAAAACCTAAGGAAGTATTAGTTAAAGTTTTATATAGTGGTATTTGTCATAGTGATATACATATAATAGATGGGGATTGGGAAAGTAGGGGTTTTATAAAATACCCATTAGTGCCTGGGCATGAAATAGTAGGAGAAGTAGTAGAAACAGGAAATAATGTTAATTTTATTAAAAAAGGGGATATTGTAGGATTACCTTGGGTTTATAGTAGCTGTTTAAATTGTGATTATTGTATTAGTGCTAATGAACAATTTTGCGAAAATAGAAAAATAACGGGGATAGATTCCATTGGTGGTTTTTCTCAATATATTATAGCGCTTGAAGATTTTTTAACAATTATTCCTAAAGATATGGATTTAGCTCAAGCTGCCCCACTATTTTGCGCAGGTTTAACAGTATACAGTGCAATAAAAAATCTTAACTTAAAAGCTAATTCATTTATAGCGATCCTTGGGATAGGGGGGTTAGGACATTTAGCTATTCAAATAGCTAAATCCTTTGGACTAAATGTCATTTCATTTAGCTCCAATGAAAACAAAAAAGATTTAGCTATTAAATTAGGTAGCGATTACTTTCTTAATTACAATGAAATAGATAAATTAAAGAACATAGGAAAAATAGACGCAGTTTTATCCACTTTACCAAATATTAAAGGGAAATCCGAAATAGTTATGAACTTTATTAACTATTTAAAACCGTTTGGCAAAATATCTTTTGTAGGAGCACATCTAGAAGAATTAACATTTAAACCAATAGATCTAATCTCAAAAAACTTAATAATAACTGGGAGTGCAGTAGGTAGTAGAATAAACCTAAGAGAACTTATAAACCTTGCTTACAAAAAAAATATAAAAACTGTTATTCAAGAATTTAGTTTTAAAGATATAAATTTAGCTATAGAAAAAGTTAGAAAAGGACAAATTATATTCAGAGCAGTTATTAATTTCTTTAAATAATCTTTTACATTTTTAATAAATTATTAATTTTTTTAACAAAATCAAACTAAAAATTAAATTTTAAAAATTAAATCTATAAATAATAATATCTTTAAAAATTATAAACAGGGGGTTGATATTTATGATTAATTTTAATAGTTTTATAAGTTTTAGCAGGTTCCAAAACTTTAATTTTAATTCATTTAATAATCTCAATTTATCAATTACCAATATAAATATTCCTAATGATTTATCTAATATTAACCCATTAATTAATAATTTTAATAATTTTAATAACTTATCAAATTTAATAGGTTCAAATATTGGATTCTTGTTAGGTTCAATGTTAGGTAGTAATTTAGGACTTAACTTAGCTAATCAAAACAATATTAATTCCCCTTATCAAAATTTATCAAATAATTCCTTAAATAATACTCTTTTATTAACTCTACTTATGCTATTAATAACTTTATTAATAAATAATAACAGAACAGGGATTTCAAATATAGGTGGATTTCCTGGTGGTTTTAATAATGGAATTAATGGAGGATTTCCTGGAGGTTTTTCAAATGGGTTCCCTAATATGCCAGGATTTCCCAATAGTTTTCCTAACATAGGATCTCCTAATAATACTTTTGGAGGTTTAGGTTCTCCAAATAATCATCAAAATAATCCAATAGGAGGAGCTAATCCAATAAAAGGTAACGGTAGCGCTCAAGATTTTGTAAGAATAGCATTATCTCAAACTGGAAAGCAATATATCTTTGGAGCAGAAGCTAACCCTAATGATTCTAATCCAAGAGCATTTGATTGTTCGGAATTAGTAGAGTGGGCCGTAAAAAGAGCAGGAGGAAATATAGTAGATGGTGCCGCTAATCAATTTAATTATTGTAGACAACATGGAACAGTTATAAGTGTTCAGCAAGCTTTAAGAACTCCTGGAGCTCTTCTATTTTATAGAGATTTGGGGCACGTTATGATAAGCTTAGGAGATGGAAGAGTCGTAGAAGCAGGTAATAGTAGGGTTGGTGTTGTAGTAAGACCCGCTAGTGTTCATGGAAATAACATAGCATATGCAGCATTAGTACCAGGCCTTAGATACTAAAATATTTTTACTACTTATTAATTTTTCATAAAAATAATTAAAATCAATTTAATATTTCTGTAGTTCAATTAGTTTTATTATAAATTAATACTTATTATTTTTAAAGGATTTTTTTTAAAATTTAAAGAATAAATAAAATGGTTGAGAAAAATAGATAATTTACAATTAAAAAATATTAATAAATGAAAGGGGGCAAATTTAATGCTAACTAACACAGATTATATGATGGAAAAATATGTTAGATCTTTAATAAGAGAGATTCCGGATTTCCCAAAAACTGGCGTTAATTTTAAAGATATTACCCCATTATTACGTGATAAAAAAGCATTTCAATATGTAGTAGATACGTTATCTCATTATTTTATAGATAAAAATATAGATATAGTAGTTCCAATAGAAGCAAGGGGTTATATAATAGGCTCAGCAGTAGCATATAAATTATCTGCAGGGATAGTACCCGTAAGAAAACAAGGGAAATTACCTTCAGAAAAAATAGCTGCAGCATACCAATTAGAATACGGTGAAGAAGTCTTAGAAATCCATACTGATTTAATAAAACCTGGAGAAAATGTATTAATAGTAGATGATTTAATAGCAACAGGTGGTAGCGCAGAAGCTACTAAAAAATTAGTAGAAAACTTAGGTGGAAAAGTTATAGGATTCGCATTTATTATAGAACTATCATTTTTAAATGGTAGAGAAAAAATAAAAGATTACGACTATTTTGCATTGCTAAAATACGATAAATAATAAAGAAATCAAAAATGAATAAAGAAATTAAAAGTGAATATAAAAGTAATCCAAAGTGGAAGCAATAGGGAATTTATTTTATTAAAAAACAGCATCCTCTTGATAGACCCAGATAAAGATAATTTAAAAAAATATATAAAGATCTTATTTTTTCTAAAAAATAAGAAACTAAATGTACCAAAAATTAAAAAAATTTATAATAATTTTGTAATAATACAAAACTTAGGGCAAAAAAGTTTACTTAATTTATTCCTAAAAAGTAAAAAAAATGAAAATAGTATTTCATATATCCAAGAAAAGTACAAATTAATCCTAAAAGAAATTTCCAAATTATACAAAATAAATATAAAGGAAGAGTATGGAATATTAAAATCAATAGGGATAAAAAATTTTGATTTAAAAACTTTAAAATGGGAATGGCAATATTTTATAGAAAACTTTTTAATAAATTACAAAGGGTTTTCTAATTTTAAAATTTTTAAATTTTATTTATTATCTGAAGTGTTTATAAATACTTGCTATAACGTAATTAAAAGCTTTTCTACATTAATCCATAGGGATTTACAATCTACAAACATTATCTTTTATAAAAATAAACCATATTTAATAGATATCCAAGGTATAATGATAAGTAATTTTTTATATGATTTAGCTTCATTATTAGAAGATCCTTATATTAATTTACCTTATAAAATAAAAAAAAATTTATTAAATTATTTTTTTAAAATTAACTCTCATTTAATACGATTTTGTAAATATTATAATTATTTTAAATTTCAGAGGTTAGTTCAAGTTTTAGGAGCCTTCAGTTATCTTAGTATCCATAAAAATAAAATATTCTTCATAGATCAATTAAAAAAAATTTCTAACTTATTTCATAATTTAAAACAAGAGAAGGATTATTGGGCTTATCTATGGGATTACTTGGAGTAAAAGGCAAATTGCTTATTGGTTCTAGAGAAGTATTATTTTTCCATACCTCATTAAAAAAAACTTTAGCTTTATTTAGTATTTCATTATCATTAGTTATTAATCCAACCTCATGATTTACGTCTAATCCTTTATGAGAAAAATTTCCGCTACCTATTATCACTTCATTATCAACTATCATTAACTTCGTATGCAACATATTAAATTCAGTATCGTGATATGAATTAGGTTTAAACCATCTATAACTTATCTTATTTTGCTTTAAAATTTCAGCAGTTTGATAATTTGGGTTATCATAAGTATCACTTTTATTTGGATCTAATATAATCTTAATATCAACTCCTCTATTTTTAGCATTTATTAGAAGTTTTATCAAATAAGGATCAGACAATACAAAAGCAGAAATAAATATATTTTTTTGAGCATTAGAAACAGCTCTATACACTGCAGCTCTATAGCTATCCTTAGGGAAATTTTTATCGGCTATTAATAGTGAAGCTTTAGAATTGCCAGCTACTTCTGCTCTTGGTTGATATTCATAATCTTTACCTCCACTTCTTTTAAATAAAAACCAAAACTCTTTTTCTAAGTCATTAACTACTAGACCTTCTACATATACCCCAGCATCCACATTTTTAAATGCTCTATTACTCCAATTTAAACTAGATATCACTGCTTTCTTACCATCTACAACAATATACTTCGCATGCATCAATTGATATTTTATATAATCCTTTAAATTAACTTGACTTTCATTACAGTTTTGTTCTTTATTATTAGATTTTTCAAGTGGAATAAATGGAAACTCAACTACTTCCACATTGTTACTCTCTAAATAATTAATAATATATTTTTTTAAATTCCAGTCATTAGGAGAAAAATTTGAAGATAATGGATCAATTACTAATCTTACTTTAACTCCTTCTTTTGCTTTTTTAACTAATAAATTAGCAATTAATGGATTATTAAAAGAAAATTTAGCTATATGTAGTGTATCTTTAGCCTGATTTATAATATCTAATTCTTTTGCAGTTAAATCTTCATTTACAAAAAATTCTACCTTATTCCCATCTTTATAATAATCTTTATTTATACCATTAAAGTTATTTTTTATTCCTATATTATTTAACATTTTTAAACCCCTTTCTCTTTAAGATTTATTATATTTTAAATGAAAAAATTCAAAAACCTCTTCTATTTTTTTAGTTAAAAAAATGTTAAAAAAATAAAACCACAACTATTTTATTATAATTTAAATTAGCTAGAATTAATTTCTTAAACCAAAAGATTACATTTTTTGAGAAGGGGCTGCAAAGATATATGAATTAAGTCCAGTAAAGCTAAGAACCATGAATATCTGTCCACCTAAAATTAAAAAACTTAATGGCTTTAATAAATTAATATGTATATATCCTGAATGAGCTAATATAAATGAATTTTCCTCTGATGAAACCAAAAATGTATTTATGTTATCCTTTAATTCTATTGTCATTACTTTATCTTTTATTATTTCTTTTTTTATTTCCTTTATTTCTTGCCATGTATAATTTCCATTTTTATATACTAATACTTTATCTCCTATTTCTAGTTTTCCTGCTTTTTTAATAGTATTATTTTCATCTATTATTAAAGGATGATTTGGAGTTAATCTTAATTTAGAACCCTCTGTTATTATTTCTAATATCTCATATTCTTCTTCATCATGCATATGTATTTTCTCTACTTCTATTTCTTTTAGTTTGTAATTTTCTACAGGATCTATTGTTAATACTATATCCCCTATTTTTACATCTCCTATTCTCTTTAGCTTATAATTATTATAATCTTTTACCAAAATTAGTGAGGATAATTCGAAACATCCGCCATCACCGCCACCACCACTTGTAGTAGTTGTTGTCGTTGTAGGTGCTGTTGTTGTTGTAAGTGCTGTTGTCGTTGTAGGTGCTGTTGTTGTTGTAAGTGCTGTTGTCGTTGTAGGTGCTGTTGTTGTTGGTCTAACTACTGTAAAAGTTCCTACATTTATACTCTCTATTGCATTAAATCCTATAGGTGCTACTTTAAAGGAATTTGCTGTTAAATATATTTCAAAAGCATTTTTTCTTATTATATTCTTATGTTCATATTCTATTTCCACTTCTACTTTATATAAATTTGTATTATTCATTCTTTGAGGATCTTTTATCCTTATTGTTATTATTTTGTTATATCTATTATACCCATTTTGATTTATTAAATCAAATATTTCATTAGGGGTATTAGCTTTCATTTTTAAAATATATTGTCCTTCACTACCTGCTATTGGTTCTAAATAGAAATATTTGCCAGCATTTTGAGTTAGCTCTGTTTTTATAAATATTGAAGCATTTCCTATATCTATTAGTTTTTGATTTAAATCACTAAACCCAGTTGATCCCCAATATACTATACTATATAACGCCATTATCAATATTAATGCTATCGTAAAGGATATAACTACCTCTATTATAGTCATCCCATTCTTTTCTTTCCAATTTTTTTTACTTATTTTATTACTCATCTTAATCTCCCCCCTATATCCCTTTCAAATTTTTTTATATTTTACTTACTATTAACAGGCACATCTAAATAAAATATTAACCTACTTCTTTGATTCCTAAATAAAAAATCTGTTTTTATGCTTATCCTTATTAAATTTGCATTCCTATTTTCAAAGTATAATTCACTATTTAATACATTTTCTATTATCCCTAAATTAACTGTACTTTCTATTCTTGTATCACCTGGATCTAATACTAAATCCCTATTACTATCTGTATATAATATTTTTCTTACTCTAAATGAATAATCCCTTACGTATCCCTTATTTCTTAATAAATTTCTTTCTATTATCAGATAATTATAATATGTTTCTATATTTACACTTGGAGGCGTTGAAGAAATTTGATTTATTTTATTTGTTGTAAATCCTATCTCATTATTAGATATTTTAAAAATAGAATCTTGAGAGCTATTAAAATTAGAATTTTTTATTATCTCATTTGAAAGCTTATTTAATATATTCTTAGTTGTAGATGCTACATAATATTTAGAAGATAACTTTCTCATTATAAATGTCATCTTATTTATTGATAATAATAATATCAGCATAATAATTAATGCAATAGACATAGCTATTATCAACTCTGGCAAACTAAATCCCCTCTTTTTAATAACATTATCCATATATCAACCCTCTTTTTATTAATTAATAATCTTAAAATTTTTTTATTTCTTTTGCTAGTATTTGGGTTCTATATATCTTAAGATTTGCTATATTGTTTATTTTTTCTACTCTTGGATCTGAATAATAATATTCTGTTGCATTAGTATAAGATATATCTTGATTATTTATTTTTAAGCCATCGTATGTTTGAAACGCCCCAAATATGTTAAGTTTAATATTATTAGGAGCATTTATTACGTTTATAGAAGAATTATTATTATAAAATGCAACATAAGCACCAGTTATATCTATTAAACTACTATTATTAGCATCTATATCTATATTATCTGCAATAACTCTTATAAAGCTATTAGAATTTTCTGGTAAAGAATGATTTAAAACATCATAATCCCAATATCTAAATGGGGTTTTTATTTCAATCCTCTTACCAGGAGCTACAATCACTTGAACATTATTATATAAACTTACAGATGATTCTAAGGTAACATTATCTAATGCTAATATTATAAACTCTTTTTTAGGAGTTTTTATACTTATATACTTATTATTTAAATCTATTACCTTTGCTATAGCATTAGGATAATAATTTAAAATTCTATCTATTCTATTTTGGTAAGTATTAGCTAAATCTAAATCGTTAGTTTCTAAATCTTTATTTGTAGTATAATCAAGAACATAACCATTTTCTACGATATTTTGTCCATCAATTGTTATATATTTACTAACAGCAAAGAAATAAGTACTAGCGCTAATATCAATATCTATATACGTTTCAAGTGCCTGACCAGGTACCAATGATTTTCTATAAATCTTTACATTTGCTCGTCTTTTTAAAATCAAATCTCCTTCGTTTGTAAAAACTATATCATCGTTAGCATATAAATAAGTACCAGGTTTTGGATTCATTGATGAATCTAAATATTTAGCATATAAATTATTATAATAATTCCTATAATAATCAGATATATATTGATTTAATGTTTGATTTAAATTTGGGATATCTATATCAGTTATTAAATTATTAGTATATTTGGAAAATTCATTGGTATTAATTGGTGTACCATCTGTTTTGATTATATTAGAATTAGGTAAAGTTATTAAATTATTAAATATTTTATTTGCATTTACATCTATATAAGAACTATTTGTAGCAATTAATGTGTTGTTATATTGATTATTAGCTTTAAAAGTAGTAGGATTTCCTACTATTTTATTTATACTCCCTAAATCCACTGAATACAACATAATATACTTTGCATATAAATCATTTGATTTTAATATATTTACTAATAGCTTAGATGAATCTATAGGATTTATTTCATATCTATAACCTGTACTGAAAATATTACTATTTCTTTGATTATTTTGTTTATATAGTTCAACTGCTGCTATTGCATATGAATCTAACTCTAGGGATTTTTTTATATTTTTAAAAAATTTATTAGAAGTTTTTATATCAGCACTTACATAGTTAAATATTACTATACTTGCAGTGGATATAATTAATGTAAATAAAATTAACCATATATACAAACTAAACCCGCTTTTTTTAAATTCACTTTTTACCATATCTTACCCCCCCTATTAAGTAAAACTAATTACCTACCTATTTTTTAATTAAAAAAAAATAAATAAAAATCCTTATAAATTAGTATAATTTTTAACAAATTATTAACAAAGTTATTTTAAATAAAATCACATAAAAAAAGAGATAATAATAAAAAAAATACTTATAATAATGAGTAATGATAATAGATAACAATTTAATAGAGAATCTAAAAAAAGAGCAACTAAGGTTAGCTAATAAATTAAATTTAGTAAAAATAGATAAAACTATAAGAGATTTTAAGTTAATAGTTGGAATAGATTTAACATTTATAAAAGAAAACTCTAAAGAAAAAGGAATAGTTTGTTTTTCTATATTAAAAAATAATATAAACAATATAAAAATAGAATATAAAATTTTAAAAAAGGAAATAAAATTTCCATATATTCCTGGGTTGCTAGCTTTTAGAGAATACCCATTAATAGAGAAGTTATTTTATATATTAAATGAAGAATATAAAACCGAGTTAGAAAATAAAGAAGTATTATTTTTTATAGATGGTCATGGTATAAGCCATCCTAGAACATTAGGGATAGCTTCACATTTTGGAGTTAAATTAAATCAAGTATCTATCGGAATAGCAAAAAGAAAATTATTTGGTTATTATAACGAAAACAATTTAAAAACATTAAAAATAACAGAATTATATAATAATGAACAAAAAGAGAAACACTTAGGATATGTAATTAATACAGATTTAATAACTAATAGGAAAATTTTAGGTAGTAAGGTTTTATTCATATCCCCCGGTAACAACATAGATTGTGAATCAAGCCTAAAATTATTCATTCAAATGATAAAAAATTATAATTTAGTGATAACAGAATTAGCTCATAATTATTTAGTTAAAATAAAAAATGAGCAAATATAATAAAGGTAAATATTTCGAAGAATTAGCATATAAATATTTAATAAAAAAAGGATATAAAATAATTCATAGAAATATTTATTCAAGATTTGGAGAGATAGATATATTATGTATAAAAGACAATAAATTAATTATAGTAGAAGTAAAAGGAGGAAAATTCAGATACGAAAATATAAATAAAAAAAAGCTAAATAAAATAATAACAACTTTCCTAAATAAAGAAGCTAAATTTAATACCTATAAATTCAAAGCTATCCAAATTGATATAATTTTTATAGATGAAAATAATAAAATAGAACATATAGAAAATATAATAGAATAAAATATAATCATAAGCATAATCAAAAAATAAAAAAGGATAAAAAATATAATTATAAAATTAAATAATATGGATTTATTAGATATAATAGCATTTGAGGGGGTAGATGGAGTAGGAAAAACTACCATAATGTCTGTAGTTTATCAAAAATTACTAAATTATATAAACGATAATAATCAAAAAATCCTAAGTTATGCTGAACCCTCCTATTTTAAAGAATTAATTGAAGAACTAAAAGAAGATAATATTAGTTTATTATTACTATTTTTACTATCTAGAAGAAAGCTATTACAAAATATAAAAAAAGAAATAGAAAGAGAAAAAAAACCAATCTTAGTACTCCTTGATAGATACATAGATAGTACAATTGTATATCAAATACTTTATAATAAATTAGATCTAAAAACTTTCTTACAATTTCAAGACATAATATTCTTTGAAAACCATAATAATTACCCATTAATAACTTTTATATTTAAAGCAGAAACAAATGAAATCATAAAAAGAATAAAACTAAAAGCTAATAAATTCTTATTTGACAAAGACCTAGAAATAAAAAGAATAGAATTAATACAAGAATTATATTTAAAGCTACCACAGATATTTGCTAACAGAGTATTTTATATAATAGACACAACCAATGAAACTATTGAATCTATCTCTAATAAAGTATTTGATATTATTAAAACTAAAATATTAATTAATAATATTATAAATAAAAAATATTTAATAGAAAGTAAAAAACAATGATAGGATATAATAAGTGTAAAACATGTAATAATATAATTCCAAGAGATATTAATATATGCCCATTCTGTGGTAGTGAATTAAAAGAAGCGGAAAAACAAGTAGATAAAATAGAAAATGAAAACCAAGAAATAACTCAAAATCAAACTCAAACTAAAAATCAAAATCAAAACCAAAGTGAAAATATAACTTATCAAACGATACATTCAGATATATCAGATATAGAAAAACAAGAACTAAAAAAACAGGAAATAGAAAAAAGCAGTATAAAACAAAACCAAAAAAGCGCAGATTTTTTAAATACCTCAATTGAATTAATAAAAAATAATTTTTCTATTTTTTTGTTATTCTCTTTTTTAAGTAATCCCTTAATTACTGTTTTATTAATATTGATAAACATAGCCGGATTCTCTGCTTTAACACATATAAGTTTAGATAAATTATTTAGTTTCGATTTTAATGAATATAACTCATTCTTATTAATAATTTTTATTTTTTATTTATTTATGGTGCTATTAATAGGACTATCTATTAATTTAGCATACCTTAATGATTTTACCTATAGATGTTGTAAAGCACTTTTAAAAATAAAAGAATCAACAAAAAATAACGAGATAATTGAGTATAAAATTTACAAAAATTTGAATTTATTTGAATCCCTAAAAAGTGGGACTATTATATTATGGTATTCATTTTTATATTTTCTTCTACCAATAATATTTCTTGTTATTTTCTATCTTATTTTTCAAGTAATTTTTTCATTTTTAATGTCTTCATTTTTATGTTGTATAGCTTTTCCTATTTACATTATTGTTAATTTATTAATAGCATTAATATACACTCTTTTATATATTGGATTTTTTATTTATTTAGCTTTTATAAATACTAATAACCAAAAATTTAATCTAATTGATAGCTACAAATTTATTTATAATAATTTTATATTAAATAATTTATCAAATTCATTGATAACTATAAGTATATATATTTTATTTTCGCAATTTGTATTACCTATTATCTATATATTTTTTATTTTATTTACCCTTGGGGTTGGTTTAATATTTTTATATCTTCCTACGTTCTTACTTAATACCTTTATATTCTCTTATTTAATACTAAACATAGATATCAATTAGTAATTGTAAAAATTCAGTAAAAAAATAGTTAATAAATTGTAAATAAGTCTCTAAAATCACTTATTCTGGCAACATTTTTTTAACAATTTTTATTTAAAAATCATTATAATATATAATGTAAAAAGGAGGTGATTTAATATGAAAAGATTAATAATAATGATATTATTAATAACAATGATAAGTGTAAGTATAGCATTAGCAGGGATAAAGAAAGGTGATATTCAAAAAGATTTTCAATATACCCAAAATAAAACAATTACACATAGAGTAGTATCAGGTTCTGCAGCAGCTCAATTAGGACCTAATTTTTATGATAATGACTGGGATGAAATAAGGCAAGGGTCTTGGAGTAGTTTAACTCAAGAAGATATAAACTATTTAAAAACTATATCAGGTTTAAGTAATGGGATTTGGTATTATATTGATTTAACAGATAAAACAGGTGCAATAGCAGGTGTAGATGAAAACACAATGCCTTTTCAAGATTTTAGCGAAGTTATATCAGAAGGAGATGTCACTATTAATATAGATCATACTTACCAATTAGTTTTACAAGTTTATGATTATTCTCCAATTGTTTTAGATTTAAATAACGATAAAAAAATAGATGTAGCATATAACTATTGGTTGCCACATGCCCCTAAATTCTTTACCCAAAATGTAGTAAAATTTGATATAACAGGAGATATAGTCCCTGATTTAGTTGAATGGGTTATAAACCCTAATGATGGATTACTTGTTGAACCAGGAGTTAAAAAAGTTAAAAGTGCATTAGATCTATTTGGAACAGCAGGAGGATATTCTGATGGATATGAAAAATTAGCTACCTATGATAAAGATAAAAATGGATTTGTTGAAGGAAAAGAGTTAGAAGGATTCAAAATATGGATAGATAAAAACCAAAATGGAGTATGCGAAGATAACGAATTATTTAATATCTCACAATTCAATATAAAGAGATTGTCTGTAAATCATAACGGTAAATACGTAAGTTATTATGAAACAAATGATGGGCAAAAGAGGATAATGTGGGACTGGTGGCCCGCAGCTATCCAAGTCAAAAAAATAGCTACAGAATAAATCATAAAAAATACCAACATGATAAAACCCACTAAAAATAAATAATTCAAGTTAGTATAAAAGTAGGGGGAATAACAAATTTCCCCCTATTTTATTTTTTATAAAAACAATTAAATAAGGAGGTAGAATTTTATGAATCAAAATAATTTAACCATAAAATACATAATAATAATATTTTTATTATTTTTTATTTTTATTTTGAATTATATCCAAGCTGCTGAAGTAAAAATAATTTATAAATACGATATATATGAAATCTTAAATAATTCAATACA
>CAKZQG010000016.1 GCA_937139605.1 uncultured bacterium
ACATTCTTTTATATAACTTCAAAAATTCTAATATACAACTTCAAAAATATTTTCTTAAAAAATAAAAAAACTAAAAATATATCATTACAATATACCATAACCAAAAACATAAAATTAAAAAAAATTTAAAAACAAAAAATCTTAATAATTAACTACAATTATATCCTTTACAAATAAATTAAATAAATTGACTTTTAATTATCTAATAAATAAAAATATTATCAAAACAAAAATCAGAATAAAAATATTATCAATAAATAATATTTAATTAGTCTTAGAAAACAAGAAAATCTTAGAAAAAAAATTTAATAAATATATAAATTTAAAACAATTTTAGCTGCTTTTGAGTATCCTTAATCTTTGATGTTATATCCTTTGCTAAATCTTTTTCATTTGTTGTTATTTTTTCATTTGCTGTAATTTCTTCTAATTGTAAATAATTAAATTCTTTTTGAATTTCTTGTAATATACTCTTAAAATTATATTTTTTTAAAAAATCAATAAACCCTTTATTTATCAAATTATTTCTAATTTCTAAGCTATCTAAATTAAAATCTTCTAAATCATCTATAAACTTTAGCTTTAACAAATTATAATTCCTAATGATAATTTCTTTTATTTTATCTATAGTAATATTTAATTTAAAAGAAGTGAATAAAGTAGATGCTAAGAAATGTATATTATCTTGTGTAAATTCAAAATCTAAAAATTTTTGTTCAATTTTTTTTATAAAATCTTTAGCCTTTTTAGGCCCTATGCCATCTACCCCTTTTATATTATCCGAATTATCCCCTACTAATATCTTATAAAGCAAATAATAATTACTATCAAAATTATATTCATTATAAAACCTTTGCTTATCATACAAAATATACTCACTTATCCCCTTCTTTAAAATAACTACAAAAATATTTTTATTGATTAACTGTAATAAATCACTATCACCTGTTATAATAAATATAAAATTGTTTTCATTTATTTTTTGATTAACAAATTTATGTATAACTGTATTAATAATATCATCAGCTTCAAAGCCTTCTTTATATAATAACTTTAATTTTGAGGAATTATAGAATTCATAAATAATAGGGATCTGTTGCTTAAATAAGTCAGTAGCTGGCAACCTTTTTGATTTATATTCATTATAAATAACATTTCTCCCACTTTTCCCCTTATCTATACATGAAATTAAATAATCTAACTTAAAATCTTTGTATATTTTTAATAATATTCTAATAAATCCAAAGATAGCATTAACAGGAGTATTATTGGTAGATAATAAAGGGATAGCAAAAAAAGCCCTATATAATAAACTATATACATCTAATATAGCTATTTTCTTAAAATTACTCATCAAAAATCAAAAAATATTAAAAATTTTAAAATAAAATCATTAAATACAAAAATTATAAATAAAAAACTATTAAGTACCTAAGGACCAGCTGTTAAGGTAATTTTGCTGCTCAGGAGTTAGCTCATCTATACTTATTTTCATAGAAGCTAACTTAAGTTTAGCGACTTTTCGATCTATTTCTATTAGAACATCATATACCCCAGGTTCCAGTTTATTTTTTCTATTAGCAAGATACTCTAAAGCCAGAGCTTGATTAGCGAAACTCATATCCATAACATCAGCAGGATGCCCCTCAGCTGCTACTAAATTCGCTAACCTACCCTCAGCTATTAAATAAATATGTTTTCCATCAGGCATTATATACTCCTCTAAATTATCTCTTATCAATCTTTTAGAAATCTTTTTAGATTCTAAATAATTAACATCAATTTCTACATTAAAATGCCCAGCATTAGCAAGAATAGCCCCATCCTTCAGATTATTTATATGCTTAGAAGAAATAACATTTATATTTCCAGTAACAGTTATGAAAATATCTCCTAATTTAGATGCTTCATCCATAGTTTTAACTTCAAACCCATCCATAACAGCTTCTAAAGCTTTAATAGGATCAACTTCACAAACGATAACCCTAGCCCCTAAACCTTTTAATTTAGAAGCTACTCCTTTACCACACCATCCATAACCGGCAACAACCGCTACCTTACCAGCTATTAATATATTAGTTGCTCTTAATATACCATCAATAGTACTTTGACCTGTACCATACCTATTATCAAACATATGTTTAGTTTTAGCATTATTTACTGCTATAACAGGAAAATATAATTTACCTTCATTATATAAATTATTTATTCTAATAACGCCGGTAGTAGTTTCTTCAGTAGCACCAATTATCTTAGAAGCAATAGTTTTATACTCTTTGTTAGTAGTTATTATTAAATCCCCGCCATCATCTATCAATAAATTAGGATTACTTTCTATAACTTTTTTTATATTATTATAATATTCCTGGGTTGTTTCTCCAGGTTTAGAAAGAACTTCAATATTTTCATATTTAGTTAAATATTCTACTATTTCTGGTTTAGTGGATAAGGGGTTAGAAGCGGTTAAAATAACGTTAGCCCCCGCTTCTTTTAGAGTAATAACTAAATTAGCGGTTTCTGCGGTAATATGTAAGCAAGCCCCTATTTTTAAGGAAGCTAACGGCTTCTTAATCCTAAATTCCTCTCTTACCAATTTAATTACAGGCATATTCCTATATGCCCAATCCACTAATAATTTCCCTTTTTCAGCTAAATCAACTACTTTCATAATCCCCCTCCTTACCAATTAATTAAGCAAGAACATTTTCAATTTTAGGGAATAATATTTTCCTTTCCTTGATATTAAAACTATCTGGAATAGTATAATCCCATTTTAAACTCTCTAAAGGTAAATTTAACTGTTCTAAAATATTATTAGCAATAAATGGCATAAACGGATATAACATTTTATTTAAAACAACTAATGAATAAACTAATTCATACATTATTTGATTAAGATTTTTATCTTTAATTTCCCATACTTTATAATTTTCTATGATTTTATTAAGATAATCTGCTAAATTTAAAATTTCTAATACAGCTTTAGAATAATTAAAATTAGATAATTCTTTATCAAAATTAGATAATCTTTCATTTATAAAAGAATTTTGAATATAAGAGAAATCAGATTCTTTAAAGACATATTTATTTAATTTTTTCTCAATAATAGCAAGTACTCTTGAAAATAAATTCCCAATATTATTAGAAAGCTCAGAAGTATAAATATATTTAAATCTTTCTAAGCTAACAGGGATATCCTGTCCAAAAGATCCTTCTCTAAGTAAATAATATCTTAAAGCTGAGATTTTTATTTTATCATTAGATAATGCGATTTCTTTCAGATTAAAAATATCGCCGCCTTTTGATTTAGATATCTTTTGATTATCATACATAAGCCATCCATGAGCAATTATTTTTTTAGGTAATTTTATATTTAATGCCATTAAAATAGCAGGCCAAATAACTGCATGAAACCTTATTATATCTTTACCTACCATATGATGAGAAACTTCCCAATACTTATCAAATAAATCTAATTCAAATGGATAACCTAAAGCACTAATATAGTTAGTTAAAGCATCTATCCAGACATATATTGAATAATCTTGATCAAAAGGAACTCTTATCCCCCAATTATTATATTTTCTACTAACACTTAGATCCTGAAGCCCACTTTTAACAAAAGAAACAACTTCATTAAATCTATAGTCAGGATAAACAAAATCTGGGTTATCTTCATAATATTTAAGGAGTTTATCTTCAAAAGCAGATAATTTAAAGAAATAATTTTCTTCTTTTATATAATTAAGTGGTCTTCTACATTCAATATTAGGGCATAATTTTGAATCATCTACTTTAGAAGTAGTCCAAAAAGTTTCGCAATGAATACAATACCATCCTTCATATAAGCCCTTATAAATATAACCCTGTTCATATAATTTTTGAAAAACGAACTGTGCAGTCTTAATATGATAATCTTCAGTAGTTCTTATAAATTTAGTATATTCAATATCCAGATTTTTCCAGATATTTTTAAACAACTCAGCCATTTCATTAACATATTCTATTGGTTTTTTATTAACTTTATTTGCGCTTTCTATGATTTTATTACTATTTTCATCAGTACCTGTTAAGAAAAATACATCATAATTCTTTTGTTTATAAAACCTACTGATAACATCGCAAGCTATAGTAGTATAGGCTGTGCCTATATGAGGCTCCGAATTAGGATAATATATAGGCGTAGTTATATAAAATCTCATAAATATTCCCTCTTCCGTTTTAGTTTATATCTTTGTATATATAATTTTTTTATAAAAAACTTAAGGAGAATAAATAAAGTTTTCAATTTTTTTAATATCTTCATTATTAGCTTCAATAAATTGTAATCCAATAACTACTCCAAAAGATTTTTCTTGTTGCCAGACTACTTTAGCTTTAATATAATCAGTTTCTTCATTACCTAAAATAGCTTTAATTAATATCGGTTCATCAGTAGGTAATTCAAAATCATTAATTATACGCATACCAGTAATAGATAAATCCACAGCATAGGTATAAAATTTTTGGACCTCTTCTAAATATTTTACTTCTATTAAGAAGGGTTTTTTAACTCTAACAGCTCTTCTTTCTTCAAACGGAGCAAAATTTATTAAAAATTTATTAATAATTTCATAATCAGCATCCTTTAATTTAGCTAAATCAAAACCTACAGCATACAAACCAGAGTTTCTTATTAATTCCTTACACCAAGCAATTCTCCCTTCAGTTACTACTGGTTCCTTAGCTACATAAAATTCCACTTTAACATTATCTTCTAGTTTTAATGGGATATCAGAAATAATTTTCATCCCATGCCGAGATATATCAACAACACTAACCCATTTATCAACAATAAAATCTTCTGAATAATGAATAACTATTCTCACTAATCTAGCAGGCTCTAATACTCTTCTTTCTTCTTTTCTTCTATCTTTACCTTTGGAATATTTAAAATCTACTAGAACAGGGGTATTATTATTTTCTTCTTCTTCTTCTTCTGTTTGATTAATATCATTATTATTTTCTTGATCATTAATATTATTTTTATTAAATTCATTATAATTATTTTCATTAGAATTATTTTGATTATTATTATTTAGGTTGTTTTGATTTTTTTCTTCTTGCATTTATAAACTCCCCCTGAATTTTATTTTTTAAAATTTATTAATAATTTCTTTATATCTATTAAAATTATTAATAAAATTAAAAACAGAGATATCAATAAGATCTAAAAGTTTAGATTTCCTATATCTAGTGGAACTAGAAGAAAAGACAGCTAATCCTCTAATTACATTTTGAGAATCAAAATATAATATATCTCCTTTATTATTGATTAATATATAATCAATAATAAGTTGTACTTCAGGATTCATTATATTTTCTGATTTTTCGTGATATTCATATGCTCTAATAATGGGAATAATAGCAGCAGATACCCCCCTTTTATTTAAATAATCTAATATTTCCTTTATGTTTAAAGCATTGATATTCTGATTTTTATCAACTATAACAGGAATACTTAATTTACTAATAAAAGAATCATTTATTCTATCTTTTATATTATTTAATTCTTCTTTATATACAATAGAATCTTTATAAAGTGGTTTAATTTCATTTATTGCATCTATTATAACTATATTTTTAATAGAATTAATTTCCTTCAATATAATTTTATTTATTGAAGTATTAGAATAATATTTATCAGAATAACTTAAATAAGAATTATCATAAGAAAAATTAGGAGTACTAGAAGAATTTGTTGTTTGTAAATTACTTGTAGTATCTTTATTAACTAACTCGGATTTATCTTGATTTTTTTTAGGATTATTAGTAGCAGTAATTGTAGAATTAGAAGTATTAGAATAATTATTTGATGAAACATTAGGTAAATTAATATTCTTATAAAACATTATATATTTCCTTGTTAAATTTATTTCATAATCAATATTAAATAGAACTGAAAGATCATAAATATCCACAAAAACATTCGTTCCTTTTATGATAGGATTAGTAGGAGTTTCTTTTTCTTGGCCCTTAATTTTTAATTTCCATTTATCTTCAGAAAAAATAATAACTGAAACTAAAATAAAAATAAAAATAAAACTTAAAATAAAAAAATATTTATTAAATTTATTATTATTATTCAGATTATAATTTTTAATTTTCATATTATGTTCAACTCCTTTTATATGGCATATATGAAATAACTTTTTTAGAATCAATTTTTTCATCAATATAATCTTTATCAATATTTTTAATTTTTATAGTATCCTTATTTTTAAGTTTTATAGCTTGGTTTAAGATATTAATTAGTAATTTTTTATTATTATCGGATATATCGGTTTGGACATTTTTATACCCAAATTCAGATAATTCATAAGCAAAAATAGTTAAACAAGCTCCCTTGTTAAATGGCAAAATAATACCAGTAAATCCAAATAAAGGAGATATATATTTTACTACATTTAACACCATATTACAGGTAGTTAAAATATAAGAAGCAAATAAGTATTTCCTAAATTGATTTCTTAGTATATTCCATACGCTATCCAAATCACCTAAAACTATATAATAATCAAGATTCAGGATATCACATTTATTTTTAACTTCATATAAAAAGCAACTTTTACATCTTTCATAAGATGCACTACATTTATAAGAAAACCTTCCATCTGGGCAATCAAACGGTTTTTGACAATAACTTATAGTTATAAATCCCTTACCTTTAGAAAAATCAGTTATTATCCTTTTTAAATTACTATCGATATAGAATTCCGGATTTTTCTTAAAAATTTTATTTAATGTATTAATAAAAATAACTCTAGGTAAGTAAATTAATGTATTAAAAATAATTCTAAATGGGTTTTCAAAAAATAATTGTAATAAATATTTAAAAGTGGGTTTTCTTAAGTAGTATTTAGTCATTAGTAAAAAACTAGGATTTTTTATTTTAAAATAATTAGGGAATTCCTTAGAGAAGTTTTTAAAGTACTTAATTAGTTTATTATCTATCATATTTAAATTCCTTAAATTATATTAAATTATTATTTTCAATTATTTTCAAAGTTAATTAGTTATTAGATTCAAAGTTAATAAGCTCTTGGATTTTAGAGATAGCTTCATTTTTTTGTAGTTCTTGGATAATAGGTAATAGATCTCCATTTAAAACAGCTTCTAAATTTTGGATAGTTAGATTTATTCTATGATCAGTTACTCTATTTTGTGGGAAATTATAGGTTCTAATTTTTTCGCTTCTATCACCTGTTTTAACTTGTTGTCTTCTTTGTTTTCTTAATTCCTCTTCTTGTTTTTCTTTTTGTAATTGTGATAATTTAGCTCTTAATATTCTAAGGGCTTTAACTTTATTTTGATGTAAGCTTCTTTCGTCTGAACAAGTTACCACTATTCCAGTGGGTATATGTTTTAATCTAATAGCGCATTCATTTTTATTAACGTGTTGTCCTCCAGCTCCACCAGCCTTAAATGTTTCCATTTCTAGTTCATCTTCTTTTATTTCTATTTCTTTTTCTTCTACTTCAGGTAGAACTACCACAGTGGCAGTAGAAGTATGGATTCTTCCACTTGCCTCAGTTATTGGTACTCTTTGAACTCTATGGGTTCCACTTTCATATTTAAAATATTTATATGCGTTCTTATTATTAACTGCAAATACTATTTCTTTAATACCTCCTAAGTCTGTTAAGTTTTGATCTAATATTTCTATTTTGAATTTCATTTTATCAGCAAACTTAGAGTACATTCTAAATAAATCGAAAGCAAATAAAGCAGCTTCCTCTCCACCAGTTCCTGCTCTTATTTCTACTATTATATTTTTTTCCTCTTCTTCAGGTAAAACTAATTCCCATAAGTAATCTTCTATTTTTTTAGCTTCTGCTTCTAAGTTAATTATTTCATTTTTATAGAACTCTTTAGCTTGTTCATCTTTTTCTTGAGATATTAATTCCTGGGCATATTCTATATCAGATAGTATATTTTTTAATTTTTCATAATTTTCTATAAATTCTTTTATTCTTGATTTAGTTTTATTTAAATTTATATAATTAGGGGAAGTATAGCCTTCTGTATTTGTTATATGCTCTATTTTTTTATCTAATTCTATTATTTTATTCTTATTAATTTCATATATTTTTTGTAGTATATTAAAATTTTTTTCATCTTTTAGATCTAGCATAGTTATCCTCTTATATTTTTTTTATTCTTTATTAATTCATATATCTTAGAGAATTTATAAAAAAAGCTTGTAAAATAAATCTTAGATTAAGTAAAATATCACTTAAATTTATTTTAATTTGATAATTCTCATTATTTTTTAACTTTAGTAATTTTAAATCAAAATTTTTAGATAAACTTATAATATACTCTGAATTAGTTTTATTTTTAAATAAAATATTTAATAATGTTTTTAATTTATCGGTATCTATAAATTCAGATAAAATTCCAAGTTCATTAATTAGATCTTCTTCTATTTCCAATTTAATATTATTCAATTTATCATAAACAATTTCATATAAGTTCAAAATAATAGAAAAAGTAAAAAGTAAAGTAAAAAAATTCTTATTAAGATTAAAATATTGATAAAAAACTTTGTTATTATTGAAAATTTTATTATTTGATATATTAGGGATTATTTTGTTTTCAGTAGTAGGATTTAATAAGAAAAAAATAATATACTGATAATAATTTAAAATATTAAATAAATAAATACTTTTAATATTATCTAATAATATTTCTTGACTTATGTCATATATATTAATTTTTCCTTGTAATTTATGAAAAAAATCAAAGATAGGTAAATAGTTATTGTTTTTTTTATTATCAGTTATTATTAATATATCTATATTCTTAAAAAATGGAGTAATAATATCTAATTCTTCTTTTTTTTTAAGTTCAAAAGCATAATGAACTAAAAAAAAGTAAGTATTAAGATCTAAAGAATTAAAATCTTTAATTTCAAATAGATTAAAATTTAGTTTTAGTTTCATAGGATTATATCTTTTACAATCCAGTTATCTAATATTATATCAATTCCATTTTCTAATTCTTTAAGGTTTATGCTATTATAAATTTTAATAAATCCCTGAATAGTTCTTAATAATATTGTATCTCCTTCTTTTAAATTATTAACATAATCCATATAGTTTATAATATTTTGTTTAATATTATTTAGGTTTTCAATAGTTTTTGATTTACTTAGGTTAGATGGGATATTATCTACTTTATCTTTAATTTCATCAATAAAAGTTCCCTTATATAGCTGTCCAATTTTAAATACTTTTTTATTTTGATAATTTTTTATAGATTCCTCTACATAGTTTAACAAGTTTTCTAATTCTTTAATTATATTCTTTTTAGTTTCTTTATTTATTAATAGTTTTATATTAAAATTAACTGGCAAAAATAATTCAATTTCTTTATTTTTTTTATTCTCTTTAGTTTGATTTTTTTTTATATTTTTTTTAGAATTTTTTTTAGTATTCATATTATATTATTTTTTAACATCAAAGACAGTCCTTCTTTTTTTAAGTTTAGTTTCAGGGTATTTCATATAAACAGGAATAGTATTTGTTAATTCTTTTTATTTTAAATAATTTATATAAAATATTCCTAAAATTAAAGCTATAATGCTTAAAAAAGAAATTATTAATAAAATAGTCATTAAATTCATTGAATTAGAAGTATATGATGTATTATTTTGTTTATTTAAATTATGATAATCAGTTTCAGTATTTTGTATATTATTATCTATTTTATCATTATTTATTGGGTTTATATTATTTTTATTTTGGTAGTAGTTTTTAAATAGGTCTGGTGGGTAGTAGTAGATTTTCTTAGGTTTTTTTTCTAATTCTTCATTTCCTTCTTCTGTTTTATCTATGGGGTTAGGGGCTTGGGGATCATATTTATATTCAAATCCTTTAGGAGGAACCAGCACCCCAGCATTAGCTTTATTTTCACTCAAAAGGAATAATACCATACTATTAATAATTATAAAATATATGAAAGTTAATAATAAATTTTTAAGTAATATTTTTCTTAGGAAAAATTCCTTCGACATTTCTTTCCCTTCCTTTATTAATAATATCCTTCCTATTAATAGTTTAGGTATTTATATACATTTTCCCTTTTGTCAAAAAATCTGTTTTTATTGTGATTTTTTCAAAACCACTCCATTTAAGTATAGATTATATTTTAATAACATTATTAATGAAATATTGAATTCTAAAAAATATTTTAATGAGATAGGTTATGAGTATTTTGATAAAATTATAAATAGTATATATTTTGGGGGTGGGACTCCCAATTTAATTAATCCTTTTAGTTTAGAAAAAATTTTAAACAGTATTTTTAATAATTTTAGTTTATCTTCTGAATGTGAAATAACGATTGAATTAAATCCTGAATTAATTACATTAGATTATCTTAAATCTTTAAAGTATTTGGGGATAAATAGGGTTAGTATTGGGGTTCAAACTTTTAGTTTATTTGGATTAAGGGTTTTAGGTAGAACCAGTAATCCTTATGAAATTATTTCCAAAATAGAATTAGTCTCTAAGTTTTTTAATAATATTTCTATTGATTTGATTTATTTATATCCTTTTCAAAAAATTAGCTCTTTATTAAATGATATAAATACAATAAAAAATTTGCCTATAGATCATATTTCTTATTATGCTTTAGACATATATGATGATAAAAAAGTAATATATCATAGATTTGATACTTTAATAAAAGAGATATATGATATTCAAGAGAATTTTAATAAGTTTTATGATTTAATTCATTATGGGTTAAGAGACTTAGGATTTGAGCATTATGAAGTTTCTAATTTTGCTAGGAACAAGAAATATTCTATTCATAATTTAAAGTATTGGTATTACTTTGATTATATTGGTTTTGGTCCTTCTGCTGTTTCTAAATTAACACTAAATAATAATCAAAATAAAAAGATTATTAGAATAAATAAAAAGAGTTTTGATTATTTTATAAAGTTTAGTTTTAGTAATGCTTTTTATGAAAGTATTGAAAATATAGAAGAAATTGATGATTTAACTGCTATAAAAGAGATATTAATGCTTTCTTTAAGAACCAGATGGGGAATAAAAGTAAAATATAAAAGTAATCTATATAATTTAAAAGTTAATCTCTTAAATTTTAAAAAATTAAATTCATTTATTAATAAAGTTTATAATAAATTAAATTTTTTCTAGAATAATTAAGCACTTTTCTTTTTCAATTCTTTTTTTTCAATTCCTCTAAGTTCAGATACAACTTTGTTTATTTTAAGTTTCAATTCCTTATAGGTAGGCTAAAACGAACAATCATAAAAACAGAAAAAGGGAATTATATTCTGTTTCAATTCCTTATAGGTAGGCTAAAACCTACTTTACCTGAAAACTTTGAAGAAAAATTTCTTAAGTTTCAATTCCTTATAGGTAGGCTAAAACGTGGGTATGGATACCATACCTACTATACCAAGTTCCGTTTCAATTCCTTATAGGTAGGCTAAAACATACAAAGAAAAAATTTGAAATAAAAGAATATTTCCGTTTCAATTCCTTATAGGTAGGCTAAAACAATATATCTATATCCTCATTCCATATATACATAGTTTGTTTCAATTCCTTATAGGTAGGCTAAAACAATTAAAAATTTAAGGAAGAGATTGAAAATATTGGAGTTTCAATTCCTTATAGGTAGGCTAAAACCATTCATTATCCCTATTTTATCATCTATACTCCACATAGTTTCAATTCCTTATAGGTAGGCTAAAACATCTATATATATATCTATCCTACAGAAAATAAAATACGTTTCAATTCCTTATAGGTAGGCTAAAACTTGAGATATTTGATTGGGAGGATTATGTGATATTTGTGTTTCAATTCCTTATAGGTAGGCTAAAACGATAGTGAAGGAGTTGAAGGAGATAAGGAATGAGATAAGTTTCAATTCCTTATAGGTAGGCTAAAACAAAGAAAGAAAGGGGGTGTAGATATGGAAAGATATGAGTGTTTCAATTCCTTATAGGTAGGCTAAAACGAGTTCAGGGAAGGAATTGAACCTTCCCTGAACTAAGTTTCAATTCCTTATAGGTAGGCTAAAACTTATTAAATAGTTCATTGAATGGATTATTTTTATCAAGTTTCAATTCCTTATAGGTAGGCTAAAACTACTGGGTGAATGAGGAGTATAGCGGGGATGGAGCGTATGTTTCAATTCCTTATAGGTAGGCTAAAACACATACTATATGATTTTTTGTTAAAGAAGTTATTAGAGTTTCAATTCCTTATAGGTAGGCTAAAACTTCCTAGCTTCACTTTCAAGCGAAGAATTCCAAAAAAGTTTCAATTCCTTATAGGTAGGCTAAAACTATTTTGTTAAAAATTTGTTAATTTTAACAAATTTTGTTTCAATTCCTTATAGGTAGGCTAAAACAATATGAGTAATTTATATCTTACCAATGCTTTTTCAATGTTTCAATTCCTTATAGGTAGGCTAAAACGTTGCAATTGTATTGCAACCCGGTTTACAGGAACTTCGTTTCAATTCCTTATAGGTAGGCTAAAACCGAGGGGGAGATCCTCGCTACTGAATGGGAAACTAACGAGTTTCAATTCCTTATAGGTAGGCTAAAACTCTCCGCGGTGGGACACGTATCCACAGCGGAAGTAAGTTTCAATTCCTTATAGGTAGGCTAAAACGGGGGTGGGGAGGCTCACCCTCTGAAATTATTTTAGAGTTTCAATTCCTTATAGGTAGGCTAAAACTAGCAAGTGGTTGGCTATAGACATTTCTTTTTATTCATTCATTTGTTTCAATTCCTTATAGGTAGGCTAAAACTTTCAGATATATGCTCCAATTCACGGTTATGATTATAGTTTCAATTCCTTATAGGTAGGCTAAAACGGAGTTCAGGGAAGGTTCAATTCCTTCCCTGAACTAAGTTTCAATTCCTTATAGGTAGGCTAAAACCCGTAAAGTAAATTTTTTACTTTCTATAATAAAATTAAATAAAAAAT
>CAKZQG010000017.1 GCA_937139605.1 uncultured bacterium
AAATTTAATATAATTAACAAAAATTTAATATAATTAACAAAAATTGTTTTTTTAGGTATAAAAAATGATTATAAATAAAACTATAAAGGAGGTGAATTAAATGTCTGAAGTTAATAATGTAAGTTCAGTAAGTAGCAGTGCAGATTACAGTTCAAGTTCAATAAATCAAAGTTCTAACGTAAATCAAGGTTCTAATGTAAATGAAACTTCTAATGTAAATCAAACTACCCAAACAGAAGATTCCAAAAAACCCGAAGAAAGTAATAAACCAGAAGATCCAAAAGATCAAGATAAAACTAGTAAAGATAAAGAAAAAGAAGAATTACAAAAACAAATAGATGAACTAAAAAAACAATTGGAAGAATTAAAGAAAAAACTAGAAGAACAAAAGAATCAAAAGCCACAGGGAAATTCTAATTCAAACAAACCGCAACAAGCACAACAAGCACAGCAACCTAATCAAAACCAAAATGATCCCAATCAATTAATACTACAAGATATAATCCAAGTATTAGAAGCAGAGAAAAATGGAGGCCAAAATCTACAGCAAGCTGTATCTAAATTAAATCAGGATTATCAAATGGTAAAAAGTATGAACATACAATTAAAGCCAGAAATAGATCAGATGGCACAACAAATCTTACAAAAATATGGTGGTGCTAATGGAGGCGTTAATCCATTATTAGGGAACCAGTTAGCTCAAGGATTAAATCCAACACAAGCAGTTAACCCTTTAAATAATATTCAACAACCACAAACTCAAGGGATTAATTTCTAAAATTAAATTCAAAAACAATAAAATAAATAACAAAAGGGGGCTTTATTTAAAAGCTCCCTTATTTTTTTATTATTATTATTTATTTTATACTTTATCCTTACCTAAATTAAAAGAAATTTATCTCTTTATTTGAAATTTTTATATCACTTAAATCAATAATTAACTTATCAACTGGTTTTAAATAAAAATCATTCTTACTAACATTAATATAAATTAAAAAATCCTTTTTAGGCACCAACTTCAATCCTACATTATTAAAGCTATTTAATTTAGTAAAATTAAACTCAGCTTTATTTAAATTATTATTTTTATAATTACTTTGATAATAACTGTAGTCAATTATAAAAACTGGATCTATATTGTTATTTATTTTATTATCATTAGATAAATCTAAAGATAATATAGATATATCATTATTTTGATATCTCCAGAACATTACCAAATTTTTAAATATATTTTCCAAATCTAAGAATTTTACATCTTTATTAGTAAATATAACTTTATTAAAAAATGAAGAATCCATCATATTTAGCTTAATTATACCTATACATTTATTATCATTAATCAATTGATATATCAAATATAAATTTTTATCAATAATAAAGGATTTTTTTATATTAATTAAATTAATAAACTCGCTTTTTAAAACATATACATTTTCTACTTCATTTTTATAATTTAAGTTAATAAAAATTATTTCATTACCTATAAGATCTTTATATGTTTTAAAAATTAAGTAATAATTATCTTTTAAATTTATTATATCAAGTAATTCAATTTTTGAATAATTAGATTCCAAAAAGAAAGGTAAAATTTCTATATATTTTTTATCTTGTACTTTTAATAAAAGAAATTTACTTTCCTCATTATAAGATGAAGTTATAAAAATAAATGGATAGTATAAATCTATAGAAGAAATATTATAAGGTAATTTTATTAATTTTAAGTCTTTTATTTCTTTGTTATTAGAGTTCATTTTAGCTAACATAATTTTATTATTATCACTTAAATCATTTTCTCTATTTAATAAAGTAAACAAAATATAATAAAATTTATCATAATAATCAACTTTTTTGAGATAATAATTATTAAAATTATTAAAATTGTCAATATTAAAATAAAATTCAAAAGATTTTAAAAAATTTAAATTAGAATCAAAATTTAAATAAAAAATATTATTTTTTTGAGATATCTCATTATAAGTACTAACAAATAAATCCAAAATAGCTAAATCATTTATATTTAATTTACCATAATTTACTTTATAGTAATTATCGAATTTTAATGAATATTTTTTAGATAATAATTCATAAGAGTAGATATCTCTTTTTGTTAATACCAAATCACTTTTAGAATTGCCATTATATATAAAACTTAAAATCATAAAATTATTATTAAAAAATGAAAAAGAAAAGTTATTAAAATCGGAATTTATATTGAAAATAGCTAAAAAATTAGAAAGTTTAAAATTATTTAAATTAGAATTTATATCAACGATTGTTTTTTCTTGTTTAATAAAAAAAGCAAAAAATATTTTATATATTACAATAAAAGAAAAGGTAAAAATAAAATAATAAAAAATGGCTAAAACAAGTAATTCTTTAAGAATAATTTTAAAATTTTCCTTTAGTTTTAATTCTAAATTATCTTGGTAATTATGATTATGTGTGTTATTTTTGTTGGAGGTATTGTAATGCATTAATAGCACATCCCCTTAATTGAGTTTTTCCTGCCCTACCTAATACATTTATATAAAATCCTTTTCTTCCGCATTCACAGTTATAAGAAATATATCCCACATCACTACTAATAACAAAAGCAATAGCATAGCTATTACAGTAAGGTGTAATAAAAGAAATTAGACCTATATTATTATTGTGATAATAAAAATTTTTCGTTAAAGGATTAAATATTAAAATTCTGGAATATCTAGGGATATGCATATTAAAATATTCGCATTCTACATAAGGTATTCCATGTTCTACTAATCCATATAAATCTCTAACATTTTCAGGTTTTATTCCTAAATAATCCTTTATTAGTTTTCTAAATACAGGTTTTGGGATTTCTTTATCAGCTAAAGTTTTCCATCCTCCCCCAGGTAAAACAACTCCTTCAAAATTAAATCTCAAATTTCTCTTAATAATTTCCTGAATAGTAAAATATATATAAGCTGGAAATCCCAGAATCCTTATAGGATTGTCTTGTTTTGAATACTTTATTAAAATATTAATAACTGAATCTATATCAAAATAAAAATCTTTTTTAGAATCATCGTATTTTAAAGCAAAAAATTTATTTTTTATCTTAGGGGCTAAAGAAGTTAATAACATATCAGAAAAAGCAGTCCCAACATTACTCGCAAAATCTATCTCATATGTAAAAAATAAATAATTATATTCATTTTCTAAATCTACCAAATTATAATCATTATAAATATTAAAAACAATTTTTTTGATTCTGTTTAAAGTTAAATTGTCCAAAACTATTCTTGATTTTTTCCCTTTAGTACCAGAGGAATATAACTCAGTTTCATAGTTTTTATTTAATATGAAATAATCAGTATCAGCGTATTCCTTTAATACCCACACATTCAAAAATAAATACCATCTAAAAAAATCTTCTAAATTTTTAATATTATTAATAAAATTCTCTAAACTAAATTCTTCGTTAAAATTTTTTTTATACTTAATATTTACCAAATTTTTATAAAATTCAGAATTATAATACTGATTAATAAAAGCATTTCTTATAGACTCTAAAAATAAACTATCATTATAAAAATATTGATTAATATCATAATCAAATGGTTTTGTATCTATAAGGGTATCTATAATATTTTTATTATAAAGTTCCATATTTTTTAATTAGTTATTAATGTCTTTTTTAATTTCTTCTTTTTTTACAATTAGTTTTAAATTAGCAGGATCTATATCAATAACAGTTAATAAATCGTTTATATTAATTTTACTAAGTTCTTGTGAGTTATTTAATAAAGCAGACCACAAATCTCCTTCTACCTTTACAATTAATTCATTCTCTTTTATAGCCATAACCTTAGCTTGTTTTCCAATAATAGATTCAATCCCAAATTTAGGTTTATTTTTTAAAGATTTAAAAATATAATAAATTACAGTTAAAAAAATAATTAAGAAAATAGAACTAACAGTTAAGAAAAATACTACAGGAGGTTTATAAAAAATATTACTATTTTTAAAAGCTAAAATAGTCCCAGTAATAAGTAAAACAGTGCCAAGGATAAAAGAAACCCCATAGGTACTAGCCTTTATTTCTATAAGATAGATAATAAAGGCGGCTATAATGAGTGCAATTCCTAAGAAATTAACGGAAACTAAACCTAACCCAAATAGGCCCAAACTTATTAATATAATACCAGTAATTAAAGGAACTAAAGTTCCAGGATGATTAAATTCTATTATAATAGCCCAAAATCCTAAAGTCAATAAAAAATAAGCGATCTCGGGATTAGCCAGGGTTATTAAAATTTTTTCTAATAAATCAGGTTCAATAGTATCATAAACTATGTTTTGATAGTTCTTTAATACAATAACTTCTCCAGTATCTAATATTAAGGGTTTATTTTTTATGTTTTTAAAAATCTCAGAAGGATCATCTAATACAAAATCAATTAGATTATTATTAAGTGCTTGTAAGCTTGTATAAGTTTTAGCATTAACAATAGCATCCTGAATAGCAAAATAGTTTCTATTTCTTCTATTAGCAAGGTTTTGACTAAAAGCTAGTAAAGCCTGAATAGCTTTATTTTGTAAAGTTTGATTATTAGTATTTGTAAGATCCAAAGGAGTAGAAGCCCCAGTAATTGTATCATTAGACATAACTGCAACATTCCCAGCAATTAAAACAAACATAGCCGCACTTAAAGCCTTACTACCTTTAGGATATACATAGCAAATAATTGGTTTATCAACTGAATAAAACAACTGTACTAAATCCATCATAGAATCAAGTAATCCGCCATAACTATCTATTTTAACTAAAATAAAATCATATTTATCTTTATTCTTTAGCTTATTTTGGAAATAAACTAATAAAGGATTAGAAATTATTCCATCTATTGTTAATACCATAACCTTTATGTCTTTTTTATCTATTTCAATTAATTTATTTGAGTATATTTTTTTAATAGTTTTGACATTTTTATCTATTGCTCCAAAACTTAAATTGAAAAATTTAGAATAAAAAAATAAATAAAGAATAGAGAGTAAAAAGTATATAAAAAAAGCTACTTTATAATTTTTATTTAAAATTTTTAGCATACTTATTGTGATGCTCTTTAATTAAAGCTATCAATAAATTTAAAGCGGATTTAAAACTTTTTTCATTTTGAATAATTATATCAGCATAGTTTTTTGTAGGTTTTACATATTCTATATACATAGGTCTAACAAAATTTAGATACTGTTCTATTATACTATCAATATCTCTACCTCTTTGAGATATATCTCTTTTAATTCTTCTTATTAATCTTATATCGTCAGGAGCAGATACAAATATTTTCAAATCCATTAGATTTCTCAATTCTTTTTTATATAAAGAGAAAAGTCCTTCTAAGATTATGATTTTAGCGGGTTCTAGTTCTTCAAATTCATTAGTTCTGTTATATAAAGTGAAAGAATAAACAGGTTTATATGCTTTTTTTAATTGAAATAAGTTATATAAATTTTGATAAACTAAGTTCCAGTCTATAGAATTTGGATGATCAAAATTAAATTTCTTTCTTTCTTCTAATTCCAAATGAGATAAATCAATATAATATGAATCTAAATTAATAAGAGTAACTTTTTCTTGATGAAGATTTTTCATTAATTCATTAGCAACACTAGTTTTGCCTGATGCAGTTCCTCCAGCTATACCTATAAACAATATCTCATTTTCTTCTTTAAAAGATTTTATTTTTTCCAGTTTATCTATATTATTATTTATTTCTTCTAAATCCATAAATTTATAACCTACCTTCCTTAGATCCTATATGTATTTCTAATTTTTAGTACTCCCCTATTCATTTTCTTTAATTTTAATAGAATTTCCTTTATATTTTATTAATCCTATATCTCCATAATTTAAGTTATAATACTCTAATTTAGATTTTAAGGTATTAATTTCTTCTTCATATTTTTGTTTCATCTGTTCAATTTGTTCTAGTAGTTTTATAATTACTTCGATACCAGCGGTATTTATACCCATATCCTTAGATAAATTTGAGATTATTCTTAATTTAGCTATATCTTTAAGGCTATACATCCTTCTACCTGTAGGAGTTCTACTTGGTTTTATTAATCCCATTTTTTCATAATACCTTATAGTTTGTTCATTTAAATTTAGCATATTAGCAACTACTTTAATAGTAAAATAGCTACCATCTAATGGATACTCTTTAAAAAAGATTTCTAAAATTTTTTCAACCATATGCCCCCTCCATTTTTCATTTTTATTTTTTCTACTTCTTATAACTTAGATTAAGAATTTCATTAACGCTAACTTTAGGTACAAAATAAACATATAAATCTCCTGAATTTCCTTTACTATCAACTAATCCTAAACCTTTGAATATCTTTTCTTTATATAGATCTTCAGAAGTTATTGTTGTCTTTAATTTTTTATTATTAGGTAAAGGAATAACTATCTCTTCTTTATTAATTATTTTAGAAATATCTACTTCTACAACTTTATATAAGTTTTTTTCATTAAACACAATATAATCTCCTTTATTTATTTTTATTTTAATTTTAATAGGGCCATAAGGAGTATTTATTGTTATCTTTGCATTTTCTTTTATTCTAGAGGGTATGCTAATAGTAGTTGTATATAAATTCCCATTTATATTTAAAGTTATATTCTTAGTAATTCCGTTATATATTTCATTTATATCAAAATATACTTCAGTTTCAGGTATATTATTAGAAAGATTTGAAAAATTAGAATCAAAAGGATTATAAGAACTATATGAGTAATTTTTATAACTTTTAGAAGTAGTACCTGCTTTATTAAAAATATCAGATAAATCAAAAAAGAATTCAAAAGCAGAAGATGACTTTGATTTTCCAAATATTTCATTTAATATTTCTTCTAAATCTTGTGCAGCTTTAGATCTTCTATAACCTCCTGTACTTTGGTTATATTGTTGATAGATATTCTCATAATCTTTAAATTGGCTAAAATTCTTCCAATTATGTCCATATTTATCGTATAATTTCCTTTTTTCAGGATCAGATAATACTTCATAAGCTTCATTTATTTCTCTAAATATTTTTTCTGCTTCTTCTCTGTTATTTGGATTTAAGTCAGGATGGTATTTTCTAACTAATTTTCTGTAAGCTTCTTTTAATTCTTTTTCAGTTGCATTTCTACTTACTCCAAGGATTTCATAATAATCTCTCATGTAATCTCACTCCTCTCTTTCAATTTTAAAAAATTAAAATTAATAAGAAAACAAATTTCAACTCCCCTATTATTTTTATTATAAAAGTTTTTATAAAATTCCTTTTATTCTTTTTATATTTTTTTTAAAACAAAAATAAAATTTTTGTAATTCAAAAACAACAAGGATTAAAAAAAAATATATATAATTTATATCCTATAAGAACTATATAATCTTCAGTATAAGACCAAGTATAAAAAAATACAAAATAAAAAAAATATAAAAAAAAGGGGGGGGAAAAATGAAAATGCCTAAAAAAGCAATTTTAGAATACGAAGGAGAAATAAACGGATTTTTAATCCAAGCCGAAGGAGAAAATAATATATATCAAGAAAACAATACATACTATTCTGAAGGATACCTAAAATTTAATAAAATTCCACTTAACTTTTCCCCAATATATAGCAAATCATGGAAATGTAAACACCATCCGGAACTTATTTTAGATAAACCATATGAATATTTTATGCAAATTTCTTTTGAAGGTTCCGCTCAAGGATATATTAAAAGAATTTCTCATAAAATTGATGTAAAAGATTACTCTTACATAAGCACCTATATAGAAGGAAATTTTGACAAAAAAAGTATAGGAGATTACGATAAAATAGAACTAGAACAAGATATATTATTTCCATTTGATGAAAGGACAATAATTGTTTCTGGATATAAAAAAATAATAGATTCATTAAAAGAAGAAGTAATTCAACATACATACTCAACTATAACAACTGAAAACACCTTAACCAAACCAGTTATTTTAAAATACATCCCCCTAAAATTAGAATTCAAAGATAATATATATACAGAAAAAACTCAGATACTAATAGAAGAATATAATTACCCTTTGGTAAATATAAGCCAAAATGAATATGATAAAGTAGAAGAATTAATAAATAAATATCATAGCCATATTGAAAAAACAATAAAAAGAGAAATACCAAAAATAGATCTAAATAAAGTAAATAATATAATAGGGATAAAAGAAAATGATAATTTATTAGCTTGTATTATCTTTGATATAGATAAAAATGACGATTTATTAAAAGAAGAATATATTAATATCTATGGAATATATACAAAAGAAGGCTATGAATCTCAAGGACATGAAATAAATTTATTACTTAATTTAATAAAATTTGCAAAAGAAAATAATATAAAAAAAATAAGATCTGTTGTTTATCCTTTTGAGCAAAAATTAGAAAACTTACTTACCACTTTATCTTTTAGATATATTGCTAAACGAATGGAACTTAAATTATAAACCAAATTATAATATAAAAAACTAGAAACTAAATATAAAAAGGGGTCATAAAAAGCCCCTTTTTTTATTTATATTATAAAATTTAAATACATTCTAATTTAATAACTTTATTTTTTCTCTAATAACAATAGCTTTTTCAAAATCCATATTATCTGCTAAAGATTTCATATATTTTGTTAGTCTTTGTTTCAAATCTTTTTTCTTTTTTTCACTTAATCTATTTATATATTCAATAAATATTTCATCATCTACAAAAGCTATTTCCTCTTCACTAATTAATAAATCAACCTTAGTTAAAAGTTCTTTATTGTCTTTATAATCTACTCCTAACATTTCAAATACCATTTTTATAATATCCTTAGGTTTAGCAGGAAGAGGTTTAGGTTCTATTGAATTCATTTTATTATAATTCAACTGATATTCTCTTCTTCGGTTAGTTTCAGCAATAGCATCACTTAATGCTTTAGTTATTTCATTAGCAAAAATAATAACTTTAGATACTAAATTTCTAGCAGCTCTCCCAGCTAATTGAATAATACTATTCTTACTTCTTAAAAACCCTTGTTTATCACCATCTGTTATTATTACAGTAGAAACTTCAGGTAAATCTAAGCCTTCTCTTAATAGATTAACCCCTACTAAGCAATCATAAACTCCTTTTCTAAAATCTGTTAATATTTTTATTCTATCAAGCGGCTCAACTTTAGAGTGAATATAAGCAGATTTAACTCCATTCATTATTAAATACTCACAAAAATCTTCCGCCATTTTCTGAGTTAATACATTTATTATTACTCTATTACCCTTAGATTTTTCTTGATTAATTTCATTTAAGATAGTTTCAACAATATTATCTGGTTTTAAGATAATTACTTCAGGATCAACTAACCCCGTAGGCCTAACCAATAATTCAACAATCTTATTAGAATTACTCAGTTCAAAATCTCCAGGAGTAGCACTAACAAAAACTATATTATGAGTAAATTCAAGGAATTCTTCAAATCTCAATGGCCTATTATCTAAACAACTAGGTAATCTAAATCCATATTCTATTAAAGTTTCCTTTCTATTTTTATCAGAAAAGTACATCCCTTTTAATTGGCTAATAGTTATATGGCTTTCATCTATAAAAGTTATAAATTTATCTTTAAAGTAATGTAATAATGTATAAGGTGGGGAGTTGGGGGGCCTGTTAGAAAGGTACCTAGAGTAATTTTCAATTCCTGGGCATGTACCGAATTTAGATAGCATTGCTAAGTCATATTCTACACGAGTTCTTAGTCTCTGAGCTTCTACTAATTTCCCTTCTTTTATTAATTCGTTATATCTTTGTTCTAAATCTTGTCTTATTTCTTTTATAGCTTTTTTTAAGATTTCTTCAGAAGTTATAAACATTTTCGCTGGATATATAGTAAATAAATCTACTTTTCTTAGTTTTTTAAAGTCAGGATAATTTATTATATAAATATTTTCTACAGTATCATAATCTAATTCAATTAAAATAGGGTTATCTTCACCTTGAGGAAAAACAATAATATTATTTCCTCTAACTCTAAATTTCCCAGGATTTAGTTCATAGTTATCTTGTTCATAATAAATTGAAACTAGTTTATAAGTTATTTCATCTGTAGTTATTTTTTGGTTTATGTATATGTTAAAATAGGAGTTAATATATTCTTCGGGAGAACCGATATTATAGATACAAGAAACACTTGCAACTATAATAGTATTTTTATCAGATATAACTGCTTGGGTAGCTCTATGTCTAAGTTTATCTATATACATATTAATAACTGCTTCTTTTTCTAGGTATAGATCTAATGAAGGTACATAGCTTTCTGGTCTATAGAAATCGTAAAAGCTAATGAAATATTCTACTCTGTTATGTGGGAAAAAATTTTTGAATTCAGAGAATAATTGAGCTGCTAATACTTTATTAGGGGCAATAACTAAAGCCGGTAAATCTAATGCTTCTATTACTTTAGCCATTACAAATGTCTTGCCACTACCTGTCACTCCTAATAAAGTCGTAAATTTATTATTCTTTTTTATGCTTTGTACTATCTCATTTATTACTCTCCTTTGTTCATCTGTTTCTTTGTAATTACTTACTAAATTATACATATTCATTAACTTTTTTTATTATAAGATTTTAATATAATCTCTTGCTATTAAACACTAAAAATTTTAGGAATTTTAAATCAAATAATTTTTAAATAAATTCTAAACAAAATTATTTTTCTTTTTTTATTATTTTTGAATAATTTCTTTTATAGCTTGTATATATTCATCAGGTTCTAAATCTAACAACATAATTTCTTTTATTTTTAGCAATTTCTCTATCTCTTCAATTTTTTGGATCTCTATTAATATCTTTTGTTTTTCCTTTGGTAATTTTGTTATTACTAATACTTTTATTATTTCTTTCTCTTTCTCTTTTAATATTTCTTCTTTCTCTTTTAGTATTTGTTCTTTTTCTTTTAATACTTCTTTTTTTTCTTTTTCTAACTGTTTTTCTTTTTCTTTTAGTATTTTTTCCATTTCTTTCATTTGTTTTCCATATACAGTATCTACAATATCCTTTAGCATTGGGTTTCTTTTATATAATTTTATATAATCTTCTTTATCTATATCTAACATTTGATTCACCTCTTTATAACTTATTGCTCCTTTCTCTATATATAACATCCCTATTATTATTTTCAATCTTTTTCCTTCTTCTTCCTTATATTCCCCTTTGTTTATTTTCCCTTCTATTTCCCTTATTATCTCATTTAACACTTCTTTTTTATATCCTCTTTCATATGATTCTATTAACTCTATTAATCCCATATAATCTTTACTTCTTATTTTTTCTTTTACCTTATCATTTAACAAGTTTATCACTAAGACTTTGTATATATTTGTTTTTATAATCTCATTACCTATTCTTATTCTTTTTGATGATTCTTGATAATATATTGATTTCTCTTTTCCTTCCTTTTTATCTAATAACAATATCAGACTTATTACTTCTTTATCTAGTTCTTTACTTAGCAACAAGTTATATAAACTCGTTTTGAAAATTATATCCCTTTTTATACTACTTTGAAACTCTATATTTACATAATATTCTTCTTCATTTATTCTTATTTTTGATATATAATCAGGAATCGCTTTTATATAATATTCTTCCTTTACTGGTATTATTTCTATTAACTCTATTTTTGCTTTATCCTTTAATTTATCTGGTATTATAAAATCCTTTACTAAACTTATTATTTGTTTTTCTCTTTCATAAAATACACTCTTTAAATAACTATCTATGAATTTATACACTATTTTTTCCCTTTTGATTTTTTTATTTTATATTTCTTTCTTTTTTCTACTTTACCTATAGTTAAAAAAGTATATTTGTTTTTAAAAATATCTTAGAAAATGAATTATATCTTTGATTAAAGAAATGTGAGATCTATATTTTTATATATTATATTTTTTTAAAGTTTTATTATTAAATTTATTAAAATTTAAATTTATTAAAATTTATCAGCAAAATTAATAACGGAATTATTAGATTGGAAGTAAAACTTATTGTTTTTAATTTGAGCAACTATTGCAGTTCTAACATATAATTTTCTAGCAGTTTTATTACCTATCACTATAAATTCCAATCCTTGTGGAAAACTACCATTAATATTTCTCCATACAGGCACATTATAATTTATTCTTAAATTATTAAATGGATTAATGTTTCTATTATAAGCAAGAAATTACTTACTAAACTATACATACTTATTTCATAAACTTTTTTTTATTATAAAATTTTGATATAATCTCTTGTTATAAAGCGTTAAAAATTTAAAATAACTTTTATTTTTTTTAATATTTTCATAAGGTATTCAGAATCTTCTTGGAATATTATGTTATTTTGTTCAAACATTTCCTTTGGATGATTTCCCTGACCAAATGTATATTTTATATCATTATAAGAAGATATGGATAGAATAAAAGCATCCAACTGTAAATTGGTATCCTTTTCGGTTAATTCTTCATTTATTTTTTTATTTATATCTTTGATATAAGAAATACAGAATTGAATTTTATCATCGTTAAAATTTCCGAGATTTCTAATTCCTTTTGGATCTATAAAAACCAGATGTTGTTTATTTTGGTTGTTAATCCAAATTATAAAATCTGGATAGAAGCCGGAGCTAATAAAGAACCCTATGCCCTTTCTTGAAAGATTTCTAAGTAAAAATATATCATAATTTTCAAAAAGACTATTATTAGTATTCAATAAGTTTTTAAAATCTAATAGGAATTTAGTTTCTCCTTTATTAAGTTTTATCGGCACTGATTTCACTTCTTCTTTATTTTTTTTCCAAATTACTAAAGGAGTATATAAATGATTATCAAAATGAATAATAAATGATTCCCAATTTTTCCATTCAGAAGGTAATCTATTAGAATCCGGATTATATTCATTAAGCTGATTTATAACTTCTTTAATTTCATTTCCTAAATTCTTAGGAATCTTGATTATAATTTCCTTATTTTGAGGGTACATAAAAGTATGATCATTTATTGTTAATAAATCTACTTCTAAACAATCCATAGTTTTTCTTTTTTCTTCCTTCTTATAAAATTTTATAATATAATCTTTTATGATAATTAAAATAATTTCATGAAATTTCTTTAATCCTTCAAAAGATGTTATTTTAAAAATAGGTTTCCCATTATTATTTTCAATATCTATTGATTCATTTCCCAAGGGTTTATCTAAGAATATTTTATATTCACTTGATTTTATTATCTTTTTTATTACTTCCATATCTATAATCAAGTTATATAATCCTTTTATACTTTTGTAGTTAATAATTTCTGAATAAATATAATCCCAATCAATAAGATTAAAATAGCCTTCGGGAATTGTTAATGGTTCTTCTATTAGTGTCTGAGCAGTGCTAAGTTTTAATCCATGTGATAAAGTAATTTTTGATCTCAAATCAATTTTAGTAGCTCTCAAAATATTATTATCTAATGTAAGTAATATAGGATAATCAAGGAAATCAAAAGCATCTTTTGTTTTTATCGTATAAATTTTTCCTTCCCATTTTTGAGCGTTATTAAAATTAATCGGAATAATTATCTCTTGGTAATTTACTTCTTCACTTTCTATTGCTTCTAAGAAGGCATTAATATAATCTGCATTTAAACCGAAAATAAAAAGTGTTTGTAATATTTTTAATTTATAATCTGGATTTTCTTCTCTTTTAAGTGAGTAATTTTTCCCTTTTAATCTTACACCCCTTCCAAAAAGCTGGATAATCTGTGTGCCTTCATTTCTTCCCATATTTATCAATCCCATATTTGAAACTCTCCAAGAGTTCCATCCTTCTACAAACTTTTTTGAGCCAATTAGAATATTTATATGAGAATTAATTTCATTAATCCCAAAAAATAAGGATTGACTAAAGTGATCCTGTTTAATTTCAATATTTAAATCTGAAATCAATTTTTTAAGTTCCCCTACATCTCCTACATTAATAACCCCAAAATATTTTCCTGTTGCAGAAGTTTTAACTCCTATCTCTCCATCAGAATTTTTTATTTCGTAAAGCTCTAATATACCTTTTCCATTAAATATTTTTTGATAAATATTTTCTATAAGAATGTTTAAATCAATATTTTTTATAAATTCAAATTTTCCTTTAAAAATATCATTACCTTCATTATCAATAAGCCCAGATTTTTCTTTTAATATCTTTTCAATATTACTTTTAATATATTGTTGATCTTTAGTGTTATTTTATCTAAAAATTTAACTATTCTTAGTATATCAGAATTAATTCCCTTACCTGCAACTTTACTTCCAACAAAAATCCATAAAGGTTTTTCAATATTGTATATTCTTAATTCTTCTTTATATTTCTCAAAAATTTCCAATTGTTCATAAAAAGATAATAACCCCGCTAATAATAACAAGTCTTGTTGATCTTCTGTATAATTATTTTCTTTTACATTATAGACATAAAAATCTTTGCCGTATCCATCTGTATAAAAATATTTATAAGAGTAATCAAAAATTATTGCTTTAGAATATTCTTGGAGTAAATATTGATTATTTCCTATAACTTGTCCGAAAGTGGCAGAATATTCAAATAAAAATCCATTTTTTCCTATTTCTTCTCTCAATAGTTTCCACTTCTGTTCTTCTGTTCTTTGTCCTTTATGTCCTTCATCAATAAAAAGTAAGTTTTTTCCATCGAAATAAGATATATCTATACTTACCCCTTCACCCTTTTTTTCTTGAGTAAGTTTGTACATATCTATTACCAAAATTTCTCCATCTTTTGTTTTTAAATTATCTATATTTCCATTATATAATTTACAAGGAATTCCACTCAATTTCAATTCTTCATAATGTTGTTTTGATAATCCTTCATTTGGAGTAATCAGGATTATGTTATCCCAATTATTTTTAGAATACTTCAAAATCTGCCAGTAGTTTATATGAATTAGAAGGGTTTTACCGCTACCTGTTGCCATCCAAAACCCAATTTTTTTTAAGTCTTTTTCATTAAAATAACTTATTTTCTCTTTATTTTCATTATTAAATTCCTCTAAAAATGCGTTCAATTCATTCAATAATCTTTGTTTATCATTATAATATTTATCTAAAAATATTTCTGTAAATAGAACTGCAAGATATTGGAAATATTTTAGGTTTAAGTTCGGTTGTCTTCTGCTTTGTCTTAATCTTTCTGTATAGTCTTTTATTGCTTGATCGTATCTTAGAAGTTCAGTTTCTAATTGGGGTTTTAAACCAATTAATACATCAAGAAAAAAACTTCTTCCTGTAGTATCGTATCCTTCTGTTGTATCTTTTAATTTTTCTCTTAACTCATTGAAATTATTAAAACCAAAGAGATTAAGAAAGTATTTATTTAAAACCAGGTGTTTTTCAAGTTTTAAACTCATCTTTATATTCCTCGTTTTTTTATTTTTTATTATTTTTTTATACATATTTATTAATATCTTTAATATCCTTATTAATTTGTCACTTCTTATTGCTTGATATCTTCAAACATTAAGGATTTAAATAATGGTTCAATTGGTGTAAAATTTTTAACTATGGCGTCTCCGTTAATGTAAGTTTCATCTGGATTAAATTCTTGGATATTATTTTCAATGATTTTTTTATCTTTTTCAAAGTCAATATTTTTTAGATTTCTCCAAACAATGATAATTTTTTTATTTTGTTTTTCAGCAAAAACGAAAACATATTTTCTCTCGTTATCTTCTAAAACTTTGTATTTATTTACATTCAATCCAATTAGATAATTAAATGTCTCAATTAAATCAACATTAACTATTTTTTGTTTATAATTTTCAATGATTTTAAGTTTGTAATTAAAGGGATCTTTCATTTTATGAAGATTAAGGAAAGTGTTACTGTTTTTAGTTTCCCATTCAAGTATGTATTTAGTGAAATAATCTGGTAGTTCATAAAGGAGCTCATTTTGTTTTTTATATTCAATATTTTCTCCGTTTTGTTTTTCAAATTCTATATTTTCTAAAGCATCTTCGTACTGCTCTAAAGTGTGATATTTAAAGAAACCACCTGCTGTTTTCTCATTATATTTTTCTTTAATATTCTTTTCCTTTGAAATTCCTGAAGGATCATAAAATAAAACTTTTTTCATTCTACCTAGCACACCAATTTTCTTTACTGGAATATATTTTTTTAATTTTTGAGAATATTTCTTACCTACATAAAAATTTTCAAAATGTTCTCCAATTTCAACTCCAATATATTTTCTTCTAAGCTTATGTGCTACTGCTGTAGTTGCTCCAGATCCAAGAAAGAAGTCCATAACTAGATCGCCTTCTGCTGAAGAAATTTCTATAACTCTTTCTAAAAGCTCCTCCGCATTTTCCGTTTGAAATCCCCAAGTTTGAGTGTACCCAGCAATATCAGTCCAATTTTCATTTTTTCATTTACAAGTTTTTCATCATAAAAACATTCAATAATATAATTAGGCTCATTACAATGATGTAAATTCAAATCAGAAAAATCTTTTATTATAAAACTACAATTTCTACATCTTAACCTCACTTTATTTTTATTAATTAGTTCATCTAGTCTTCTTTGAGTGAATTCCCAATGTCTCCCTTCAGGAGCTTTTAATTTTAAACCAAATATAGATACCTCAGAAGAGGTTGCTCTTTCACCAACCCTTGTTCCTAATTGAAGCCACAACATTTCTTCTAATAGCTCTATTATTTTATTATTTTGATCATAAATATTTTGTTTTTCTATTATTCTTTTTATTGCCTCAAGGAATTTCGATTCAAAGGTAGTCGTGTAATACAGATTAAACTTAAATTTTTCCCCATAAGAATAAATAAATAAACTATCTTTAGCTTTGGTAAGCTGTAATCCTTCTCCTTTAGTTTTTCCAGGAGTTGTTTGAACAATTACCTCATTTCTAAAATTATTCCATCCAAAAATCTCATTTAATAATAACCTTACATACATATTCCCATTATAATCACATCTAACAAAAATACTTCCTCTTTCATTTAATAGTTCTCTTGCTAGTTTAATTCTATTTTCCAGCATGGTTATCCATGTAGCATCTTTATAACCCACTTTATAAAGATAATCTGCTTCATTTTCTTTGTTAAAAGGCGGGTCAATATAAATTGTTTGGACTTTCTCATAGTACTTATTTAAAAGCAAGTTCAAAGCTTGAAAATTCTCAGATTTTATTAAAACCCCATCCAAAATCTCATCTAAACTATTCTTTTCACTTAAAGCAACCAATAACTTCCATTTAAAATCTTCATTAAAATATTTAGTATCAATCGGTAACTTCTTCCATCCCTTAAATAACAGTATATTTTTCTCAATTAAATCCTCTCTTCCTTCCACCTTAACTCCAAACAATTCCTCCCATTCCTTTAACTGCTTTTCATTACCTAAAATTTCATCTAAAATACCTTCTAAAAATCTTTCCCCAGCATACTCCTTAATCTTATCCAAAGTAATTACATAATGAGTATCAATAATAAACTTCTTCTTCTCCCATAACTTCTTTTGAAAGTTCTCAATCTGCGCTAAAAAATCAATTATTTTTAAAGCAATATTTCTAAACGTACTAATCCCAATAAAGTAAATCCTTAACCTCTCAAAATACTCCCCCTGTGTTAAAACTTTTTCTAAAACCTGTAAGTCTTCTAATTTCAAAAACTCATTCTTAATATAAAAATCTAATTCTCTTTGTAAAAATCCCTTTAAATCCTTATGTATAAAATAATCTGTTGTATTTCTTTTAGTATATCTATTAAGATGTTTTTCAATTAAAGTTTTTTCTCCTTCAATTTCAAAAATTAACCTAGCTAAACTACTTTCAGGAATTCTTTCTTGTAAAATTCTTATTATTTCCTCATTTATTTTATCTTGTGATACCGACTGATTATACTTATATTTTTCCTCTTCTTCCTTTGTTAAACCCCTATATTCAAAATAAATATTTAACTCCTTCTTATTTTTATCGAAATCAAATATATTTTCATTTAAAACAAAAAATTTCCTTTCAAGTGCTTTTATGTTCCCTTTATCTTCCTGGGCATCCACAACTCTAAAATTAACTGTTAATGAATCAGATTTAACTTTAAAAGTATATTTTCTAAAATACTCTGTAGTTTTTATATAATATTGATCTTTATTAACCCAATAAAGTAAAACTTCTTCTCCGTTGTAAGGGATAACATATTTTTCATTTTTTCCATACCTTCTTTTACTTATAAAATCCCCTTTATCATAATAACGAGAGAAAAAGTTTATTAAATGATTGTAAATATCTTTTTCCAAATCCTCTGAAATTATAGCTTTTTCTAGCTGATTTTTCTTCTCGTAATATTTCATACCTAAGCGTGTATTTTTAAATTCTTCTTTTAGTTCCCCATTTATAAACACAAAATCCCCGATATTTTCTTTTATTTCTTTTTTTACCTCCTCAATTTCTTTTTCTATTTTATTTATCTCTTCTTTTTGTTTTAATTTTAGTTGCTTGCTAATTTCTTCAATTAATTCTTTTTCAATAAAATTCTCAATTTCTTTACGCTTGTAATTCATTATCTTATAAATCCCAAAATCTAGATCCTCTTTTTCAAATTGAAATATTTCTTTAAGCTTTTCCTTTAGTTTTTGCTTCAATTCATTTTTTTGGTTTAATTCATTTTTCTCATTTAGCATTTTACTCATCTCCTTAAAATGATAAGTTAATAATTATATTTATTTTTTATATTTAATTTCTTAGGCTTGTTAAATAGCAATAATCAAAAGTAGAAATTTTTATATACACCTTCTTTTATTTTAATATTAAAAAAATAAAAAACTCCTTTTATATTTTAAAGGATTTATAAAATGTAAAATTGAATTAAAATAATAAAAATGGGGTACAAAAAATTTTTTGAGCCTAAAGATAATATTTTTTTAATAAAATTAGCTAAATCTATTTTACCATTAGCTTTAAAATTTATCTATAAAATAGAAAAAATAGAAATAGATAATAACGATATAGAAAAATTAAAGGATTTAAAATATAAGAGGGTAATATTATGCCCCAATCATCCTACTGCACTTGATCCAATTATAATGTTTTACTTATCTAAAGCTATAGATCATAACTTTAATTATTTAGCAGCATGGGATATATTTGTAGAAGAGCCATTAAAGGGATACTTTATGCAACAATTAGGTGCATATTCCATAATAAGAGGAACTATAGATAATGATTCATTTAAAACAACTATAAAACTAATTACCGAAGGCAAAAAATTTTTAGTTATATTTCCTGAAGGAGATACCTGCGGATTAAATGATTATTTACTACCATTCCAGCCAGGAGTAATTCAATTAGCTTTCTGGGCTTTAGATGAACTACATAAAAACAATCAAGAAAAAATAAATGATCTCTTTATAATACCAATTGCTATAAAATATAAATACATAAAAAGTATGAAAAACGAAATAATATCAGCTTTAAAAAGAATAGAAGAAAAATTAGGGTTATATTCTATAGAAAATGAAAAAAAAGATAATTACGAAAGATTAATAAGAATATCTGAACATCTTTTAAGTATAGCAGAAAAATTCTATAACTTAAAACTCGAAGAAAATTTATCTTTTAACGACAGATTAAACAGAATAAAAGAATTTATAATAAACAAAATCTCAACATACTTAGATATAAAAATTAAACCAAATATGAATTTATTAGATAAAGTTAGAACTATTTTTAATACCATTAACAGTATAATATATGTAGATAATAATTTAGAGACTGATCTTTCGGAATATGAAAAGAAACTATATAAAGAAAAGAAAGAGGAGTTAAAGAATTTTTATGATGATTTACATAGAGTATGGAAGTTTATAGCGGTATATGAAGGGTATGTAAAAGAAGATATGTCAGATGAAAGGTTTTTAGAAATAATAAAGAGAATAGAATGGGAAATATTTGGGAAAGAAAAAGTTTATGGTCCTTTAAAAGTTATTCTAAAAATAGGGGGAAAAATTAATTTATTAAATTATTATGAAGAGTATAAAAAGAATAAAAGAAACTGTATAGAGAATTTAATAAAGAAAGTAGAAGACAATATAAAAGAAATGCTAAAAAAATTAAAGTAAATAAAGAGGAAAAAGTGGATATTTATAAAATATATAAAATAATAGGGGCGGATAGCTCAGTGGTTAGAGCGCTTGCCTTACAAGCAGGAGGTCACAGGTTCAATTCCTGTTCCGCCCACTATAATTCATAATCACTAATATCAAATTATTAACTACTTTTCCTTATATATTTCTATCTTTTAATATTAAAAACAATAAATGGGCAACAAACTAACTTATTATAAATGTTTTACAAAGAAGTTTCAATTATTTTTAAATTATAAAAATAAAATACATAATTAATATTTAATTTACTTTTTATATAATGGAAAAAATAATAGAAAATCTAAAATCGGAGTTAAAAAATATAAGAATTTTGTTTGTTATAAGTAGCTTAGCTATTAGCACTTTTGTTTTTTTAATAATATCTTCAATATTTTCTTTTATAATTATACCAATTGTTTTATACCTTTATTTTAATGTTATATGGATTAAAAAAGCTAAGAATATTATAATGTCAAATATAGATAAATTATTAAATAATAAAGTTCCAAGCTTTAAATACTTTACAGATAAAAAAGAATCTAAAAACCTAAAAATTATTAGCATTATTAAGAGATATTCTTTTATTTAGCAATCCTAACTATACGGAAATAATGAATAGATATAAATCCTATAAAAGACGAATACACCTTAATTTTGAAGACGAAATTATATTAGAAACTAATGAATTACCAAATCCTATAGAGATAATAGAATTAACTATATTAGATAGATATGAAGATAGCAAACTTTCTTACGTAGCAGAAGTAGAATATTTCAAAGGTCTAGTTATTTCAAATAAAATAACTAAACCTACTAATAGTCAATATCCAAATATAATACTAATATATCATCAAAATCTTTTAAAAAATCCTGAAAATATAGATAGTTATTCTATAAATACCTCTTATAAGGATTTTCAAAATTTAAATTTCAAAGTAATAAATCTACAAGAAAACATTTATTGTCTATATGACATTAACGATGAAAATTTATTAAATGATCTAAAGCCAAAGTTCTATACCATAATAGAAAACATATATCAAAAAAATAACTATCTTAGTTCATTTATTGTTTTTAATCAAGATATTGTTTATTTATTTTTAAATCATAAAGATTACATATTTAAAAGTCGGGATTTATTTAATGTACCTCCTTTTTTTGAAATTAAGGAAAAAGAATTAAATTCATTAGTGAATAATTTTAAAAATCAATTGGAAAAAATATTAGAGCTAGTTTTGTGAATTATTTTTTACAAATGAAAGAAATACTACAAAATTTAAAATTATATCTTTCAATTCTTAAAATAAGGACTTTTTTTAATCCATTAATATTTATTCTAACAATTATTATAAGTATTATCTATTATAAACATTTCTCAATTTTTTTTCTTAGTAGATTTTATTTATTCTATTTTATTATTATAATTGGTCTTATGATTACATTACCCCAAAAAAGAAAACAAATAATTATTTTCAATGAATTATTTATCTTATTAATTTTAATAGTACTAATATTTTCAGGTAGTATTCTAGATAATTTTTCAAAAGGAAAATTAATTAATACAATAGATCTTAGTCTTCCTGTTTTAATAATGGCTAATCTTTACTCAGTAGGATTATATTATATAGCTTTTACAACTTTTATAGAATACTTTAATAATGATTGGACTAATTTTTTTAAGAAAAAAATTAGCAAAAATTTAAATAAAATAATTGATACAGAAAATATAGATAACATAGATATAAAGTATAATGAAGAAATTAAGGAAAGTAAAAATATAAGTTCGCAAAATCAATTACTTAATTTTATAAACTATTTAATATTAATAAATAATCAAGATAATCTCAATAAATCGCTTGAATATATTAATAAAGATTTTCAATATCAAAAAAGTTTTAATTTACAAGATGAAATTATTATAAAAATTGATAACAACATTACAATAGAGATTGTAGAATTATTTTTAAAGGAAGAATATATAAAAATAAGAAACAGAAATCCTATTTATTATAATATAATTAATTTTGAAGGGATTATAATATCTGCTAATTTATGGAATATATACAAAGAATTACTTAAAATCCAAAACATAATATTAATCTATAAATCTCATTTATTTGATGATCCCTTAAACATTAAATTTATAGATCTATCTGATTTATCTACAAAAGATACACCCAATATTTTAAAAAATATAAAAAACATTAAAAACATAAACTCCTTAAGCTATGAGATAGTAAATATAACAAATGAAATATATTGCTTATATAATTTAAAAGACAAAGAAAACATAAAAATAATAGATGACATAATAAAAAATCAACAATTATACATAAAAATAATTACAAGAAGTCATTTATATTAATTTATCAAGGTATCATATACGCATTTATAAGTCATGAAGATAATATTCTTAATACTAAAAATATATTAGAACCACCTTTTTATTTAACATTAAATTCCGAAAAACTAGAAAAAACAATAAATGATATAAAAGAACAATTTAAAAAAATATTAAAGCTAGCTTTATAAACAAAAAATTTATTTTTAAATTTATTTTTAATAAGGGGGAGTTAAAATTATGATAGAATTAAATGAAAATACTAAAATAGATTTAATAAATAAATTAACAAAACTTTTATTTAATTTAAGAACCCAAACACTATTAATATTCTTAATATGTTTTATAATATTTTTAATAATATTTGCTTATATATTAAATACAGAAGATATTGCATATATAATATTCGCTATCTTTTTTTCATTTGTTACAATATTTTTTGCTATTTATTATTATAACATATATTGGCGTATAAATTCTAAAAAAATAATAATTGAAAATATCTCAAAGATGCTCAAAAATAATATAAATATAAAATATACCCCTACTCTTATTCCATATAACTTTAGTTTATTAACAGATAATCTAAAATACAATTTACTAAAAAATAAAAACCCTTCATTTAATTTAATTCATTTTATAAACGAATTAATACTATCAAATACGGATAATTTAGAACAATCGATTTCTTATTTAAATAGAGGTTTCAGTTTATCTTTTGATTTCGTTTTAGAAGATGAAATAATTATAAAATCTGAAGATAATTTAGAAATACAAATAATAGAATTATTTTTAAAAGATAAATATACTAAAATAGAAGGTACTGGAAAAAATAGAAGAACTACAATAAAATATATAACAAACTTTGAAGGACTAAGTATCTCAACAAAATTAAACAATCCCTCCATACCAACATCACAAAATCCAATTATAATTTATACTTCCAATTTATTTAAAAATCCATTAAATATAAAATTAAGAAGTTATAAGCAGATAATAGATTCTAAAGATAAACAATACCACTCAATAAATTTATCTGAAAATACATACTGTTTATATAACATAAACGATGAAAATACCTTTAACAATATAAAAAATATATTAATAAAAATTTCAGATAAAGTTTATAATCAAAGAAAATATTATAATTCACTTGTTATTTATTATAATAATTTATTGTATTTATTTATAAACCATAAAGATGGAGTTTTTAATAGCAAAAATATATTAGAACCCCCATTTTATTTACTTGCCAGTATTAATAACATAGAAAAAATAATAAATAACTTTAAAAATCAATTAGAAAAAATACTAAAACTAGTTTTATAAATAAAATAAAATAAGGAAATTAAGAAGGAAATGAAAAACAAAAATGAAAATAGAATAAAAGGACTAAAAAGAATAGGAAAAGTTAATAAAATATGGAAAAAATAATCAAAGAGTTAAAAAATTACTTAAATTTAATAAAACTTTCATTTTATTTTTCTTCATTCTTTGTATTTCTTCTTTACCTATCTTTTGATTTACTTTTTAACTTCCTAATTTTTAATTCCTCAAAATCGAATAATATTAGTCATATAATGATTATTACAATAGTAATAAATATTCTATTTTCTATTATACCTATTATAATAATTATATTTTTTTTATATAATATTATTAATTCTTTATGGATTTCAAAGGCAAAAAATATAATAATATCTAATATCCTCAAAGAAATCAATTTAAATTTTGAAAAAAACTCTCAAGTTAAATATTCTATAGATTACAAAAAAAGTAATAATCTAAATCCGTCAAGTAATTTACTTTCATTTTTAAACGATTTACTAATATTTAATAATCCTGTTTTATATTATAAAGCTTTAAATTATATAAATAATGGATTTGTAAGATTAGTACCACTTTCCTTTAGATTAGAAGATGAATTTATAATAAGAAATGAGAATTTACATTTTGAAATGATAGAAGTATTCTTAACCAATAAATATAAAAGATACAAGAATTATAAAAAAATAGAAACTTTTTTTAAAGGACTAGCAATCTCAACAAAATTAAAAAATATAAAAAAAATTAATAATCCCATATTAATTTATAGCAATCTCCTTTTTACCAATCCTAAAGAAATAAAATTTCTTAAAACAAAATCTTTTAATATTAATGAATCTAAAAATGATATAATCAACTTACTTTACAATGAAATAAAATTAACAAATGTTTTCTATAATGCATATACCTTAGAAATAATAGACATTTCAGAACTAAACTTTGAAATAACTAATTTATTACATAATATTTATTGTCTATATAATATAGAAGATAAAGAGACTTTTTTTCATTTAAAGCTAATTTTTCAAAAAACAATTGAAAAATTTTTTATTATAAACAATTATACTAAATCTTTCATTATTTTTTATAAAGATATCATTTATTTATTTTTAAATTATGAAGATAATATAATAAGTAATAAAAACTTATTTTACGTTCCATCATTTCTTAAAGCTAATTCTAAAAATTTAAACCCATTAATTTTCAATATAAAAAATCAATTAGAAAAAATTTTAGAATTATTTTCATGAATAAAAAATTAATGTTAATTAAGAAATAAACTTAATATTTTAAGATTTTTTTAGCAGTAAGGATATAAGCAGTATGAGCAGTCATTATATCAAAAGGTCTAAATCTATTATAATTTGCTTTATATTTTCTTAATAATATCTCCTGAATTTCTATATCACAAAACCCACTTGATTTCAAAACCTCTATAGCCTTTATAACCTGATTAGCAGTAGGCAAAATTATACCAATAGTTGAATTACTATTCAATAATTCATATACCTTAGTTATCACATCGTCTATTTCAGGTATATCCACTATACAACTATCAAATTTTATCTTAAATAAATTAAAAATATTTTTAGAAAGTACATCAAAATTAATAAGACCCAAATTATTAGCATAATTAATATTTTCTAAATTACAAAATTCTGATATATTTTTTTTAGCATTAAGAATAAAATCCATGTTTTTATCAATAGAAACTAAAAATCCATTAGGATATAAACATTTTAATAAAACTATACTCATAGCTCCACTACCTGTAGAAATTTCTAAAACCTTAGAATTAGAATTTATACCAAGTTTAAGAAGCAAATAAGCAGAATCCTTAGGATATATTATCTGAGTCTTTCTTTTTAAATAATATAAAATAAAATCTTCTGTAGTAGGTTTTAATATTATAAAATTTTTAACAACACTACCGTAATCCCTATTAATAACATCTTCAAAAGTTAATCTATTTCTTTTATGGTCTTCAAAAATAATCCCTTTTCTAACCTTTTTTAAATATTGCTTATTCTTATCATCTACCAAAATTAACTTTATAATATCTCCTTCTTTTATCATAATTTATTAAATGTTTTAATATAAATAAAAAATTAAATTAAAAAAATTAATTAGATTTACTAGAACCCCAAATTTTTTGATATTTTTCAAAAATAATATTAATATCAGTACTAGTATTAAATATTTCATTATTAAATTCTTTAAATATATTAGTTCTTTTGACTGGATCATTTATTACTTTAACAAAATACAAATCAAATACCTTAGACTTATCAAAAACACTTAGCATTTCTTTTTTTACTTTTATAGTTAAATTATCATCATTTTTATAGATGATATCATTTAAATTAACTTTAACGCTTGGTAAAACAGGTACCAATTTAGCAAAATCACTTTGATTTTTAACATTAGTTATAAATCTAATAAACTTATAAGAATCTAAATATTTATCATTATTAAAGCTATTTTTATACATAACAGATAAAACCATTAAACTAACAGGATAATATTTAAAAGGAAATTTAATAACATCAGTATTTTCATATAATTTAATATCCTCTTGTTTAATTCTGTATATAAATTGAGGTCCTATTAAAATAGAAGCCACTTTCTTATCTTTATACATACTATAAGCTATATCGACATTAGAAACCCAAAAACCAGAAGGTAAATAATCTTTCATATCCCTTAATTTTTTATAAAATAATAAAACATCTTTATTAAAGACATTTAAAGGATTATCAATAAACCCAAAAGCTAACATATCTTGTTCAAATTTAATAAAAGGATAAAATCCAAAAACCCCTTTATCCTTTTTTATTTTCTTAACAATATCTAAAAATTCTAAAACATCCCTAAAATTATCTTTACTAAAATCATAAATACTTTTATTAAAAATTAATAATTTAACAGAAGAATACCAAGGAAAACAAAATAAATCCTCTTTATTATATATACAGCTATCAATTAAATTATAGTTATACTTATTTAAATCATCTTTCAATTTATTAAAATCAAAGGAATAAATATAATGATTAGCAAAAAGAGCATAAGCTAATGGCAAATTAAGATTAACAACATTTGGATAAAAATCAGTATAATATGAAGTTTGTAATTTTTGATAAATAGAATCTAAAGGGATATCTTGCCATTCCACTTTTACATTATAAATATTCTCAAAATTAGTTATAACATTTTCAATATAATTAGTAAAATAAGGTTTAAGAGAAACTGTCCAGAATATAATTTTCCTTTCTTCCTTTTTTATATTGTTATTAGATTCTTGATTATTACAAGAAGAAAACAAAAACACTACTAAATAAGAAAATAAAACTATAATGAGAAAATAAAGGAATTTATGAATAAAATTGTTAAAAATATACCTCATAAACTAAAAACTACCCCACTTATATAAAGGATAACATGTTTTTATTTGATTTAACAATGTTTATTTTATAAATATTAGAATCCGATAATTTTAATAATGAGTTTTTTATTACGTTGTCCATCAAATTCAGCATAAAATATTCTTTGCCAAGGCCCTAAATCTAATTTCCCTTCAGTAATAGGAACAATTACTTGATGATGAACTAAAATATTTTTTAAATGAGCATCTCCGTTATCTTCTCCACTTAAATGATGTCTATATTCTTCACCATCCGGGTGCTTACCATACGGAGCTAATCTTTCTAAGAATTTTTCTAAATCATACAAAAATCCCTCTTCATTATCATTAATAAAAACAGCTGCAGTAATATGCATAGCAGAAACTAAAACAAACCCTTCCTTTATATTAGCTTCATCTACCGCTTTCTGAACTTCATTAGTTATATGTACAAACTGTCTTCTTTTAGGAGTATTAAAAACTAAATACTTTGTAAAGGATTTTAAACCAAATTGATTAGAATATTCCTTAGAATCTAAAACTTTATACATAAATGTTTTCCCTCCTAAAGTATAAAGAGAAATTAATTAAAAACATAAATTATTAATTACAAATAAATTAAGCTAAGGAATCTCCTTCAGGAAATGGGCAATTAGGACAATCTCCTATAGCTTTTAAAGGGCCACCAAAATATGGATGAGTACAATTAATAAAAATCCTTGGAGGATTTTGAGACATATCAAACCCAAAATCTATATACGGACAAAATTTATCAGGAACATTTTGCAAACAAAATTGATATAACTCTTCATATTGATCTTGCTCAGCATGCTGGTACATATGTCTTTCACATTGAAATATACCTAACTGAGAATGTCTAAATTTACAAGGTCTGTATGCCATATCCTTTTCCTCCTTATTATTATTATAAGGTTTATTTTCTTTTTCTCCAATTTTAGCAAATCCCCTTTTTAAAAATAGTATTTAATAAATAAAAAGGCTGGGAAAAATTATTCCCAGCCAATCAAACTTTATTATTCTATATTTATTAAGTTTAATTAGAATTTAAATTTAAGTCCTCCATTAATTCCTTGGTATTTAAGGGTTAATTTATTACCCAATTCATCTCTTGCTCTAGCATCAGCATATTTAAATCCTAATTCTAAGTTTAAGTTATTAGTTAATTTAAGATCACCACCTAATTCATATTCAAATATTCCAACTCTTTTACCACCGCCACCAACAACCCCACCATCAACTCTAGCAAAAGCAGCTAAATTCTCACTTAACATATATTTTCCTTCTAATCCTAAGAACCCACTTGCTCCATTTATTCTATAAGAATTAGATCCATTAACACTACCGTTATAAGTCCAATCAACAGCAAAATTATTAAACCTAATACCTGCCAAAACTGCAGCATACCCTTTTTCATAATTTTTCCCTATGTAATATCCATAAACCACATCAAAAGAATTTACTTTAATAACAGTACTTAAATTATCACCAGCACTTAAATTAACAACTCCAGTTCCATTTTGATTAAAATAAAAGCTAACAGGGGAAGTAAGTACAACATTAGATTTCCTAGTATCTCCAAAGTAAGCTAAATAAGCAAAAGAATGTTGATTTATTTCTTTTCTTAGTTCAAATTGTAAAGAAGTTTTAGTCCCTCCAAATCCATATACATCTTTTAAATCATAACTATTACCAGAAGTATATTCAGTAGTGGATCCTGTTAATCTAGAAGCCCAAGCTTTTACCTTAAATTCCATACCCTTATAACTATAGCTATCATCTACAAAACTATACCCATATGAAAAACTTATAAAATTAAGAAGCATTAATAAAACTATAAAAACTGTTAGAAAAATATTATACAATTTTTTATATATTTTATTTTTGCTCATTATTTTTATACCTCCTTTTATTTATTAAATTTTTAAGTAATTAAAATTTTAAATTTAAACCGAAATTAAGTCCTTGTAGTTTAAGGTCAGCATTTCTATTAAGATCATCTTCAAATTTAGATGAAAGATATCTATATCCAACACTTAGTGCCCAATTTTCAGTAAATCTATAATTTAGCCCTAAGCTATATTGGAAAAATTTATTTTTAGAGCTAGAATTTAAAGAAACACTTAAACCATTAACTTCATAAAAAGCATTTAAATTAGATCCTATATTAAATTTTCCACCTAACCCTAAAAATAAAGCAGGAGCATTACCTTTAAATGAAGCTAAAGCAGCTGTATTTGTAGAATAATCAGCTTTAAAATTATTAAATCTTATTCCAATCATCCCATAAAAATCATAATTCTCTCCAGTATTAACATATCTTTTATAAAATAAGTCAAAAGCGCTGTTCCTTATATTAGAAAATAAAGTTGTATTAGAAGCTACATTAATATCAACAGGCTCAGCAGGCAATGTGACATTTCTTGTCAAAGTTTTAACAGCTTTATGTTCTACATTAAAATAAGAAAACCCAACAGTATTTAAATTAGATAATTTATAATTAAAATCAAAATAAAAGCCAGTTTTAGTATTTCCAAATCCTAGGTCATCAGATAAATCAGTAGTGAAGTTAGTAGAAGGAGCAAATAAAGTCCCCGTTAACTTAGCACTCCATAAACCAGCATTAATACTCATCTTTTTGTCTTCTATATTATTATAAACATAATAATTTTGTGCAAAACTATATTGTAGCACAGTTATAATTAAAGCTATTAAAAAAACTGCTATTTTAAAATATTTTTTTACATTATTCACTTTTAACCCCCTCCTTTTATTTTTTTATTTTTT
>CAKZQG010000018.1 GCA_937139605.1 uncultured bacterium
AGGTTAAGTAACATTGCATATATGAATTTATGCTTTGGAGGAAATTCATTCTTAACGTGATGAGGTAAGAAATATTTAGCCCACTTTAATATACCTAAATTCTCTATATCACTATTATCACAAAATACCTTCTCACATTCTTCTACGTAATGTTCGTAACATAAACCATCTTTAACTACTTTATTGCTTTTCCGATTCTCTGATGTACAAATTTTGCATTGCATTTATTCTCTCTCTGTAATAATCACTTTCTAAAAATTTTAAGTATCTGTTATAACTTGATATTCTTAATTTATCATTTTCTAATAATTCTTTAAATACTTTAAACTTATAAGGTCTATTATTCTTGTCTAAACAGTACTCGCCTACAAGTTTATAAATAAAGAAATAATATTCATCTTCATTTATTAACCTTGCGGAAATAAATAGTATCTTAGAAGTTGAGTATATATTTGTATTGTATAATGCCTTAGCTATATCTTTTTTGTAATTTTTATATTCATCAGCTTCTAATTCATCTAAATCATTAAATATACTCGTATAACCAGCACTAAACATTCCAATTAAGATTTGTAATACACTCACTCCATACCCTATAATAGGTATAGCACTTAATAAATCCATTCTTACTGTTGGATTTGTAATCAAAGATAAATAATCGTTTTTGAATATATTGTAAGATTCTAACATACCTCTTAATTTGTAATATTCTTCTAATGTATATCCCATTTTCTTTATCTTTTCTTTATTCATATTCTTCATAAGCAATTTTTCACGTTCATCATCATCTAAGGTTACTAACTCTATTATGTTGCCTAAGTATTTTAAAAACTCATATAATGGGTCAATTCCAAATTGATACCCAATTTTTATATAAGAATTTATAATCCCTAATAACTTGTCAAATCCTACTGCAATTCCTAAATAAGATAAATAGTTTATTAAAGGATTAAATCCCATTATTTTCTTAGTTTTACCTATACTAAATTTACCACTATATACCCTACTTTTAGAAGTAAATGACATACTATCAAAGTAAGAAATAATTTTAAGATAATCTTTATACTGTTTTGCAGTTGAATATGTAGTCATAAACTTATGTTGAGCATAGTGATTTAATAAGTTTATAAATGCACCTACCCGATTTCTAAATATTCTTACTCTCGCAGCTTTGTCATATCTTACCTGCCGTACATCTGTATATCTCATCCCAAATGAAATAGCTAAATCATCTTCTAAACCTACCATTTTACCCATTACAAATCCTATGTTAGCCGTATTCTTTCTTAAAAATGGTTCAGGCATAGCATATAATCCCATAGTCATATTCAAAGCTTTAATCTTATAATATTCCATTAATAACTGTATAATTTGCATTTTACTTAAATTTAAACTCGATACCTCTATCTTAGATTCATATTTCCTGATTTTATTTAATATGTCCTTATTAACTTTATATAATCCCCTTCTGTTAAATTCTTCGTGTATGTATTGTAAAAAGTATATGATTACAGCATCATCTACTTCATCATTTAGATAACTTACAGTATTGATAGCATTTTGATATAATAAACTTCTTTCTATTGCACTGTATATTCTTTCATATACATACTCTTGATAATCACTACTTTCACCACCAATAGTATATACATTGCCCTCAGTATCCATTACCTTTATTAAACTAAATTTATTAGCTAATATTTGTCCAAATACTTTTAAAGATTTATCGATAATTATAGTAAGACCATAAGTAGCTTCAATTCTATTCCCTTTTTTGTATTCATTTGGAAATACAATATAGATTCTATCTTTATCTGAAATATTAAGATTAGCTTTATTTACAGAATCTTTAGTTAATTCTACTCCATTTAGTTGCCCTTCTAATTTTATCAGAACCTCTACAAGTGAATCTAAATCATCATTAGAAGATAAAGTATATACATAGTGATTATCATCTATCATACTTAATATTTTATCGTTATCTTTTACTATATTCTCTTTACTTACTTTATGTTTTTTCAATATATTTTTGTATATAGACCTTTTATTTAAATAATCTAATAATGTTTTAACTATTTCCCCATATTTATTAATAAGTTCATTACTTCTTTCATCTATGGCACGAGTAAATACATATTCAATAATGTTATCTGCATTCATTATATCTTCCATTTCTTTATCTTCATCCATAACTGCATTGGCAGTATAACCTGCACCTATGAAAATAATCTGTTTTCTCAATCTTTCTATATCTTCGTAATTATACTTTGAAGCTTCAACTATGTTAGATATTTCACTTATTATAGTTTCTCTAATATTATTTACATACTGTAATAAAGAATCCATAATATCTATCATTGCTTCAAGTATAGTATATAAATCAGGAGTTTCAGCTAAATAGTTATCCTCTTTTTGAGTTAATCTTAAAAACATATCATAAAACTTAGCTAATCTATCTGTTGAACTTAAAATTGGTATTTGTCTTAGCTTAGATATTTCAGTTTTAATTTCTTCATCACTTATAAGTCCATATTTTATCTGAACTACTAACTTCTTAAAGTTTATTAATAAGTCTTCAAATCTCTTTTTAGTAATTCCATCATCTATCATATCAAATATTAATTCTACTATATCTGTTGAAGATATACTACTGTCATCTGCAAAATACTTTAATATGTTTTTATACTTAGCTTCACCAAATTTGCTTATTCCTGCTTGTTTAAATATTTCAATAACCTCACTTTTAGCATCTTCAGTAGGAACTGCTATCCCCATACTCTTTAAGAAAGACTTACCCGAAATATCTAAATTATCTATTGTAAATAACGCTTTCCATAATATAGAAGAGCCAGATTTAGCTGTTATATTACCTATGTTTAACTTCAATATACTTGTAATATCTGAAAACATCACACTATACATTAAGTTTCTGTATTGTTCAGATAATTGCAAGTTCATTTTAGAATACATATCATTCTTAATATTATTTGAAATACTTTTTGACTGTCTTAATATACTCCTTAAACTGTGTATAGTTGGAATCATAGATATACTACCACTAAATAAATTTCTAAACGCCATCATAACATTACCTATACCAAGTACAGTTACCATCCCTATTGCAGTAATAGCTTTTACAATATAAAGAGGTGCAGTCAATAAGTACTTCGTTGCTATTCCTTTGTAATCTACTCTTTTTAACCCCAGTCTATTATAATGCTCTACCAGTTCTTTATATGTAGATTTACTTATAGTCCTTAAAAAACTATTAGGAGAAACAATTATATTTCTTGTTTCACCATTAATTGTAGTAATGGTTATTTCATAGTTCTTATCTACTTTTTCTATATTACTAATGATACCTATTCTTTCTTCTTCTTGACCTCTAACACCCAATCCATCACTAATCATTATTACTAACGGGTCATTTATTCTTAACTCTTCTACATATTTGTTTTCATATTTAAATCTATCATCTTGAGTATACACATAATACAAATCTTTTATTCTATTTTTTATTCTTTTCGCTTCTCTCATATTTTCCATATTCTCTTCAGCAACTATATAATTAGCTGTAATTAAATCCCTTTTCATCATTTCAAGTATAGAATGGAAAAATACTGTATATATCTTCCTATCTTTACTAGCATAAGGAGCAAATGCTCTTAAACTAAGATAAATATTCCCATATCTACCAATATATATTAAGTTAGAAGGGTTATCTAATGACCTACCAGGATTTCCTATAAAGTCAACTTGACTTTTTCTAATAAATCTAATCTCACTTTTAATAAGTTCATTGATAATCTTTTCTAGTTTATCTTTTATTTCTTGACGTTTAGCTCTTAACTCTTCTTCTGTATATTTATCTTTATCCTCTTGTAACTTATCTAATTCAACTACTAACTTGTTAATATTTACATTATCAATAATCGATTGTCTTGTGCGATTTAATTCAGCTTTCTCAAGATACTTAGCAATTGTTTCCCATATGTATTCATATCTATAGCCATAATACAATTTATCAAATACATTACTATCAGGAACAAATATAGGGACAAAACCCCCTTTAATATCTTCTTCTTCAAAGAAATCTTCTACCTCTTCTTGTATTTCCATATCGTAATCAATTTCTTCATCTTCTAATTCTATGTTAGATAACAATAAGTTTACTCTATTTACAGCTTTTAAGTAGTTCTGTTCTTCAAATGCAGTTACTAACTTAGTATATTTTTCTATTAAGTTATTTATTTTACTCCTGTATCTACCTCTATTAGATACATTATAGCGATTAAGTTTATCTAAATAATTTATAGCTAATCTTAATTTACTTATTAAAAACCCTTCTAGTAAATAGTCT
>CAKZQG010000019.1 GCA_937139605.1 uncultured bacterium
GATGGCCAATATCCAAATGATTATTATCCAAATGATTATGAAGAGTTCTTTTCTATTGTACCTACTTCTGATGGTGGATATTTTGCTGTAGGTAAAGCCTATGATAGTTCTAGCAATATAGATGATGCACTTTTTGTTAAATTAGATTCTAATTTAAATGTAGTTTGGTCTAAACTAGGAAGTATTGGAATAAGAGGAGCTTTTGGGTTTGAAAATATCGAAAATAACAATACTTACTATTATGCTTGTGGATATGCTAATAATAACGGTTTTTTTATATCTAAACTAAATAGTGATGGTTCCACTAATAGCATAATATATTTTTCAAATGATGTAAATTTTATTCTACCTTATAATAATAATACCCCTGGAATTATTGCTAATATATCTTATAATCCTATTTCTGGCAGCGGTTTTAATATAGCTAAGTTTGGGCAAGACCTTAGCTTTAAATGGATTATAAATAATGCAGTATGGGGAGAAGCTAATATCATTACCTCAGATAACAAAACTTTCTTGTATTTTGTTGATTCAAATGGTGATAAGTATTTAACAAAAATAGATGTTTCAAGTGATGATGTTAATGATGTTATTAATAGTGCTCAATATTATCAAATAACAAATAGCTCAACTAATTTAGGATTTTTAGGGTGCTTAGGAGATTATAATAATAACTTTTATTTTAGCTTTGTTGATTACACTGCTAGCCCTGATAGGTATTATGTTATAAAAACTGATAATAATTTCAATAAAATTGGAGAGGTAAGTGTATCGGGGCGGTTTAGTGTTTCATTAGTTCCTGTTTCCAATTCTGATAATTCTATATTAATTTTATATGATCATAACAATTCAAAATTAAATTTAATTAAAGTTAATAATACTTTAGCTCCTATTCAAAATATGGCTTTTCAAGTTAGTAATTATAATCCTGGTACCTATATGGATGTAATAAAAGCAATACCATTAGCTAACATTTTTATAGTTCCAGGAACATTTAGTAATAATGCATTAGTATATAGCTTTGATTATAATTTAAATCCACCTTGTGGTAGTTTAACTCAAAGCAACCTTACCTTAAATAATACAAATGATATATCTATTGACACTAATGCAACTACTCCTTCTTCTTTTATAACAAGTGGTAGTAGTTTAACGGTAACTACAGCTAGTACTGCTACAACGGATTACCCATTAACTATAATAGATGCTTGCCCTATTAATTAAAAAAATTTAAATCTAATTAAAATAATTCTATTAAGAATTTTTTATTTATAAAGTTAAAGGAAATTTTAAATAATTAAAATTTAAATAAATTGATTAATCTGGTTTAAATATTCTTCTTTTGGTAATTCTAATTCTAATATTTTCCTTATTTTATTTAATGTAGATATGTCTTCTATTTT
>CAKZQG010000020.1 GCA_937139605.1 uncultured bacterium
AAATAATGGTATATTGATGAAGTAATAAAATTAGTTTTTAATGTTTTACTTATTCCTAAAACCTTATAAGTAACATTAGTTAAAAACTTTACTTTTGTTATTAAAACCTTACTTATTAGTTTATAAGCAACGTTACTAACAAAATTAACTACCCTATTTAAGTTTATAACATTTAATACTTTGCTTGTAATTGTTATTACTGGACTTATTCTATCTTTTATTAAACGCTTCTTAATATTTGAAGTAATTACAGTAGTATAATAGTTAGCCAACATACTTATTTTGTTTATAGCTCTATTTATACTGTAATACTTAACTTCCTTCGGTATATCTAAATCTAAATCACTTACTCTTAAAGTTGATTGATAATTATTGATAAACCAAATAGGTATTTTTGTAATTTCTCTAAAATTACCTGAAATGTAATTTATAGGTCTATCACCAAGTAAATTCCATATCTTAGGTAAAATAGAATTAACTATTTGATACTTCTGTTGTATCCTTAAAGTATTCCAATATGGATGTTTACTTAATATTTTATCTAATTCTTTAAAAGTCATACTACCCACTTAGGTTTAATTACTGTCCATCCTTCTTTTTTAACTAAGTTTTGGTCGTATTCTTTAATGTCCTTATTGTATAAATTAAGTATAGCTACGTATTTAGCACCTTCTTCACCACTAAATTTACTTATACCTATTTTACACATTTCTATAATTGAATAAGTAATCATTTCCTCATTATACTGTTCAGGTATAATCGGTTCTAATTCAGGTAAATAATCATTATCAGTCTTTATATCAGCACTATATACTAATACTAATCTATCTGGTCTATCTTTACTACAATACTTAGGGTGATAATCAAATACTAACTTATTATAAGTCTTATAAAGAACATAGTGATTTTCACTACTGTCTTCATCAATCTTAGTACTTAGTGTGTATTCTACATTGTTTACACTAAGTGAAACAGGACTTATAAATGATGGTAATTCAATAGGTATATCACTATCTAATACATTATTAAATTCATATACTCTTTTATCTAATTTATACTTTCTTGATATTTGCCTTTTAATTCTCTGCAACACTCTTTGATATTGATGTCTTGCAAAGTTATTAAAGTTTTCATCACCAAGTCTAAATGCAATTTCATTTATAAGTAGATTATCACTTTCCACTATGCTTACCTTCTAATTGTAATTGTAATGTGATATAATTTGTTATTGACGTTATTTGATTATTTACATCAGCAACAAACATTTGAAATTTATCACTTCTGGCTGCATCTGCCATTCCTTCTGCGGCTGCCATTGTAAGTAAAATATCTACATATTCACCACTAATGTTAACAGGCTGTTCTAAATTACTATCATCAAAGTATATTGGAGAAGTAACTATAATAGCATCTAAATTTAATTTATCTGGATTTTTAACCAAAGGAGTTATACATAATGAATTATTCATTATAGTTCCATAAAAAATACCTTTAGTTAAATCTGGCTTTTGTAAATCATTTTCATTATTTATTGTTGATAACCATTTTTTATTATCAATCATTATTATTTTTTTGTAAGAACCTTTACTTTCTGTCATAGGTGGGGCTGGAGTAGGTTCTGGTAATGGGTTAGTTATAGTAGAATAAAATAAATATGCTTCCTCTACTTTTTCTAAATATATTTTATCTTTAGAAAAATCTACTTCTTGCCAAGCTACTTTAATAGTAAAGTCATTTAGTTGTTTTTGTATAAATTTAGTAGTATCTGAAAATTGTGGAGCATAAGAACCCATTACTTGTTTTAATGTTCTAATCAATCTACCATAAGCTCGTGATAAATAATTTACTCTTTGTTCTAAATCAAATAATTCACCTTTGCTATTATTTGTTACTGGGTCTCCTAACTTTAATGCAAGACGATTATCAAGTTCACCTAATGTAAACATTTAACCTCCATATAAAATTAGGGGCATAAGCCCCTATACTATTGATAATAGCCAGTTAATAAATATTCTATGGAAACTACTTTTCCTGCACCTGCTGCCGTATGTACTAATCTAATAAATTTTGTAGCGCTCAATTCTCTAAACTTAGTTAAATCTATTGAACCACTACCTGTATGTGCTTCTGTACATATATATGCTTTACCACTCGATTTTACAATAGCACCTGGCTGGAAAGCTACCGCTGACCAATCAGGCAAAGAAGATATTGGATTATCAAACCCATCTATTTCATATCCTACCGCTGTAGTAAATAAAGCTACTCCATTTGCTGATACAGTACCTAATTTTATAGGAGTAATATCAACTGAAACTACATCTTTCATAGGATTAGGAATAAATGTGCTTGAAGCGTTAGGTAAACTTGTAACTACTCCGTGTTGATAATATAGTATATCATCTTCAACGGAAGTAATTTTTTCAGTCATAAATCTTTTTAAATTACTAATCATTTTAATTTCTCCTTATTTAATCGTTATTATGCTTCTAATGGTTCACCTAATGGCGAAAGTGAAGTATAAACTGGATTAGCAGTTCCATCCGCATATCTAGGCGTTTCATTAATAAATACCCAATGTGCATCTGGATATAAATCAATAAATCCCTTTATACCGTGAATAAATCCATTTGTTTTTAATGGATTTTCATTGTTAATTGTTTCGAATACATCAGTTGAAGGATAATTCTTCAATTTAACAGTTTTGAAATGTGATTTATCTACAAGCAAAGCTACATTAGATGCACCATTTAGCGTTAATTTATCCGATGGTACTACATCTACTTTTAATCCTTCACCAGTTGTAAATAATTTACCTTCTACATTCCATTCTGATTTAATATCAGGTACACTTTGTGTCATAAAGTTAATCATAGTTACAAAATCAGTATAAAATTCAGCACCACAAATAAGTGCTTTTCTATCTGAACCGTGATATGCTTTACCTTGTAATACCTTATTGAATATACTTGGATGAAAACTACCAAAGTTAGCAGATGAACCACCAGTAAATCCAGCACTGTAATCTATTCCCTTTACTCTCCAGTAATGACTTTTTGGTATATTAGCCAAAAAACCATCGGTAGTTCCTGACCAATAACCAGTTTCAGCATCAAATTCCTCACTCTTCTCACCAAAGATTGCTGACCATTCCCAACTATCATAGTAATCTCTTATTGCCTCTCTTTTTGATTTAGTAAGTGGGGATTCAATACCCATATTAGTAGATATTATCTCAGATAGATACTGACTACCCCAAGCTCTTAAATCTCTTTGTAATATTCCATATGCCCAAGTTCCACTAAAAGATTTGATTTTAGCATCTATTTCATCTTCTTTCATTGACTTAGCCATAGGAATAATAAAAGCATATTTTTCATTAATTTGTCCTGAAGTCCAGTTAGAAGCACCAGTAACTACTGAAAATGCACTGTAAGATGGAGTAACTGTTCTCTGTTCACCAGCCCAGTTTCTTTCAACTGTTATAGTTGATTTCTTATAATCTACTGATAAAATTTTCCATATTTCAGGTAAAGGCTTATTTCCTAATCCATTCGGAGCATATGAAGGTGCTACTGTTCTACCAGGAGCTACCCAGCTAAACATTGCTAACACAAATTGACCAGGTTCTAATCTTGCAATATCACCTACTTGTTTAATATTCCCTTTCGGATGTGCAGTGCTAATCGGAGTTTGGTTACTCTTAATTTTAACAGTAGCTATTGCATCACCACCTACACTACCTTGAACTGCAAGGTATAACTTGTGCTGTGGTTCAATTTCAATAGGCAATCTAAATCTAACATCATTTACTTCAATACCGCCATCTAATTCTGACTGTTCAAATAGGATTTTTAAAAAGTTACTTCTTCCTTCCTGTATTTTGAACATTAAATCCTTTTCCAATAACAAAGGGTTTCTTTGATATTCAGGAATAGTTGCTAATATTGAACGTCCTTGAATATAAGGTAAGTTAAATGGTTTTTCGTAAAATCCTCTACTTGAACTACCACCAGGTATAGGGGTAGTAAACCCACCAAAACTTGTTGGAGTTCCTTTATATAAATCTGCCATAGTTTATTCTCCTTTATAAATTTGAAATAAATTTACTTCGGAGACTTTGAAAGGTTGGTTGTCCTACGTTAACTGAAGCTATTGAGGGTATTTTCTTAGTTCTTATAGCAAAGTTAAACATCTTTGCTAAATCAACTAATTTTAATTTCTGTGCCCACTGTTGAAATCTAACTAAATGCTCATCATCCCATTTCATTTCCTTTTTAACAGCTTCCATATCTCTTTGAATATTAGCCATCATTTCTTTTTCCTGTTTTTCACGCATCTGTTTCTTCAACTGTATGGCTTCTTTAAGTGTCTGTACTTTTGGAGTATTTCCTTTATATTCATCATAAAGTTCATCTAATCTCTTAAAGTAAAGCCAGGCTTTTCCACCAGGATTTTCATCTGCTTCAGCTCTCGTATAACGGACATCACCAAATTCACTTTTAAGTCTCTGTTGTATTATACTTGTTATATCCGTTTCTTTAATTAATTCTGGTTTACGCTCTCTGACAAACGCTTCAAAGACTAAGTCATCTTCTAATAAGTCATTGAGAATTTGTAAATATACCGCATTCTCTTCCTGCTCTTTAACAAGTTTTTGATGCTCGTTATAAAGCTTATCATACCTTGATTGAAGAGTCCTTATAAGTCCTTCAGTTTTGTCTAAGTGCTTAAACCTTTCATCAATCTCAATTTCTTGAGACTGTTGAGAACTTTCTGCATCAACACTATCCTGACTAACTGAATCCACCTGCTCATTTACTTCAAATACATCCATCACATCTTCTGTTAGTAAAGATGGAGTGATTGTACTTGATTGATTAGATGCTTCGTTATTTTGGATAATATTTTCCATAATTCACCTCTAAAATAATTATTTTAATAAATTTTGTCAAGTAATATTTTTATCTTTTTGACCTAAAGATTTAATTAACGTTTCTGATAATTTATTTAATTCATCTATCATTAACTGTTGATTTTCTGTATTTATTTCAGAAATATCTTCTGCCGATAATATTTTTTTATTGATTGAAACAACTGTTTGTAATATTAACTTAGATAACTTTTCATTGTATTCAGATAATAAAGCTCTATTTTCATATTGTTTAATAAGTTCTTTATCTCTTTCTATTTGTGCACTTAATTGTTGTATCTGTTGTTGTAATTGACGTATTACATCTAATTCTTCTTGCATTTCATCAAAGCTTCTTATATCAGATAGTTCAAACGCTTTCTTTATATAAACTTCTCTTTGATATGGGTCTTGTGTTGTTTGTGCTATTTTAAACATTTCAACAGATTGTGCAATTTTTTGTGATGGTAATAATTCTGAATTTACAGATAGTAATAAATATTTAACTACTTGTGAGTTATCTAACATTTCCTTAGTAATTTTAATCTCATCTACTTTATTACTATTATTTAATAGAACGTATGTTTGTCCTACTTGTAGTGTATTAAGTAAGTACTCTATTATTACATTACCAAGCTGTTCATTAGCTATTTGAATATGATTTAACGCAAGTGCAATCCTTTCCATCGCCGCATTTTGATACTGTTGTAATGTAGAAAATACATCTATTCTATTTCTATTAGGGTCTCCCGTTACTGCTGAATTTATAGCTGTTGACATTTCCATACTAACTCTCATCAGTTCAATTAAACTTGGATAAAAGTTAGATAACTGTTGTATTTGTTCCTTTTCAGGTTTTAATACATTTCCTTCAATATTAACTATTTTATATTCTTTAATTGAACCTGGTCTAGAACCTAATCCTTCCCAATTAGCTCTATTGGTATCATCTACTGAACCTTCAGGAACTAACCATCCTGCATTATTTGTTAAAATACCATTGACAAGCATTTGTTGAATAGCTTTATCAGCTGTATTTTGCATTTCACGAATAAAATGTACTGCTGAATAACTCCTATATGGTCTGCCTCCCCATTCAAAAAACTTAACTTTAATTTTGAAATCTGTAATTGGTAACATTTCAGTTAAAACTATATAATCTCCCCATATTAAAGTTTTCCTAACAAACATATTCTCTTCTTTACTTTCAGCAGTTTCCAATATACCTACAAGCTCCTGGTCTAAATTTTCTTCAAATACCTTAACAAGTGTATCAGTATTAATATCACGAATGTAATACATATTAGTTAAAACTTTATCATAATATTCTGTTACTGTTACTGTTTTATTATGTAAATCTGTAATTGCTTTTGTTCTTTCATTAGTATTAATAGTCTTGCCTGTAAAATAATTTTCATCTACTGGTTCTAATTCATTAGCAATACGCAATTGATTTATTTCTGTTAATAAAGGTTGATATAAATTTAAAAATTCATCTAAAGGTACTTCTTTTTCTACAAAGTAACCTCGCATATCAGATAAACTTCTTTTACGACTATTAGCATCTAATATTACCTCTAATGGATGTAAATTAACATACCTTATTGGCAACTCACCTACTTGATAATATTGTTTTTCTTCTATGGTACTTATTCCCATTCCTAATATTAACATATTTTTTATGGTCTCTTCTTCTTCACCTAATGCTTCAGATTTATACATTATATGCTTAACTAATTTATCAAGTATATGTGCATATTGCTTACCCCGTTCATCAAGTGCAACTACCCTAAAACTTGGCTTAGCTTTAGTCATTAAAGCAAGTTTGTGATTAATTAAAGGATGAATGAAATTAATTGATACAGGGACACCACTCCCTTCTTTATATATTTTCTCTAACTGTTCTTTGGTAAATGTAGTACCTGTATCATCTACATCATTGTAATAATATTGTTCATTTAATTCTGCATAAGCCCACCAATTATTACGTTGATTTAACCAAGTTTCTCTTTTCTTTTTTAATTCTTCTGGTACTTGTTCTAATGTAAATACTATCATATATACCTCTCTTTTAAAAAAAATAGTGAGTATTAGTTTGATTTAATACTCACTATGTAATTGCATCTTTTTATAAGCTCTCCAATTGTTTACTACAAAAATAATCAATAATATCAAACTTACAAATTTATTCTTTATTGATGAAATTATCACGTTTATCTATCCCTGTAAGAAAATACAAAATTCGATAGAATAGTTCTCTAAAAAATATCCATATACCTGCAAACATCATTCGCATATAAAATTTTAACATAAGTCCTCTCTTTCTGTAAAATTTTCCTGAGTTTTTTTAGACCTTAAATAATCTATCCTACTTTTTGCATCTCTTATACTTGCAAAACCATTATAACCTACCTCTTCAATAGTAGCTTCTCTATAAATAGTACCGTAATCAAAATCTTCTAATTCCATAGCTAACCAATAATAACCTTCTGAATCAACTAATAATGCATCACTTAATTTCCACATAAGTACTCCTATTTGTTATATTCATAAATCATTTTTTCGTAATTTTCAAAGTTAGTCATCATTTTCTTTAACTCCTTTTTAGTAAGTGGAATAAACTTCCATTCCTCTTCAGGTTTCTTTATTCTTATCATTTCTTCTTTACCCGATGGATAACTAATTTTAGTATATTTGTAAATAGTATCCCAAATTGGAATATTTCTTCTATATAGCCAATTATTTACGTGAGTAACTGATAAACTTAATTTTGCCGCTATTTGCTTTCTAGTTATCTTTTTTCTTTCATATAAAGCTACATACTTGTTAACTATCTTATTTTCTGGTCTTTTCGCTAAAATCTTATCCCAAATCTCAATATTACGAAAATATAACCAATTATTGATACGCTTTAGGGGTACTCTAAGTTTATCACAAATTTGCTTTCTATTTAATTTTTTTCTTCGATAATCTTCAATAAGTTTTTCTATTACCTCTTTATCTATTTTAGATTTCCCCATATTACTCCCTACAATAATAATAAAATAATTGCTATAAAAATTATTAAATAAATCATAATAGGATTTAAAAATGAGTATTCTTTCCTATATTTACAATCTTCATCACAGTTTAAACAATCATAGTAAAAAGCATCTTCATAATCTTTACATTGTTTCATATTAACTCCTCTATTTTTGCCAAACTTTATAATTCTTAGGAATTTCATTAAGCCAGGTACCACCATATGCAGACTCAAAAGTAGTAACAATCAATCCGTGATTAGTTTTTATCATAACTAATACTGGTTGATTATTTGCCTTAAAAACTAAACTATGACTTTTAACAATAGTATCATTTAATTTTTCAGTACTTTTTAATTTGTCATAGTATTTAATTAATTCATTCCATCTGAAAGCTTTATGTCTTTTACACTCTAATAATATTAAAGTATTATCTTTTTGAGCCAATAAATCATACTTACTATTATCATCTGGTCTTTTTACTGTAAAACCCCTCATTTGGTCTCAATTCCACTATGGTTCGATTAAAACATTGGACGAAGAATCGTTCGATTCCATCTTGAAGCAGTCTCAATTCCACTATGGTTCGATTAAAACAAGATTTCGGATTACACACAATTGAATCTGAAATATTCTCAATTCCACTATGGTTCGATTAAAACATCGAGTACTGTGCTGGGTATCGCAAAAACTCGCTGGGGTCTCAATTCCACTATGGTTCGATTAAAACGAAAAACCCTTAGTGGAGAGAGTATATTCTTTTCTAAAGTCTCAATTCCACTATGGTTCGATTAAAACATGTTTTGTGGTGGTTGTCATATTGTTCAAAAAGTTGGTCTCAATTCCACTATGGTTCGATTAAAACCCAGTCGCAAGAAAGATGTTCCAGGGATTTACTTATATCTCAATTCCACTATGGTTCGATTAAAACTAATTACATCACGGTGCCT
>CAKZQG010000021.1 GCA_937139605.1 uncultured bacterium
TTAACTGTTGTATTGCTGGTAATATAGGATTATTATATTCCTGTTGCTTAACTTCTTTCATATTACCACCTATAAAAATTTAATAGTTGCATAATATTGTTAACATAATTCCTTGTTTCCTCTATATTGAATACCCTATCGCCAATTTTCTTTACCCTCTCGTGTCCTGCATTATAAGAAGCCAAAATGTATTTTAATTTTTCAGGGTCACTATAATCTTTATACGTATAACCTAAATATCTTCTTATATAATCAATATATTTAACACCAACACTAATATTGGTTAGTGGGTCATACAATTCTTTAGAATTAGTTACACCATAATATTTTCCAGTACCAGGCATAATTTGCATTATACCAATTGCTCCTGCAGGACTTTTTGCATTTACAAATCCAGAAGATTCTTGAACAATAATAGATTTTATAACTTCGGCGGGAACATTATATTTAGCTGATTGTTCTTGTATATACTTTTCATAAGGTTCTATTCTTTTTTTTGTTCTATCTGCTCTTGATAATAAATTTGTTGATAATTCTTTAGAAATAAAGTTAAATTTCCTTTCAGTACTTTTAGGTAAATTCTCTGTAATAATCGCTTCTTCATCAAAAGATGAATCTGAAGAACTAGTACTTTCAATTACAGGAAATACAGGTACTTTAATCTCAATTGGATTATAGTTAATTCTTTTTGCTTTACTTTTATTATATAAGTTCATCTGCTCATATATATTAGCCAGCTTACTTAATCCAGTTTGTAAAGTTTTTAAAGAAAATAATATATCATTCATAATATTACTTTTTAAATCCTAATTTTATTTCAGGTATTGGATATAACATTTCCCACATATTTAACGATGAGTTTGGAAAATAATTATTAAACCAATTATTATTAATTTTATTATTCGTATCATCCTTTTTTGTATTATTCTCTCCATACTTATTAAGTAAGTTTATAGTTTGTGATAATTGATAACCACTAATAGCTCCCATACCTAAATCAGTTAGTGCATTACCAAGATTATAACTTGGCATACCTAATTCTGCCTGTGCTTTTTGTAAATCAATTTGTTTATTAAAGTCATCAATTTTCATAGCTAAATCATTACTTAACTTAGCTTTTTCTCCTAATAACTTAGCTGCTAATTTACTTCTTAGATTCGAAGTATTTTTTGTATCCCCTAATGAATAATCAATTAAAGTGGAATTAAGAACATCAGTAGCTTCAATATTAAAAGCTCTATTCAAGTCAGCAAGTTTATTATATTTATCTTCTGTTTTATATTTACTTGTTTCAAGCGTTTGTATAAACTTATTAATTCTATCCTTTTGCTGTGAAGCATTTGTAGCATTACTAACTAAATTAAGTATTCCACTTCCTGCTGTAAGTAATAATGGTAAAATACTCATATTATCCTCCTATTAAAGATTCTCCTGCTAATTCTAAGTTATATTGTATTGTATTTATTCTACCTTTAAATTCCAATTCCATATTTAACCTATTAGATGGTACTCTATCTTTGAATGGAACTAAATATTTCCTATATTCTCCATTTACTAAGTTAACAGTATTACCATTTAATTTCAATTTAATCTCTGTATTATTATCAGTAGCAACTATTACTTCTGTAATGTATTTTAATAGTTTATATTCGTCGAAGGAAGTTTTAGGAAAAACTATCCTAGAATTTCTTTGTATTCCTTCATTAAAGCGCAATAGTAAAACTTTATTACCAAATCCAAGTAAAACTATACTCCCCTCATTTTTAATCGCTTTTAAGTCATTTATGCGATACTTAGAAGGTACATCTATACTAAACCAAGTTTCAGTAAAATCATCATAAATATAACATATTTCGTTATCAAAATCAAATACTAACAATTGTTTATTATATTCATCATAGTGTATAGCAAGTTCCTTGTATCTACTTTCAATTATATTTTGTATTTGTGTAGAAATTAGTTTACTTTGATTACCACTGTAAACTATTATCCCTTTATTAAATAGTATAAAAAACTTATCTGATGATTTAGATATTTGAAACTTATTTTCTATTCCAACAGGAACTGAATCTTGTATTGGTACTAAAATTATATCCCCCGCTTTATCAGATTGTATTATAAACATTTCAGAATAATTCTTAGTGAATATTATTAAATTCTTATTAAGTTCACTATAAGCAATTATCTTATCTTTAATATTTTCTACTATTCTACTTTTATAATACAATAAGTCTTGGAATCTACCATTTCCATAAGCTGGTAAATATATTTCCCCATTCTTATAACCAATAAGTAAATTGTTAACTTTCTCTACTTTGTCAGGTATTATAAACCCTTTATTAAAGTCTTCATATACTAAACCCGTATTGTTTAATAAAGTAATACCTGTTAATTCCCTTTTGGTAATTAAGAAGTCTTTACTATTTAGTTTTTTTCTATCATAGAAATCTAACTCCCATACTAATTCTGGTTCTTCTGAATCAAACTTTAAGTAATATCTAAACTTAGTAACTTGTGGAAAGTCATTATAATACCAATCTTCATCTGTTAATACCGTATTTTTAACTTCTATCCCAAACTTATTGGCTGGTGAACCTATTATCTCAACTTTATCTGAACGTAAAAATACTTCATCACTATTTTCTACTACCATTGTGGTAATTAATTCAGCGTGTTTAAGCCCTGGTTTTTCTATCCCAATTTGTTCAATATTGAATGGTTTATAAACAAAGTAAGGTTCATTATTAGCTAAAATATCACTTGGCTGTAAATGTGTAAAACCTATGTTATTTATATTGGGTACTTCAAACTTACATTCTTCTTTTACTTTTAGTAAAACAAACTTATTTTCCGCTGAAATCTTTACTTTTGAATTATATACTAAATTGCCTGATTTAATTCTTCCAAATACGTATATTAAAGTATCTTTTGAATTTATTATCTCTACATCGCTGTTATTACTTAACTTATCTTCAAAGTAACTACTAAAATATTCATACGGAATTAAAAAGTCAGTTAAATAGTTTTTACCGTTTCTAACTTCTACCCTTCTTAAAGTATATAATTCATAAGGATAACTTGGTGTATGTAATTTAATATATACAGGAACTTCTCCTGCATATCCAAAATAAGTTAATTCTCTTGATTTGCATTCTAATAGTGTATCATTATTTAATACGTTAAATATTATCCTATTTAAAAACCCAGTTTGATTACCAGTTGGTCTTTCTACTTCCTCTTGAAAAGCAAATCTAACAGTTCTATTATTAGCATCTAAGCTTTTATTAACTAACTTGCAATCAGTTATTACTTTTTCTTTATACTCAAGCTTATACTTTTGTATATTTAGCGGATATATTGCTGAATAATAAGTAACTCCTCTTTTGTTTCTTTTATACCGCTTAACCTTACTTATTACTACTACTGAATGTTTAAAATAAATATTTAACCTACCCTTTGTGTTTACTATTTCTTTTAACTCATCATCCAAAGTAGCTAAATTTATTACATAGGTAGTATCCTTATGTAAATGTAATACATAAGCTGTATCACTTTTGAATATCTTATATTCATATTTATCAAACTCTTCATCATAAATAAACTCTAATTCATCATTTTCATAATTATATTCATTTTTTAAACTATCACTTAAATAACAAATACCTTCCGCTATATTATCATTATTTATTACTTCAGCTTTATATCTAACACTTTCAATATAATTCTGATTTACTTTACAATTATGAAAAGTAGTAGCATATTCTAATGAAATATCATTTTCATCTGCTGCAGTATATAAACCTTTTATTGTTTTAATAAGTTGTTTCATTAGTTCATACTCAATACTGTTAACCCTCTATCATTAAATAAAAAAATAAAATCTACAACTATATCAGCTCCATACATCCTAATAAAATAATCAGATACTATCTTTACATATAACTCGCATATTTCATCTTCTAAGTTATCTAATTCTTGATTTTCTAATTCTTCTTCCATTATTCCCTCCATCTTGCTGGTGATACTCTTTGTAAAATACTTCTGGTATCAATATGCACAAAAGTTGGATATAAACCTAAACCTAAATTTCCTTTTTCCTTCGGAAGGAAATAAAATTTATTCGGTGTTTTATCCCACAAATCTAAAGTTAAATATAATCCTTTTAAATCACTCTTACTTTTAACAGTCCAATCAACAGCATTAAACACTAAGTGCAATGAATTACTTTTCCCTCCTATTTTACTGTTATACTGTGGTGTCCTATATGTTGAGTTAATTGTAATTGGCTCTCCATAGTATTCTCTCAACATATCAAGACACTTCATAGTTGGGATTATATTTGCTATATACTGCATTGGGATTTGTTCTTTAGTTATCTTTTGGATTTTAATCGGTTCTAAGATTTCATCCCAAGTAAAATATTTAAACTTAACTTCTTCAATTATTCTATCAATCATCAATAAATCTCCCTATTTATTATTCTTCTTAGGTTAACTATAAATCCCTTGTCCTTAGTCGTTATAACCTCTGCAAATCCGTGCTCCCATTGGTTAAACAAATTATATTCTGGATATAAGTCACACAAGCACCCATTAACCCAAACACTCTTAACTTTGCCTTTTAAATCCCTACTGCTATACGATTGACTTATATGCCAATGTCCCAATAAGATATTTGCTTGTAACTTTAATAGATACTGCCTTGCAACATTGATTAAATTGCTTGTCGCTCTTATTTCGTGTCCGTGCATAATAAACAATTCATTTATCTTTATGAGTTGATTATAATGCACAGTTTTAATATTTAATTTCTTTAATTCTAATAACTCTTCAATGGTCAATGTTTCCAATCCAAATAGTGCTTCAGCGTGTAACCAAATATAATCATCAAGTCTCTTTTCGTGGTTACCATATTTATAAATTATTTCGCCTTTAAAATTTTTTCTTAGTGTATTTAAAAACTCTTTTACAACTTCTATTTCATCTTTTATCTGCTTGTGTTTTGGATGTCTTTTGTATCTACCAACCCCCTCAAAATCAATTAAGTCTCCGTTAATTATAAGTGTATCATAATACTTTAATTGACTAAGAGCTATGTTAGACACCTCTTTGTTATGTTTTGGGATATGAAGGTCATTTATTATCATTATTCTCTTGCTACCTTTTATTTCAAAAGGTTTAATATAATTAGTAATGCCTTCCTGTCTAATAAATTCCATATTTCTTGTAATCCAAAATTTTATAATAAATCGTTCTTTGTGCAAATCCACTTCTGTTAGCAATCTTAAAAGATATTTCTTTCGCAGATTTATCAGGATACTTCTTTGATAAAGCTAAATATTCTTTAATAATCTTTTCCCCATTAGCTTTATGATAATTACTTGCTCTTTCAATTCCTAAATAGTTTCTTAAAAATGTTACATTCCTTCTTATCGTTTCTAAATCATAACTTGTTCTACTTATTCTTTTATATATCTTTGCTATACTTGTGTCATTTAACTCTTTGTTTTCATTAAGTATTTTCTCTAATGCACCCCAGTCTATTTTCTTTTTTGCTGTTTTCATAATCCCAAAGCAATGATAATTGTTATAACTACTCCAGCGATAAAATTCAAGTAAGGCTTTTCATACCAAGCTGTTCCATTCTGGAACGGCTTCACTGTTTCAATTATATCGTAAATTTTCACTGTATCCCTAATAAGTTTCTCATATGTTTGAAATTTTACATCCATAAACCATTTCGCAACAGTATCAATTTCTACCATCGCAGAAATCTGAATAGTTGCATTACTATCACTAATAGTAGTATCCAATTGAGTAGTTAAGGTTTCATTAACAACCGTAATAGGTTTAATCTTTTCTATTACCTTTGTAATTTTCTTTTCAACCACAAGAGTATCTGTAACAATTTTTACTTCTTGCTTCGGTTTGTATTTTTCTCCACAACTTGAGATAACATATATCCCAAGTAGAAAAGATAAAATAGCAATTAAGATTAAACTAAAATTGTTCTTCATCTTTTTCTCTTGAATATTCTTTAGCTAATTCTATTACACTTCTTTTTACTGATTCAGGATGATAACCATAAACTGTAAGCGTATTTAGTAAAATCTCTAATAAATCATCTACCACTATATCTAAGTGTTTAAATTCAATGGTAATAATTTTTTCTTCATCTTCAAATGTTACTTTCATAAAGTTCTCTCTATAAAAGAAGCCCCCGAAGGAGCTTCCACTAATTAACCATTAACTAAGGAGGACACCCCCAATTAAAACTTTTTTGGGTCTAACTGTTTTAAATATTTATTCTGAATAAACGTAATTAGCACTCCAACTAAAAACGATAACGCAGAGTAAATATATGCTTCCAAAGAATCTTGATTTATTCCAAAAGCTAAAAATACTCCACTTAATACTTTAAACATCCATCTACCAATTAAAGCTGATAACCAAATTAAAGGTTTCTCTAATAGTTTCATTTTATTCTCCTTCCTTTATTTTTTAATTCTTGAATTGATTGACAAGATGATAAATGCTTTTCCAGTTTTGTATTTATCTGCTGAACTTCTTTAATAATATCATCTTTGATTGA
>CAKZQG010000022.1 GCA_937139605.1 uncultured bacterium
TTTTTTATTTAATTTTATTATAGAAAGTAAAAAATTTACTTTACGGGTTTTAGCCTACCTATAAGGAATTGAAACTTTCATACCAAATTTCGTACTGCCCGTCCCCGTCAAGTTTTAGCCTACCTATAAGGAATTGAAACAAAAATTGTTAAAATTTAACAAAAATTTTACAAAGATTGTTTTAGCCTACCTATAAGGAATTGAAACGTATAATTGCATTTTCAAACCCATCCATATGTTTAAGTTTTAGCCTACCTATAAGGAATTGAAACTGCAATCTCGGGGAGATTTCATATACATATTGTTATGTTTTAGCCTACCTATAAGGAATTGAAACATCTAATTCCTTGCTTCCAAAATGTAAATCCCCGAAGTTTTAGCCTACCTATAAGGAATTGAAACTTTTTTCTTTTTCTTTTTGTCCTTCCCATTCAGTAGCGTTTTAGCCTACCTATAAGGAATTGAAACCAATAAAAAAAAGTAAGATTTACAATTTTTTAACAAAGTTTTAGCCTACCTATAAGGAATTGAAACACTTTCTTTACTATTATTCTTTTTTTCCTTTATTTTTGTTTTAGCCTACCTATAAGGAATTGAAACTAAAACACATTTCGTACTCCCCGTCAAAGGGGTTATACGTTTTAGCCTACCTATAAGGAATTGAAACCCAACACAAAATCTTAAGTTTATTTCTTTTATATACTGTTTTAGCCTACCTATAAGGAATTGAAACTCTAATTCATTTAAACTTATAAGCTTATCTATTAAATTGTTTTAGCCTACCTATAAGGAATTGAAACAATAATAATTATTAAAAAAAATAATTTCAACTAAAAAGTTTTAGCTTACTTATAAGGAATTAAAACTAGGACTTAACTTTTAGAAATATCCCGATGCTCAGTGATAACCTTGATATTAGAATTATTTTTAGATAACAACTCAGAAAGATACTCCACAACAAAAACCGACCGATGCTTCCCCCCAGTGCACCCCACCGCTACCTCCAATAAATTCTTAACCCTCCCTAAATAATTAGAAATAAAAAACTCCAAATACCCATAAGTCCTATTAATAAAATCAATAGTAAAACTATCACTAAGCAAATACTCCCTAACTTGAATATCCAACCCCGTCTTATTAGAAAGCTCATTAATATAAAAAGGATTCTTCAATAACCTCACATCTAAAACTATATCAGCATTCACTAACCCATACTTATAACCAAAAGATATTAACTTTATCGTTAAATCCATACTAGGAACTAAATTTAATAAAGATAAAATAGTATTACCTAAATCATAAGGAGTTAAAAAAGAAGTATCTATATAAAAATCCGCTTTTTCCTTTAATCTCTTAATTATCTCCCGCTCCTTAGCAATCCCTTCTAACGGATTATTAACAGATAAAGGATGTACCCTCCTATTAGCCTTAAACCTATTCAATAAAACCTCATCCCTACAATCCAAAAAAATTAACTTAGCATCATACCTCTCTAATATCTCAAAAAATTCGTTCAAATTCTGCTCAAAATTATTAAAGAAAAAATCCTTTAACCTAACATCCACAGTTAAAGCAATATTCCTTATATTCGTAAAGGACAAAACCTCCAAAAACTTGGGTATCAATTGAATAGGAAGATTATCTATACAAAAGAACGCATTATCTTCCAAAACTTTAAGAGCAGTATTCTTACCAGACCCCGAAATCCCCGTTATAAATACTATCATCTAAAACCCTATATCTAACTATATAACCCTAAACCTAAAATTAAACCTAAATCCAAAACTAATCAAATAACTCACTTATAGATTTCCTCAAATATATCCTTTTAATAACTTCTGATAACAACTCAGATACACTAACTTGAATAATCTTATTATTACTCTTTAATTCATCATTAAGTGGAATAGTATCAGTAACTATAACCTTCTTTATATCAGATTCTTCAATAATCTTAATAGCATTAGAGACAAAGACAGGATGAACAGCTACAGCATAAACCTCCTTAGCACCCAAAGCTATAATCTTATTAGCAGCCTTTACTAAAGTCTTTGCAGTAGATATCATATCATCCACTATTATTACCTTTTTATTCATAATATCCCCAACAACTTCCATAGATTCTACTTCTTCAATATCCGGTCTCCTTTTAAACATAACAGCAATAGGAAGCCCTATTTTTTCAGCAAATATCCTTGATCTTATAACACTACCAGCATCAGGGGCTAACACCACAAACTCAGATAAATCTCCATCCAATATCCCACTATCCTTTAACGCCTTTATTAAAATATTATTAGCCTGTAAATTATCAACAGGAATATCAAAAAAACCTTGGATAGCTGGCGCATGTAACTCTATAGTAACAACCCTATTAGCACCCGCAACAGTTAATAAATTAGCAACCAATTTAGCAGTAATCGGCTCCCTACCACTAACCTTCTTCTCCTGCTTAGCATACCCAAAATAAGGGATAATAGCAGTAATAGTCCCTGCAGAAGCACGCCTAACCGCATCTATTATTATTAATAACTCCATTAAATTATCATTAACCGGCGGACAAGTAGATTGAATAATAAATACATCCTTACCCCTAACATTCTCCAAAATCTTAACCCGGATCTCACCATCAGAAAACTTACTTATTATGCTATCAGCAATAGGTATATTTAAATGCTCTGAAATTTTCTTAGCTAAACCAATATTAGAATTCCCACTTATTAAAACAATATTAGAAAATAAAGATTTAAAATCAATCTCTTCATTCATTTTTTCACTTTTAAGCATTTTCTTTACCCCCTACACCTAAGAATAAACTACCTCAACCTATATAACTAAAGGCTTCCTAGTTTAAATGTGTAATGTTCTTTTATAAATAGCAATAAACTCATTTTATTAACATTCCCAGCTTTAAAAGCTTTAGTTCTAAACTTTATTTTCCTTTCAATCTTATAAAAAGATATATATCTGTTGCTAATATTTTTTTAAAATTTCACTTATTTTACATTTATATTTTTTTTAATCTTTAGTTTTTCAGTAGTAGTATAAAACTTAGCAGGATTACCTAAAACAACTGTATTACTTTCAACATCCTTAGTAACAACACTACCAGCTCCAACATAAGAATTACTACCAATAACCTTAGGAGCTATTATAGTAGAATTAGACCCAATAAATGAATTAGCTTCTATAATTGTTTGATACTTATTAACTCCATCGTAGTTAGCAAAAACAACCCCTGCACCTATATTAACATTCTCTTTTAGAATCGCATCCCCTACATAAGCTAAATGACTACATTTAACCTTATTATACATTTTGGTATTTTTTAATTCAACAAAAGCCCCTACCTTATTACCTTCCATTATCTCATTGTTCTCCCTTAGATTACTAAAAGGCCCAATAACATTATTATTTAATATTTTATTAGATTTTATAACAGAATTAGAAATAATATTTTTACTACCAATTTTAGAATCCAAAATAAAACAATTCGGACCTATTTTATTTAATTTCCCCTCAATTAAACTATTTACTATAAAAACATTATCCAATATTAAGTTCTCAGCATTTATATAACTTAAAGGACATATAAAAATATTATCCCCCAATAAAACAATATCTTGAAAAATCCTTTTTATAATTTTTTTCGATTTTTCAAAAACTAACTCTATATCCTTTAAATTATTTATTCTAAAAAAATAATCACTTAATTCTTTATTATTCACAATATTTTTCAAAATTTCTTCTTTGTTTTTTAATAATTTTTCATCAATTTCTATTAATCTTTTTAAATTAAAAACCTTTTTAAATAGAAAAGATTTAACTAATCCCCAATTGTTAGATTTAAAAACAAAAGAAAAATTAGAAAAATCAATAAAATCATCTACATAAGATAAAAAACTTATATTATTATTTTTAATAAAATTTAGAAAGATATCAATATTATAAGAGATTAAAGGAGTATTAGCAGGCAAAATTATAAACTCTATTCTATCTCTATTAATTTTATCTTTAAAGGATCCGTCATCAAAACCCAAAGTATCATTTAATTTGTCATAATCATTTAATTTTTCATAATATAAAATATTTATATCATCTAAAAATTTTTTAAAATGGTTTTTAAATAATTCTTCATTAGAATAATCTATTACAAAATTTAAACTAAAAGATATTTTTTGTTCCTTAAAGAAATTTTTGATTTCTCTTAACTTAATAATTAAAGGACTTAATATAGGATAGATATAGAATTCGTCAGTATATTTAAAAATCTCTTGTTCTAATGGCAGATAAACTTCTATAAAGCGATTCATAATAATAAAATATTAAAAATTTTTATCCCATTTTTATATTCTATACCTTTATAAATTAACCCTCCTTATATATGAAAAATTAAAAAGGAAGAAAAATAAAAAATGTTTAATTATTTAAATATATCGTTGTTAAAATATATCAAAACAGAATATAAAAAATAAAAACAAATAAAAAACATATAAACATAAAAAAGAAAGGAGATTAATAATAATGAGATATTATCTAAATTCTAAAATCTCAAAAATATTAGTAATAATTTACTTATTTTTAGTAACATATTTAAGTTTAATTAAATCAATTAAATCTGAAAATATACTCTATGAACCCCCTAATTTAGGGATACTAAAAAATAATATAAAATATTATATAAACTCTGGACAATATGAAAAAGATATAGAAAAAGTCATAAACAAAGCCAAAGAATACATATATAACAGAACCAAAGATTTAACAGAAGAAGAAAGAAGTAAATTAGCAGTAGTTTTTGATATAGATGAAACTTCATTATCTAATTTAGAATATGAATATAAATATGATTTTGGATTTAATTACGAAACTTGGATAGACTGGGTTAAACAAGCCAAAGCCCAACCAATTAAACCAACCTTAGAATTATACAAATACATTAAATCCCTTAATATAAAAACATTCTTTATAACTGGTAGAAACCAATTAAATGAAAATTTAAACGAAGATCCTACTATTATTAATCTTAAAAAAGCAGGATACTACCTATGGGAAAAAGTATATTTCAAACCAACTAATACTAAAATCTCTACAATAGAATATAAAACTAACTGCAGAAAAGATATAGAATCTAAAGGCTATAAAATAATTCTAAATATAGGTGATCAATATAGTGATTTAGAAGGAGGATACTCCGAAGCAATCTTTAAACTACCTAATCCCATGTACTACATCCCCTAAAATAAATATTCTAATTAATAAAATATATAAATACTGATAAAACAATATTGCCAAAAGTCAGTATATAATATTAGCTTGCTAAGTTTAAGAATAATAAAGATATAGAAATACAAACCTAAACCTTTAAACCTAACACTGTTAATAAAATTAATTTATTCTCAGTTTAAAATACATACTTCATTAAATCTTATACATCTATAAATAATATAGTTCATTTTAGATTAATATGCTTAACTTTTTTATTAACTCACTAAATTCAAAATGGAGGAAAAATAGAAATGAGATTTCATATAATAGATGGGTACTTTAAGATGATATTTAGCGAAAAACCCGACCAAGGAGTAAATATAATAAAAGATTTCTTAATACCTAAAATTTA
>CAKZQG010000023.1 GCA_937139605.1 uncultured bacterium
TGAAAAAGCTACTACTGATATGTTTGGTATTTATGATATTGATGAGATAAATTTATTCAATATGGTATATTTACCCGTATGGTTTGGAAGTTATTATAGGTATAGTAAAAAAGATAGATTTAGCTATAACTTTTTACTAACAGAGAATAGTAGTTTAAATAGCATAAAAGAACAATTTGAAGAATTTTTATCAGGCAAATTCCCAAGTAAAACATTTAATATTGATTTTAAACTATTAAATGATTTACTTATCAAACACAATGCAACTGATGACATAGAAATACGAAGTTATTTACGTGTTATGGGTTATCAGATAGTGAATAACAGGATACAAAGATTAAATATTGATAGAATAAAGGAATTCATAAAAGAAATTAATGAATTAAACATTAATGAAAATGCAGATTTGACTTCATTTATAAATAAATATTCACCTGATTTAAGTTTAGTAAACAAAGCTATTGCTACAAGTTTAATATCTGATTATTTAACTTTTAAACCCGCTTTATATGGTATTATAATTCCTAATAATCATCCTTATAACATTAAAGCTGTTCCTTATCGTAATAATCAAAGTTTTTATTTTTCTTTTGAATCATTTTTGGCTTATTATATAGGAAATAGTTATAGTGGAAGAAAAAAAGGTATAAATCCACTCTATTATGATACAGAATTAGCTCCTGGATATGAACACGGAGACAGTAAAATACCTAAATTAAAAATGAATGCTTTTAACTTAAATAATTTCTTTAAACATTCTTCAATAGCAATTAACAGAAATGCCATTATTTCGTTATTCAAATTTGTTGACCCAAGAACAAGGTTATACAAAGAAGCTAATATAAGAGATAGTTTTATTAAAACTTTACTAAGTTATTACACTCAAAAAATAAGATTAGAAAAATACTTACCAATATTTTTATATCACAATATGGCTACTAAAGAGGGAGTAGCTGAATTTGAAATTAGTAAAGATAACAAAATTAAAATAGAAATTGATAAAGAGCTTAAGATAAAGATTACCCAAATAGTTGGTGATACTGAAATAAAAGAAAAGCTTAATAGAGAAAATATAGAACGATTAGTTAGTTTAATTGACTTTAGTTCAATAGAAAATCAAGAAAAGGCAAGTCAATTAATATCTGGTAAAAGTAGTAAATATGATGAAATTGATACTACAATTATGAGTAGAACTGATTTAGTATTTATTGTGGATACCATAATACAGGATGCTTTAAATAGAAAAACTCAATTTGACAAGAAATTAGATGAACTTGTAAATAAGTATTATCCAGAAGCTTTAGAGCAAAGTCAAGGACGAGGTAATATTAATTTTATTTTAGTTAATTTAATTTCCAAAGATAAAGAATATAGCAAGTTATATGATTTACTTATTACATCATTAAACAGTAAAGATATACCTTTACTTGTTAAATCTTTAATGATGACACAGGAATACAGAAGTAAAGAATATAGAGCAGGATTAACTAATGATAATATACAGTTATTAATGTCTCTAATGGCTAAATATACTCCCAAATTATTTAACGATTACATAGTGGATATAAAAAGGTCAATAGTTAGTTCAAATAAACAAGTTGGTTCTATACTAAATGCTGACGATACTGGAAGGACAGATGATGAATTAGCTTTAATGTTCCCATCATTTGAAAGAACTGCTGATTTCAGTATGGATAGTCAGCTATTCAAAGAATTTGGGATTGAAGGTAAGGAATTAGTTGAAAGATTCAATCAGATTGGAATTGAATCATCATCATTACAGGAAAGATTAAAAGAAATTAAAACTGGTGGTGAACATCAGAAATTTAAAGAAGCCATAAAAGAAATGGTAGAAGTTAACTATGAATCTGGATTAAAAAAGGCATTAGAAATACTAAATAAAAGAATAGATGACTTAATAGTTTTTACATATGTTCAAGAAGATAATGGTGATTACACACTTTTATTAGATAAAGATAAAATAAAGCAAATCATAAAATATATCAACTGGGGAAAGATAAAAGGTGATGACGTTAATAAGACTGCTATATTACTTGCTACTATGTACACTGATATAGATAGAGCAATTACTCAAAAAAATACTCCTAATGGTAGAAGAATACATATGTTACATCAAATGCATAATTTACTAAGTCCTTTAGCGAGAGTAGGTGAGAAGTTAGACATTGAAGATGGGTTTTACTTTAATATTAATGCAAGATATATAGAAGATGAAAAGAATAAAAGAACAGTTATAAATTTAAATGATTTAATTATTGATAGTTCCGCTGTATATGAATATCATACAAGAATATATGAAAACAGTTTAATGCGTGGTTTTATAAATGCTTTTCAGATAGCAAGATACAGAGAAATGAGAAGTAATAATGAAAAGAACATATTGATTAAAAAATTAAAGGCAATTATAGAGGAAATAGAACATAGTGTAGGTTCAGGAGAGAATAAGTTATTGTTTTATAAATCTTTAAAAGAAATGTTTAATGTAATTTCTTTATCTCCAATGATAATAAGAGAAAAGCAAGATGCTAAAGGTTTTTACTACATTTACAACGATAAATCTTATGACACAAGGGATAGAATTGTAAGTGTGTTATCTGATATGATTAAATTCAAAGATAGAGGTACAAATATAGATAAAACATTATTGATAGAAACCGTTATCAAAATTAAAGAATTATTGGCTATAATACACAGTAAAGCTGTAAGAGGTGCTAATATCATAAACTATATGATAGAAAATGGAATAATCAAAGATGAAACAAACGCTTCTATATTAAAAAGGAAAGGTGTTTTATATTCAATAATTGCTAAAGCAATACAATCGGGTAAAGCAGGGAAGGAAATATTATTCAATTACTTACCTAAGATGTATAATTCAAATGAATTTATTTTATCATACATTACAGATGAAGAAGTTATATCTAAAAAGATAAAATTATTAATGGAAAAATATAACAAAAACGAACTAACTAATTATGAAAAAAGAATCATTGATGAAAACGGTGGAAATTTAAGATTAGCTTCTATTAAATTACTTGAAGGTGAAATTAAAAGAGTAGTAGGAGATAAAAATTACTTTATACCTGCTTTAGTTAATATGAAATATCAAATAGACAGTGCTGTAGCAGTTGATGATATAGTATTGACATTAAACAATTTTATGGAATCTTTTATAAACTTAATTAGTGATACTTTTGATGAAATAAACTATTCAATAACTATTGAATCATTAAAGAGAACTAATGATTATAATGACAAGACAGTGAAGTTATTTAAAAACTATATGAAATTAGGTTCTAATTTAGATTCAATACAATTAGAAACTGTAAATACAATTGATTTACCTGTTGGCAAAAAGGTAGTATTGAATAAAGAATATCAAAGAACGATATACGTAGATGGAATGCCATTGAAAGTAAGTGAAATATCTATTATAGATGGTTATTTTGTAGGTGTTGAAGGTGATACTGTATATATATCTAAGAACAAAGATTTATCTTATCCTATTGGATACACAGATGCATTTATAGTAAAAGATGGAGTTAGAATACCTGCAAGTGAGCAAGTTAACGTTCCAATTGATTATGAAGGATTCATATCAGTCAATAGTGATAGTGTAGCAGGTAGGAGCATTGCTAAAGCATCTCTTAATTCAAGGAGAATAATAGTTAAAACTGCGTTAGCTGGATTCAGAACGCTTGGTACTATGGTTAAACAAGCATTAGGATTACTTATTACCACTACTTCATTATATGGCACTAAATTTACAAGATATATGTTAAGAGAAGCCAATATACAAGAAGCTATTGTTAAAGAGAAGGATTTAAGTGGTTGGTTTGAAAAAAGATTATACAAAGGGTTAGGAAAGCCAACAAGTTTCAGAAGAACTGAAAGTGAATTAGCTGAATTAGAAGCTACGATTGCATATATTACTTCTATTACTAATGTTGGTATATATGATGCTTTAACAGGTAGAATTAAGACAATAGCTGAAGATGATATATTCGGTTCAGATTTATCTAAAAGAGAAATTAGAAAAATAGTTAAACACAGTAAATCACATAAATTATTCAGCGAATATATTAAGTTAAAAAGAGAAGCGATTAAAAAGCAGATAGAGGAAGGTAATTTAGAAAACTTAAGATTACTTAATAAACTAAACTACGACCTTAATGTATCGCAAGATGAATTTGAAGAATTAGCAGCCAAAGTTAAAGAGATTGGAGATGAACAATTAGATAATTTAATTACTATAATTGAACAATTAAGAGAAGTTAGAGATGAACTAATAGATAAAAGAATAAACAGTTATGCAGTTAAATCACTTGCTAAAAGTAAGAAAGCTGAAATTAGTGCTGAAGCTGGTATAGGCAGAACACAAATATTAGAATCTAAATTAAGAGCTAAATTACTTGTAATGTTATATAATGTAGCAAGGCAATATGGTAAAACTCATCAAGAAGCATTAGCATTTGCAGTAGCACAGATAGAATACTGGCACGCAGTATATAATGAAAGAGCCAAGTTACTATCGCATACAAAGGAATTAAATAGGTTTTTGGATATGTTATTTCATTATACAAGTACGGTGGTTAAAACGTTTAAACAGTTTAAGCGATATGATAAAAAGAGATTTAAGCAAATATATTCATTACTGGAAGATTCTGAAAAATTAGTAGAAGAAATGAAAAATTCTAAAGAGCCATATACAGATGTAAGGGCATCTATGAGAAGGTTATATTTAGTATCGGCTATAATGCACAACTTATCTGAATACGTATTTGGATTAAGCAGTTTAATATTTCCGATAATGGCAGCCAAGATGATGTTAATTACTTTAATAATCAAATATTTGTTATATGATGATAATGAAAAAAGAGATAAAGCTACTAAATATGAATTATATATGTTAATACAGGTATTAATTTCATTAAGGTATGGGATGGGAATGGGGTTAACGGCAAGTCCAGCAATAGCACATTTAGTTGACATAGGTAGTGAAGATAAAGAAGATGATGTAATTGATACATTAAAATATCCAGGTGGAGCTCTAACCAGACTACCTAACATAAGGGCTTTAGGGGCGTTATATGAAATAACTCTAAGAAGGTATATAACTGATGATGACAGTGAAGTAAATTGGATGCAAGAAGGTAATACATTTTTAACATCGGGATTAGGGTTAGGATTTAATTTATTCAACTTAAAGGAATTCAGAGATTACAACTTAGCATTTTTAGAAGGTTCAACTATATTTGGAAATGTATTTATACCATTTGGTAAGCAATTATACATTGGATTGACAGAAGATGATACAAGGGTTAAAAGAAGAAGAAGAAATACTGAATATCAAGAAAAAACATTCATAAGGGATTTTATAAGGGATTTATTTAGATGAAATGTATAAAATGTAATAATAAAGCGGTACAAGACAGATTATGTTATCATCATTACATAGATTCCAAAGAAGAGATATTCAGTGATAACTCTAATATAGATAACTTAGGGATAATACAATGGGCCAAATATTTCTTACCTCATCACGTTAAGAATGAATTTCCTCCAAAGCATAAATTCATATATGCAATGTTACTTAACCT
>CAKZQG010000024.1 GCA_937139605.1 uncultured bacterium
AAAAAAAAAAAAATGTTATATGTAGTTTAGATATGATCTTTAATATTAATCATCACTTCATTAAGTTATTAATAAGATGAGTCAAAAAAAAAAAAAAAAAAAAAAAAAATCCTCTTTTTTTATTATTAAAAATTTTATTATTTTATTGATAAAAATCAATTTTTCTTAGGGAGTTAAGTAACCCCAAAAATCCCCTTAATAATGTGGTTTCACCTCATACCCTGTTTAAAATTTAAATAACCTTAAAAACCCCCTAACAATGAAGCTTTGCTCCATAGCTCCTTTGGGGGTTAAGTACCCCCCTAACTAACGCCCCAATACCTCCACAAAATTTATCACAACATAAGCTAATTATCAAACACTAACCGAAATATCTATAAATTTTTCTTCTATTTCTTTTAGTTTATCTTTTATAAAATCCAATTGATTCTCATTTATATATTTTCCTAAAATCTTTGCTAAAATATTAGAAAAAGTAATCAATTGAATATCTTTTAAAGGATTTAATGCTTTAAATTCAGTAAATCCGTGTTGTTTATAACCTATTATTTCTCCAGGCCCCCTTAATTCCAAATCCTTTTGAGCAATAGTAAAACCATCATCATAATATTTCAATATCTTTAATCTTTCTAAAGCCTTAGAAAATTCAATAGAACTTAAATCTTTAGAAGTTACTAATAAACAATAAGGTTGATGAGAAGCACGCTTAACTCTCCCCCTAAGCTGATGTAATTGAGATAACCCAAATCTCTCGGCATCCAATATAACTATAGTATTAGCATTAGGAACATCTATCCCAACTTCTATAACCGTCGTTGATATTAAAATATCATATATCCCATTTCTAAAATCATTCATTATAGCTTCTTTTTGCTTAGAAGACATCTTCCCATGTAAAATCCCTATTCGTATATCTCTACCATTTATTTTATATTTTTTAAATTCATTTTGTAATTCATTAAGAGTTTGTTCTACATTTTTTAGTTTAATTTTTTTTCCTTCTTTTTCTTCAATAGCAGGGCAAATAAAATAAACCTGAAAATTATGCTCTAATTGTTTTAAAACAAATTTATAAACTTTATTTATATTAGAGTAATTAAATATTTCAGTAATAGCTTCTTTTCTACCTGGTGGTAGCTCATAAATAACAGAGATATCTAAGTCACTATAAACAGTAAGAGCTAAGGTTCTTGGGATTGGAGTAGCGCTCATAACAACCAAATGAGAATCTAAAGATTTTAAATATAATTGATATCTTTGATTTACTCCGAATTTATGCTGCTCATCTATAATAACTAACCCTAAATTCCTAAATTTCAGATTTTCATTTATTAAAGCATGCGTACCTATTAATATATCTAAATCCCCACTAAAGGATTCTTCAAAAACTAATTTCCTTTGATTACCTTTAACCTTAGAAGTTAAAAGCTTAATATTTATATTAAAATCACTGAGAATTTTAGTAAAATTAATATAATGTTGATTAGCTAAGACTTCAGTAGGTGCCATTAAAACACTTTGATATCCATTTACTTTTAATAAATACGCTAAGATAATAGCGATAATAGTTTTTCCTGCACCAACATCCCCCTGAATCAATCTCCTTATTTTCTTACCCTTTTCAAAATCTAATATAAAATCATTCAAAACTCTTAGTTGTGCATTAGTTAAATTAAATGGTAAAATTTTAATTATTTCTTTTAGTTTTTCTTTAGTTTTAGATAAATCTATTTTAATATTAGTTTTTTCTTCCTTTTTAGAAATACTATTTAATAATACTTGAGTATAAATGATTTCTTCTAAAGCTAATCTATTTCTCGCTTTCTCTAAATAATCAAAATCCTTAGGATAATGGATATTTAAAAAAGAGTTTCTTAAATCTAAAAAATCAATTTCTACTTTTAAAATATCTTTTAAGTAAATTATTAAATCAAATAGTGAATCATTTATATATTTATAATAATTTTTAAGTGTTTCATAAATAAGAGTTCTAAACTTAGATTGCTTTATTTTATTATTTCCTAAAGGATAAACTGGGACAATTTTATCAAAATTTAAAGTCTTTATACTATCTTTTTCCCATTCTTCAGGTACAATTTCATTACCTTTTATTATTCTCCCAAATACTTTTATAACATCTCCCTTCTTTATAGAATACTTTATAAATTCTTGATTAAAAAAAACTAAAGTATAATATTTTTTAGAATTTTCTTCTATTGCTTCATATTTTAAGATTTTTATATTTTTATTTGTGTTTATTTCTAAATGATTAGAAATTATTTTTAATTTAATATATATTTTATCTTGATAGATGCTGAAATTCCTTCTATCTGAATAAGCTCTTGGCAAAAACCATAATAAATCACTTATTGTCTCTATTTTATTTTTCTTTAAGTATTTATATAAATTATCATTTCTTTTTAATAATATTTTTTCTTCTAATTTTTTATTATCACCAAAATTTTTTGATTCTATTAGTTTTTTAAATTCTATAAAATAAATATTAATTAATTGGTCTATATCTATTAAATTTAAATCTGTTTTAAGATTTGTTTTATTATTATTATTATTATTTTCTTGTATATTAGAAATTTCTGGACTAAAAGAATATTCTATTAAAAATGAATTATTTAAATTATTGATCAGTATATTATGAATATTACTAAGATTTTCTTTAAATTTTTTAATTGATTTTTCTCTATTAGTTTTATTTAAATTAGGATAATCTATTAGAATTAATGATAAATTATTTATATCTTGTTTTAAGTTGCCTAATGAATTATTTAAAACTTCAGAGTTATTTAAAACTTCGGATAATTTGTCTAATTGATTTTTAACAGCTAAATAGATTCCTCCAAAGAAAGATTTATTTGTATAATTAGAATTTTCTTCTTTGTTTAAGATTTCTAAGATTTTTTGAAATATTTGGTTTATATAATCTTTTGTTGAATTTGTGATTTGGGTATTTGTTTGGGCATTATTTATAAGTTTGTTGTTGTAGTTATTATCCATTTATTATAATAATATAATAAATAATTGGGCGAGATAGGAATTGAACCTATGACCTCCTGCGTGTGAAACAGGCGCTCTAACCACTGAGCTACTCGCCCCTTTATATTTATTTTCTTAATATCTATTAAACTACCCTTTTAATAATATTCGAATTATAAAAAATACTTTTAATATTATCAAAAAATATTTCTAAATCAAAAAATATTTCTAATTAAGTCTAACATCTTATAATTCAAAACGTAATGAATGTGTTTCATAGAGTTTAGAATTATATTTTCAGCATTAATCCAAGCGGGCCCATCAGTAACCCATATAAAATTAATCCCTCTTTCATCAGCAATTTGAGTCATATATATATAACTTTCTGATATGGCATTAATTTTACTTCCTAAAACATTATAAAAACTACATTCAATAACCGCTACTGGATTGGAATTTTTATAAATAACAAAATCATGAACTTTAGCTTTCCTTTTATTTTTATTCCTTTTATTTAGATAAGAATATAAGGAAAATTTATAATCATTTTCTATTATAGTATAAATATTAGTTGAGATAATTTTTATTATTTTTTGATAACACATTTTTTGAAATATTTTTCCACTTCTATTTTTTCTAGCGTTTGAATCCAAGCCAACTTCTACCCCTAATATGTAATCGTATATATCATCTACTTCTTGAAATAAATCAAGAATTCCCGTCTTTCTACAAAATTTTAAAATTTTTTCTACTTTAGTTATATCAATATTTAGTTTATTAAATTCAAAATCTAAAATATCTTGTAACTCTAAATCAAAAACACAAATTTTTTTATTGTTAATTCTTTCTGCTATAATAATAGGAATTACTTCTATTACTTCAGGATATTTCAATAAAAGTTCTTTAAAATAATTTTCTCTCTCCTTTTGATGAACCTTAGATAAAGAATTTAATAAAGAAATCTCTTTAATATATTTATTTATATTTTTTTTTTATCTTTTTCCAATTAACAAAATAATCATATGTTTTATTTGAAATTAAAAGAGTATCAAAAAAATATTTTTTAAAATTATCGAAGTTGTCAAATCCTAAATTTTTAAATTTAACCATTATATAAAAAATTTACCACCATTTTATGCTAAATTTATATTTTTTTAATTCATTATTGTTTAAAGGTTTTGTAAAGATAAATAAATGTTCATGAGCAATAAGGTAAAAATCATTTTCCTTTTTATTCCACTTTTCCCGAGTGGTTTTCATATTCCATTGAACTTTAATAATATCTTCTTTTAAGATAAAACCAGCTTCTAAAAAAATCTGCATAACCATAAAGGAAAGTGGGACATAATGTTTATGCTTTCTAGTATCCCCAATCAATATAGCACAATTTTTACCTGCTTTTAAAACTCTAAAAGATTCTGCCGCTACTTTCCTCATTTCACTTAAATATTCAGATAGTGATAACTGAGATAAATCATCACTTTGCTTTCTAGTTTTAGTATAAGAAACTATATTAGCATAAGGAGGATGGGTAGCTATAAGGTCTATACTTTCATCTTTTATTTCATTTAAATTCCTAGCATCACCTACATACGTCTTTATATCCACTTTTTCATTTTTTAAAGAAAATATATCATTAGCAAAGTTTAACCTATCTAGAGTTATCATTATAGCATCCAAATTAATATCTACTCCTATAGCATTTCTATTTAACAATTTAGCTTCTATAAGAGTAGTCCCGCTACCTACCATTTGATCTAATACATAATCTCCTTCCTTAGTATATTTTAAAATAAGATTTCGTGGAATATAAGGAGACCAATTCCCTCTGTAGTTACCTTTGTGAGTAGCCCAATCACCTCTATTAGGGAAACTCCAAACTGTTGTTCTTTCATTGATATATTTATCAGGACCATATGATTTTATATTCCAAACCCCGTTTAACTTTATCTCAACATCCTCTATGATAACAAATTGATTCTTCTTAATAAAATTCTTATAATCTTCATATGTTATTTCTTGCATTTTTCTATATATTCCCATATTTTTACTAAAATTTTACTACATTTATTACTTATTTCTAATATTTATTTTCTTAATATCTGTTAAACTTCCCTTTTATTTTTTATATTTATAAAAATAATAAAATTAAAAGGAAATGTTAATAAATAGTATAATAGAATAAAAGGGAGAGAGCAATTAAAATAAAAAATTAAAATATAAATAAAACATATGGCAAAATTCACAGTAATAACATTAGGATGCTCTAAAAATACCGTAGATAGTGAAATAATATTAGCTTCATTAATTGATAGAAACCATACATATACCAATAACCTTCAAGAATCTGATATAGTTATAATAAATACCTGCGGCTTTATTAAACCAGCTATTAATCAATCTATGCAAACTGTGCAAAACGTTATAAATACTATTAAAGAAAATAATTTAAAAACTAAAGTAATTGTAACAGGATGTTTAGTAACACGTCAAAAAGAAAAATTAACCCAAATATTTAAAGAAGTTAATGGATTTTATGATACAGCTACATTTAATAACATCCCTTATGATATAAATGATATTATACAAGGAAAAAAAATAATAAAATTAAGCGAATATACAAAATCTATTGATTATTCCTATAAATTATCGAAATTTATAACCACTGGATATTACTCATATGTAAAAATAGCAGAGGGATGTAATCATACCTGCTCGTTTTGCTACATCCCTAAAATTAGAGGTAAATACAAATCTAGATCAATAGAAGATATATATATGGAAGTAAAAAAATTAGTAAATTTAGGAATAAAAGAAATAATCTTAGTATCCCAAGATACTTCCTTTTATGGGTACGATTTGTATAAAAAATTAGCTTTAAGTGAATTATTAGAAAAATTAGCAACTATTGAAGGAGACTTTTGGATAAGAATGCTTTATCTTTATCCTACTACTCTAAACACTGAAGCTATTAAAACCATTGCAAACTATAATAAAATTGTAAAATATATCGATATCCCTCTTCAACATGCCAGCTTAAAAGTATTAAGAGCTATGAGAAGACCCGGACATAAAGAGTTCTATTTAAAACTATTAGATAAAATTAGATCTACAATAAACAATGTAATAATAAGATCAACATTTATAGTAGGACATCCATACGAAGAAGAAGAAGATTTTAAAGAATTAATTGATTTCTTATTAAAAGCTAAAATAGAACGTGCAGGATTCTTTAAATATTACAGAGAAAAAGGAACTTTATCTTATACACTACCCCAAATTAGCTATAAAATAAAACAAAAACGATATAACGAAATAATGAATATCCAAGATGATATCTTAAAAGAATGGTCAAATAACCAAATTAACAAAACTTTTAAAGTATTAATAGAATCAAAAGAAGATGGGTATTTTATAGGGAGAGCATATTTTGACGCTCCTGAAGTAGATTCCTATATTAAAATAAAATCTAATAAATCTACTAAAAAAATTAAATTAGGTAATTTTTATTACGTAAAAATAACAAACTATAACCATAATACCTATGAATTTGAGGGAATATTAAACGAATAATTAATTTAAATAATAAAGTATTTAATAAGGGAGTGGATTTATGGAAGTATTAGTAAGTGGAATGAGACCTACAGGAAAATTACATATAGGCCATATTTTTGGCGCTCTTAAAAACTGGAAAGAATATCAAGATAAATATAAAAGCTACTTTATTATAGTAGATTGGCATGCATTAACTACCAATTACCAAAAAACCCAAGAATTACAAGAATATATCAAAGAAGTTATGATAGATTATTTAGCCTTTGGAATAGATCCTAATAAAGCTGTAATATATTTACAATCAATGGTAAAAGATGTAGCTGTTTTACATTTAATACTGTCAATGATAGTTCCATTAAGTTGGCTTGAAAGAGTCCCTTCTTTTAAAGATCAAATAAAAGAGTTAGGAAAAGATATAGCTACCTATGGATTTTTTGGGTACCCTGTATTAATGAGTGCAGATATCTTAGCTTTTAATGCCTCTATTGTACCAGTGGGAGAAGATCAACTCCCTCATTTAGAATTAACTAGAGAAATCGCAAGAAGATTTAATTATTTATACGGTGATACTTTTATAGAACCTAAAGAATTATTAACAAATACTCCATATATCCCAGGTTTTGATGGAAGAAAAATGAGTAAAAGCTATAATAACGCTATCTTTATTGATGATGATGAAAAAACTATTAAAGAAAAAGTAATGAAATACATAACAGATCCTAATAAAATATATAAGAATTCTCCTGGAAGGCCGGAAATATGTAATGTATTTTCACTACATAAAGCTTTTGAAAATCCTGAAACCAAAGAAATTGAAGAAAATTGTAAAAAAGGAACCTTAGGATGTGTAGAATGTAAATTAAAACTATGTAATATAATAAATAATTTTATTTCCCCTATAAGATATAAAAGGAAACAAATAGAAAAAAATAAAGATGATGTTATAGATATATTAAAAGAAGGCTCAAAAAAAGCTTCAGAAATAGTAGCTAATACCTTAGATAAAGTTTATTATAAAGTTAATCTAAAAGGAAATTTAATTAAAAATTAAAAATTAATAATTAATAATTAATAATTAAAAACTATTTAAAGAGGTGAGAATAAAATTATGATACCTGATAAGAAAAAAATAAAAATCTTAGTATTAGATGATGAACCTAATATAACTAATTTAGTTAGTAATATATTAGAACTAGAAGGATATGAATCATTAAAAGCTAATAGTGTTAAAGAAGCTTTAGAAATCTTAGATAAAAATTGGAAAGAAATAAAAATAATGATCTGTGATTATAAGATGCCTGAAATGGATGGCTTAGAATTTGTTAAAAAAGTTAGACAAAACCCATTATATAATAATATAGACATTCTAATGCTTACAGCTGTAGATACCTATGAAACTATTAAACAATCGACTCTATTAGGAGTTAAAGATTATATAATAAAACCTTTTGAACCACAAGAAATTATAGAAGCTATTGAAAGAGTTTTAATCCAAAAAAATTAACTACTTTACAATAATAAATTTTATGATAATAAAATTTAAAAATTTAAAAATATATAAAAAAATACTAATAATTTTATTGTGTTTTTTTATTAGTGTTGTTAAAATTTATTCTATAGAAGATGATTCATTAAAAAAAGCTCAGATTTATGAAGAAAAAGGATATAATTATTACAAAATTGCTAAAAGCTATTATTATAATCAAGATTACAAATATAGCTCATTAAATTATGTTAATTCAATTTCATACTTAACTTTAGCTTATATAATATATTTAGATAAACTAAATAATAAAGAAAAATTTTTAGATATTTCTAAAGATGTTTTATTTTTTTCTAATGAATTAAATATTTCTTTATCTAAAATAAGAGATAAATCAAAGATAGATACAGTAAATTCATTATATGCTAGTAATTATTTAAACATGGCTTCAACATTACAAAAAATTTATGCAACTGATCCAAAATATTCCTTAGATTTTTATAAAAACCAATATATCCCTTTTGTAAATAATATTTATAAAAAAGAAACAAATATAAAAGAAATAATCAATGAAAATATTTTAATTCAGATTGCTATTTATTATAAAAAATCAATTGATTATTACTTATTGGTAAATGATTATGATAAAGCTAAAAAATCTCTTCAAGATTTAAGAAAATATTATGATTTAGTAAAAATAAAAGAAATTGAAAATATTTTAAAGGAAGTTGAAAAAAAATTAAAGAAATAATATTTTTTAAATTTTTAAATAAATAAAGGGGGTGGAACTAAAAAATGGAAGCTAAAATACTAATAGTTGATGATGAAAAGAATATCGTGGAATTAATTAAATTTCATTTAAAAAAAGAAAATTATAGAGTTATAGAAGCATATAAAGGGAAAGATGCTATAGATTTATTTAAAAAAGAGAAACCGGATCTAATTATATTAGACGTTATGTTGCCTGATATGGGAGGATTTGAGGTTTGTAAAAATATACGAAAAGAAAGTAAAGTACCAATAATAATGCTAACAGCTAAAGGAGAAGAAATAGATAAGATATTAGGTTTTGAGTTAGGAGCAGATGATTACATAACCAAACCGTTTAGCCCAAGAGAACTATTAGCAAGAATCAAAGCTATCCTAAAAAGAACTAGAACCACAAATGTAGATACTAATCAAATTCAATTAGGGCCATTCAAAGTTAATGTAAATAGACGTGAAATCTATAAAAATGATGTACTCTTAGAATTGAAACCTAAAGAATTTGATTTATTAAAATTATTTATAATGAACCCCGGAAGAGTTTTTACTAGACAATACTTATTAGAACAAATATGGGGTTATGATTACTTAGGAGATACTAGAACTGTAGATGTACATATTAGAAGATTAAGGCAAAAAATAGAAGATAATGCTAAAAATGCCAATTATATTAAAACCATACATGGTGTAGGATATAAATTTGTAATTGAAGGCGAAGAGGAAGAACAATAATACAAGAGATACTTAAAAATTATTTATTTTATCATAAAATAAAAAATGGCAAGCACTAAAAGAAAAATAATAGATATAATTAATGATATAATCCAATTAATAAAATTCCCTACTGTAATATTAGATAAAAAGTCCAATATTATTTTATTTAATTCTATTTTTAAAACTACATTTTTAAGTTCTAAAAATGATCAAAAAGAAGGGGTAATATTATTAGATATAGTAGAATCTCAAGAAAATAAAGAAAAAATCCAATTTTTTCTGAATAACCCTTTCAAATCTCCTTTTTTAGTTAATATCTCTAAAGATCTCATAGATCCTTACATCTATAACTTATTAAATCTTTTAAATACTTTAGAAATAAAACCTACCAATTTAACATCTATAAACGTAATATACAAAGATACAATTTTTGAATTGATTTTAATAAGATTATATATTGATTCAAAGGAATTATTTTTAGCTATATTTTTTTCTCCTAAAATAATAGATTCTGATAAAAACACAATATTACTTAATAAAAAAATAGAATTTTTAAATAAAAAAATAGAAATTTTAACAAATGTGGCTAATAAGATTTTTACTACAACTAAAGCCTTCACTGAAACATTACTAAGTGGATACTATAAAGATCCAGAAGTTTCTAAAAATCTTATATCCATTATAGATAAAGAAGTAAAAGAAGGAATAAAATTACTATTAAATATATTAACTCTTAATATTGTTGAAAGCTTAAATTTAAATAAACAAAAGGTAGATTCTTATAATTACTTTCTAAATATAAGCCAAAATTTTAAATCTAAAGTTATTGATTTTAATTCAGTTAATTCACTAAACGTTATTTTTAATTATTTCATTCAACCTAATTTACCCCCAATTTTCATAGATATAGATAAATTTACATTAGCTATAAATAATATCCTAGATAACGCTCTAAAATTTCAAGATTTTAATAAAAAAGAAAATTATATTGATTTAAAAGTTTTTTTTGAATCAAATGAAAATATTATAAATATAACTATAACAGATAATGGAATAGGAATAAGTGAAAATGATATAAAAGATATTGGAGAACTTTTTAAAACTTTTTCTGATAAATCCGGTTTAGGTTTAGGATTATATGTTTCCAAAAATATTCTCAAAGCTCATAATTGTACACTTGAAGTAAATTCTACCCTTAATAAAGAAACTACCTTCATTATAAAATTACCTTTAGAATAAAAATATGAAATACAATAAAAAAAATAAATTTAATTATTTTTTATTAATTATTTTTTTAGTAATATTTTTTTTAGTTTTTACGAATTTATATAGTTTCTTGAATTTTAATTTATTAAGCTATGCTTTAGAAAATAAGGTTAAAAATGAAAATCTAAATATAGAAAACTCAAAGAATCCTGAAAATACTGAAAATACTCAAAATACTAAAAATACTCAAAATACTGAAAGTACTCAAAAATATATTTATCATAGAAGTGATAAACTCCTTTATGATAGTAAAAACAAATATTTTGAATTAGTAGGTAATGTGGAGATATTTTATGAGGATACCAAGGTCAAATGTGATTTATTTAGGTATTATGAAGACAAAGAATTTGGGATAGCTAGTGGTAATCCTGCTCTTTATAATCCTTCTACTTTTATTAAATCTGATAGTGTTGAAATATATTTCAAAATAAAAAAATTAGTCGCTAAAAATAACGTATATATTAAAATCAAAAATCAACAAGAAAATAATAATCCAAAAGATAAAAATAATAATAAAAAAGATACTCCAAAATATTTTGAAATATTTACAGATACATTAACATATAACTGGGAAAATGAAATAGTTTATATTCCAACTAAGGTTAAAATAGTATCAACTAATTTATATCTTTATGCAGATACCTTAACATACAATGTAAAAAATAACTTAATAATATTAAAGGGGAATGTTTATGGGAAAAAAGATGAACAAAAAATCTGGGCTGATAAACTCACTTATAATACTAAAAAAGAAACCCTAATAATGGAAGGTAATGTTAAATCTATTATAAAATCTGAAAAAAAAAATGAAACTACACAAAGTTCATCAAATCCTTTAGAATTTAAATTATTAACAACGCAAGATATATACAATAACTTAATAAAACAAAACCAAAAAATAACTGATTACTTTATTAATAAATATTTATACTCCCCTTACATTACTATCAATTTAAATTACTACACTACTTTTGATATTTACCAATCAAATGACCTAAATTACTATATTTATAATATAAATCAAATTTATAGCAATAATAATAAATATACAGCTTATATATTTCCATCTAACTTTTATATTTCTAAAAATATAAACGATTGTTTTATAAAAATAAAAAAAGATATTATTAATATTGAATTTAATAATACAAAAGAACTATATTTATATTTTATTTTAAGGCAAAAAGATGAAAAATATTTATTTTTTGAAAACCTTAATGAACTTTATAATAATTTATTAAATTCTTATGAAAGTATCTACTCAAATATATATAGAAATTTTAATAATAATAGTGAAAATATATATAATAGTTTAAAATTAAGCCCAATATTAATAAAGGAATTTAAATTTACATATTACAGGTCTAAAATTATTTCAGAAATATATGATGAAGAACTAATAAATATCTTAAAAAACATTTATAAAAAGTATAATAGTGCTTATATAGACATAAATGACATTCAAAATTATAATTATTTATTAAAAATAGTAGATAACTTTAAAGACTTTTCTGGCACTATCGCTTTTTATTTAGATTCTAAACTACTTTCCTTTTTATTAACTAATCAACAAATAAATGATTTTCTTAATTTAAAGTGTAATAAAATAGTTTTAGTTAATTCAATAGAAATTTATAACTACTTAAATAATATAAATTATTTTTATAGTTTTAGTAAATATTTATTTGATCTTAGTTATATATATGATTTAAAGATAATAGTTGATAGCAATATTTATTTTAATAAAATTTATAAAAAATTAAAGCCTAAGTTCGAAATATATTTTAATAATTAAAATGGATTCTTATTAATTAACTTTGTTTATTCTCTAAAATAACAGTTCTAATAGGATAAGGTATGACAATATTATGCTTTTTATACTCTTTATGAATATTTTTAATAAGTTCATGAATTACTATAAATTTATTGGTATATTGTTTAATTTTTACAACTAAATTAAAATCAATAGAAAAATCATTAAAATTATTATATCTTATAAACGGTTGAAAATTTTCAATTTCTTCTCCTAAATCTTTTATAACTTTTTTAGCAATATCTATTGTAATCTTTTCTACAAATTCTAAATCACTATCATAAGACACTCCTATTTTTATTATAACATTTAAATCAGGAGAAGGTATGTTAAAATTTTTCACAATAGTATTAGTTAAAACAGAATTAGGAATGATGATAATATTATTAGATAATTCTCTAATAACAGTAGAATGCCATTTAATATCTTCTACATATCCTTCAAAGCCATCTTTTAACTGAATATAGTCCCCTACTTTTATCTGTTTATTAGCTATAATCTGTAATCCAGCAAATAGATTAGATAATGTAGATTGTAATGCTAAACTAATAGCTAACCCAGCGATACCTAAACTCGTTAATATAGGAGTTATTGATATTCCAATATAATCCAATAATACCAATATTAAAATTATAAAAAATATTATCCTTATTAAATTAACTATAATAGAAGTAGAAATAGTTTTATCTATATTAGAAGTATAACTATATATTAATCTTCCTAAAAATTTAGATAAAATTAAACCCACTACCAATATTAATATTACTACAAATACCTTTAATAATTTTGGATTAACAAATATAAAGGAAAAAACGTATAACAAGAATACGTTTAAAGTTAAAGTAAATATCCAACCATCTATAGCATCTAAAAAAGCATTTATAAATATTATTTCATATAATTTTGTTTTTTTTATTTTCTTTTTTACTAAAATCAAAAATAAATATAATAATAAAAATACTCCAATCGTTAAAAGCAAGTAAAGCCCCTTTTCATTGAATAAATATGAAATATTTATTTTATCAAAACTCATATTTTTTATACTGTTTATTTATTTTATACTATTATAATTATTCTATGTAATTTTAGAAATTCATTTTTAAATTTAATATTTAAAGTTTAGTAAAAAAGGATTTTTAAAATTATTTTTTGAATTCTATAATTAAAAAGGGGTTTTTTATTATTATAATAAATATATTAAATTTAAGTAAGCAATATGGAAGAAAATAGAATTATAATAGGAATTCCTAAAGAAAAATATTTAAATGAAACAAGAGTAGCTTTAGTTCCTAAGGATGTAAAAACTTTATCTGCTGATTTTGAGGTTTATGTAGAAAAAGATGCAGGTATAAATTGCGGATATTCTAATGAAGATTATATAAATAGTGGTGCAAAAATTGTAGATAACGTATATAACTATTGTAATTTTATCTTTAAAGTTAGAAAACTATTAAAAGAAGAATTAAATTTAATTAAACCTAATTCTTATATAGTAGGGTTTTTAGAACCTTTTAATAGTAATGATTTAATAAATTATTTTTTAGAAAATGATATAACTTCTTTTAGTGTGGAATTGATCCCAAGGATAAGTAGAGCACAAAATATGGATGCTCTTAGTTCTATGAGTACAATTGCAGGATATAAAGCTGTTTTGTTAGCAGCAAATTATTCTATAAAAATGTTCCCATTGTTAATGACAGCAGCAGGTACAATAACTCCAGCTAAAGTATTGGTAATAGGTGCAGGGGTTGCTGGACTTCAAGCTATTGCTATATCTAAAAAACTCGGTGCTATTGTAGATGCTTTTGACCCCAGACCTGCTACTAAAGACCAAATTAAAAGTGTCGGAGGTAATTATATAGAATTCTCTATTGAAAACTTTGAGGATAAATCAGGATACGCTAAAGAAGTTGATGAATCAATAATCTTAAAAGAACGAGAAATCCTAAAGCCTTATGTTGTTAATTCAGATGTTATAATAACTACAGCAATGATCCCTGGTAAAAAAGCACCCATATTGATAACTAAAGATATGGTTGATCAAATGAAATTAGGAAGCGTTATTGTAGATTTAGCAGCAGTTAGTGGCGGAAATTGTGAATTAACTAAAACAGACGAAGTATTTATTTACAATAATAAAACTATAATCGGATATACTAATCTACCTGCCCTTATGCCTTTAGATGCTAGCAATTTATACTCAAGAAATTTACTCAATTTATTCAAACACTTAACTAAAAAATCAAAAGAAGTTAAATTAGATTTTAATGATGAAATTGAAAAAGAAATAATTTTAACTTATAAAAAACAAATAATTAATCCTAAACTTAAAGAATTATTAACCAAAAAATAGAATATATTAAAATAAGGAGTAAAGTTAAAATGATGGATTTTTTTAGTTTTTTATTATCAATAGATTTTCATCCGATAGCACAGGCTTATATATTTTTATTAGCAATAGTTTTAGGGTTTGAATTGATAAGTAAGGTTCCTTCAATTTTACATACCCCATTAATGTCAGCTACAAATGCGATTCATGGAATTGTTATAGTTGGAGCAATTATAATAGCAGCACATGCTAATACTTTAGTTCTTAAAATAATTGCATTTTTAGCAGTTTTTGTAGGAACTTTGAATGTCGTTGGGGGATATGTAGTTACTAACCGAATGCTAGAAAAATTCAAAAAAAATAAATAAAAATAAAAAACATTATGAGTAATAATATAGATTTAATTCAAATAAGAGAAATAGGATATCTAATTAGTGCGTTTTTATTTATATTAGGTATAAAATACATGACTCATCCAGAAACCGCAAGAAAAGGAAATATTATATCATTTATAGGAATGGTTTTAGCTGTACTTCTTACTTTTATTCAAAATAATTTTATAGTTAGTAATTTATGGTTTATAATATTAGGGATAATTTTAGGGAGTATAGTTGGTAGTTATTTAGCTTTAAAAGTTAAATTCACAGAAATGCCTCAAATGGTATCATTTTTTAACGGCATGGGAGGACTTACCATCTCTTTTATATCTTTTTCTGAATATTTTTATAAAGCTAAAGAAAGCAATTTATTTTTTATTTTCAGTGCTTCATTTAGTGGAACTATTGGAATGGTATCTTTTATAGGTAGTATGCTAGCTATGGCTAAACTCTGGGGGTATCTAGAAAGTGCTAAAAAATCTCTAACTATTAGAATCTTTAATTTATTATTAGTTATACTTTTGTTTTTAGGAATTATTTATTTAGCTATAAGTTATTCTTTAAATTTAAATTTAGAAATAAATAAGTTTATATTTTTAGGATTAATTATAATAGGTGCGGTTTTAGGGTTTAGTGGAGTATATCCTATAGGTGGAGCTGATATGCCAGTAGTTATTGCATTATTAAATGCTTTTACAGGCTTAGCTGCAGCAATTGCTGGATTTGCTATACAAAATAATGCTATGATAGTCTCTGGTACTTTAGTTGGTGCTTCTGGAACTATTTTAACCTTACTAATGGCAAAAGCTATGAATAGAAGTTTATTAAGTGTTATTATGGGAGGATTTGGAGAAACTAGTTTAACTGACGTATCTAAAAAAGGGAATATTCAAGAGATTAGTTATCAAGATACCGCTATTTTATTAGCTTATTCTAAGAAAGTAATTATAGTTCCTGGTTATGGGATGGCAGTAGCTAATGCCCAAAATGAGGTACATGAATTAGAAGAATTATTAACAAAAAGGGGAGTTGAAGTTATTTATGCTATTCATCCGGTAGCAGGTAGGATGCCGGGACATATGAACGTTTTATTAGCAGAAGCTCAAGTAGATTATTCTAAATTATATGAATTAGAGCAAGCTAATTCAGAGTTTAAAACTGCAGATGTAGCTTTGATAGTAGGTGCTAATGATATAGTTAATCCTGCTGCAAAAAATAATCCCAATAGTCCACTATATGGGATGCCTATATTAGAAGTAGAAGATGCTGCTAATATTATTTTTATGAAAAGGAGTTTAAGACCCGGTTTTGCTGGAGTTGATAATGAATTGTTCTTTAATCCAAAAACTCGCATGCTATTTGGTGATGCTAAAGAAACTCTTAGAAAAGTTATTAATGAACTTAAATCTTTATAAATTAATTTAAAAAAATTAAAAAATAATTAATTTTAATACAAAGATGTCAAAAAATATAAGAATTTATAACAAGGGGGAAATTATAGTAAATACTTATGAGATATTAGAATTAATAAACAGCGGAGGAATGGGAAATGTTTATAAAGTAAAACATAATAAAATAGATAAAATTTTAGCTCTAAAACAATTAAAAATATTAGATTATATAACCGATAAACGAATCCTAATAGAGGGATTTCTTTCAGAAGTTTCGATTTTAATATCTTTAAGGCATCCTAACATAGCTAAATATTATGACAGTTTTTTTTATAATGATGATTTTTTTTATGTAATGGAATATATAGATGGATTTAATATAAAAGATTATTTTATTTATAATATTCCAAAGGAAGTTAAAGAGGAAGTGGCTATAAATTTACTTTTTCAAGCTTTAGAAGCTTTGGATTATATTCATCAAAAAAATATTATTCATAGAGATCTAAAACCTTCTAATTTACTCATTACAAATAAAAATATCTTAAAAATGATAGATTTTGGGATTTCTAAATCAATTAGAAAAGATATTATTTTTTCTACTCCTGGATATTCCCCACCAGAACAAATATCAAATTTAGAATCATTACCAGCTAATGATATTTTTTCATTAGGAATAACTTTTTTGGAGTTATTATCCAATTTAAAACCCCCAACTAATATCAAAGAAATTAACGAATATAATAATTATATAAAAATGTGTAATAATTCTTTAAAAATAGATATCTCTAATTCATTGTTAGATATACTTAATAAGATGGTAGAATATGATTATAAAAAAAGATATCAAAATATAGATTCTATAAAAAAAGATTTAATTAAAAATGGGTTTAAATTTGATAATAATTATATTGCCAATTTTTATGTAAAAGTTCAAAGAATTTCAGAGATTTTTAATTTAATGGAAAATAATTTGAATAATAATTTAAAAAAACTTAATTTAATGGGAGAAATTAATCTAAAGAAAAATATAGATATAATGGAATATACTATTTATAATGGAAATAATTTAAAAATAATAATTGATATAAAAGAGGAAGAGAATAATGAATTTTTAGTAATATATTTAATAAGACAATTCTTCAAACCGTTAGTATTGGCTAAAATAAAAATAGAAGAATTTGATGAGTTTTTTATAAATGATGTAATAGAGAGAGTGGGAAGTGAGGTAAATATTTTATGAAACATATTAAAAACGGCTTATATTTTGGTACTGCTGGGATACCTAATTCTTCCCCTAAATTAGATACTTTCTCAGGAATAAAGAAATTAAAAGAAATTAATTTAGATGTAATGGAATTAGAGTTTGTACATGGTGTTAAAATATCTACCACTACTGCAAATAAAATTAATTTATTTTCTAAGCAATATCAGATATTTTTAAGTGTTCATGCACCTTATTATATCAATTTAAATTCTTTAGAACCAGAAAAAATAGAAGCAAGTATTAACAGAATTGTTAAAACCTGTGAAATTGGTAGTTATTGTGGGGCTAAAGATATTGTTATTCATCCCGGATATTATCATAATATGGATAAATTAATCGCTTATAATAATATTAAAAATAATCTAAAAAGAGTTTTAGAGTTAATTTCTGATTATGATGTAGTATTAAGAATAGAAACTATGGGGAAGATTTCTCAATTTGGTACATTAGAAGAAGTATTGAACTTAAGTCAAGATTTAGGACCTAAGGTTATGCCATGCTTAGATTTTGCTCATATGTATGCTAGGAGTTTAGGTAAAATTAATTCATATAATGATTTTTATAAAATTTTTGAGGATGTAAAACATAAGTTAGGATATCAGGCTTTAGATAATATACATATTCATATATCAGGAATTAAATACTCAGATAAAGGAGAAGTTCATCATTTAAATCTAAAAGAATCTCAATTTAATTACATAGATTTTATAAAAGTTTTAAAAGATTTAAATGTAAAGGGGTTAATAATAATAGAAAGTCCTAATCTCGAAGAAGATGCTACCCTACTTAAAAATCTATACTACTCTAATTAACTAAATAATTAATTAAATTAAAAATATTAAATTAAATTGTATTTAATTTAATTTGAAAAAAAAAGGGGGGATAAATCATTAATAATTTAGCAAATAACAATATGATAAAAACAATAAAAAATTTTAATGATATTTTTATATGTGAAAATTGTTTAAGAGAATTAGAAGATATTAATAATAGAAGATATTTTTATCCATTTATATCTTGCAATAATTGTGGCTTAAGATACTCAATTATTAACTCTATAGATAATAACAAACTAAATTCTATTTTTTTTGATAAATATAAACCATGTGAAGATTGTAAAAAAGAAAAAGAAGATCCTAATAATAGAAGATATAATTATGAATTTATTAGTTGTAGCGCTTGTGGTCCTAAAATTTTTTATTATATTAATAATAAAAAAGAATATTTTAAAAATTATGATGAAGCTTTTGAAAAGATAATAAATTCTTTAAGTAATGGAGAATTAATTTTATTAAAAATAACCAATATGTTTTTATTAATAGCGGATGCTACTAATGAAAATGCTATTACTAAACTAAGAAATCTCAAAAAAACCTTTAAACCTATACCCGTTTTGTTTAAAGATATTCAACAATTGGAAGATTACATTAACAAAAAAATAAACCAAAAATCAATGATTGAATATTTAATAAATTCAAAATCTATAGTAGTAATTGAAGTAGGAGATAATGTTAAATTAGCAAAGAATTTAGGATATAAAAAATATTTAGGGGTTTCTTTACCTTTTGATACTTTTTTATACATTATAAGCAATCTATACAATTCCCCAATAGCTTTTACAAGTGCAAATTTATCCGGGGAATCTATTATATTAAATAATCAAGATGAAACATTAAAATACTTTATTAATAATGTAAATCTGGCAATATTACATGATTTAGAAATTCAAAATGAATCAGATTTTAATATTTATTTTAATATAGATGATTTATATATTCCTGTAAGAAAATCAATATATAATATTGGTAAAAAAATAGAAACTAATTATAGATTTATTAATGCGTTATGTGTTGGACCAGAATTAGAAAATTCTATTTGTGTTTCTTTTAATAACAATGTTTTTATATCAAGTAGGATGGGGTTTCTACGGAACGATAGTGTTTATCAAAGTTTCGAAAAAACAATAGATAAATTTTTAAAAATGTTTAATTTTAAGCCAGATTTAATAGTAGCAGATTTACATCCGTATTATTTGTCTACTATTTTTGCTCAAGAATTTTCTAAAAATAATGGGATAGAATTAAAATATATACAACATCATAAAGCTCATATTTATTCTTTAATTTTAGATAAACAAATTTCAGGAGATTTAATTGGATTTTCTTTTGATGGTACTGGTTATGGGGAAGATGGCAAAATATGGGGTGGCGAAGTATTTATTGGAAACATCTATGACCTCAAAAGAATAGGGCACATAAAGTATTTCCCAATAGTAGCAGGAGACTCTGCTATTGAGAATCCTATTTACATTGCTGTATCTTATATTTCTAAATTTTTGCCTGATAAGCTCAATATATTTAATATCTCTGATTTTCAAAGAGAGTTAATATATAAAATGGTGCAAAATAATTATAATGTTTATTATACTTCTTCAATAGGTAGAGTTTTTGATATAGCTGCAGTACTAGCTAAAATTAAGGAAGGAGAGAAAATTAATTTTTCTGGACAAGCAGCTATTGAATTAGAAAACATTGCATATTATTCTAATTCTACAGAAGCTTATCCATTCGAAATCCTAAATTTTGGTAATCATTTCGAAATAGACCCTTTACCTATATTTGTTGAGATACTTAAAGAAAAGGAAAAAAAGAGTATTACATATTCCGATATCGCTAGAAAATTTCATAATACTATCATAGATATCGTTGTTTCTATAAGTTTAAAATTAAAAAAGGAATATAATATTAATCAAGTAGGTTTATCAGGTGGTGTTTTTCAAAATAAATTGCTTACTTTAAATATATATAATAAATTAGAATCAAAAGGTTTGAAAGTATTTATTCATGAAAAAGTTCCACCTAATGATAGCGGGATCTCCTTAGGGCAATTAGCATCTGCTATAATAAAATAAAATAAAAATAAAAAAGGAGAAAATATACTTATGTGTTTAGGGGTGCCTTTGAAAATTATAAATATTATTGATAATGAAAAAGCTATAGCACAATTAGGAGAAAAAACTACTTTAGAAATAAATATTTCATTACTTGATAGTGTAAAGGAAGGAGATTATGTTATAGTTCATGCAGGGTTTGCTATATCTGTTTTAGAAAATGAAGATGCAACAGAAATTATTAATATAATAAAAGAATCAAATATTACTCAATAAGTAAATTTAAAATAAAAATTAAGGGAAGGTGTTTAAATTGGAAATTAATTTATTAAATAAAAATTTATTAAGTCAAAAGAATACGGTTAATGTAAAAGAAGCTATCTCAAAAATTATAAAAGATATAGAAAAATTATTTACTGATAGAAATTATGTGATAATGGAGTTTTGTGGTACTCATACGCATGAGATAGCAAAATATGGAATAAGGAGTTTATTTCCTAAAACAATAGATTTAAGATCAGGCCCAGGGTGTCCAGTTTGTGTTACTGCAGAAGAAGATATAGACTATATTATTAATTTAGCTATGGAAAATAATTTAAGTATTATAACTTTTGGAGATTTAGTTAATGTGCCTGGAAGTAAAGCATCTTTAAGCTATCTAAAATCTATTGGTAAAGATATAATTGTGGTATATAATCCTTTAGAATCTATTAAATTAGCTTTAAATAATCCTAATAAAAATTATTTATTAATAGGTATAGGTTTTGAGACTACTGTACCACTATTAGCTTATACTTTAATAAAAGCTAAAAATCTTAAATTAAAAAATTTATTTTATTTATCATTACATAAATTGACTCCGCCGGCTTTAGATGCTGTGCTTGATGGTAAAGAAGTTAATTTAGATGGAGTTATAGGTCCAGGACATGTTTCCACTATTATAGGAGCAAAACCTTGGGAAATATCTGCTAATAAATATAAAATCCCTATAGTTATAAGTAGCTTTGAACCAGAAGAAATAATTTTTAATGTTTATTTCTTATTAAAAAAAATAAAAAATAAAGAATATGGAGTATGGAATAACTACAAACGTAGTGTAAGATATGAAGGAAATTTGAAAGCAATTGATATAGTTAATAAGGTATTTAAATTATCAGCAGCTAATTGGAGAGGTTTAGGTATTATTGAGAATAGTGGATTAGAATTAAATGAAGATTATATTGAATTTGATGTAAGGAAACGTTTCCCTTTAACCAAGCCTATAAAAGTGAAGAAAACTGCTTGTAGATGTGGGGAAGTCTTAAGGGGAGTCGTAAAACCTTATGAATGTCCATTATTTGCAAAAGCTTGTACTCCTTCTTCTCCAAAAGGACCTTGTATGGTATCTTCTGAAGGAAGTTGTGCTGCCTATTACTTATATGAAAACTAAAATTATATAAAAATTAAAATAAAGAATAAAAAAAATAACCTACAATAAGGGGGGCTATTAATATGGAAACAAATATTATAGGATCTAATATTATGGAGCCTGTTATTAGTTTAGCTTATGGTAGTGGAGGAGATTTAACTAGAAAGCTAATAGAAGAAGAATTTGTTAAAAATTTTTCTAATCCTATTTTAGATGAATTATTAGATTCTGGGATAGTAGAGTTTAGTGGGAAATTAGCTTTCACTACAGATTCATATGTTATTACTCCAATTTTTTTTAAAGGTGGGGATATTGGGAGCTTATCTGTTTATGGAACTTTAAATGATTTAGCAGTAGTCGGAGCTGAACCATTATTTATTAGCTTATCTTTAATAATAGAAGAAGGACTTGCTGTTAAAGATTTAAAAAGAATTATTAATTCTATATCTAAAGTAGCTAAAGAAGAAAAAGTTAAAATAATAACTGGGGATACTAAAGTAGTAGATAAAAATAAGGGAGATAAAATATTTATAAATACTTCTGGAATCGGAATTATAAAGCCTAATAGAGATTGGAGAAAAAGGGAAATTAATGAAGGTGATTTAATTTTAGCTTCAGGGGATTTAGGAGAACACGGGATATATATTATGTTAGAAAGATTAAATATAAAAACAGCAGAAGATGTTAAATCGGATATGGCTTACTTAGGAAGTTTTATATTACCGCTTCTTGATAATTTTGATGGAGTAAAGTTTATTAGAGATGCTACAAGAGGAGGAGTAGCTACTATCCTAAATGAAGTCGCTTCTAAATATAATATTGAAATAGAAGTATATGAAGAAGAATTACCTTACAAAGATTGGGTTAAAAATGCTTCTGAAATATTAGGAATAGATCCAATATATGCAGCAAATGAAGGGAAAGCTGTGATAATTATAGATAAATCTCAAGCTGATGAGATCTTAGATTTCCTTAAAAAACACCCCTTATCCTGTAATTCAAAGATAATAGGTAAAGTTATTTCAAAAAACAAACCTAAGGTTTATCTAAAAACAAGAATAGGAAGCAGGAGAATATTAGAGAGTTTAAAAGGAGATATTTTACCTCGTATTTGCTAATTCTTTTATATTTTTCTTTTGTTTTTTTTAATTTTATTACTCGCGTTTAATAGTTTTTATAAGTTTTTTTTGATTATCATATATTTCAATGAGTATAGGCATATTTCCAACGGCATGGGTAGAACAAGATAAACACGGATCATAGCATCTTATCCCACCTTCTACTCTATTTAGTATTCCTTCAGTGAGATTATTCATATCGATATATTTTTTAGCAATAACCTCTACAGCTTTGGACATAGCCCAGTTATTATGTCCTGAAGCAACTATCATATTCACTTTTTTAATTGTTCCTTTTTCATCTACCCAATAATGATGTATTAAGGTTCCTCTTGGTGCTTCTATAACTCCTATTCCCTCTTCATTTACTACTTTATTCTCTATATAGACATCTTTAGATAATATTTCTTTATCATTTAATATTAGTTCTACTTTTTCAATAGCATATAAAATTTCAATTAATCTTGCATAATGGTAATAAAAAGAAGCGCTAACTGCTTTACCATTATTACTTAAGTTTTTAAATTCTTGTAATTCTTTATTAGCTAATTCTGTATCAATTTTATTGATTATATTTAATCTTGCTAGTGGTCCTACTCTATATACTCCTTCAGGATAACCATATATTTTTAAAAATGGGAATTTAAGATAACTCCAATCTTCTATGTATTCTGCAATGTAGTTTAAATAATCTTTAGGTAAAAACTCAATTTTAGTGATTAAATTCTTATCAAAATATCTAATTTTTCCATCATATAGTTCTAAGGAATCATTATTACTTACCAATCCAAGATATCCCGTATCAAAATTAGCGTAATCAATTATAAAATCTTTATTTTTTTGGATGTAATCTTTAAATAAGTTAATAGTAAATAATATGTGAGATTTAACTTTTGGGAGATTTAATAATATTTTATCTTTTACTTGTGGAGTTAAGGAGTTAGCCATACCTCCTGGTACAATCCATTTAGGATTAATTCTAGCGCCTGCAATCCATTCTATAATGCTTTGCCCAAATTTTCTTAACTCTACACCTTTAGTAGCTATATCAGGGTATTTTTCTATAACTCCTGCTATATTTCTTATTTTAGGGTTTTCATCCCATCCTAATAGTAAATCAGGGGAAGCTAAATAGAAGAAATGTAGAGAATGTGATTGTATAATTTGTCCCATATGAATTAGTTCTCTTAGTAATTTAGCTGTATAAGGGATATTTACTCCCATTATCATATCTCCTGCTTTAACAGCTCCTAAGATATGACTAACAGGGCAGATCCCACAAATCTTTGCTGTAATTATTGGCATTTCTTTAAAATGTCTGCCTTCACTAAACTTCTCGAAACCTCTAAATTGATCCACATGAAAATAAACTTTATCTACCTTTAAATCATTATCTAAATGAATAGTTATTTTGGCATGCCCTTCAATTCGTGTTACTGGATAAATTGTTATCTTATTATCTTCTGAGTTTTTTATAGTTTCCATAGATAAACTATACCTCCTAAAAAGATAAGCAACTTTTAATTTTATTAATGTTCTTAATTTTACTCATATGTTAATTTTTCGTTTTCTAATTTAGGTTCTCTGCCTTCTATTAGTTCATTTAGTATATAAAAGATAATATCAGCATTAGGGGGACAACCTGGGATATAATAATCAACTTTAATGACCTCATTAACAGCTTTTACCCGGGGTAATAATTTGGATATATCTTTAGAATTTGGGTAATGTTTATTAGCATTGCTTTCAGCTTCATGGTATACTCTTTTAGATAGTTCATCTATTTTATAATAATTTCTCATGGTGGGGATTCCTCCAAATACTGCGCAATCCCCTATAGCTATTATTATTTTACATTTTTCTCGCATCATTTTAACTTCTTCTTCTTGGGTATCAGTAGCAACAGAACCTTCTATAATACCTATATCTACATCATCTTCTGGGATTTTAAGATCAGTAAATGGGCTGGCGCTAAAAACAACCCCCTTTTTTATTAAATCTATTAATCTTTCGTCCATGTCTAAAAAAGACATATGACATCCTGAGCAACCCTCACACCAAATAGTAGAAATTTTTATTTCTTTTTTAGTATTTTTCATAATAATATTCCCCTACCCTATTCATTATTTGTTTTTATTTTATTATTTATTTTTTATTATTTATCTTTTAAACTTAATTCTTTAAAAATATTTTCTGTTTTTAGCAGCATATTGAACATATTATAAAAATTTCCTGAAAAATTTAAAAGATGTGGTAAATATACTAATAGTTTAATATTTTTCAAATTATTTAATATTTCTAAATTTTCGTAATCTTTTAAAGTAAATATTATTTTAGAATTATTTTGAATAATTTTGAATAAATTAATTTCTTTGATATTTTTTAAGTCTCTACTAAAAATTATAATAGTTTTATTATCATTTATTTTTAAAGATAAATTTATAGTATTTAAGTTGTTGATAAAATAAATAATTCCTACGTCATTTGTTTTAATAGGTAGTATAAGGAATCTATAGTTTTTATTAGTTAGGAGATCTTTTATATCATCTTTTAATTGAATATAATCAATAGCATTTAATATGAATAAAAAATTATCATATAGAGTATCATTTAATTTTTTTAGATCATTGATATTATTAATATTTAATTTAGATAAATTAGTATAATTAGGATTATTTAGGTTAAGGGTTATTAAATTTTTATTTTTTAGTTTAACATTTCTTTTTATTAAGGATCCAATAGCACCATAATCTTTATCTAAATCGACATTTATAATTATATAATTTTGAAATTCTTCAATTTCTTTAAAATCAGGATTATTTAAAATATCTTTTGTAATTGGATAATAAGTATATACATTATTTTTAAAAATATCATTAATTAGTTTTAGTTCTTGATTAAGTAGTGTTCCATCTAAGATAACTAAAAAATCTTTTAAGTTTGTTATTATAGAATAAAGAAAATCTTTTAAATTGTTATTGTCAAGATAATATTCATTAAGTTTATTGTTTTGTTGGTATTGTTGAGCTTTAAATAACCTGTAATTAAGTAATTCTTGATATCTTATTTTATAGCAGATTAATCCATTAGAAAAGCTATTAAAATCACTATGGATTTTGACAATATAATCTTTATTTTTATTTATATAGATTTTAATGCCGCATCCTACTGGGCATAAATAACAGTAGGAATTAAAGTCTATTGAATTTTTATCAAGATATAAGCTATATTTATCTAATAGAGTTCCGGTTGGACATACTTGTACACATAGCCCACAAGATACACAACTGGATTCTCCCAACTTTTTTCCACCATCTGCTACAACTAATCTCTCTATTCCTTTGTTTATAGTTTCTAAAACAAAATGCCCCGCTATTTCTGAGCATACTCTTACACATCTATCACATAATACACACCTGTTATTATCAAAAAGAATATGGTTATGAGAATTATCTAATTCATATTTATTAAAGAAAGTGGGAAAAGAAAAATGATCTAATTTAGTATAATATCCTAAGTTTTGGAATTCGCAATGAGAAGTAATTGCACAATACATACAATAATGATTTCTTTCTGAGAATAAGAACTGTAATGCCCATTTTCTATATTTTCGTAAATCAGGATCATCAGTAATTATTTCCATTCCGTTTTCTAAAGGAGCTATACAACTTGTTTTTATTCTACCTCTATCTTTAACTACACATAATCTACATCTACCTACCGGCTTTAAATTCTCATAATTACACAAAATTGGCACATAATAACCATTATCTTTTAGAAATTGCCATAAAGTTCTATTTTCTACTTGTTCTTGACTTATATTATATGACTTTCCATTAATAGTTAAATTAATCATAACTTCTCTCCAATCATTATTTTTTATTATTTTTTTTAAAATATTTTTTGGAATTTTTCATATATTTCTTTTTTTAGAATATTAATATCCATCTTCCCATAATAATTTTCAATATTTTCTATGTAATCTAAATAAATATAATTTGGGATTTCATTTGTTAGAAATTTTAAATAGTTATTGATAATTCCATTATCATCATAGCTATATTTATGTAATTGATTAAATACAATAAATAGGATATCTAATTTTTTTTCTTTTATAATTTTTATGAATTTTGTAATTGAGTTTAGAGATAATGTACTATTATCAGTAATTAGGATTAGTTTAATAAATGGGATAAATCTTAATAAATCAAGGAAAGTATCTGTAATAGTAGGTGGAGTATCTATAAGTAAGTAATCTAAATTTCCCCAGTTAGTAATAGTCAATAATTCCAAGATTACCTGAGTTATTTCATTTCCTCTTAAGGGTAAAATTTCATCGGGTTTTATAAATTGATTTATACTAAGTAATTTTATGTTATTAAATAAAGTAGGGGGGATTATCCCGTTATGCTCTTGAAACTTTACATTTTTAGCATTAAAGATAACATCTAAGCAAGGGTTAGTTAAATCTAAATCCAAAATACCTATTTCTTTTTTTATATAATGTAAATAATTAGATAATAAAAAAATAAAAGTTGATTTTCCTACCCCCCCTTTAGGACTAACTATAGCCAAAATGTTTTTTATATTTCTTAAATTTTTTTCTATACTTTCTAATCTTATATCAATTAGATTAAAAATATTAAATTCATTAATAGTATTTTTATTACTATTTTTATCTAAAGGATTTTTGTTTAAGTAGTTATTCATTGTAATTGTTATTAAAAGTAATACTTGATATATAAATTCCTCTACCTTCTGTTATAAGGAAATCAATGGATTTACAGTTAGGACATTTTATATAAGCATGGATAGTTTCGGGTAGAAAATGGATTGCTTCTTTTTCTTCTTCTTTTAAACTTTCAAGAGCTTGGGAATAATCCCATTGGGTAAAACAGTTATTACATTTTAGTTTTGCTTTTACTATATCGTATTTTAATTCAACCTCATTTAAGTAATCCTTAAGAGAAAATAAAAACAATTCTAAATCTATGTTTTGGATTTCCCCAATAGTTAAAACTATTTCTTTTATTTGATTGATATTTTTATTATTTTTAGAACATATAGAAATAATTGTATCATAAGCAGCTTTAGCCAATGAAATTTCATGCATAATTTTAACTAACTTAATTTTTTGTATCTTTAACTTTTACTATAAATACCTCTATTATAATAATTAAACATTTTTGTTGAAGACCATTTTTTACAGATTATTTTTTAAAATCGTTTATAATTATTTTTAATTATTTATTAATTATTTTATTAATTATAAAGAAGGTAAATACAAAGATAATTAAAAATCTTATATTAAAAATGACTAAGAATAAAGTGAAAAAAATATTATTATTGGGGGTTGGTAATGATTTAAGAGGAGATGATGCTTTAGGCTATTATTTAATACAAAACTTTAATATAAAAATTTTTAATAAACAATTACTTAAAAATAAAAAAACAATAATAAATAAATTTACTACAAGGTACCTAGATTACAACATAAGTGAAAAATTAATAAAATATGATGTAGTAGTATTTGCAGATGCTTCAATTAATATTAAATCCGTTTTAGTTTATAAAATAAATTTAAATAAAACTATTAGTAGTTATTCTTTAAGCCATCATTTAACTATTGAAGATATTCTGTTATACACAAAAAAAATTTATAATAAAATACCCAATTGCTTTGTAATTTGTATAGGGGGATATGATTTTGAGTATATTCAAAATATATCAGAAAAAGCAAAAATTAATCTTGATTTAGCTAATAAAATTTTGTATAAACTAATTAGTTATCTTATTTTTAAATCCTAAGCAATATTTTCAGTATTTTCATTTATTTCTTACTTATTAATAATTAGTAGTATCTAAGATTTTTTGGATATTTTTTATTATCTCTTTAGAAGCATATTTAGGATTATATTTAAAGCTTAGAACTCCACTAACATATACTTGAATAACATTAGAGATTTTAGGGTAAAGTGGATGGATTGTTCTACTTTTTGAATATTTTAAAGATTCTAAAACTACATCACTATAAGGGAAATTATTAATTATTTCTATATCATTAAATAAATCCGCTTTAGTAGGGATATCTCCTCTTTTTAAAAATAATTCTTTTAAACCTTTATTTACTACAAAATCGATAAATTTAAAAGCTTCTTGTTTGTTTTTGGAATAAGATGATACGGCTAAAGCCCAGCCTCCTACAGTAGGTGCTGGTGGGTTACCTGGTAATACACTTACTCCATATTTATCCTTCATCTCATTGTTTTCTTGAAGTAATTTTATAGCATATGGCCAATTCCTTGCAAATATTACTTTCCCTTGGGAAAACGCTATCCTTGATTCCTCTTCTTCGTATGTAATTACACTTTTAGGAGTTACCCCTTCTTCTATTAAACTTTTCATAAAATTTAGCACTTCTTCTAACTGTTCTTCTTTTACTTTTACATAATATCTGTTATTAGAATCCAGGTCTATTAATTCATATCCAAAGCCTCTTAAGATTTCATAGAAATTACAAACTAATCCTTCATATTGTTTTCCTTGAAATACAAATCCAATTAAATCGCTATTATTATATAATTCTTTTTCCATTTTTAGGATATATTTTGCTTGTTCTTTTAGTTCGTAATAGGTTTTAGGGGGAGTTAGTTTATATTTATTTAGTAAATCTTTTCGATAATATAATAATCCTGCATCGGCTTTAACAGGGATAGCATAGTATTGCCCTTTATAAGTTAAGGAATCAACGTAATTCTTAAAGATATTATTTTTAGTGAAGTACTCAGTAGGATCTATAAAGTTTTTAATATTTTCGAGCCAGTTAGCACTGGCAAACTTCCCTAACCAAACTACATCTAAATAAACTAAATCATAGCTTTGTTCCTTTGTTAAAAACGATATAGAATACATCATTTCCCTACTATCGGTAGTAGGTGGGCCTACTACTACTTTCACTTTTATCCCCGTTTCTTTTTCAAATTCTTTAATTACAGTATCCCAACCTTGTAATCCTCCACCTAATAATATACTTATCTCTTTTTTATCATTACCTGAAGCAATTACACTTGAGAAAATTAATAAAAAGATTAAACTAATAGATACTAAAAATATAAAAAAAGTTCTTTGGATTTTTATTTTTTTTATTGTAAATTTTTTTATTATAAAATTGATTTTATGTTTTATATTCATAGTATTAACACATTTATTTTGATAACTTATTCACTTTGATAAATTTAATTTTTTTATAATTTTTATTTTCTTTTAATAAGAGATTTAGAAAAATATATTAAGATTCCTTTTATGAGAATAAAAGAAAAATAAATAAAAAAGGAAATTAAAACATAAAAATAAAAGGGAGCATCTTGCTGCTCCCTTTTTTATCCTTATTTTTAAATTGTTAATCAATAAATTGTTAATCCAATTAGTTAATTTTAAATTTAAAACCTAATCCGTATCGGTTATATTTTATGTCGTTATTATTATCTAAAGAATTGAAGTTATTAACTAAAATATTTAGGTAAGCTTGGAGTTTAGGATTTAGATTATAAATAAAAGCTCCGTTTATTTCAAATAAAGAATAATCAGGTATATTAGAGCTATCTAATGTGGGGTAATAATTCAAACTTAAATTTATACCATATTTATCTTTATTTAATTCATAAGTTAATCCTGCTCCTATTCCACTCCATGTATCGCTATCACTTAAATTATACCAACTACTGCTTAGCTTAAACGATTTTAAATTAGTATTAAAATATATTTGTGAATCATTGTATTTTAATAATCTATAAGAAAATCTTGTGGTTAAGTCATTTACTTTGACTTTAAAATCATAGTTCCCTACTCTTTCATTATCTTCTCCAAATAAGTATCCTATATATATTTTATATCTATCTACTTTGTATTCTAAGTTTAAACATGGGGCAAGGAAATTAAAAGTAGAAGTTGTAAATTTTAGATTAACTATATTAAAATCAATAGATGGAGTAAAAACTCCCTTATTTTCATCTTCATTTTCTGCTGCAAAACTAATTGTATTTAAACCAATTACTAATAAGAATATAATAGATACTATCAAAAATTTATTTATACTTTTTTTCTTCATAATTTACCAACTCCTTTATTTAGCATATATTTTAATCTGTGTATAAAGATTTGCTATTTATTTTTATTTGTTTTGATTGTATTTATAAAGTTCATTAGTTCTTGGGGTGTATTGTTTTTATAAAAATAGGTAAAGTTGTGGTTAGTATGAACTTTATTTTTATTTATGTTTTGCCTTCTATTTGCTAAGACATTAGCACCATAATACGAGTTGTTTAAATCAGTAATATCTACATTACCCGTATAAATATCATAGTTATTAGTAGATGAGTTATATTTAAAATATATATAGTATGCTTGAGTACTAATAGCTGGTATAGATGGGAAAAGAAACGAATAAATACTGTATCTTGCATTATCTATGCTAGAATCTCCACTAAGTAATCCTATAAAAGATCCAGATCCATCAACTGCTCCATCATCTTGAAAACTATCATCTCCATTAACATCTTCCATCTTTGCATAAGTAAATTGTATATCATTAGTTCCTTCAAATAAAACCACTTGAAAAACTAATATATTATCATCATTCTCATAATCGCTTGCATAGAATTGAACAACAAATTTCCTATTAGGTGAGCTACCTATTGTTTCATACCAAACACCTTGATCACTATAAGCATCCATAACTAAATCAGACCAAAATGGAGCAATAAAAGAATCATAAGGCCCATAAGAATCCCCAACTAATACTTCATTTATATCATATAATGGATCATAAGAATAAAAATCGTCACTTTCTATATCACTATCAAATGATAGCCACCCGTTTGTACAAAAAACTACATCGCTCCCAGCAGAAAAATTATTACCAAAAAGAGAAAAATCAAACGGTAGTATACCGCTATCTAAGTATAATCCGTCATCAGTATCATCAAAATCACTATTAGCATCAATAAAAGTAGCAGTAGAATTATTAGACAGGTCATCAAAAGCTAAAGGTGTTATATTAGCGCTACCTGAACCCCCTGTACCTCCTGTACCCCCTGTATTACCAACAAGTATGTTATTTAACCCTCCAACACTACTCCCACCTCCACAGCTAATAATTACCCCTCATGTAACTATAGCTAATAGGATCCCAGCTATTAACATTTTTGTTTTTTTATTATATATCCCATATTTTTCATTTTTTACACCTCCTTTATTTATTTATAAGTTTTCATTTTTCTATAAATTATTTTTTAATTTTCATTAATCATCACCTCCTTAAGTTATTAGTAATATTATTCAAAAAAAAAAAAAAATTCCTCTTTTTTTATCATAAAACTATTTTATCTTTTCATACTCAAAATTAACTACATCCTTTTTTGCTTTATCAAACTCTATCCCTACTAAATATATCTTTTGGTAATTTAAATATTTCTTAAAGTATTTTTTTTCTTTAATTTGTTTTAAAGCTTTCCCTTTTTCTTCTTCTTTTTCTAACAACTTAAACTCTATTATATACACTATTTTTTTATCTACTACTATTGTTAAATCTATCCGCCCTTTTGATGTGTTATCTTCTATTATCACATTATATCCTGTTGCATATACTAATCCATATATCGCTGCAGAATATACATATTCATTCTTTAACACCTCATAACTTATTGTACTTATAAATATCTCTAT
>CAKZQG010000025.1 GCA_937139605.1 uncultured bacterium
TAAACTATTTATAAAAGGTTCAACCTTTTTTATAAAAACAAATAACATAACTATATTAAACGCTAGTAAATTAATAAATAAAACAAAAATTATTAAATAAAAAACAATATTTATGAATCTAATATTTACAATAGAAAACAAAATTCCTAGAATAAATATCGATATTAAAAAAGTAAAAAAGGTTATAAAATTTATAATAAAAGTTGAAATGAAGAATGAAATTTTTTTAGAAGAATTACTTAAAAAAAAGAATAGATTCCCTAAATCCGATTGTAAATTCTTATAAAAATCATTAAATATCATTAAAATATATCCAAAATTTATTGGACTTATTATTAAGGAATATATAAATATATTTATTGTTAGTATGATAAAATTAAAGATAGAGAAAGGAGAAGTAGTCATATTTATTGCTAATATACAGTTAAATATAGAAGATATAAAGAAAGCTAATATATAAGACAAAATTAATAATGATGTTGCTGTTATATACTGAGTTATATTATCTATATTCTTTTGCTTTTTTACAAATGCTATTACATTAAACGCTTCTAATATATGTTTCTCATTTTTTAAATACTTTTTTAAATAAGTTTCTATCTGTTTTAGTATTCCTTCTCTTGCCATAAAACCACTAACTTGAAAGTTAAATATTTCATTAATAAAGTTTAGAGATTATCTTTTTCTATTTTCATCATTTTTTTTATTTTCCCTCTTTAAATTAATAAAGGTAATTTAACTTTAATAAAAAAATAATATAATTGATGGAAATTAATAATGATAAAAAAAATATAAGTAAAAAGAGAATAAATTTAGCTTATAGTGTTTTGCTAAAAAAACATTATAAATTTCTAAAAAATAGGGAAACTAAATTAGGGAAACTCCCTGATGAATACATAAAAGAAAAAACCCAAAATACAACTAATAATGATATACAACTAGATGGAATAATTGAATTTTATAAATTTTCTCCCAAAAACAAACAAGAAAATAAAAATACACAAGAAGATAATAAAGAATTATTTAAAAATTTTGAAATAAAAAATTCAAACGATATCAATAGCTTCCTAAATTTTCTTAAACAACAAAATTTTGATAAAAATTACTGCTTTTTTATTAATATCGATATCCCTGTTAAATTTATTCCTTTAGAATTCTTTGACCTATTTAATATTAATAAATTAACAATTGAAGATATACTATCTGAAGATTATTATGTTAAAATAGATTCATTTGAAAACTACACTTATTTTTCCGTTGTAATACCCATTAATGAAAATAATCCCAAAAATCCTAATTTAAGCATAATTGATAAAAAAAATGAATTTAAAAATATAAATGACTCATATATAAAAAGTCTTTCTTTTGAACAAATTCATATTATCCTTAAAGATAATATACTAATAATTATGCAAGAAGGAATAAAAGGAGATATTTTTGATATAATTAGGTTAAAGCTAAATACCCCAGATTCTATTATTAAACAATCCATTGATTATCTACTTTACTATATCTTAGATGTAGTAATCGATAAATTTCTAATTATATTAGAAAATATAGAAGAAGATGTTTATAATTTAGAACAAAAGGTTTTTAATGATAATTCCCTTGAATCTAATATCCTTATTAATAAAATTTATAACTTAAAAAGAATAAATACTCTTATTAGAAACTTCTCTCTAAAGATGATTGAAATAATTAAAGCACTTAAAAATAATTATACCGACTTAAAAATAATAAATTATTATAAAGATTTAAAAGATCATAATAACAAACTATTAGATGTTATTGAGAATCTTGATCATATTTTTAATAATATATTCAATTTACACATATCTAAATTAAATTATAAACAAAATGATATAATGAGGATATTAACAGTTGTTAATACTATTTTTGTTCCTATAATTTTTATAGCAAGCATATATGGAATGAACTTTGAAAATATGCCAGAACTAAAATGGAAATACGGCTATTACTTTACCCTTTTTATCATGCTAATAGTTACTATTTTAACTCTTCTTTATTTTAAAAACAAAAAAATTCTTTAATTAATAAAATATTCAATTTAATAAGAAAGGAGTGAATATAAATGATAAAAAATATTTTAAGAAAAATGTTTATTAACGAGTTACTTACATCATCAAAAGAAAATATTCTTAACAAAATTACCACGATTATCTTTTTTAATATAATTCTAATTTTATTTTCTCAAATAAAGTTATATTTACCATTCTTACCTGTACCTTTTACTTTACAAACTTTTGCTATTTTATTAATATCAGCAATTTTAGGATATAAATATGGTACTTTAGTTGTTGTTTTATATATTATAGAAGGAGCTTTGGGATTACCTGTTTTTGCCAACTTTTCTAATTTATCCAACGTCATTGGCGGATACACCTTAGGATATATTATCGGATTTATTCCTGCTACATTTATCTTCGGAATTCTACTAAACTTCCTTAAAAAACAAAACAAAATTAATTTCCTAAATTTAATTTTGGTCTCTTTTATATCCATTTCTTTTATATTCTTTTTTGGTATATTATGGATTACGTATTTAACTAATAACATAAACTTAGCTTTGGCTTATGGATTATACCCCTTTATTATTACTGAACCCATTAAAATTATTATAGCGTCCTTTGTTATAAGCAAATTGTATTCTAAATAATTTTTTTGTCCTATATTAGAAAGGTTTATTTTTACGCAAGGAAAATTATTATAATAATTAATATAAAATTCAGACTTTTTATTTTTTATTTTTGAGAATTCTAAATTGGAAGTTGGTTACAAATTGATTAACTTTAAAAATACTCTAATTAAAAATTCCTTAAAATATTTTATAATATTTATTTTTTTTATATTTTCAGTTATTGTGATATACTTTTTATATTTAAAAACTTCCTTTAAAGTTTCTCAAATAAAAGATTTTTATTTCTTATATTATAAAGAACTTATTTTAGCTAATTTTATTACATTAATAGCTTTTTTTCTTAAAACTTATAGATGGAAAATAATAGTTGATAATTTATTAAATAAAAAAATAGATTTCCTAAAATTTATTTACTTAACTTCCCTTGGATCCTTACTTAATGCAGTAGGGTTATCTATTATTATTAGTGATGGAATAAAAAGTACTATTTTATCATTTGATGATTTGAAACAAGATGATAAAATTAGTAAAATAAAAGGGATATTAAGTTCATATGGAGATAGAATTCTTGGGATAATTGCTGCTAGTATTTTATTACTTTTTCTATCTATTTTTTATTTTAATTTTATCTTTATTATTTTAGGGATAATTGGAATCTCTTTTAGTTTTTTAGCTGTTAAATACCTAGATTTTAAAACTTTTACCTTAGCTGTTATTATTTCTTTTGTATCCCATTTACTAGATGCTTTTTCTACGTATTTAATTTTTGTTTTAGTTTTAAAGCAAAGCATTAGCTTTTATATTTGGGTTTTAGCTCATTTAATTGGTAGTATTTTTAGCGTATTCTCTATATTTGCCGGCTTAGGCACTAGAACTATCGGATTATCTTATATAATTAACAATGTCAAAAATAATTTCTATATAGACATATTTTATTACCTATTTCAAGTTTTCAATTCCCTTATTTCTTTAATCTTTTTCTTATTTATATTATTAATTAAAAACATCCTTAAAAAGAATTATGATTTACAATAATTATGTTATTTTTGTAATGTATGATGGATATAATTATAAAGGTTTTCAGATACAACAAGATTTCGATACTATTCAAAAAAGAATTTATAATGCATTAATCGATACTTTTAAATATCTCAATTTGAATCTCAAAATAATATCAATGAGTTATACAGGTAGAACTGATGCCAAAGTTAGTGCAATCAAACAAATAGTTAATTTTAAAACAGATAAACCAATAAAAATCAATAATGAATTTTCATCAGAATTTTTCTTAGATATATTAAATTCTTTTTTACCTGACGACATAAAAGTCTATAAGTTTAATCCCGTTAAAGGTAGTTTTAATTCAAGATATGAAGCAATCTCTAAAACCTATATCTATAAAATGATCTCCATTAATAATTTTATTATTAACAAAAAATATAGTATTCTAAATATTTTGGAAAATGAAGAGTATTTTAAAAATGAAAGAGATTACATAAAGGATAAATATGGATTACATAATTTTATATTTTTACCAGATTTTGACGATTCCAAAAGACAAAAACTACTAAATATAATCCCTTATTTTAATACCGAAGCCCATTTTGATAGTTTTTATAAACCCGACAAAGTTTTCAAAAATACATTTATAAAACTTCAATTATTCGTATATTTTTATAGTTTCGCTGATATCAACTTGATAAACCTTGAATTTGAAAGCAGATATTTTTTAAGGAATATGGTAAGAAAAATAGTAGGTACTATTTTAGCTTATGTTTATGATGAAATATCCTTAGATTATGTTAAAGATATGTTCTTAAATCCTGATCCTTCTAAAGGTAAATACATATCTTCTCCCTGCGGTTTAATATTATTTGATTCTAATTACACTGAATTTACTTAATTCTATTCATTATTAAACTTTATTTTTAATTTAATTTTTTTTTACAAAAAGTTAATATATTTTTAATTTTTTTAATTAATAAATTAAATTGGGAGGGTAGAGTTTTATGAATATTAAAATAAACAATAAAGGATTTAATTTAGTAGAGATGTTAGCTGCTTTTACTGTGTTTTCTTTATGTATCCTTGCTATTCTAAATATTCTTTA
>CAKZQG010000026.1 GCA_937139605.1 uncultured bacterium
TTGGCTTCAAAGAGTTCTTTTTGGGTTCAAACTGTTCTTTTTGGGGTCAAATTGTTCTTTTTGGGGTCAAACTGTTCTTTTTGAGTTCAAACTGTTCATTTTGGGTTCAAACTGTTCTCTTTGGACTCAAACTGTTCTCTTTGGACTCAAAGTGTTCTTTTTGGCTTCAAAGAGTTCTCTTTGGCTTCAAAGAGTTCCTTTTGGACTCAAAGAGTTCCCTTTGGCTTCAAAGAGTTCCTTTTGGACTCAAACTGTTCATTTTGGCTTCAAAGAGTTCTTTTTGGGTTCAAACTGTTCTTTTTGGCTTCAAACTATTCTCTTTGGACTCAAATCTAATTATTTAAAAAATCCCCTATTATTTTATATAGCTCTTCATACGGAATTTCTTCTTCTAATATCTCCTTTAATTTTATTAATTTATGTTCATCATTAATTCTCTCTATTTTCGTTATAAATTCCAACCATTTTTTTCTTAATTTTACTTTTATTAATGAATTTACTGTCTCTTTTAATGCTTTTATTTTTAACTCTTTTAATTCTTCTTCCTTTTGTTTCAATTCCTCTTCTTTTTGTTTTGCCTCTATTTCCTTTTGTTTCAATTTTTCTTGATATTTTTTTAATTCATCTTCAAATATTGTTTCTGCTATATATTGTATTAACGGATTATCTTTATACATCCTTTTTATTTTTTCTTTTTCTTTTTTGTCTATCCTTAACATCCTTAATATCTCCTCCTTTGATACTTTTGATCTCCTTAAATACATTAACCCTATTATTATTTTCAACAATATCTCCTCTTTTTCCTTATATATCCCTCTCTTTGTCCTCTCTTCTACTAACTCTATCAGCTCTTCTAGTTTCCTTACATCATAATCGCTTGTATAACTCTCTATTAACTCTATCAACCCTAAATAATCTCTTTTCCTTACTATTTCCCTTATCTCTTCATTTAATAAATTTATTACCATCACCTCTACTTTTATAAAATCTATTCCCTTTTTATTCTCTATTTTCAAGTCTTCCTTTACCTTGTAATAAAATACCCCCCTACTTCTTGAATACCTCTTATCTATACTTAATATCATACTTAATACCGGTAGCTTATATTCTTGTTTTATTAAAATATTATACATCACTGCTTTTAATACGCTCTCTTTATTAAGTTTAGTTTGAAACTCTATATTTAATAAGTAATATTGATTTTCTATTTTGAATTTGATAACAAAATCAGGGATAATTATTTTGGGATGTTGTTCCTTTATTTTTATCACTTTAATATCTGTTATATTTTGTATTTTAAATAAATCAGATAAAAGTTTAGCTGGATTATCAGGACGTTCATAAAATATACTCTTTAAATAATAATCTATATCCTGATACATACTTATTTTTATTCTTTTAATTGTTTTATCTTAAAATTTTTCTTATTTTTTCGTTTTCCCTTTTGAAAAACACCTTCCTTTGAATTCAAAAAATCCCTTTTGAACTAAAATAGTTTCCTTTGAAATTAAAGAGTTTCTTTTGGACTCAAACAGTTTCTTCTGGACTCACTCAAAAGATTTGTTTTGATTTCAAAGAGTTTCTTTTGGTTTCAAAAAGTTCCCTTTGGACTCAAAGAGTTTATTTTGGACTCAAAAAGTTCCCTTTGGTTTCAAAAAGTTTCCTTTGGTTTCAAACAGTTTCATTGGATCAAAGACTTGCTTTTGGTTTCAAAGAGTTTCTTTTTGGACTAACTCAAACAGTTCCCTTCTATAAATAATGCTATTATTAAACTTAGCAATTTGGATTGAGTTTTATTCTTTTTAATCATTCATGTTTCCTTCCTTTTAGTTTTATTTTTAAAGAAGATACTTATTAAAAATTTAATTAATAACTTTTAAATTCCTTTTTTAGGCTTTATTTATTTTTTTAAAATTTTTTTAAATTTTTATTAATTTTTTATTAATTTTTTTTGGGGTGTTTTGTTTTCTTAATTTTAAATTATTTGTATATTTTATCTATTTTTAAGTTTAAGGAGTCTTTGGATTTCTCGTTGTTCTTCTTTCTTTTTTATAGCTTGTCTCTTATCATATGAAGTTTTCCCTTTAACTAGTGCTATTTCTAATTTAATCCATCTATTTTTAGAATAAACTTTTAAAGGAATCAATGTTAAACCTTTTTCTTTAACTTTTCCTATTAATCGTTTTATTTCATTTTTTTTAAGTAGTAATTTCCTCTCTCTTAAGGGATCAAATCTTTCAAAAAAAGAATTAGGATTAATAGGTGTTATATTCATATTGATTACAAAAACTTCGGAATTTTTTATTTTACAGTAAGCATCATTTAAAGAGACTCTATTATTCCTAATAGCTTTAACTTCCGGTCCTAATAAAGAAATCCCTGCTTCATAAGTTTCTAAAATCTCATAATCATAATAGGCCTTCTTATTTACTGCATATATCTTCATATTATATACCATTTATTTTTGACTATTAATAGTATCTTCAGGTAAATTAATAATTTCCAGTTTATTTTCCTACACTTTATTTTACTTTATCATTACTAATATTATCTCCACATAAACCAATAATTATACTTCATTTTCTTACACTTCTTTACTTTCCACTATTAATACTATCTTTTCTTAAATCAATAATTTCTACTCCATTTTTTTATACTTTCTTTATTTTTGGTTATTAATAGTATCTTCGGGTAAATTAATAATTTCTGGTTTAATAACAAAGATTATTTCAGAATTAACTTTTTCATTTCTTTTATATTGGAATAATTTTCCGATAACAGGGATATCACCTAAGAAAGGTACCTTAATATAAGTTTTTCTTTCCTCATCATTAATAAGTCCTCCAATAACAATAACAGATCCACTTTTAACAACTACCTCAGTTTGAACCTCCCTAGTACCTATTAATGGAATAGAAGTTCCTCCTGGACCTGGTAACATCTGCTTTAACGTACTAACTTGAGGATGAATAATTAAATTAATATATCCATCTTTAGTAACAAACGGTTGAAATTCTAATTTAGTACCTACATCTTCAAATTGTATATTAAAATTAGAAGTAGTAGAACCTGCAGCAACAGCAGTTTGAAGATTTTGGATATAAGGAATTTTATCTCCAATTAAAATAGAAGCTTTTTTCCCATCAGAAGTTAAAACCTTAGGGTTAGCTAATACCTTAGAAGCTCCTTCCTTTTGTAAGAAACTTATAGTTAAGTTTAAATTCATAGCAGTTCTAAATGGAAAATTAACTCTTCCTGTTTTAGTAAAAGTTTGTCCTGTAGTGGCGGAAGAGCCTGTAGAAGTACCCGTACCAGTACCTGTAGTAGCAGTAGTAGGTAAAGCTTCAGTTAAAACAGTAAATACACTACCAGTTGTTTCATTATAAGTTATTCCTAAAGCTTTAGCTTTATCTCTATTAACTTCAAGTACTTCTACGCTTATTAAAACTTGGGGGAGTTTTTTATCTATTATATCATTTATAACATTTTCTATAGTATTGAAAGCGAATTTTGGAGCCGTTATAACTAAGCTATTAGTTCTTTCATCAGGGATTATTTTAACTTGAGAAGCAATAAAACTATCCTCAAAATTATAAAGCGAATTCTTAAGTAAATCTACAATATCTTTTGCTTTAGCATTATTTAATTTAAAAGTCTTTGTAATTAATTCACTATCTTTTCTGTCTAATAATTTAATTAATCTTAAATAATAAGGGATTTTTTCAGCATTACCCATTAAAATAATAGAATTAGAGAAACTATCACTATAAATATTAACATAATCTTGCTTAGAATAAATTATTTTTTTAACATAATCTGCAGGCACATAAAATAATTTAACAACTAACTCGGATTTAGGTTTATATTTTATAGACTTATCTGAAGTAGTTATAATAAAAGTATTTTTATCGACTTCAACTTTTTCTAAGTTATAAACGCTAAGCACATAATCTAATGCTTTATTAATATCATAATCTTTTAAATTCAAACTAACTTTAAAATCATTATCAATATCTAGGATAAAGTTTCCATCCATTTTAGAAGTAATAAAATAAATTAATTCTTTTAAACTAACATCTTTTAAATTAATACTTATTAAATTTTCTTTTTTACTTTCTGTATGAGCCCATTGACTATAAAAAATCCCACAAAAAACGAAGATAATAAATAATACAAAAATATTTTTTCCTATTAATTTTATTAATTTTTTACCCATTAAAATTCACCCTTAGAAAATAATTTATTCTTAGTCAATTATTCTATGCTTAAATTATTATATATTTTACAATTTCAACTTTTACTTTTTTACTCCTTTAAATGCTAAACCCAGGTATTTTGCTATAATCTACTTTACACTTTTTCATCATTTTCTTTTTATTAAAATAACTTTTGCTTATAGCTAGCTACTCAAAAAGTCATCATTTGAGTATATATTTTACACTCCATTCTCACTTTACCGATTGTGCTTATTTGTCCAATACCCATCCTTAACTTATTTTAAATATAGGTATAATTAATTAATTTTAATATTTTAGAATGTGCCGGTAGTTGGGAAAAACTTAAGGATATCTTTACCAAAGTAAAGGAAAATACTTCCAGTAGGGCCGTTTCGTTGTTTTGCTATTATAACTTCAGTTATATTAGCTTTCTTAGTATCTTTATTATAGTAATCTTCACGATATAGGAACATAACTAAATCAGCTTCTTGTTCTATAGCTCCAGATTCTCTTAAATCAGATAACAGTGGTCTTTTATCGTTTCTTTTTTCAACTTCTCGAGATAATTGAGATAAAGCAACTACAGGCACATTCAATTCCTTAGCCAAAGCTTTTAAAGATCTTGAAATCTGAGATAATTCTTGAACTCTAGAGTCATAATCATTATCCCCTTTTATTAGTTGTAAATAATCAATAATAATAGCTCCTAAGATCTTTTTATCTATTTTAAGTTTTCTAGCTTTAGATCTAATATCGATAGTAGTAATATTAGGAGTATCATCTATAAACAGTGGTTGTTCACTTAAAAATGAAATAGTTTCTGCTAATTTATCCATATCATTAACACTAAGTGCTCCTGATCTTATTTTAGCTAATGGGATATTAGATTCCAAACTTAAAATCCTTTGTGCAATTTGTTCTTTAGACATTTCTATAGAAAATATCAAAACTGGGAGTTTATATTTAGTAGCGATATTATGGGCGATATTTAAAGCAAAAGCAGTTTTCCCCATACTAGGTCTCGCAGCAATTATAACAAAATCCCCTGGCTGTAATCCAGAAGTCATTTTATCAATATCTTCAAACCCTGTAGGGATTCCTATATATTGTCTATTTTCAGAAGTTAAAACCTCTAATTGTTCTAAGACTGTTGCTAATACATCTGATATACTTTCATAATCTTTAGTATTTTTCTTAGTAGATAAATCTATTATTTTACGTTGAGCTCTATCTAATACATGGTTTATATCCTCTTGTTCATTTAAACTATCTTGAATAGTTTCTAATGATATTTTAATAATTTTTGTTCTTATACTTTTAGATTTTATTATTTCAATGTAATTATAATAAGAATCGAGTAAAGACATTGGTTCAAGTAAAGTAGCTAAATAAGAAATCCCGCCTTCGTATTCCAATTCACTTTCTAAATTTAATTTCTTAATTTCGTTAGCAACGGTAACTATATCGATGTTAGAATTTTGTTCATAAAGTGATAAAATAGCTTTAAAGATAGCTTTATGAGCAGGCCAATAAAAATCTTCTAACTCTAACCTATCTACCACATTAGAAACTATATTAGGATTTAATAAAATAGAAGATAACAGGGCTTTTTCAGCTTCATAATCATTAGGTAAAGTCTTATTTTCTAAAAGATTAACACTAAAATCCGATAAAAAATTCTTTCTCATTTACCTTAAATTTTAAATTTTTACTTGTATTATTATTAATAATGATATCAAGAAGTTCTTCAAACGAGAATCCAGAAACTCTTGCTTGATCAGGTACAATAGAAACTGGAGTAAATCCAGGGATTGTATTAACTTCTAGAAAATATAGTTTATTATCATTAGTTAGTCGATAATCAAATCTTACTACATCTTTAGCATCAAAAACTAAAAATAATTCCCTTGAAATAAATTTAATATAATCTAATAGAGATTCATCAATATTAGGGGGGATTATATGTTTAGTATTAACGATATATTTTCTTTCATAATCAAATATATCTTGTACTTCTAATTGACAAACTTCTAAAGGGATTATTTCATTTTGGTTTTGTAAAACACCTACAGATATTTCCAAACCTTGAATATATTCCTGAATACATATGAATTTATCATCTTCTTTTAAAGCAATTTCTAAGGCTTTATTTAATGAATTTAAATCATCTGTTTTTACTTTAGAAACTCCAACACTACTTCCAGAACTATTAGGTTTAACTATAATATAATCTGAAATAAATTCCTCCTTTAATTTCAAAATAACATAATCTATCAAATTATATCCTTTTTTGTTAATATAATTTAAATTTAAATATATGCTTTTAGGAATAAAAAGGTTTTTAATATTTTTTTCACTAATAAATTTTTCAACAACTAGATTAGATAACATTTTATTAAATCCAATAAAACTGGAATAAAAGGAAGGGAAAGAATATTTTATATTAATAGAATCAAGGAATGCTTGAATAACTCCATCTTCTCCATATTTCCCATGTAAAGCTAAAAATACAAAATCAAAAGAATTATCTAAAATGAATTTATAAAACTCTTTTATATCTTTAAGGATATATTCTATTACGTCATATTTTTTAGATAAGGATTTAGCTATTTCTTTACCTGTTTTAATAGAAATCTCAGATTCAGAAGATATACCCCCCATTACAACTAATATTTTTAACATAATCTATATTTATTTATTAATTTATTTTAATAAGATTTTTAATTTGTTCTTTTAGATTATCAATTTGATATATTTTATTTCCTTTAGCTAAGTTATCTGGGTTATATAAAAAGAATTTCAAGATTCTATATTTTTTATCATCATTTAATTTTATTTTCAATTCAACAGAATAAAGTTCATATTTATCTTTTAAAGAGTAATTAATATTTTTATATTTTAGGGTAGATAAAGTAGATAAAAATATATTAACATCGCTTGTTTTTTCTTTATCTTTATAACTAATATTAAACCATTTATTATCTTTTTTTTCAAAAGTATAAGAATAATTAGAGGTTTTAAGGATAATTTTTTCAACATTATTAATATTATCTAAGTCATAACTAAATATCTGATCTTCTATTATTTTAAAATCTTCTAAGTTTTTAAAGTAGTTATAATCCATAATCATGTAAGGTTTTCGTATGGAATTTTTAACTAAAATTTCACTTGAATTAAGTTTTATTAGTTCTATATTAATAGTTTGTTTTTTATAATAAACAGTTATGCTTAAAATAGGTTTCTTTATTATATTAATATTATCCATAAATTTTTTAACTTCATAATTATTTAAAAAAGCGAATAAATTTTCTATATATACTCTAGAAGCTAAGTTATCATTATCTAAATACCAAATAAAATTATCCTTATCAATTTCTTTTTTATTAATATCATATTGCTTGTTATTATAGTTAATGACAATTTTAGAGATATCTTTAGGATCGATATTAAGTATTTTAGTTAATCTAAGTTCATTAGCACTAGAATCTAAATAATTATAACTAAAGTAATCCACTAAAAATATTTTATCTACTTTTGGGGTTTTTATATAAACATAATACTCATTAGTAATAGTATTTTTTTGTCCTATTTCAATGTTATATAAGTAATTATTAACTTTAAAGAAAACTTCCTTTTTAGGATTAAATACTTGATTATATAAATCATTGGAAAATTTTAAGGTTTCATTAACAGTAGGTTGATATAAATTATCTACAATATCTTGAATTTTATAAGCATAAGCTAAATCATAGAATGGATAAACTATATACCAAAAATCCTTTTCCTTTTTTATTATAATTTTCTCATTTTGAGAATATATATATATTTCGTTTAAATTTTTTGGATTGAATTTTTTTTCTAAGAAAGTTTTTTCTTTTATATTTTCTTTAGTTTTAAAATAATCCTTTAGGAAATATATTGCTAATAATAAAGTTAGAACAAGTAATGTAAAAGTTATAAATAAAGTGAATCTACTTTCCTGCATATACCTTCAATTAATTCCTTCAATATATATAATTTAATATATCAAAATGAATTCCTGTTATATTTTAATTTGATAAATATTTTTGCTAAATACTTATTAAAAATAATTAAGAGCAGGTTTTAAAAGATTTAGAGTATTTAAGGGCTAAATTAATAGGTAATGCCCCTATTAAGAAATTAGAGTTTTCCCAAGGTTTAGGATCATTAAATGAATCGGTAATAACTTTATTATTATCCTTATCCTCATAAACAGTTAATACTTGAATATACAAAGGTAATTGTTCAATAAATCCATATTCTCTTAATTTTTTTAAGTCAATAGTTAAATAAAGGCTTCCATTTTTTTCATCAATTTTATCTACAACTATTGTATCTTTAAGTTCTTCTGTATTATCTAAGGATATTATAGTTTCTATTTTTTTATTAAAGTTGTTAATTTTAAAAGCGATATCCCACCAGTGATCAGTAGCTCCCTTTATATCAAAAGGCAATAAATATGAACCATCGTCACTTAGAAAATCCATTAAAAATACTACTGATTCTTTTTGCTCATATAAATTCTTATCATATTTATGAAAATTAATTTTAACGTTAATTTTAGTAGGATTATTAGGATCATCATATTTTGCTTCTAAAGAAACTAAATCCCTATAACTATCTAAATTATCCCCAATTTTATAAGTATTATTTGGTTTATCTCTTAAAAGCAATTTATAAGCACTACTATTATTACAAAATATTTTTTCTTTACAATTTAACATATTAAATTAACACCTCCATTAATACCCCTTACTAATTCTAATAATAACGTCTATATTATTCCTTTATAAAATTTAAATTAATAAATAAATAAAATTTTTACTAATTGTTAAATAATTGTTAAAATTTAAATAAAACTGAATTATGGAATTTTTGATAATTTTGAAATAATAAGATTAATAAAGGAGTTTATATTTCTATGATGATAACCTTCCCAATAAAATTTATCACAATTAACACAATAATAAAGATTTTTTTCATTTTCAATAACCTTACTATTACATATTAAACATCTACTTAATTTATTTTGGTTAATAAATTTAATTAAATTAATATAATAGCTTTTATCTAAATTATAATATCTAAATAAAAACTCAAATATAAACAAAATTAAACTAACAACATTATTTATATCTTTTATATTTTTTATATGAGTTTCACTATTAATAAAAATAATTTTATTAAAGTAGTTTTTATATCTGTTAGTATTTAAAATAGTAGATAATAATTTATAAGAGGAAGTAATAATGAATCTTTGTTGTAGGATAGATTTTTGAATAAAGTAGGGTAATTCGTCAGTATCATACCTTAAATAAGTATCAAAACCTAGAATTCTTAGTTTTTTAGCTAAAAAAGCTAACATTTTATCTACAGAAAATATAAAACACTTTTCAAAATCAAACATAAAATTAAACATTATCATTAAAAAATTTTACCTATATCCCAAAAGGATAATAATTAACAATAATAAAACAACAAGCGCTATAATAGATGCTACAATGCTAGACGCTAAATCTTTATTAAAAATAAAAATAAATGGCAAAATACAACAAATAAAAAAAATAGATAAGTAAATTAATAGTAAAATTAAATTATCAAGTATCATTAGTATTCTTATAAATAGTCTTGTAAATATTTTATATTTAGCTGATGATATACTGATGTTTTTAGATATAAAAATTTTAGCTTCATATGGGTGAAATCCATTAGATTTCCATAATTTTGCTGTATCTAAATCAAATCCCAATGTTTTCCAAATTCTAATTTCCTTTGGTGTAAAGCCTTCTTTCTTCCATTTTATTATTTCTGATACAGAATAATATCTAGAATATCCAGCTACAAAATACATTCTTTTAATTTCTCTTGGAAAAACAACAGGACCCTCACACATACGTAAAGAAATCAATTCATTTACTTCGTTAATAGAAAACCCAGCTTGTTTCCAATTTCTCGCTTCCTGAGAGCTAAGGCTATAACTTGACCATGAACGTGCTTCCTGTGGATCATCAAATCCATAATTTTTCCAATCTATTGCTGTACTTGGAGAAAAACTGTAATTTCTCCATAATTTTGCTTCTTTAGGAGAAAATCCATAATCTCTCCATTCCTTAGTGGAATCCTCAGGTTTAAAACCTTCCTCTTTCCATTCCTTTGCTTCTTTTACATCAAATCCTAAATTTCTCCATTGAATAGCTTCATCTAACCTAAAATCATTATTTTTCCATTCGATTGCATTAATTACACTAAATCCAGCGGTTCTCCATCTTTCTGCTTCTATTAAATTAAATCCTTTATCTTTCCATTCTTTAGCTTCAAAAAATTTAAACCCCTTTTCCTTCCACTTTTTATATTCATCTATAGAAAAACCAACTTCCTTTAGTTTTTCTAGTTTAGCCTGTTCTAAATTTAGACCCTTATCTATCCATCTTTTAACTTCATACAAATCAGAAAACAAACCATCACTTACTTCTTCTTTCCATTTTATCATTTCTTGAATATCCTTTATTCCCAAATCAAGAAACACTATATATTCTCTTAACGGCAAGCTTTTAGTTATTTCTTCTATATTACTTAAATCAATTCCCATTTTTATATATAATTTTAAATCTTCTAATGGAATTTTCAATATTTTATTATAATAAACTATTCTTTTTACACTTAACCCGTTATCTTCAAAGAATACAGCATCTACAGGTTTATATCCTGCTTTGTACCATTCAAATGCTAAAAGAGCAGATTTTATTCCCGAATCTATCCATTCTTTTGCTTCACTTGCACTAAAACCTAAATTTTTATATTCTACAGCTAATTTTATATTATCTGTTATTTTCATCCATTCGATTGCCCCTTTTTCAGTAAAACCTTCCTTTAACCAATCCTCTATTGTTAGCTTTTCATCTATATCTCCTACATAATCTATTACTTCTTCATCATTTATCCATTTATTTACCTCCTCATACCCCCACCTTTTACTATAATCCCTGTTTAATAAATTTCTTAACAATTTCCTTATCTTTTCATCTATGGTATCACTTATTAAAACTCCCTTTGTAAATATTTGATTCATTATCACTTGTTGGGATAAGTTTTCAAAAGGATGTCTCTTTTGTATAATTTCTAATAACACTATCCCTAATGACCAGTAATCTATTTCTTTTCCAAAATAGTTTGAAAAAGTCTCTGGTGCTTATCTATTGTTCCCTTAAAATGCGTCGTTATTATTTTTGATACATCTTCTTCATTTAAACTCGATATTCCAAAATCCGTTAATACTAACTCTATTGGATTATCTTTCCTTACTAAAATATTTTGCGGCTTTATATCCCTATGTATTATGTTCTTTTTATGTAATACATTTAAAGCTTCGTTTATATGTTTTAATATTATTTTTAAGTCATTTATTGTTATATCTTTATTTTTATAAAATTCTAATAAATTACCATGTTTTATATATTCTTGAATTTCATAATATCTTTGAGTATTTTTATCGTAACCGTAAGATATAATGTTTATAAAGTATTGTGGGAATTCTTGATAGAGTTCTTGGACTCTTTTAAGAATTTCTAATTTAGGTTTAAATCCTTTTCTATATAGCTTTAAAAAATATTGATTATTATTTTTATCTGAAATTAAATAATAATCAGCTTCTGCACCTTTTATTTCTAACTCTTTTTCTATTTTATATGAATCTAAAAAATAATCCAGTTTTAATGGATTTAAACTAATTAAATTAGCAGTATCTTGATCATATCTTTGGGTTTTATCTATTTGGGTTTTATCTAGCTCTGTTTTATCTAATTCATCAATATTCTTATTAATTTCAGGGTTAATCTTAGTTTTTTCTATATCGTTAAAATCTTTATTAAAATTAGAATCATTATTATTACTCATTAATTTTTATTTTTCTTATTATGTACTTTTTATTATATTTTTTAAACAAAAGTTTATTTTAATAAATAAGCAAATATTTTTTATATTAAATGTATTAAAATTTTATAAGAAAAAAATAGAGTCTTAGGTTTAAGGTTTTTGGATATTTTTAAGGATAGTATTAATGATATCTTCTGGTGTAATATTTTCAGCTTGAGCTTCATAAGATAAGATAATCCTATGTCGAAGGATATCAAAAGCTAAGAAATCGATATCATCAGGGACAACAAAGTCTCTATTATCTGTAAAAGCTAAGGCTTTAGAGAGTTTAATAAAAGCTAAGCTAGCTCTGGGGCTCGCTCCATACATAATATATTTCGATAAATTATTAAATCCATATAAACTAGGTTTCCTTGTTATAAATATTATTTTTAAAATATAATCTTGAATTTTTTCACTTATATTAACTTTTTCTACTTCCATCTGTAAGTCTATAATTTCAGAAATATCAATAACTTTATTAACATTAGGTAGCTCAAAATTACTATACATTCTTTTAAGGATAATTTTTTCTTCAGCAAAAGTTGGGTAATCTATTTTGATTTTCATAATAAACCTATCTAGTTGAGCTTCAGGTAGTGGGTAAGTTCCTTCGCTTTCTATAGGGTTCTGTGTAGCCATAACTATAAAGGGTCTAGGTAATGGGAAGGTTTGGTTTCCAATAGTTACCTGTTTTTCTTGCATAGCTTCTAGGAGTGCGCTTTGGACTTTAGCAGGTGCTCGATTAATTTCATCTGCTAGTATAAAATTAGCAAATATTGGTCCAAAAACTACTTCAAATTCTAAGGTTTTAGGATTAAAGACTCTAGTGCCTGTGATATCAGCAGGTAGTAGATCTGGGGTAAATTGAATTCGTTTAAAAGTGCCTTCAGTAGCAGTCGCTAAATTCTTTAAAAGCAAAGTCTTAGCTAACCCCGGAACCCCTTCTAACAACACATTCCCATCAACTAATAACGCCAATACAGTTTTTAATATAACATTATACTGACCAACTATTACCTTCTGAACCTCTTGGATTAAATCATTAACTTTTGTACTTAAACTTAAATTTACTCCCATATTTATAAAATTATAAATACCTAAATAAATTCCTTTATTTTTAGAACTCCATATAAATTAACTATTATTTATAAGGTAAATTTCTTTTAGAGAATTCATTAATTAATATATTTCTTAATTCTTGGTTAGGAGCGCTTTGAATTAATGATTTTAAATAGGAAGTAATATTTGGCTCAGTTTTTGTAGCCGCTTGTTTTACAAGAGATTGGATAGTAGAATTAGCATAAGATATTGCTTCATCTTTAGTTTTCCCTTGTTTTATGGAATTTTCTACTAAATGAGCCCAAACGTGATAAATAGATTCGGTTATTGGTACAGATAAAGAATGTTCTTCAGCATATTTATCTTCTTTTAATTTACTATAATCAGTTGTAGTATAAAACTTTCTTATTATTCTTTCATTAGTACCCTTTATTTCTCCAAGTACAGAAACAGGGTTATCAGAATACAAGTTATTTAGATTCAATTTTTCTGTATTAGACTTATCTTTAGCAGAATTTAAAAAAGCTACAGTATCTGCAAAAGATTCATGTATAACGCTAGCATCCAGGGAAAAATTATCCTTAAATTTTGGATTTAATTGTTCTAAGATAAAGTGCCCCAATTCATGACTAAAAGTATCATCACCCGATGTAAATAATTCTTTATCTTTATAAACTCCACCAACTAAAAAGGAACTCCCATCCCTATAAGCATGAGCAGCATTATTATCTTGAATCCCCGGGATAATATAAAGCTTAGTATCAAATTTAGGGATATATTCTTTTATAATACTTTGAGCTTGATTAGCTAAACTTAATTCTTTATCAGTTAATTCATTTGAAGATAATATATAAATATTATCTTTTTTATAGACATTTATTTTTCCATATTTTCCAACTCCAGAATAAAATCTAAAGAAATCATCATTTTTAAAATAACCATTAATCATTCGTTCTTCTATTGCTTTCATATAGAATTCCATTAATTTATGCTGTATCTCAATTAATTTTTGTCTTTGAAGAGGATCAGTTGTAGTATTTATGCTATTTAAAATAGAATTTATATCTATCTGATTTAACCTATTGTTACCAATTTCAAAATTAGATTCCAAAAAATCAGTAAAATTTTTATATATTTTATAACTATCTACGTTACTAAATCCAAACATAATCCAACCCCTCCCTCCATAATTTCTTTATTTAAAAAATTATTATAAATCTTTAATAATTTTTTAACAAAATGTAAAAAAATATAAAAAACCAAAATATATAGAACAGATTTAATCTTTTAGTAATAATTTATAAATATAAAAAATTATAATAAAAATTCTAATAATTAAAAGTAAAATTAAAAGCAAAAATTGAAAAATTACAAAATAAAAAAAATAAAATTCCATATTAAAAAGTATTAATAAACTCAAGATAAATAACTGAGTAGATAATCCCATATTAGCTGTAATATGTAAGTAAAATTTACTCCAAAATATTTCTTTCATTTTCTCCTTAATAATTTCAATATCATTAAAATTTTTCTTATTTTTTCTTAAACTAACTAAATAAAAAACTAAGTTAAACATTTTATTTTCAAGGGATCTAATAAAATTATCTTGGTATTCCAAAAGTATATTGTATAATTTTTTAAGGAAATTAACTAAAAAAGATGGATTATCCTTAATATTAGGTCTAAATTGTTCGTTTTTAAAATATCTATATAAATATTCTAAATTAAAATCATAAGAAAGTATAAAAGTAAACAAGAAGAAACAAAAAATGGAAAAAAAAATATAATTATATTTTATTCCAATAATAAGAAACAGGATAAAATTTCCGAGGAAATCCATAAGAGTATCTAAGTATCTTCCTAACTCTGATTCCAATTTCTTTATTCTACTATATTGTCCATCTAAATTATCTAATATTATTTTTAAATTTATTAAAAAAAATGCAATAATATTAAATAAAGTATTATTAAAAAATATAAAAACAGCAGAAAGGATTATTAAAATAGTGTGAAAAATAACAATAGTTTCTGGTTTTATATTTTTATTAAGTTTTAATAAAATCAACAAAAATAGAAAAGCTAAAGGTCTATATAAATTTATATTAATAAACTCTTCAACAGGCCTTAGCTTTATAGATTCATTAAATAATTTATCCTTCTTAAATAAAAAATACATTAGCAGATAATATCTTTTAGGTATTTCAGATTTTTTATAATATAATCCGGTTTATAGTGCCAATAATTTATATCTTCTAGTCTAGTTTGTCCACTTAAAACTAAAACAAATTTTATATTTAAGGATTTAGCGGTAAGTAAATCCCTGTAGCTATCACCAATAAAATAGCTTAAATTAGGATCGATTTTGAATTTTTCCATTGCTTTTTTTAATAGTAAATTTTTAGGTTTTCTACAGAAACAGTTATCCTCATCAGTATGTGGACAAAAATATATAGCATCTAAACGTAAATAATAAATCAAATATTTAGACATTAAAATAAAATCCTTGTAATTAATTATCCCTTTATTGATCCCAGCTTGATTAGTTATAACAATTAACTTAAATCCCTTATTTTTATAGTATTTTAATATCTTAAAAACGTACTTAAATACAAATAATTCATTTAAATTTTTAGTGTAATTATTAGGGATATATTTATTTAGAACCCCATCTCTATCTAAAAATAACGCTTTATTAATCATAAAAACAACTAAAAATAAGAATACGAAATTACTCTAAAAAGTAAAACTATTAATAGGGATTTTTTTAATTAATATTTTTTTTAGATAGTTCCGAATGTTCTATCGCCGGCATCTCCTAATCCGGGTACAATAAATCCTTTTTCATTTAGTTCATTATCTAATGCTAATACATAAAAATCAACAAAAGGGTATTCGCTTTCTAGTTCAGTAATAGTTTTATGATAAGCAATAATGGAGCAAACCTTTATTTTAGAAGCTCTATTTTCTATTAAGATATTTAGTGCTTTTCTTAGAGATCCCCCTGTAGCTACCATGGGCTCAAGGAGTATAATAACATAATCCTCTAAATTCTTAGGGATATTAAGGTAATATTGAGAAGGTAGTAAGGTATCTTCATCTCTTTTCAATCCGATCAGTCCTACAGTAGCTGTACTAACTAATTCAGTAAATCCTGGTAATAACCCCAATCCAGCTCTCAATATAGGAACTATAAGGAGTTTATTTTTAATTTCATATCCTTTAGTTTTAGTTAATGGAGTTTCTATTTCTATTTGATTTAATTCTAAATCACTTAATGAATTAATAGCTAAAATATAGGATATTTCTTGCATTGATTTTCTGAATAAACTAAAATGAGTGTCTTTATTTCTTAGTAAAGTTAATTTAACTTTAGCTAATGGATGATCTATTATTTTTATCATAGATTGTTCTTACTGTTCTCCACCACCTATAACGCTATATAACGGGACCATAACTGCAAGTAGAATAACAGCAACAAATCCCCCAATAAATACTATCATTAAAGGTTCTATAACTGAAGATATTGATTCAACAGTTCTATTCAATTGTTCTTCAGTAAAATCTGCGTATTTTTTTAATACTTCTTCTATTTTTCCCGTTTCATCCCCTATACTTATCATCTGTCTTGCCATAGGATCAAATAAATCCCTAACTATCGAAATAATTAATTTATCTTCTTCATTAAGAATAGTAGTAGCAGGATTATATTGTCCTTTCACAAATTTGAAGAAAATATCACTTAAAGTTTTACCTTCACTTATCTTCACTATTGAATAATCAATAACTCTATTAAATATAGAATTATCTATTACTTGTTTAGTTATTTCTAAAGCTCTAAGCATAGGAGTACCTGTAGCTAATAATGAAGATAAAGTATTAAAAAAATTAACAATTAAGTAGGATTTAACAATCGGTCCGAAAATAGGGATTTTCATTTTTATAATATCTAAGATTTCTTTTCCTCTTTTAGTTTTTGAGAAATTAGAATAAAATAAGTATCCACCTATTAATGTTCCAAAAAATAGTATATAAAAATAAGGGGTTCTCATAAAATCTGTTAATGCCATTAAAATGACAGTAATTATCGGTAAATTAATATTCATATCTTTTAATACAGAAAATATATTAGGTAAAACAAACTGAAATATCCCAAAAGCTAAGAATATAGCGAAAGTAATAACCATAGTTGGATAGGTAAGTGCTGATTTAACTTTAGCTTGGATTTTTGCCTGCCGTTCTAAAGATGTTGCTAACTGCTTTAAATTTTCAGCTAATAACCCACTTTTTTCTCCTGCTTCTATTATCCCTATAAAATAGTTCCCTAATTCTTTTTCATAGTCTCTTAGTGCTTTAGATATAGTTCCACCCGCTGATACCACTTTATAAATATGATCTACTATCTGTTTTAATCTAATATTTTCAGTTTGAGTAAATAATATAAACAAAGCTTTTTTAAGATCTAATCCTGCTTCCATCATTGTTCCCCATTGACTTACAAACATTGATAAATCCTTCATACTAATCTTTTGTTTAAAAAATTTCGTTTTATTTGCTAATTCTAATTTCTTTAAATCTTCTAATTGTTTTTTAGAATCTTTAGATTTTGACGTTTTTAGGCTTTGCTTAGCTATTTCAATTAAATTAACAACTTCTTCCTTAGATAATTTTTCCTCTTTTTTATCTATTTTAGACTCTATTTTAGTATCTTTAGAGAAACGAGATTTTATTTTACTTTCAGGTTCTTTATCTTTATCCATAAATATCCCTCTTCATTATAAAATTAATAAAATTAATAAAATTTTAAATTATGCACTAAACATTTACAACTTGCTTTAGCATATTATCTACTGTTAAAGTATTATATTTATAATCTATATAATTTTGATCATTAATAATTTTTTTAAGGAATTGTATATTAGTTTTGACTCCTTCTATTATGATTTGATCTAAGTATATATTAACTCTTTTAATAGCGTCATTTCTGTTTTTCCCTTTAACTATTAGCTTAGCAATCATGTTATCATAGAATTGAGTTATATTATATCCATTTATAACTGCAGTATCTACTCTAACGTTAGTAAAATTAGGGAAATAAGCTTTAGTAATAGTTCCAATAGAAGGAGCCAATTTTATAGAATCTTCTGCATATATTCTTAATTCAATAGCATATCCATCTACTTTTATACTATCTAAATTAAACTCATCTAAATTATAGTCATTAGCTACCAAGAGTTGGAGTTTAACTATATCGGTGTTAGTAATCATTTCAGTAGCTGGATGTTCTACTTGGATTCTTGTATTCATTTCTATAAAGTAATAGTTATTAGTATCTAAGTCGTAAAGGAATTCAATAGTTCCTGCAGAGTAGTAATTAATATATTCTGCTATTTTAAGAGCATCGTTTAATATAGATTGTCTAATTTTTTCAGGGATCAATGAGTTCGCTTCTTCTATTATTTTTTGTTGTCTTCTTTGAACTGTACAATCTCTTTCATAAAGATGATATGGTCGCTTTTTATCACCTATTATTTGGACTTCTATATGTTTAGGGTTAGTTATAAGTTTTTCTATATATACATCAGGATTCCCGAAGAAATTCTTAGCTTCATTAGTAGCTTGTATAAATTTTTGTTCTAATTCATTTAGGTTTTGGATAATTCTCATACCTCTACCGCCGCCGCCACCTGCAGCTTTTATTATAACAGGTAATCCATATTGTTGGATAAATTTTTTAGCTTCATTTATATCCCTTATAGCATCAGTAGAGGGGATAATAGGGACATTTAATTTTTTAGCGATTTCTTTTGCTTTAATTTTATCTCCCATATCTCTTATATTTTCACTAGACGGGCCAATAAATATTATATCATGGGATCTACAGATCTCCGCGAATTTATAATTTTCAGATAAAAACCCATAACCTGGATGTATAGCATCACTTTTAGTTAATAAAGCTGCACTTATTATATTAGGAATATTCAAGTAAGTACTTGAAACCTCGTCTTTGCCTACACATACTGCTTCATCCGCAAACTGAACATGTAAAGAATCCTTATCTACTTCAGAATAAATAGCTACTGTCTTTATATCCATTTCTTTTAAAGTTCTTATAATCCTTAAAGCTATTTCCCCTCTATTTGCTATTAAAACTTTCTTTATTTTATCCATCTTTAACAACTTTTTATTTTTTATCTTTTTTATTTTTTAGACTTTAATTTTTATTTTATTATTTTGATTTTCAGCATTTTTATTTTCAGGAGTTTCAATTTCAAGCATAAAATTTTTAGATTTAAATTTATTGGTTGTTGTTCCTTTAGCTATATAAAAATTAGTTTTTTGCTCATAAATTCCTTCTATTTTAATATCTTTTAGGATTGGGATATCTGTTTTGATATCAGTTTTAACTCTGATAAAATTATGAGTATAACCTAAGGAATTAGGTTCTATTAGAATTTTAAAGACTTTGTTTAGATTAGTTTTAATAAATTCGTAGCTATTATTTAAGCTTTTTTGAGTTAATATTTTTTCCCTCTCCTTTATTTTATCTATATCTAACTTTATATGTCGTAGTTTATTATATGCATAAGTATATGGTCTAAAGGAGAAGGGGAAAACGTGGATCCTATGGTATTTTACATAATCTACTACTTGTAAGGTTTCGTTAAAATGGTGATCTTGTTCATTAGGGAACCCAACTATTATATCAGTAGTAATTCCTACGTTAGGGATTTGTTTAATTTTGTTTATAGTTTGGATATATTTTTCTACAGTGTAGTTTCTTTTCATTAATTTAAGTATTTCATTGCTACCGCTTTGTAAAGGCAAGTGAAAGTATTTGGCAATATTATTACTATTATAAACTACTTCAATCAATTCGTCATCAATAGTTGCTAAATCTAAGGAACTTAATCTTAGTATAATATTAGTGTCTTTTATAACTTTAGATATTTCTTTTAATAAGTTAGTTAGATTAGTGTTAATATCTAGGCCATAATCTCCTAAGCATATTCCAACTAAATCTATTTCTACTCCTATTTCCTCGTTATTTAATTCTTTTGAAGCTAAATATAGGTTTCTTTTTATATTTTCTATTTCATTAATTACTTGTTGGATAGGTTTGCTTCTGCTTCTTCCACGGGTATATGGGATTATACAAAATGTACAGAAATGATCACAACCATCTTGAACCTTTATATTATATTTAAATCTAAGATTTTTAATATTACCATTTTGACAGTTATGATTAACATATTCCCGAAATTCTTGCTTAACAATATCTATTAATTGGTGTTTATTTAAGGAAGAAATAATAAAGAGATTATCTTTATAGTTAATTAGGTTTTGGTCTTGATTAATTATTTTATCTTTTACTTGTTCTATTAAAGATTTATTAAGTGGTACGATACAGCCGGTTATAAATAATTTCGAATTAGGGTTTTCTTTAAATATTCTTCTTATTAATCTATATGATTCTTTTTCAGCTTTATTGGTAACTGCACAGGTATTAAATATAATGATATCAGCTTTACCATCTAATGAAGGCTTAAATCCCAGTTCTAAGAGTTTATCTTCAAAAGATTCTATTTCAGATTGATTTACTCTACATCCTAAATAATAAACAGAATAATATAACATCCTATTTATTATCTTATACAAAACCTTAAAAATATCCTTTATAATTTATTATTTTTAATAATTTATTATTTTTAACAATTTATAGAATAATAACAGGAGTAGTAAAGATTTTATTTAAAATAAATATTGAGAAAACCAAAAACTATGAAAAAGAGATATACTGAGTTTAAAGAATTAAATCTAATAAAAAACAAATTAGAGAATATTTCGAATAAATATTGTATAACTTTTTTAGAAATTATTTATAGGTTAATATTAAATGAGAAGATATTAATAAATTTTAGTGATATTGCTTATGAGTTTTATTTATTTCAAAAAGAGAACAAGAATTTTAGTGTTAGCGTAAATGAAAGTGGGATATATCATATTTTTTTTATTAGTGATAATTTTAATAGTGATTTTGATAACTATGTAAAGTATGTGGATTTTGACAAACTAGAATTTATTCTTAAGCCTAAGTATAGTATTTTTAACATAGATTCTTTAGTTAATTTCTTTTATTTTTTAAGAGATTTTTTAGACTTAAAAAGCAAAATAAAAACAAAATTATTAAATACTAATGCTTTAAGTACTTTTAAAAATTTAGCTAATTTTATAAGGAGTTCTGATTTTAAGGAGCTTTATTATTTTTTAGATAATTCCATTGATTTAAGAGGTTATATCAAAGACAGTGCAACCTCTAAATTAAAAGAGATAAGAAATGAAATTAGAAATTTAAATAATCTTATTCCATTAAAACTAAAGGAATTTATAGATAAAAATGAACAGTATTTAAATTCAAGGGATATAACATTAAGGAATAACAGGTATGTGATTTTATTAAATAATCAGTATATAAATTTTTTAGATGGGATAATTCAGGATTATTCTTCAACTCATAAGACTGCATTTTTTGAGCCTAATTTTATTATCCCTTTTAATAATAGATTAACCATGCTTATATCCTTAGAACAAGAAGAAATCCAAAAAATTTTAATAAATATTTATAATCAAATTACAAAAGATTTAAATAATTTAAATAAGGCATTCAAGATAGTTAGTGTTTTATCCTTTTTAGAAAATTATTATAAATTAAGTAATGTTTTTAGTAAGTGTAGTTATGATGATAAGAATAAGGATAATAAGATAGAAATAAAGGGTTTGATAAATCCTATAGTAAAGGATTGTGTAGAAGTAGATTTTTATTTAAATAAGAAGGCTATATTAATAACTGCGCCTAATGCTAGTGGGAAAACAACTCTAATGAAATCTTTAGTTTTAGCAAGTATTTTTAATAATTTAGATTTACTAGTTTTTTGTAAGTATTGTAGGTTCCCTAAATTTGACAAGATATTTTTTGAGTTTAGTGATTTTCAAGATTTAGAGGCTAATTTAAGTACTTTTTCTTCTCATGTGTCCTATTGGAATGAGATAATAAGTTATTTAGAAAACAAAGCAAAAGATGAGAGAGTTTTAATAATATTAGATGAGGGGGTAAGTGGAACCAATCCTTTACAAGCTGCTGCTTTAACTATTTCCTTAATTAATGAATTCCTTAAATATGATAACGTTTATATTATTTTTTCTACCCATTATGATGAAGTAAAGGAGCATATATTAAATAATAGTTTAGAAATAGAGTATGCCTCTATTGATTTTGATTACCAGAATTTACAAAGTAGGTATAAGTTAATTTATAATACTTTTGCTAATAGCTTAGGGATTGAGATAGCTGCTAAATTAGGCTTAAAAAATCAGATTATAACCAATGCTTATGAGATTTTAAATAAATTAATCCAAAATAATTTTAAAGATTCTGCTTACGCCTTCTCAGAGTATATCAAAAAAATAAATGAATATAATATTACTATTAGTAATTTAAAGAAAAAAGAAGAAGAATTAAATAATGAATTTAAAAAAATAGAGGATTTAAAAGCTACTATAATTAAAGATGCTTATAAAAATGCATATTTTAAAGCTTATAACGAGATAAAGGAAGTATTCACTAATAAAGTAAAAGAGTTAGTAGATTCTTGGGAAAAAGAATTAAATTCTTTAAAATCTAAGAATAAACTCGACAAAATTGAAAGTAAATTAAAATCTATAAAGAATTATGATTTAGCTTATATTAATGATGCTGAAAATATAATTGACAATATTAATAATAAGGATATTAATAAGGTTATTAACGAGGGGATAAATATAGGGGATGTTGTTTTTGTAAATTCTTTAAATTTAGAGGCAGAAGTTATTGATATATTAAAAAACAAAGTATTAGTTAAATCAGATGGGATAAATTATCAAGTAGATAAAAGTGATATTAAGATTTTAAGGAAAAAAGATAAACTTAGTAATGAAATTAATAAAAATTTAAGCAAAAGTTATAAAAATATAGATAAAAATAAGGATTATTATGAAGATTATAGTGTTTATGAGATAAGTATAAGAGGTGATAGTTATTTAGAGGCTAAAAAGAAGGTGGATGAATTTATTAGAACTTCGTTTTTAGCAAAGTTAAGAAGGGTTAAGATAATTCACGGTAAAGGTCAGGTTCTATCTAAGATGGTTTGGGATTATTTAAGGGATTTAAAGAGAAAGAATTTAATGGTTAAGGATTTCTATTTTGCTGATGAAAGAGAAGGTAGTTTTGGGGTAACCATTGTTAAGCTGTTAGATTAAATTTAATTTTATTAAAAAATTTTTAACAATCTTTTAATATTTTTTTAACTTTTTAGGAGTATAAATTAGATAGTGAAATTAATGGTAGTTTAATTAAGATATTTTAATTAATAGGAGGGGTGTTTTTGGTATGGATCAGAATATAAACAGGGATCAGTTATTGAATTTATATAGTCAGCAATTAACGAGAGTTCCAGGGTATAAGCCTGATGCTGTTAGTGATACTGAGGAGATTGAGGAGTTAGATCCATTAACATTAGCGCAGCTGAAAGCAGCTGAGAAGTCTCCATTATCTAAGGATATGGTTATTTTGTCTCCTTCTGCGCAGCGATTTTTGGAGTTTTTAAGGGTTCATTTTCCTATTGACCCTTATATATTTTTACATAATAATTTTATAAAGAATGTTAATTTTGGGAAGGCTGTAGGTGTTGTTTTGGATAAGACTACAAAGGGTTATAGAATGGTTTTTGCTATGCTTATGAAAAAGTAATTTTTAAAAATTTTAGGGGTTTTGTGTGAGGTAGGGGTTTCAACACTCCTGTTTTTTTTCATTTTTCATTTTTTATTTTTTATTTTTTTATTTCAATTTCATCTTCTTTTCAATTACTTCAATTCCTTAATAGGTAGGCTAAAACATCATATAACAAACGTAATCTTTGTTTCAATTTTTTATAGGTAGGCTAAAATTTTTTTAACTTTATACCCATTTTAACATTTTTTGACAAATAGTTATTAATTTTAGGTTTGTTTAATATCTAAAGTATTAGGTAATTTAGCAAAAGCAAAGATAGAACCTAAATAAGAGATACCAATCAAAAGTGTTCCTATAAGAATAACAATTGTAAATACTCCCCATTTCATAAATCTTCCACACGCTTCAAATAATTTTATAGAGGTATGCTGGTATTAAGTATTCTCCCATAAAATAAAAAGAAATCATGTATAAAATTATTCATAAAATAGCTAATAATCCTCCAAAAAGGATTAAAAGGTAAAAAACTCCTCCCAAAGTAGCTAAAGCAATTCCCAAGAATCCAGAAAATACAAATAAAAAACCAATTAATCTAAGAATGTCAAAAAATAACGACATTAGTTTTCATTTTTGTGTCATTTACTTTTATAGAAAATTTATAAACTCCATAAATATGCATAACAATGTCTAAAATACCTAATAAAAATAGAGATAAAAAAACGATAGTATCCCCTTCAAATTTTATTTTTTCCAAAGCTCTGGCAACTCCACCAGTTAAAAATTCAATAATTATTCCCCATAACATTAACTTTTTTCTGAGCTTATATCTATAGGTTCTTTTTGGTTAATAACATCCATCTAGTTTTTCCCCCTTTTTAAATCTATTAATTTAATTGATTTATCAGTTATTTACCTAGCTAATCAAAATATCCTACGTGAACTCTTTTTTTTAATCCCATTATAAGTAACCTAAAATCGTAAAAATAAATTTTTTTACTTTTTATAATTGAAATTAAATAAAAAATAAAAAAACACTTCTTAAAAAATGATAAAGCATTAAAAAATTATAAAAATTTTCTGTAAAAATGACATACCCCAAACCCCCTAAGGAATTAACAAAACCAGTAATACCAAGTCAAAAACATCCATACATAAAAAAACCATTGAAAAACAAGAAACTAAATAAACATAATAACTTAACAGAGTACTTTTATTGTCTTTTGTTAAAGGTTCAAACTCCTCATAGCTAAGCTAAAACATATACTCTATAAGTTAATATTGGAATTTTAAAAATATTATTTCACTATAGCTCAAAAAAATCGGTTAAATTACTTATAGGTAAGCTAAAAACTAGAGTTGGAAATTATTGAACAAAAAAATTACTTAAAATTTCAATTCCTTATAGTTATTTTGAAAAACTTATTTAAAACTAATAATAATCTCTTTTTTCAATTTTATAAAGAACCCTTTACTTAAATTAGATTTTATTTCCAACCAGTAGATCTATCAAGTAAAATCTATCTATCTAACTTTGATATTTTTACATTATTAAACTGTGCATTATTAAACATATACAGATCTCATAAAAATCATTTTCAAAATTATTTATTACTTGCCTAAGGTTCAAATAAATTTTCATATTTTCCCTTTGTCTATACTTAAAATCTCGCATAAACTATAAAATCCTATATAGAATTCTAAACCCCATTTAAATATTTTCTGTAATATTTATGGTTGATATTCTTATATATCAATAATTGGCTATAAGATATATATATTCAAAGTTTTGTACTTTTAATAGGCAATTAATGTTTTAGCAAAATTTAATTGGAATTCCAAATTTCTTATGCTGTACTTTCTTAAAAGACAAAAAGAAATGTATAAAAGTCCCCTAATTCACATTAAAAAATCTAACTATAAATGTTTAAAGAGTTTAAATATCAAATTAAAGAGAAAAAAGTTCACGAAAGGATGTTGACAAAGTGTATAAAACAATTACACTCTTTATTGTTTAAAAATAAACTTCCCCTTATTGATAATTCCAAATTCTAAATGGTTTATTGTTAGTATCTAATTCATATTCAGCTAAACCATAATAAGTTAACCTTTTGATTTTACGTTCGAATTCACTTAATAACCTATAAAATTCTTTACCTATAATACGTTTTTCAGATTTAGCTATAAGTATTTCTATTTTTTTTGGCTCTTCCCTTAAGGAAATAAAAAAGCAGTGGTAAAATTATGGGATTTTTAAATCCCTATGAATACAATAAACCTCACCATTTAGTTAAGCCTACAAAAAGCATTATAACCACATAAGCTTTAAAACCAGCCATGGGAATTAAAATAAACCTTATCCCCCTCATTTTCCCTTTTCTAGTAACTTTTATAAATTGATCCAATATCTAAAATACCTTTAATAAAAGTTTTTTTCTCTTTCTTTTTCATAAAATAACCAAGAACCTATTTCCTTCATAATTTTTTCAAGATATCTCATATATATTTAATTATGAGAATTTTTTGTTCCTACAAAATAGATATCTATTTGGTTATTAGATTCTTCAGGTTTTGTAAGAAAGTTTTTTAGCTCAACAGATCTTTCTCTTATTCTTTCTTTAAAAATTGGTTATTATATTTATAATATAAAACTCTTTCATAGTTACCTACTTTTTAAACGGCAAAAACTCCATATCCAAGAGATGTTTTTGCACCAATACCATAATTTTTTAGAGCTTCTTTTAATAACCTCTCAGCAATATTTAGTAAACCTTGATCTTCTCTTTTGGATGCTAAGTAAAAAGAAAACATAGTTCTTTCAACAGTAAGAAATTTTATCGGCTTTGGACTTTGCCAGTCTGCAGGAGGAGAATTTTCACTATAATAATTAGGATAGTGCGGGTTTATGATATCAATTTCTAATTTTATCTCATCTATAGGAAATGCATCAAAAAAAATTATTTTTCCCTTCTGTTTTTGAGTACCAAAGATTTCAATTAAATTTTTAAAAGTAACACCATCTAAATTAATATCATCTATAGAAAAATAAACTTTTTCATCTCCATTGTCTAATTTTTCTGAAACTTTTTCAATTGCTTCTTGTATTTTCATGTTATTACTCTTAGCCCATATATCGGCAAATATTAAAACTGCCCAGTGCCTCGTTACACCTTTTACTGCACTCCCAGGAATATAAGGTACTCCATATATGTGATGAAGAGTCATTGATGTTTCCTGGGGATGAGAAGCACCAAGTCCAATAATCATCCGCCAGCAAAGTTTTGCTGAAAAATATTTTATTTTCAACCCAGAATTTTTTAATACTGTTATTTTTCTTTGTTCTAAACTTTTAATAAGATCAGCGTTCCATTTAAATTTTTTAATTTCCTGATTAATTCTAATTTTTGATAGCTGTCCATTTTGCTCAATGATATCTGACATGTTAAAAAAGTAGAAAAAGTTTTCTGAAATTTTGCAAGCCCTAAAGATTTCATAAGTATCCCTAGGAAAGTATCTATTTCTTTCTATTGGTAACTTAATAAGGTGATTCATTCTTCTTCCTCCTCTATCATTCCTTCAGCAAACCTTTTAAGCCAGTTCAAAAAGGCAAGCAATTCCTGAGTTATCCAGCGGTATTCCCTGCTATCACAACTTATAACCCATTCAATAAGCTCGTTTTTATCAGGAGGCATTTGAATTCTTATTGTTGAGTTGCTCTTCATATATTCGGTTATCTGATTATACAATAATTTATAAGCATTTCCATCTTTTGCTTTAGCCTTCACAAAGGCAAGGGTCTGTCCAAGACCATTTAAAAGAATCATAGTAGGAATTTTTTTTACATAGGACCGATATTCTCTTTTTCCTTTTTCATTTAACTTATACGTTACCTGTTCTACACACCTATAAGCATATTCAGCTCTACCTTGTTCAAGTTTTTTTATTTCACTTTCCTTGCTCATTTTTAACCTCCTCCAAAAATCCGATTCTTACAAGACCTTTCCCAATGGTTCGATTTCCTCCTATTTGAAGAACCTCGGGACAGCCTTTTTTAAAAAACTCTATCACATTTTCCGCTTCCCTAACAGAATCACTTCCAGCAAGTAGTCCTTTCATTTCTTTCTTTTCCACTCTTATAGAAGAGGCCATTACAAGAGAGTAAAGAATAGTATCGGTTGGAAGATATTCTTCTGTCCACAATGCACTAGATTGGACTGTACCAGTTTTTGCATCAATCTTTGTTCTTGTAATAATTTCTGTAGATGATTTTACAAATTCTTTGAAATCATCATTTGAAAGAATAACAAGGTCTTTTTCAAGTTTTTCTCTCCAGTATTTATATGGATCATTATTCCCTTTTTTAGGGAATATTTTTTCAGAAAGCCATTTAGCAAGTTTTGCGGTTTTTTCATTCGGCTTTACCTGAAATGTGTATTCTTCAAAAACGACTTTTGAAGAGATTATCAGATTCGAGTTTTGCGAATATGTATTCTCAAGACCCGAAAATCCATCTATAAGAAGTTGAATTCCAGCTAATTTTAAATCTTCTTTAAGTCTTTCAAGGATATCGGGACAAGTTATCCAACCAAAAACTCCTTTTAGAGATTTAAGGGGGAAAAGTAGAATTCTTGCATCTGTAAATACGATAGCTCCTGCATGAGTTTCTCCTTCTTCTGGACCAAATACAAGGGAAAGATAATCTCCTGCTTCTTTTTCTTTACCGTCTTCTTTATATTTTATTTTTTCTCTTGCCTTTATTTTATTTGAATTAATTTCTATTTCTGGATTATTTTCTTCAAATGCTTCCCTTATGGATCCTTTTAATCCCGAGGCTTCAATTTTTGGATATCCAGTATGTCTTTCTCTCTGAATTGGTAAATCAACAATTCCCAATTCGGAACCGCTTCCTGCATGAAGAGGTGTTTCTACAATTATGAAAAATGGCTGGACCTTTTTAAACATCGTCTTCCTCCTCCTTAATTAGGATTTCTTTAAATTTGTGCTTGTTTAATATTTCTTCACTATACGGTTGCTTTAAATATAATTCATATTCTTTGTGGTCATCAAAAACTGCATATACATACAACCTATCTTTTTTTCTATAAAATATTCTCAATTGATTATCCCCGTCATCATATACAAAATGTCCATTTTTATTTTCCGTTTTGCTTTCTCTTATCTCTTTTTTCCAGAATTTATCTTTAAATAACCTTTTTAAATCTTTGTTTTTTTGTATTTTTTCATGCACTTCTTCAGTTACTAATATAGTATAACTTTTACATTTTTCAAAGATAATTTTACCGATAGGGTTAAGTTCTGCTAAAGTTTCTTCAGCTTCCCAGATAAGATAACTATATTTTGTATAAAAATCACTTTGTTTTAGCTTCTCGTAATCGCTTTTATTATCAATTCCTTTTTCAAGTTTTTGGAATTCTTGAAAATAACTTTTGATTTCATCGCAATTTATCCAACTTACAGAAAAAGGAATATTTGGTATTTTAATCAAAGCATTTGTATCTTCAAAAATATAATATATTGGACATTGATTTAACTGAGCTAATATCGTAAGATAAGGAATTGTAGCTTTGTATCCTCCAGTTATATTAATTATGATATTTTCCCAATAATACCCAGAAATTCTATAAATTTCATATATAAGATTACTCATCCCTTTATTAAAATCTTTTCTATCCCAAATTTGAAGATTTTCAATTATTTTCAACTGCTCAATATTACATGCAGGTATAATTTCAGGTATACATTCTTTTAATATTTCTCCTGCCAATTTACTCAATACTGTATCAGATGCTAAAAGATAGACTTCTAAATCTTCATTGAGTTCTTCTGATATTTTTTTTAAACTTTTAACTTCTGCTGATATCTTATAAGCTTCATTTGCTTTTTGCTTAATCCATTTTTGAATTGCATCTTTTATTTTATCAATTCTTTCTTTATTTCTTTCGTATTCATTTGCTCTTTTATCTTTTAAGTCCTCGTAATATTGTTTAATAGTTGTATTATCATTATCCTTAAAGTAATTTTCAAAAAGAGATGTTCCAAGCATCGTTATTATTTTCATATTTACACCACTCCTATTAAAGCCAAACCAAAGCCTTCTTCTGGAAATATATCGGAAATGTTCTTAAAATGAAACGCCTCCATAATTTTCTCTATATTGATATTATCAAGTATCCTAAAATAATATACACTACCAGCTGGAATAGCTTTTCGCATCGGCTTTGGGTTGTTATTAGCAATATCCCAACCACCAATAAGCTTATATTCTCCAATACAAGCACCTATAAGTTGTAGATTTATTCCTTTATATTCTCCTTTAAAAGTTTTTGTGTCTATCCATTTTGGTAACCATCCGTTTTCAAAAATAGAAGGTGTAGCAAAATATATTTTGAACATTCCATTACTTATATCAATATCAATATTTTCTATTCCCATTGTATTTTCTATTCCCATTGTAAGATCAATAATTTTTTGAATTTTTGCGGTTTTACCTTCTCCTCCTAATTGTATTATTCCCTCTTGAGGAATATTCTTTACACCTTCAATTTTTATTAAAATAGAAACTTCATTTTTTAGTCTTATCATTGGAACTCTATAAAGATGAGCTTCCTTTGCAGTACAAGTTAATTTTTCTCTTGCAATTCCAATTTTAGGTTCATGAATAAAAAATTCCTTTTGCCTTAAAATTCTAATGCTATCTTCTCCTTTTAGATAAGTTTTCAAATAAATAAGAGTCATATAACCCTCTGCTTCTTCTACTTGTTCTCTTTTTTGCCATATTAAAATATTTTCTAAAGGATAGTCAGAAATAAAAATTTCTGGTTTGTTTAGTAGATATAGGGGATATAATTTATCTTTATCTTTAGTATTTTCTTTATCTTTGATTATAACTAAATCAAGAGGAGGCACAAAATTTAATTCGTCTGTCATTAAGAAAGGCCCTTTAATAGAAAGTGCTCCTTTTTTATTCTTTGTCCCAAGATCTTCTTCAAATTTACCATCAAGAAAATCTTTTAAACTTCCTCTTTCAAAAATTAGCCAACTTCTTACTGCTCCATAAACTGTAGATGGATAAGGTGGGAAAATAGTTTCTCCCCAGGTTTCTGAACCCATAGTAAAGGGTTTTCCATCTCTAAAAAATAAAGTATCCTTAGGAATAATTTTATACCACATATTAATCTCCCTTATTGATAAAAGATAAAATTTCAATGATATTAGAAAAATTGTCAATATTCATACCTGATGCAACAAATAGCTTCCATACTTTATCGTGAAACTCAATACAAAATTCTTTCTTTTTCTTTTTTTCTCCATTGTATGCTCTAATAGCAAGTCTTTTAAGTTCTGTTTTAGCAATTTGTTCATTACACAATAAATATCCTAATGAATCTTCTGTATTATTTTTGAGTTTTATAAATTCCATTTTAAATTTCTGTACAAATCCATGTGAAATATATTGTTTAGTATCTGGGTTCATCATTTCTTTTATCCCTTTCATTAAATCTGTTATTAACTCAAATTTTCCATTTGTTTTAATTATCCATTCAAATACAGAAACTCTTTCTTCCCCAGATTTCTTTATTAATGAAATTGCGAATCTATTTTTTCCTTGGGATTTGGCTTTTTTCTTCATTTTATAAACTTTATCAATTACAAGTTTTAATGGTTCCTTATAGTGAGCAATTACAATCCCCATTGAACAAGTTGCATTTTTACCCATTGTTAAATAATAAATATCTTCCTTTAGAACAAAACCACTTGTTTGATTAATATCTACGTTAATTTTATTATTTTTAACTTTAATATGTCCTGAAAAAGCCCACCTTAGTTTTTCTATCACATCCATCAAGTCTTTCAAATTAACAAAAGCGAAGACATCATCACCACCTGCATAGACTAGCTTTCCTAGATGCTCTTCTTCTACAATTTTTCTTACAAACTCTATGGCATAATTTTTCAAGGCCCTTGAAATAGCTGAATGAATAGCAGGAGTTAGAAACTTTTTGCCTATTTTTTGTTGCAAGTCTTTTTTAAAGGCTTCAGGTAGTTTTACCCATGTATTGCTATTATAAGCATATTCAATATTTGGTAAAAGTTCCCCTGAAAGCCAACGTCCCATGTTATCTCCATCCAGATAAATAACAGCATAGTATGGATTTGGGTTGCCAATCTTATCTTTTATAGACTTCAAACATCTTTTTAGTTTCTCTATTTCTTCATCACTTATTTCTAATCCCAATTCTTTTTTGATAAATTCTTTCTTTAAATTCTCTTCAAAAAAGTATTCTCCTTCAAGGTTTTTAGTCAAACTTTCTTTTAATTTAGGCAAGGGAGTTCCTTCAGGGAGTTTTTTATTTAACATCTCTTTTATGTAGCTTTCCATATCTTCTTTAGCTTCTTTTAATGCTCTTTCTTTAAAATCAGAAGCAGCAATCTCAGCTGTTGAAGGAAAACCAAAATCTTTAAATTTCTCGTTCATTTTCCCAGCTAAAGTATTTAAATAAGCGTCAAAAGTTCTTTTGAAAAAGCACAATCCACATAATCCTTCTCCATCAGATAGATATTTCCTTGGAAACTCTTTAATATCCTTTAGATTGATAGCTATGGGATTATATCTTGAAAATCTTTGAGGGTTTTTCTCTTCCCTATAAAATAAGACATTTCTTTCTCCACAGAGTGAACATTTTCTTCCTTTTTCTTCAAAATAATTAAATTCTCTTAAATTTTTTCTTGCACCAATAAATTTTTCAAGAACTGTATAAAAAAGCTGATATAATATTCCAATATTAGGAGGATTTTCTCCTGTTTCTTGTGCAAATTTAAATATTTCCTTCCATTTATCTATTTCGTTTTTTTCAATAAAATTTGTTAAGTCATCAATAGCTAAATCTCTGTTTTTAATCTTCCAGGGTACAGAAACCCAATAGATCTGAGGAAAATCACTCAAATGGTTATCAAATATATTCTTTTGGTATTCTGTTAAAGTTAAATTTAACTCATTTAAAATCCTTTCTTTTGCAGCTTTTATTTCACTTTGAATTTTTTCTTTCATTTTTTGAGCAATTTCCTTTAATTTACTTTCATCAGTTAAAGGAATAATTGCCACAAATCTGTTTGGAATGGTTGGTAGATCAACAAAAGGAGAATATGAATTTCTTAATGGTATTTTTTGTTCTTTTTCATCTTCTTCAAGAAGCCAGTCTATAAGTGGCTGTTTATATAAATCAGGGTAAATTATAGATGTTGGTCCAAAGTGATTTATAATTTCTTTGATTGCAACAAAAGTTAAATATGATAGGATAAAACTCCCCATATAAAAATCTTGAGTTTTTCTTGCTTGAGAAATAAAAGATTGGACAGGTCCTATAGTAAAAAGAAAAAGAGAATTGTTTTGATATAAGATTTTATCTTTTTCATTCCAGAAAGCGTTTAGTGTTGAAGTGATTTTTAGATGTTCCCAGATAGAATGGTCTGGGATCCTTGTGTCAGCTGGTAATATAGGGAGATATTTTAGCCATATTTTGTGATTTTCTTTATCTTTTAAAACTGAAAAAATTTCATCTTCAAGATTTCGCCACATATAAAAGAACTTACGTTTATCGTCATAATTTAACAAATCAAGGTTTAAAAAAACCTCTTCTATAGAACTAAAAATTTCATCTTTATCAATAGATAGTGTAAATTCTAACTTTCCTTCAGATAAAGGATGTCTTATTTCATTAAACTTTTGATATATCTTTTTTTCTTTTGGAAGCAAACTTCTCTCCATACAAGAAGCAATCAAGTCTGAACCTTTTGATTCTTTTAAATTACTTATCCCAATTTTTTCAGCATATTGCTCAGCCCTTTTTTCATGAGTTACAATCTCAAAACATTTATCAACTGGGTCATGAAGGATCGATTTAAGCTTTTCTAAAAAATTATTATTATTGCTATTCATTGACCAACTCCTTAATAAAATTTTTTTGTTCATTAAAATTACATTCTGGGTAATTTTTAGGGAATACAGGGTTTAATATAGTGATTATGGGTTTTAATTTCCCTTTTGTAATAACTCCAGAGACATAAACTGGGGAAGCCATTCGTGGGTTTGCGTTGCCTAATGAAGGATCCTTATATTTATGAGATACATTCCCGATAAATTCTAAAAATTCATTATAATTCCTAAATTCTCTGTTACTTAGTATAATTTCTTGTATCCATGGGTATTGTAACTGATGTATTTTTTTATTTATAATTGCTTGAACATTATTTATAATTTTTGAATTCGCAATTTCATATCTTCCGTTATTTATTCCATTTAATAAAATAAGGATATCATTTAAACTTTTTATTTCCTTTTTGGGGTAAATTATTTCAAAACTTCCAAAACCTCTTCTTGAGCGTTTTCCAAAACCACCCAAAATAAATGCTAAGTAAATTAAATTTTCTATCCAATAAAGATTTTCTTGAGTAACAAAAAAAACAATTTGTATTTCTTTTTCTGGTTTTACTGCTTTTCTCTCAAATGCTTTCTTACAATTTATTTTTTCGTCGATTGTACAATAATTCCTTTTATGATGTGGCAAAAGTTGATAGTCTATTTTATCGGATTCATTTAATTCAGTTAAAATTCTTATGTATAATTTACTCTTACCTTCTTTTTCTATACTACCGAAAATTTCTGCTTCTTCTTTTTTTAATTTTTGGATATTATCCTCAGCTTTTATTGCTCTCCACCACCACCGCATCATCCCTTTAAATTCTGTAGGTCTTAGTTCTGTGGTCTCTTTATCTGAGCCAGCCATAAACATTGGGGTTATTAGCTTACATCTTAAATTCAATTCCTTCATATCTCTTCTCTCCATTAACTGTTTCAATTCCTTATAGGTAGGCTAAAACTCAGTGTTTTTATGCCATTAAATACAGTTATAGTTCGTTTCAATTCCTTATAGGTAGGCTAAAACTATTAGCAACAAAAACAAAACTTAAAAGAGAATATTTGTTTCAATTCCTTATAGGTAGGCTAAAACTTTCTTTGGTAGGGGTTTTGCAACCCCTACCTTGTTTCAATTCCTTATAGGTAGGCTAAAACATTCGTATCTTATCTCTAATCTCTTCCTTATACTTACGTTTCAATTCCTTATAGGTAGGCTAAAACGAATAGAGATAGTATAGGGATGGAATAGGGATAGAGAGTTTCAATTCCTTATAGGTAGGCTAAAACGAGATCTTCCTTTTTGAGGAAGATCTCGTTGACTGGAGTTTCAATTCCTTATAGGTAGGCTAAAACCTCCTTGGATTGGGATTTTTTCCTAGTTGAGCTTATGTTTCAATTCCTTATAGGTAGGCTAAAACGGAGTAAGGAGGAAAGTATGAGTTTATTGAAATTAGGTTTCAATTCCTTATAGGTAGGCTAAAACATAAAAAATAAAAAAATTCTCTCCCTGCAGGCAGGGGAAAAGTTTCAATTCCTTATAGGTAGGCTAAAACAATAACTTCTACTATGAGTTATGAGTATAGTAATAGATTATAGCACAATAAGTTTCAATTCCTTATAGGTAGGCTAAAACCCGTAAAGTAAATTTTTTACTTTCTATAATAAAATTAAATAAGAAATAAAAAAATCCTTCTTAAAAAATAATAAAAAATTTCCGTCGATCGGAGATACCCCCAAAACTCCTAAGGGATCGACGAAACAAGTAATACCAAGATAAAAACATCAATACATAAAGAAAACCATTGAAAAATAAGAAACTACATAAGCATAATCAATCCCTTGAAAATAAAAGAATAAACAATTGTAAAAATTTAATTAACAATTTTGTAATATTTTTTTAACAAATAAAAATCGATCGACGGAAACATTTTTATTGACTTTTGTCAATATTTTTAACACATCTTCTAAAAAATTACTATTCATCCTCTAATACACTTCCCTAAATACACTTCCTTAAATACACTTCCTTAAATACACTTCTCATACATCTCCTATATCAAAAATCAATTTCCTTATTATAAAAAATCATCATTATCAAAAATCATCCACATTGTTTTATCTACAATTCCCTTGTTTTATCACAATTCTATTATTTCTATTATTATCAATTTCACTACCAATCACTAACAAAAGGCTCAAAATCCTCCTCACCTATCAAATGTTTCTCTAACTTATATAACTCCATCCTAATTACCCTCCTATAACTAACTTTATTTATTTTTTTTAAATTTATAGTAGTATTTAACCTTTCTTCAAGATATTTTATAAACTTCTTTTTTCCATCCTCATTCAAATAAGTAATACCTAAATCCTCATTAAAATCATCTGCTGATATAATCTTCTTATTAACTAAAGTAAAAATAGTTCTATCAACAATAACAGGCTTAAATATTTCAGAAATATCCAGATTCAAAGAAAATTTTCTATAGGTAGCCGAATGTAAAAAACCTATCCTAGGATCTAAATGAGTCCTATATATTTCACTCAAACAAATACTATACAAATAAGAATTACCAAAACTAATCAAAGCGTTAATTTTATCAGCAGGCGGGCGTTTTGAACGCTTATCAAAATAAAAATCCTCATTCCTCATAATTTTATTGAAAGCTCTATAATAAATAGCCTTACTATTCCCTTCATAAGCCATTAACTCCTCTATATTCTTACATCCATTAACTTTCTCTAAAAAAATCGATATAGAAGATATCTCATAATCTAAATCATATCCCCTATTTTTGTAATAATTCAAAATCCGTAAGCTATTAAGAATAGCTCCAATAGTAATCGCCTTGGCTAAAAAAACCCTTTTATTAGTATCTAAATAATGCTCAACCTGCTTTAAAAGAATAAAACCAGAATTATAAAATTCCCTTGGATAATACGTACCCTCATAATAACCATAATAATTATAAAAATGAACCAAAATATTATGCTTAGAAACAAAATCCAAAAACTTTTTAGTTATATAAAAACTATTAGAAAATATATGTATCTCGTTAATAGCATTAAATGGAATATATTTTTTATTAATATTCTTAGAAGATCTTTGATTCTGATTATTTAAATCCTTACTATCTGTATCTTATCTTCACAATTATCTAGATGATTATCATCAAATTTTTCAATATTATCAAGCTCTTCAATATTACGTTGAGTACTTTCTTGAAAATATATAGTATTTTGTTTTCTTTTTAAATAACCATCCTTAAAAATAAAAAGTGGTTTCCTCATTTCCCATTATCTTTATTTTTAACTTTAACTAAATTATATTAAAATCAGAATTCTTCAATACCCCCATATTATCTCTAATTAAATTTTTTTTATTAGGTAATATATAAAAAATAACAGAATCATAATTTTCATCAATAACTTCCTTCAATTCTTTTTTTAATTTTAACAGGTTAGCATCAGTTATCTCACCTTCCAAAACAGAATTCTGAATCCAGTTAAGATACTTTCTAGCAACTTTTAAAACCTTAGATACTCTTTCCTCAGACACATCATAAACCATAACTAAATACATAAACCTACCCCATTAATTTAAAGTCCAATTAATTCAAAGTTTTTTAGTATTAAAGGATATCAAACATACCAAATCCTTGAGAATTCTTAGCTCCTAAACCTACATCGTAAGCAAACTTTATAATATCTCTATCCCCACTAATAAAAAAATTACCATAAAACCCCTTTATCACATAATCACCTTTATACATTATAACCCTACAATGCCTCTTATAATCAAAAGAACCTAATTCTAAATTAAAATTAAAATTATCTTCATTCAAATTAGCTAAATAAAAAGAATTATACTTCTTTAATAAATTAAGTTTTATAAGCCTATAAAATTCCTTCTCCAAAGGAGAATAATAATAAGTTTTCTTCAAACTTCCTCCATTACTTAAAGTACTATAAACAGTTATAGGAGACAATAACCTTATAGATACCCCTTTTATACATGAATCATTAAAAACAGTAGGATACTTAATAACTTCAATAGATTTAAGATAAATAACATTTTTAAATAATATAAATTTTTCATTTAGTACAAAAGATTTAGCTAAATTAGCTAACAAATCATCTAAAACAGAAGAAATATAAAAATAAAACTCCTTATTTATATTAATCATTTTGTTTTGAATAATGCCTTTAGGAAATATTTTAGAAAAAACAAAAAGCTTAAACTTTCTTTTATTATATGAATAAGCATTGTTATGAATAAATTCAGATAAATTTGGATCAATTATATTCTTATAAATAAAGCTTTGTAAAACATAATTGTAATGAACCGGTAAAATGATATTTCTATCAGAATAAAACGTTAATTTTATCCTCATATATAAAGTAATTTAAATAATAATTAGCTAAAGCAATAGAATCTATAAGCACATTTTTCACAAAAAACTATTTTCTTAAATTTAGGTGGCTTTTCATTTTTTATAATATTAGTTATAGAATCTATACATTCCTTTAATTCCTTTTCTAGCTCAGGAGTTAATTCCACTTTTATATTTTTTTTCTCTAACGGTATCAATAAATTAGCAGTTAAGGTAGGTATAATATTTTTTAGAGTATATAAATAAAAAGCTACCTGCATGATTGCCGGCTTTATAAACTTCGAACTTTTTTTTATTTCCCCAATTATTACTGTATTCTCTTCTGATAATCTTATAATATCTATCTTTATATTCTCAAATATAAACTCTTTTTTTTCGTTAGTGTAAAATATTTCATGAATTGTTCGACCAACCTCTAAATAAGGGTCTTCTTGATCAGAATTGATATTTCTACTTATAAACCAAACTTGTCTATGACAAACATAATAATACCAAACTAAAACCCCCATTATCCTTATCTCCTCATTATTACTATAAAAATCCAAATCCTCTTTTAAATAGTCTTTAAATATATCCATAATGAAATTATATAACCCAAAACGCTACAGATAATTAAAAATAAACAAATTAAAATAAAAATAATCAAAATAATAATAAATCTTCATTTTTAGGTATAAAACCTGTTTCTTTATCATAATAATTTTCAAGCATAGAATTACACACATATAAAAAGCCATTATTTTCTACAGGTAAATTTTCTTTAGCATATGTATAAGAAACATTTATAACATATGAATAGAATTCTGATTTTATTTTTAAAAACCTTTCTCTTTGCTTATAATAATCTTTTCCCTTTTTTAAATTAGAAATGATATCACAATATTCTTGCCAGATATTTACGGCATTTTCATCAATCTCAATAAAAATAGGATATTCTATATACTTCCGCTCGATTAAATTAAATAAACTAATATTACTGAAATTCAATTCCTTTACATAATTAATTAGTTCATAACTAACATCTTTAGAAACCTTGTTTATTAGTAAATTATTATAAATTTCGTATATATTATAAAAATCTTTTTCATATATTTCGTTGGAATTAATTTCTAATATCATATTTATAGTATTTTCAGTTAAAATCTTATCGTAAATATATGAATAAAAATACCTTTGATTTTTTTCATCTAATATTTTGTATATATCAATATTACATGGTTGTAGGTTATTATAATTTCTATTAGTTCTACCAGCAACTTGTATTATACTATCTAAAGGGCCAAAATCTCTTATAGCGTAATCAAAATCAAGATCAACCCCAGCTTCTATCAACTGAGTAGAAACCACTATCTGCTTGTAATTATCATACATTCTATTCTTTATATCCTTTATTATCTGTAATCTTTGTTTAGGGATTATATGAGAACTTAAAAAGTAGATCTTTATTTGATTATCTATTATTTCTTGTTTTAATAATTTATAAAATTCTTTTGCAGACCTTATTGTATTCAAAATTACCAGTATATTTCTATAATATTTAAAAACATCTAAGAGTTTATTTTTTAAATCCTGTAAAGTTAAATCTTCGTAGATATTAAAGTTTATTTTTACTCTATTTAGATTTATATAAAGCTCTTTGTAAGCAAGTGTTTTATTAGTTTGTAAAATTATAGGTTTTGTAGCAGTAGATAAAATAAAATAATTGTTAAAATAATAAGATAAAGCCTTAAAAATTGTATTTAAAAAAGAATAATATTTATAGGGGATATTTTGAACCTCATCTAAAATTACAATAGAACTAATCAAATTATAGAATCTCATTAAAGTCGAGACTTTATTTTTAGTAATAGTTTCAAATAATTTAACAAAAGTAGTTAAAACTATGTGGGAATCCCAATTTTCAATCATTAACTCTCCCTTTAGTAAATCCAAGTATTCTATATTTTCATCACTATTATCAATCTTATACTCAAATTTACTAAGATAATGATGAGATATATATAAATTACTTGTTAAATTAATTTTTTTAAAATTAAAAGCCTTTTTTATTAATTCATCTACCTGGTCTATTATACTTAAAAAAGGTAAAGAATATATTACTTTAGGATGATAATTAAAATTTGATTTTATTTTTTCTTTAATTTTTAATGCTAAATTTAAATTAATAAGAGTTTTCCCTATACCTGTTGGTAAATTTACCCCTATAATATTATCAAATAAATCATTTAAAATTTCTTGCTTTATTTTATTATAAGTTTCTTGCCTTAACTTTAAAAATTGATTACTATTATTTTCAACATCTTGATTTAAAGTATTTTTATTTAAGTTATTTACATAATCATCGAAAATATCATAATCTATAAAATCTTGATTAAAATAAAACAATTGAATATTAGCTGCGTCTCTTCTATCAGCAAATAAAAGTATAGACATAATTAAAAAAGTAAATATATATTTACCTGCAAGCTCATATAAACTATTTTCATTATCCAACACTAAAATCTTTTCATTTAAATTAACTATTTCTTTATAAATTTTACAAAAACTTACTTTATTGAAGTATTTATGGAATTCATTATAATTATATAATAAATTTTTCGTATTATTTAAAGATTTTTCTAAATAAGGGATTTCATTAAAAAAACTATTATCTAAATTCTCTTCAATTGAATTTAACTGTTCTTTCAATATGTCTATATTATTTTTATCAATAGATATATTATCATATAGATTTTCTAAATAACTATGATGTTTTTTTATAACTATAAAACCTATATATGGAATAATATATCTTAATTCTTCTGAAATATTTTTTGGGATTAAGTATTCTTTTAAAGCAAAGAAAGCTAATATAGCAGATATTAATGAATGTTTAGTTAAAGGAGATACTTTTAACTTATTTTTTTTATTATTATTAGTTTCAAATAAATATTCTTGGAAATATTTTGTAGCTTTGCCAAGATCATGATAATACGCTATTATTAAAGATATATCTATTAATTCATCTTTATTTAAGCCCATTATATTATTTTTTACAAAAATATTAGAATAAAGCTTTTTAGAAATATTAGCAGTATTTCTTAGATGATCTATCAAATACTTATCAGGATGAGAATATAACATAATCTTAGTTTCTAAAATATTCATCTAAAATATACTTATACTTAATTTAGAGTTAGTATTATCTTTTAATATTAGTGTTTTTTTTAATGTAGCTTTTATAGTTTTTGCATTATTCTCAAATAAAAAAACTTTATATTTTATAGTTTGTCTATTAGGATCCATTAAATAAGCTACCTTTTCTTTCATATAAAACTTATTCTCTAAGCCTAAATTTAATTCTAAATTTTCTAAATTATCTATATCTATTATGGTATTGAAATCAGAATTATAGTTTTCTTTTATGTCTATTATTTCATATTCATTTATATATTGATAATTCAATAAACAAAAACTTAAACCCATATATGGAGTAAATACAGCCAATCTATTTAATAAATTATATTTTAATTTTTGGTATATATTTTGATCTTCAATAGAAACATATATTCTATAGCTAGGGTTCTTTAAGAATTCAATATTAACTTGAGTCCTATAGATCTTAATAGGTTCTTTGAGTTTAGAAATATCTTGAAATATTTTTGTTCTTTGGCCATCTGATTTACAATCAACTAAATTTAAACCTAATCTTATTTTATTCACTGGATTTAACAAACTTAAAGCTATTATAGTATTATCTGGTTTCATTAATTCAAAATATTCGCTATTATTATTGCCATAAATATCCTTAGGTATGCCAACTATAGCAGCTATTATACCTATTATCGCTGTTCTTGGAATAATAGAGAATGTCAAAGGAGAAGATGTAGTATAGTACTTCCTAAAATGCCCATAATCAGAATATATATCAAATACCAAAAATTTATTATTACTTTTCTTTAAAACTAACTCATAAATATTCTCATTGATCTCATTTATATTTTTGTTTGCATTCATCACCTTTTATCACCTTGTGTATATATTATTTTAAGTATATATTATTTTAAGTATATATCATTTTAGATTTCTCAACTCTTCTAAATTAATATTATTTTTTAATTCATCTATATAAGGCTTATATATTAGATTTGGATTTATAATATACCTTATTTTTTCTATTTTATCTTTGTTATTTATTAGCGTATCATATAGCTCAGTTAAATCCAATTCATAATCCTTATAAGATCTTATATATTCATCTTTTTCGACTTTAAGATTTAATTTAATTTTTTTATCTAAATCTCCAATATGAAAATTATTTTGCTTATATACTATTTGTAGTAATAATCTACTTTGTTGAGAAGGTTTAGATCTTGTTATTAAATTATTAGTGCCGTAATAGATAGCTTCTAAAAGGAGCTCAACATCTTCTTCCGTTAATTGAGTTTCCTTAGCAGCATTCTCGTTAATTATTCCATAAAAACAAATTAATGAATAAGGTAATAAATAAGTTTCCCAGAATGTTCCTTGCTGTCTTTCACTAGCTGATGGTAAAACTGTTGTACCCTTTATATAATTTATATCCACTTTATGTAAAGATCTTCCAAATTTAAATTGTACAGGCCCTGTTAAAGCATAATTATTGTTTTTTATTGAAAAAGTCCCTCCAAATAATCTTATATCTATACACCTATTTATTACCTCATTTAATTCTTTATATGCTTGAAAAATTTCGTCCCTTGTTTTTAGGTTATTATTTTCATCTCTTTCTTTTCTAATAAATATCTCCCTACCTTTAAAATCCTGTAAATAATCTCTTATTGTTCTTTTTAATCTGACATCAGTTACTATATTATAATTAGTTAATTCATCTATTCTTGGTTTATTATCTAAAGCATCCCCATTAGGATTACCATTTTCTATATCATATATAAATAAAATCTCACTTCTATTTTTTATAATATTACTCATTTAACTTTCACCTCCAATTTCTCTTTTAAATTTTTATTTTTTAAATTTTTAATTTTTAAAATTAATTACTTTTAAATGTATTTTCAAAATAATTACTAAAGCTCATACCTAAAGCAAAATAGAAGTTAATTTCATCTAAGGAAATATTTTTATAATTTTCTTTCCAATCTGTCCCAACTTTCAAATAATAATAAGAAACTAACTCCTTTAGTATTGTAAAAATTTTATAATTAATATCGTATTCCATGATTTTATTTACAAGTTCTTTATAAAGTATTTTAAAATCATTTTCATTCATTTTTAAGTTTTTAATATTTTTAATGAAGGGTGAAGATCCTCGTCGTCTTTGTTGTTCTTTTATAAAAAGCTGCGTCAATACCCCTTCTAAAAATATAAATTTAAATAAATCATTTATAAAAGCTTTAGAAAAATTATTAAAAAAATTCTCTGCTAACTCTATATTTGTTTGGTTAATATTTTCGATTTTCTCGGGTTTTATTGCATCTTCTGGCATACCTATCACCTCCTGAATTAAATTTAATTCAAGTAAAAATAAATAAAACTTAAACACATAGATAGTAGTTTCAAGAATCGAACCACTTTTAAAAGCTGAATTTAGTTTATCTGATACCTGTTTAAATAAAGTGCTTTTTGAAATAGGTATCATTTTAAATATATTTTCTATTGCCTTTAAAAACAATTTTTCATTACCATTAAATACTTTATCCTTAGCTGAATCCAATTTGAACTCTTCCCCTAAAATCTTATTAAGATTTTTATCTGTAATTTTACTTAGCAAAATATCTCCTTTAAATACCCGATCTATATATTCTTTTACAGAAAATATTTTAGAAATCGTTGTAGGTAAAGTATTTTCTATAAATAACTTTATTCTAAATGCATTATTTTCTTTTTCATAAAATAAAAAATTGTATAATATATAAATATTATTAAGCCTTAAGTAATCTAATATTTCATTTTCATCTTCTGTTATCTTTCTTAAATTACTTAAAGTATTTTTTCTATTATAGTAATCTTTTATTAAATATTTCAAAGTATCAACAAAATCTGAATTATTATTTATAACAAAATCTGGAATAAGATAATAATCAATTCTTGCTAATTTAAAGCTTAAATAATTATCTATAAAATAATATCCATTGATTATTTTATAAATACAATCTATACATAATGGAAAATTTTTATACATTTCTTTTTCTTTAAATCCATTGGATATGTAGTTAATTTTATCAAAGGTATAGAATTTTAGGGGGAAGCCTTTAGCCACTACAGTTTTAAAACTATCACAACTATAACATTTTCCTTGCCCTTTTACTTCAGAATTATCTTCCTCAAAACTATTTAATATTATTTCTTTAAATTTAGATAATTCAGAATCATCTTGTATTATATCTTTTAAATAATAAATTTCTTTATTTGAATCTATAAATCCTATTGTTATTAAATATTTTTCTTTATCTGAAAAAAGAGTTTTTAATTTTTTTAGTATGTTTTCCTTATTTTCTTTTAGTTGTAAATATATTTTATCTATTACGAGATATTTTTGCCTATATTTATTATTACTAAAATATTTAAATATTTTATTTTCAAAAGTTCTTTCAATCTTTGTTATTTTAGCTGTTGGGGTATAATTTGTACCAGCCGATGAACCTGAAATAAGTACGTACTTTTTACCTTCTTCTTTAGTTTCTTCTAAATGGATATCCTTATACTCAAAAGTATCTTTATCAAACAATATTACAAGAGCATATTTATAATTTTGATCAACTTTTTCAGAAAGGATTTCTATTTTATCTTCATAACTTAATGAATCACTTTTATAATCACTTAACATTATAAAATTACTAATCATTTTTTTACTCCCTTATTTTTTAGTTTTTTTTCTCCTTAGGATAATTTAATTATATTTTTAATTTAGAAAATCCTTTTTTATTACTATTAAAAAAATTTAAATTTAATTGACTTTTGTCAATTTTATATGAAAATTTTATATGAAATATTAATTAATAATTATTGATTAATAATAGAGATAGTACCGGAAAATGCGTCAAGTTCTACGATATCGTTATCTTTAAGGATAGAGCAAGCGTTTTTAACCCCAACGATAGTAGGGATCCCCATCTCCCTTGCTACTATAGCAGTATGAGATAAAATACTCCCTTTTTCTATAATTAATCCAGAAATAGAAGGGAATAACAGAGTCCAACCAGGATCAGTAAATTTAGCTACCAATATCTCCCCATTTAAACTATTTAAAAGCTTATCCAATTGTTCCAAGTTATCTACTACCTTAACTTTAGCTTTTACTTTTCCACTACAAGCCACAACCCCCCTTAAAACATTACCCTCCACTTTTAAACTACTAGGCTTTATAGATAAATAAACCTCACTAAAAGTTTCAAACCTATCTGGTAATTCAATATCCTTATATTTATCAAATTCTATCTTCCTTAATTTAATTAATTCATTTAAGTTAAATATAGTAGATTTACCAAAAGCATAATCCCAAATTTCATCCCATTCCAAAAAGAATATATCATCTTTATTACTTAAAATCCCTTTCTTAACCCATCTGTTAGAAATAACATTTAAAATATCCTTAACAATAGAATAAGCATAAGTTCTTGCTAATCTTTGTTCTTCTCTGTTTTTCATGGTGTTTATAGCTATTTTTAAAAAAAATAAATAAATCCCATACTTAAAAACCCCCAACTTCTTTCTTAATAATTTAAGTTCATTATCAATACCTATAGTTTCTTTAGAATCATTATTTTTATTTTCATTCTGATTTTGGTTTAGTTTATCATCTTGAATCAAATAGTTTTTAATTAAAGAGAAAAGGTAAGTAGGATCTTCTTGTAAAGTTTTAGTTTCTAATTTTAATTCTCCTATTACTCTTGAACCATATTCGTTAATATAATCATCTATTTTATCAAAAATATCTTTTAAATCTGGGGATAACTCTAAATTATCTTTATTTTTATATAATTGTATAATATTTTTAGTATCAATAAAAGTTTGGGTTAAATTTTTAGTAATTATCTGTTTAGTTATTTCTAATAATTTTTTAATAGGTAAAGTAGTTTTAATAGCTCCTGTTTTAGAGAGTAATTTAATATGAGTATTAGGATCTATTTTAAAGATGTTATTAATTTTTTTGAGAATTCCAAAAGAAATCATTACATATAAATCATTAATAATAGGAGCTTTCCAATTAAATAATATTTTTTCCTCTAATTCTTTATAAATTTCAAATAATTCAAAAGTATTCATTTTATTTAATTTATTAGTTTTTTTTAGGTTTAAGTACTTATTATAAACATCATAAAAATTATCTAGAAATTTTTTTATTTTTTGTTTTAAAGTGATGAAATTAATAAACATTTTAAAATAAAGTTTTAATGAATTTAATATACCATAAAAATTTTTTTTATGGTTAATGTTAAGTCGTTGTTTAACTCCCATCATATCTTCCATAAACTCTTTATTTTGATTAAATAATGGTAATAAACTAAGTAATTCATACCAACTAAGGAGATTATAATATACTCTATAATAAATAAAGCCTAGCATACTATCAAATAGATATCTATTTTTAAAAATAGTTTTCCTATCAAGGCCCATTAACTCACAAAACTGTTGATAAACAGAACTATAAGCTTTTCTGATAAAAGAGAAAGTCATAGGAGTAGTTATCCCTGGATAACTTTCAACTATATTAGAATTATCCCAAATCCTATAATTGCTTATTTCAATATTAGTAATATACCGTGTTTGAAGGATATAAATCTTATTATCTTTTATACAAAATTCTATATCCATAAAATTATTATAAAATTCTTCTATTTTTAGGGATATTTCAGCTAACTTTAAAAGTTGCTCATCACTAAGAGTAGGTTTATTATCATCTTCATAAGTTTTAAATAAAATCTCTTTTTGTTTAGATACAATATAATTATCAGAGTTTAATTTTCCAGAAACCAATCCTTCTCCTAACCCAAAAACAGAATTGATAACAATATTATTAGTATTATTAACAGGATCAAAGGTAAAAATAACTCCGGATATATCAGGCTCTATCATCTCTTGAACAATCACAGCAATAGAATCCTCAAAGGGATCCCTGTTAGACTGTAATTTATAATTAATTGATTTAGGCGAAAAAATAGATACTATACAATTAAAAACAGAATTAAAATAATCTTGATAATTTTTAATATTTAGGAATGTTTCCATTTGCCCTGCATAAGATTTTTCTAAACTATCTTCAGAAATAGCAGAAGATCTAATAGCTAAAATTTTATTCTCTATATAAGCTTTATCTATTATCTCTTTTATTTCCTTATTATCAAAAAAAATCTGTTTAATATAATTTCTTAGATATTCTGCTTTCTCTAAAATTTCAGATAAATCCTTAGGTTCTAATTTAGAAAACTCTCTAAGGTTTTGGATCTTAAATTCTTTTATAATTTCTTTTATATGATTATAGATAAAATCATAAAAGAAATTAGTAGTTATTATCTTAAAATACGGAACTTCAATATTATCAAGATTTTTTAAATTTGATTCTTTTAATAATTTAGTAATTTTAATTAATCCTAATCCCTTTCCTCCTACTAATTTAACCAATTGAATATCATTTGATAAAAGATTATCTATCTTAATAATATCATTTTGATCTAAAATATACATTTTAAAAATATCCATAATTACCGCCCCTTTAATTATTTAATTATTTATTTTAATAATCACTACTTTTTAAGTAAAATACCCGTTAAGGAAACTAAAATTGTAACTAAATAAAACAAAAATATTAATAAATATCCAATATTTTTTGATATTTTAATAACTTTATGGTTAATAGAAACATTTTTTTTACTTAAAAAAGAAAACAATATAGTAAAATAAGAAATAATTAATATACTAAAAGAAAAAAGATTTATTAATACAGGAGAAATTAAATAAAGTAGGAAAAAAATTAAAATAAAGATAATAGAGTAATGTAGAATAAGGGTTTTAGTATATCCTAAGTTGTTTATGTAGGAATCTTGGAAGCCTTCTTGATTAGGTAATAACATTTTTCTGGAAAATTCAAATATATTAGAAACAACCCAGTTAAAAGCTGCAAAAATAAAATAATCAAATTTTATCTGATAAAAATTAGCAAAAGAAATATATATAGGAATTAAAATCATAATAACAGCATGTAAAAAAGCATATAACACCATTTTTTTCCTTAGCCATTCTCTTAAAAAAAACTCCTTATACATTAAAAATGAATAAAAAATAACAATAGATAAAATAAAAACAGTTTTAAAATTTAAGAACAAATTAATAAATAATTCAAAAAAAATAACTAAAATAGCTAAGTTTTTAGCTTGATTTATTGTAATTAATCCCCTAACTAAAGGCCTATTAGGATGAATTAATTTATCTGTTTGATAATCTTTTATTTCATCAAAAATTCTTAAATGAAAGAAAACTAAAACAACCGTTAAAAAACTAATAACTAAATTAAATAAAAAATTAAAATTATAAAAATGAGATAAATTAGTATGTTGGTAAATAGATTTAAAAGCGAATAAAAAGCAAGCTAAAAAGAAAATAATTATAAAAGGTAAATGTTCATTTAAAGGGAATCTTTCTTTTATAAAGATCCCCCACTTTTTTAAATGTTCCCTAAAAGAATTATTAAAAGATTTTTTTAAATTATTATTGTTATCCATAAAGTTATAGTTTTAGATTAATAAATAAGTAGTATAAAATAACGCCAAAAAATATTAGAATATTTCTAATAAAAAATCGGTGCTTTTCTAAATTAATTTTTCTAAACTCTATAAAAGAATCTAACATAATTAAAAATAAAGTTATAATTAAAAACAAATGTAAATAATTCAACAGATTAGATACCATAAATACAGGAAAAATAACAATAGTAAAAAATCCCAATAAATTTAGAATTCTTTTTAAGATATGAAGTTTTTTAGAATAATTAAATAAATAATTAAAGATGAAAATAGCTTGCCAAGAAATAACAGATAAAAATATAAAAAATATCTCGTTAATTAAACTATAATTAAAATGTATAAAAAAAGAAATGATAATACTAAAAAAAGTAGTAAATATAACAGAATTTACATCATATTTATAATTTAACTTACTTACAAAAGCAATTAAAAAAAATATAATTTCAAAATAAAAAAGGGTAAAAAAGTAATAAATATTAGTTAAAGCAAAACAAGTATAATTAACAATAATCATAACAATTATTCCACTAATTGTAATAATCTTTGTATTATAAAACAAAATAAATGTAATAAAAATAATGATAAATAAAGATAGAATTAAATAGATTAGATAATTTACATCTAAATTGGATAATCGTTGTAGTAAAAATAAAACCCCTAAGGGAATAAATATATTATCAGTCCCATATATTGATATTAGCTCTAACATAGTTATTAAAATAGCTATAATAAAGGAAATAAGGATAATATTTAATAAATGGAAATTAGAGAATAAAATCAAAGGGATTTTAATGGATAAAAAAGTCATAATAAAAAAAATAAGAGAGCCTTCTAAGGTTTTAAAATCCTGTTCAATAGGTATTTTAATTTTCCCATATTTTTTTCCGATTATTGCAGCTAAAGCATCCGATAACGCTAACACTAATAAAGATATCAAATAAAAATAATATTCTTTGCTAAATATAAAAACTAAATATATACTCATAGGAAATAAGATTTCTCCAATAGTTTTCCTATCTATATCAACTACACTTTTTAATAAACTATCTTTATTTTTATAAAATTTAAATATAAAAATAAATATACTAAAAAAAATAGATAAAAATAGTAAAGTTAAATGGTTAGAAATAATAAAAGGGAAGCTTAAAGCAAAAAGAGAAGAAAAAATATGTACAAATTTCCGAGATAACTCAACATCAAACCTCTTATATATTATCTTACCTATAAAAAATATAATAAATAGTACAGAAAAAATTAAGACAATTGCTAATAAATCATTTTTTATTAACATATTTACATATTAGTTATCTATTTTATATATTTTTTATATTTTTATCATAAACCTTTAACAATTTTTTTTGGCATTTTTTGCTATTTTTTTATTTTTTTATTTTTTTCAACTTTAAGGTAGGTATTTAAGTCCAAAAAGAGCTCTTTAAATCACAAGAAAGCGTTTAAATTCAATAAAAATATTAAAACCCAAAAACTATTAAAACAAAAAAATATTAAAACAAAAAGAAATTATTTAAATTTAAAAGGAACTATTTAAACCATTTTAGTTTTTTTAAATTTATTTGTTAAAAATTTGTAAATTTATTCATTAAAAGTATTTTTTAAGTGTGTTTTTTTATTGACTTTTGTCAATTTTTTTTGACATATTTTTAGAATTTTTTTTAAAATTTCATAGATTGTAAAATTTGTAAAAAATATATTACAAAATTGTAAAAAACTTGTTAATAAAATCAACTTTATTGACTTTTGTCAATATCGATTTTTCCACATTGACTTTTGTCAATTTTTTTTGGCATTTTTTTACAAAAAATTTTACAAAAATGATTCTCTTTAGGAATTTCCCTTGTTAAAAATTTGTTAACTAATTTGTTAAAAATTTGTAAAATACCCTTTTTTATTGACTTTTATCAATTTTTTTTGATATTTACTTTTTCCATCTCTAAATGTAAAATTTGTAAAAATTATTTTACAAAATTATTAAAATTTTGTTAATAAAAATCAATTTTATTATCTTTTTTAAAAATTTAAAAAAATATTGACTTTTGTCAATTTTTTTCAATATTTTTTAATATTTTTTAAAAAATTTACTTTTTTCTTAAAAAAAATATTATTTTTTATTGACTTTTATCAACTTTTTTGTATATTTTTTTATCATTTTTTCAAAAAAATTTTTTCAAAATTTTTCAAAAAAAAATTTTGTTAAAAATTTGTTAACTAATTTGTTAAAAAATTGTTAAATGATTTTTTTATTGACTTTTGTCAACTTTTTTGACTATTATTTTTTTATATTTCTAAATGTAAAATTTGTAAAAAATATATTGCAAAATTGTTAAAAACTTGTTAATAAAATCAACTTTATTGACTTTTGTCAACTTTTTTGATATTTTTTATTTTTTTTAACAAAAAATAAAATTCCAAAAAATTTTTTAAAAAATTTTTTTTGTTAAAAATTTGTAAACTGATTTGTAAAAAAATTGTTAACACCTATTTTTATTGACTTTTGTCAATTTTTTTTGACATATTTTTAATAAATTTTTATATATTTCCTAATGTAAAATTTGTAAAAAATATATTACAAAATTGTAAAAATTTTGTTAATAAAAACCAATTTTATTTATTTTTTTTAAAATATTGACTTTTATCAACTTTTTTTATATTTTTTTATTTTTTTCAATATCTCAATAAAAAAAATATTATTTTTTTCAAAAAAAATGCCCTTTTTTATTGACTTTTATCAATTTTTTTTGATATTTTTTAAGTCTTCTTTTTTATATAAATTTTTTTCAAAATTTTTAAAAAAAATTATTTGTTAAAAATTTGTTAACTAATTTGTTAAAAAATTGTTAAATACCCTTTTTTGTTGACTTTTATCAATTTTTTTATATATTTTTTTAAATTTTTCCCAATTTTTTTATTTTTTTTACAAAAAATAAAGTTATCCACATACCCATATAAAGTTATCCACATTTATCCCCAAAGTTATCCACATTTTATCCACATGTGGATAAATTATATTAATTTTGTGGAAAAATTCCATTTTTTTGTGGATAACTATGTGGAAAAATTGTGGATAACTCCCAAAGGTTAAAAAAATTATCCACATATTTTTTAAGTTATCCACATCTTATCCACATACCCCCATCCTTATAAACCCTTGATAATACTAATTCTAAAAAAGTTTTCCACAAATGTGGATAAATATACTACTACTAAATAATATATTTATATAATATTATAGTAGTAAATGAACTACTACTAAAAATAAAAATTTTTCAATTTTAGAAAAAATAACAATTAAGGAGAAAATATAAACACTAATAGGACTTTTTATAACTATATGGGGTTATTAAAGTAATTTAATTTTTTTTGGAAGTTAAATATAAAAACTAAGCCGGGGTTTAGGAGTTATTTAAATTTTAGATAGTGTATCTAATGTTATGGGTATATGCTCTTTTGTTGTGAGTTTATAGTTTTTTAAATTTAAAAGTGGGTTTATGGGGGTGGAGCCCATTTTTAGGGGGGGGTTATTTTAACTTCCTAATGGGGTATGGGGCGAAGCCACATTGTTAGGGGGGTTTTAGGGGGTTATTTTAACCCCCTAATGGGGTATGGGGCGAAGCCCCATTGTTAAAAAAGTATATAAATTTTATTATTTTCGATTTTAGTTTTAAATATATTAATGGGTGTAACTGCAGGCATTCTAAGGGCTTTACCTGTTTCTAAATCAAATATTGCTCCATGATGAGAACATTCTATTGTTTTTTTAGATTCATTAATGTTTCCATCTTCTAAACTTTTTTCATCATGACTGCATTTATTTTCTATACAGAATATAGCGTTCCCTATTTTTATAATTAATATTTCTAAGTTATCTGCTAGTTTTTTCTTGATTTTATTAGTATTTTTTAGTTCATCTATAGTTGCTATTTCTATCCAGGTATTGGATGTATTTAAACTCATTATAATCTCCCTCCTCCTTTATTTTTAATATTTTTATTTTTAATATTTTTATATTAGCATATATTTAATAACGGTTTCAGAGGGTAGGAATTTTTTTAAGTAATTTTCTAATTTTGTTAAGATAATATTATTTTCTGGCATTCTAAAATATAATGACGGAGTTTCTTCTGTTAAGCTTAATATAAAACTAGTTATAGTATCAAGGTAATTATTTGAATTAGAATTAGATATATTTTCTATTCTTAAGATTGAATTAGATTTTAAAATATTATAAAAATTAATGGAATTAAAAGAAAATGGATTAAAATAAAAAGTATTAACTTTAAGATCTGTATAGTTTATTTCTAGGTAAGCTGTTCTGTTTTGATAGGGTAGGTTATATAGATATTTATCTAAATTAATTTCTAAGTTTTGTTGTTCTATATATTTATAATAATTTTCTTGTTGGTTTTTTATTAAACCTATTACTCTTTCTGAGTTGATTGTTTTTATTATATTTTTTAATTTTAAGATATTACCGTCTGATATTATAAAAGAGTTATTATTAAATTTATAATGAAATAGAGAGTAAATATAGAATGATTCTAAGGAAAGCATTAGGTAGGTAGTATAATTTTCTAAGTATTCATTTATAGGCCAAGTAAAATCTGAATTTATCTCAAAAAAAACTATGAACATATTAGTTCTATTTAAATCAATATTTTTTAATATTGTATTTAAGTTTTCAACACTTTTTAAAATATCTATATTTTCTATTAATATATATTCTTTAATATAGTTTTTTAAGAGTTTTGGAAGATTTTGGCGATAATACGAACTTAAACAATAAAAAATAAAAGGATTCCCAAATTGCAACCTTTCTTTTACTATTGATACATATCCAATAACTGTTAAAAATACAAATTTATCTATATCATAAAAAAAACTTTTTTTTACCCCATCTACTATGTAATAATTAAATTCTTTGTAATTAATGTTTTTATTGATTTTATAATAGCTTAGGTTTTCTAATAAATTTACTTTTATATTAGGTTTTATTGTCATAGCTTGTATTTTTATTGAGGGTTTCTTTTATGAAGTTTATTATTTGGTTATTTAAATTTTCTGCATTTAAATTAATGTATGGTATATTATAATCTCTAGATATTCCTTCTATTTTTATAGAATTGGAGATAGCTAAAACTGGGATATTAAAAACCTTTGCTAAAAGTACTCCATGTAATCTATTTGATATTATTATTAAAGATTCTTTTATATATTTTAAAGTAGCTATTATATTTCCATAACCTGGATAATATAAATTAAAGTTTTTGTAGGTTAATAAAATAGAGTTATATAAATCTTGTTTTTCTTTAAAATTTTCATTAAAATCTTCGTTATTTTCTAAGTAATTAAATATATCACTTAGTTTTTCTAAATCTTGTTCCATAAATACAATAATAGATATTTCAAAATCTTTATAATCTTTTATAAGTGATACTATTAGTTTTTTTAGATTAAAAATATTTGGATGCTCTATGATTTTATTGTCTTTTTTAATATAAGATGGTCTTAGAATAAATAATAATCTCTGTTTTTTTTCATTTGAATATACTTTGTCTTTTATATCAAAAAAAGGGGATAGGACAAAATCTTCTCGTTTATAAAATTTATTAACGAAATTTGGATAATTATTTATTAAATATTCATAAGATATACTATCTCTTACAGATATGGAGTATGCCCAATTTATTATGTAATTAAATAGATATTTAGATAATTTTGAATTAATTGGTCCAATACTGTTTCTATCTATAATTAAATGTCTTTTATTAAATTTGGATAAAAAACAACTGAAAAAGTAATAAAAGAAGCTTTTAAAACTTGTTTCATCTTGAAAAATTCCGCCTCCTCCAAAAACTAATCCATCTGAATACCTAATAGCTTGAGCTATTGAGTTTATATCCCATCTATTATATATTGGGATACTTTTAAATTCAAAATCTTTTAGCATTTTTTCTAAATACGGATGTTTATTTGCTATTATTCTAATATCTAATGAATATCCTTTATGATATTCATTTAAAGCAGAAAGTAATAACAAATCATCCCCTAAATTCCCAAAACCATAATATCCAGTTAAAGCTATTGAATTCAAATTTTCCGGAAAATTCTTTGGTAATATACTCATATATTATATAATTTTATAAACTTTTTATATTAACCTTTGTTTTTATAAATAGTATTTAATAAAGGATTAATATTTAAAGGATAGAAAATAAAAAATAGGAAGTTATTTCTAAAGGAGGATAAACTATGTTAAGAATAAGACTATCAAGGTATGGGCATAAACATAACCCGCATTATAAAATAGTAGTAGCAGATGCCAAAAGTCCAAGAGATGGAAAATATATTGAAAAAATAGGATATTATAATCCCAGAATGAATCCAAAACTCTTAGAAATAAACTTAGAAAAATTTAAATATTGGGTAGAAAAAGGAGCTCAACCAACTGAAACCGTTAAAAAACTAATCCAACGATATCAAGATAAACTACTAAATAAAACTAAATAATTATTTATTTTTTGTTTATACTTTTTATTTTTAATTTCATAAAACTAGATATTGATAATAATTTTTTTATAATAGTATAGTAAAGTGTAATTTTAGTATCAATTTATCAATTTTAAAATTTAGAATTTTAATTTTTTAAATTATTATTTGGGGGGATATTATGGAAAATAAAACTAATCCAGTAAATTCTCAAAATCAAAATTATACTAAAAATTCACAAAATTTACAAAATAATGATAATACCCAAAATCCAAGTGCTAAAAATATTTTAGCTTATTTATTGTCTAATATTTCATCTAATTATGAAATCATAGAAAATAATACTAATAAAATTATAAAATTAAAGGTTTTATTAAATAAGAATGATTATAATTTTTTATTAAAGAATAAGGTGTTGTTAGCGAGTATAAAAACAATTACAATGAGCTATGGCGCTAAATTAAATAAAAAAATCCTAATAGATTTAGTCCTTAAAAAAAATAAATAAAAAATTAAAAAAATAAATAGTTAAAAATTGTTAGTAATTTATGGAAGTAGTAGTAGTTGGTGCAGGGTTAGCTGGTTCTGAAGCAGCATATTATTTACTTAAAAAAGGAATTGATGTTATACTTTATGAAATGAAACCTGTTAAATTTTCCCCAGCTCATAAAAACCCTAATTTTGCAGAATTAGTTTGTAGCAATACTTTTGGTAGTATGGAATTAACTAATGCATCTGGATTACTTAAAAAAGAAATGGAATTACTTGATTCAATTGTAATGAAAGCTGCTAAAGAGTCTTATGTACCTGCTGGTAAAGCCTTAGCTGTTGATAGAAACCTGTTTTCTAAAATTATTACTGATACCTTGAAATCTTTTAAAAATTTAAAAGTAATAAATGAAGAATTTTATAATATAGAGGAGTTTGTAAATAATAAAAAACCAATAATAATAGCTACAGGACCATTAACATCTGAAAAGTTATTCCAAAATCTTAAAAAAATAATAAAAAAAGATTATCTATATTTTTTTGATGCTATTTCCCCTATAGTTGATGCTAATAGTATAGATTATACTAAAGGTTTTTGGGGAGCTCGATATCAACCAGATTCTAATGACTACTTTAATTGTACCCTCTCTAAAGAAGAATATGATTTATTTTATAATGAATTGATTAAGGCTCAAACAGTTGAGTTTAAAGAATTTGAAAAAGATATATACTTTGAAGGTTGCTTACCTATTGAAGAAATGGCTAAAAGAGGATATAAAACTTTACTTTATGGTCCAATGAAACCTGTTGGATTAAAAAATAATAATATAAAACCATATGCAGTCGTTCAACTGAGAAAAGAAAATAAAGAAGGAACAATGTTATCTTTAGTTGGATTTCAAACTAAAATGAAGTATCCAGAACAAGATAGGGTTTTTAGATTAATCCCTGCTTTAAAAAATGCAGAATTCCTAAGGTATGGTTCTATTCATAAGAATATTTTTATTCAATCTAATTATGTTTTAAGTAAATATTTAAATTTAAGGGGATATGATAATATATTTTTAGCGGGACAATTAATAGGGGTAGAAGGGTATTTAATATCTGCAGCTACAGGGATAGTCGCCGCTATTAACGCATTTAATTTTATTAATAATAAAAAATTTATTGAATTCCCTACAAATACAATTATTGGAGCAATTATTAACTATATTACTACTAAAGAAGGAGAACTCCAACCCATTAACCCTGTTTGGAATATCATCCCAGATTATAATAACATTCAAAACTTACCAAAAGAACAAAAAAGAACAATAATAGCTAATAAATCATTGGAATCAATTAAAAATGATTTACTAAAATATATATAATAGATATTTTTTATTTATGGCATTATATTTAAATGGATTTAAAGAAGAAAATATAATATTAGCTTCAAAGTATATAAGGGATGGTAAGTTAGTTGCGTTTCCTACCGAAACTGTTTATGGGTTAGGTGCTAATGCTTTAGACAAAATTGCTGTTGCTAAGATATTTGAAGTTAAAAATAGACCTAATTTTGATCCCCTAATAGTTCATATATCTAATAAAGAAGATATTTATAAGTATGTGGAATCTGTTAATGATGATGTATATAAATTAATTCAAGTTTTCTGGCCAGGACCTTTAACTTTAGTTTTAAAAAAGAAAAACATTATCCCTGATATAGTTACTGCAGGTTTAGATACTGTAGCAATAAGGATGCCAAGTAATCCTATTGCTTTAAAATTAATAAAATATAGTGAATTACCTATAGCTGCGCCGAGTGCTAATCCATTTAATTATTTATCCCCCACTACTGCTAATGCAGTACTTGAATCAATCGGTGATAAAATAGATGTAATTTTAGATGGTGGGAAAACTCAATTCGGATTAGAATCTACTATTATAACAATTAATGAAGAAAATCAAATAATATTACTTCGACCTGGCGCCTTAGAAATCGAAAAAATTGAGAAACTACTTAATAAAAAAGTTATGCTCTATTCTAATGATAAAATCCTAAGTCCTGGCCAAACTAAACACCATTATCAACCTCATAAAAAACTTTTTATCATTAAAAACTACAAACAATCTAATGCTAATAAACTAATAAAAAAAATTGAGAAACAATTTGATATAAATAAAATTTATTTTCTCCTAACCTTTAAAAACATAGAATTAGAACAATATAAGGATATCCATAAACTGAATTTTACTATAGATTACTTATCTAAGGATGATAATTATTATGAGATAGCGTCTAATTTATTTGAAAAATTATATATAGCAGATAAAAGTGATAAAGAAATAATTTTGGTAAATGAAGTAGCTAAGGAATCCTTAGGGTTAGCTATAATGAATAGATTAGAAAAAGCAGCAACTGATTACATATTTTTAGATTAATTTTTATTTTTTATATAAATAAGTTTTTAATTAACTAACTAAATTAGATAAGAGATATATTAATTGGTTTAAAGGCATTGGTTTAGCAAAAAGGAAACCCTGTACATAATCACAATTAATTGATTTTAGGAATTCCAATTGTTTTAAAGTTTCTACTCCTTCCCCTAAAACTTTTAATCCCAAAGAATGTGAAATATCTACTATTATTTTTATTAATTGCTCATCTTTATAATTTATCCCTATATTTTTAATAAATGATCTATCTATTTTTACTATATTAACATTTAGATTAACTAAATAACTTAAAGAAGAGTATCCGCTACCAAAGTCATCTATGCAAATTAAAACCCCTTTGCTATTTAATTCTGATAAAATCTCATTGTACTTTTCAAAGTTCTTTATTAATAGATTCTCAGTTATTTCAATGGCAATATTATTAAAATTAAAATTATAAGAATTAACTATATTAAGTAAGTCTTCTTTAAAATAAGGATTTTCAAATTCCTTAGGTGATATATTAAAAAATATCCTAAAATTATTATTACTAAAAATTTCTTTTATTTTGATAAAATCATTTATCCCGTTTTTTAATACGATTTTCCCTATTTCAATTATTAAATTAGTTTCTTCAGCTAATGGGATAAAATCTAAAGGTGGAATAAATTTATTATCTTTATCTATCCATCTAATTAAAGATTCAAAACCTACTACTGAATCAAACGGAATATTTATTAAATCTTTAGTAATATCTAATTCATTAATATTAATTTTATTTAAATTAATAATTGGCTGGTAATAATTAATAAACTCATTATTTTTAATAGCTTCGTTTATTTTTTTTAACATTGATAATCGTTTTTCTAATTTATTGGTTATTTCTTGGGAATAGAAACTAAAGGTGTTTTTACCTAATTCTTTGGATTTATACAGCGCCATATCTGCAAATTTTATAAGTTCATCTAATTTTGTACTATCATCAGGATAAATGGATATCCCCATACTAAATGACACTTTTATAATATCTATCCCTAATTTATTTTTTATATAGCTTGGGATAGTTTCTATAGCTTTATTTAATTTATTTATTATTATATTTATATCTTCCAATTTAGCTATATCATCTAATATTATAATGAACTCATCTCCACCTATTCTTCCAACAATATCACCTGGCCTTAAGGAATACTTTATACTCTCTGCTATTGCCAATAATACATTATCTCCAACTTCATGCCCATAACTATCATTTATATCTTTGAAGTTATCTACATCTAAAAAAATAATAGCTACTTTTCTGTTGTGTCTGCTCGCTTGGATTAATAGCTGATGTAACTGCTCAAAAAGATATTTCCTATTAGGTAATCCCGTTAGTACATCATGTAATGCCAAAAACCTTAATTTCTCTTCATTTTCTTTCTTATTCGTTATATCATCTATAACTATTAAAACTTGATTATTATCAACTTTTGAGAAAGCAAATACAAAATATTTGGTTTTATTTAATATATTTAATTTTAACTCCAATTCTTCTATAGTTCCTAATTGCTTAGTTCTATCAATAAAGTAAAAAATCTTATTAAGTATTTCTTGTGGAAAAATCTCTTTTAAAGATTTATTGACTTCTACACCTAAGTATGAACAAATTTCTTTTTCTGTTATTGCCGTAGGTTTATATTCTATTATTTTATAATTATTAGTATCAATTAATAAGATCCCTTGGGGAATTGATTGATATATATTGTTTATAAGCTTAGTACATTCTAATATTTTTTCTTCTTGTTCTTTTTCTTCAGTTATGTTAAATAGTAAAGAAAATATATATTCATTATAGTATGTGTTATAGTCCCTTACCCATAAATATTTACCGTTTTTATGACGTATTCTGTAAGTTAAAATATTATTTAAATTTAATATATTTGAAGTTCTATATTCTTCTATAATTTTTGCTCTATCATTAATATGGATATTTCTTATAAACCAGTTGGTATCTTCTAATACTTCTTGTGGAGTATACCCCAAAATATCTTCTACTTTATTAGATATAGATATTACTTTGTAAGTATCTTTTTCAAATTGTATGAAAACAGCATTTATTGAACTTATAAAACAAACTAAATTTTTATATAAAACATTTTCTTCTTTAGGAAAAATGCATTTATCTATAATATTTTCATTATTATCCATAATAAAAATCCTTTTATTGAATTAATTATTTATTAAGTTAAAAAATTAAGAATAATAGAATAAGCTATCCCAGGTTCTTAAGCGCTTGTTTTTTTCTAATAAAAATTTAGGCATATCATATCTTCTGGTTTTAGAAACTTCTTTATTTTTCATAAATAAAGCTCCTGTAGGACATACCATTACACATTTCCCACAGTTAATACAAGTCTTAGATTCTCCCCAATTATCATTTAAATCTATGGTTATTCTTAAATTATTTGAACGGTTCCTTATATCTAAGGTGTGAGGACCTGCATATTCGTGACATATCCTAACACACCTGAAACATAATATACATCTATTATGATCTAATACATATAATTTATGACTATAATCTACTTCCATATCTTGATAATAATAATCAATGTAATTATTAGGGATTTCAAAGATTTTGTATTTCCAGTTTTGTAAATCACAGTAGTTATTAGCGACACAGACATTACAAGGGTGTGGGCGCTCCCCAAATAAAAACTCCGTTAAATATTTCCTATAAACCCTTAACTTTTCATTATCTGTTGTTATTTCCATCCCATCTGATACTTTAGTTATACAAGAGGAAACAGGCCTAGAATAACCTTTAACTTCTACAATACACATCCTACATGCACCTATCGGAGTTAATCCATCTAAATGACAAGCAGTAGGAATATATTTATTATTTTCTTTTGCTATTTCATATATAGTTTTGTTTTTATCATTTTCAGATAATATGATTTCCTTGTTATCTAAAATTATTTTCATATAAAACAACACTAGCGCAGACCTATTTGTATTCCGCCATGCTATATTAGGTTAGCCTTATAGTCTGCAGGCGGTTATTAGGCTAACCTTTTACCAAGCATAAAAATTAATCTATTCTCATTCAAAAAAATACCTTAACAACTATTTAAAAGTATCTTATCTTTAAAAAGTATATTAACTACTCTTTGTTAATTTTTATTATTTATTTTTTATAGTTTTTTTTTATATTGGTATAGTTATTCTTTATATTTTTTTTTATAGTTTTCGTTAATTGTTTTAACTCTCCTTATTATTCTATTATAAAAAATAATTAAATATCCTATTGTTTTAAAAGTTTAAAAAATTTTTTTTGGAATTTTTCTATTTTAGGGGAGATAACAAATATACAATATGGATTTTGGGGATTATTTTTGTAATAATTATGATGATAATCTTCTGCTGGATAAAACTCTGTAAATTGTTTTAATTCTGTTGTTATTTCTTTATTTTCATAATTTTTATAAAACTCTTTACTTGGTAAGCTTTTAATATAGTTTGTTATAATTTCTTTTTGATTTTCGTTATGATAGAGGATTATCGAGCGATATTGAGAACCTACGTCATTACCTTGTCTATTTAAGGTAGTAGGATCATGAATAAAAAAGAATATATCTAATATAGTTTCTAAAGAAATAATGTTTGAATCATAGTGTATATCAACGACTTCTGCATGGCCTGTGGTATCAGAGCATACTTGTTCATAAGTAGGGTTTTTAGTATATCCGCCAGCATAACCGGGAACAACTTTAATAATCCCATTAATATTAGAAAAAACAGCTTCTAAGCACCAAAAGCAACCGCCACCTAACGTTATCCTCTCTATCATAAATTAACCACCACATTACTTTACTTAAAAATTTAATTGCTTTTTAAAAAAATATAAATCAATTTTTGTTTTGTTTAAAGTTAGTTTATAACTTTTAAAATCTATTAAAGAATTATCTATGTAAAAATTATTAAAGATGTTATTAGAGTTAGCTAAACTCGTGTTTTTATAGTTTATATTTACGAAAATTGAAGTAATATAATATCCTGAAATGTTATCTATAAAATCTACTTTTAGTAAAACATTATCAATTGAATTTTTGATTATGGATAAATCTGTAATTTTATTAGGGAATCTTAAAACAAAATATTTTGAGATTTTTAGATTATCATCTATGAAAGTTACTAATATGCTATTAGAGTTATACATTTTAAAATCAAAATTTAATTTAGTATCTAAGAAATCTCTATAATTGTTTTTATCTATTATACTTAGAACTATAAATCCATTGAAATTAGGATCGGAATATTTAGCAAAATAAAATGGGTAATCAAGACTAGAAGTCCCAAAAATAATAGAATTTTTTATATCCTCTTTATCAAATATCCCTAAAAATAAATCAGTATTAAAAAAATAATTAATTATTCCAATTAATCCAAACTCTTTTTCTAGTTCATTATAAAATGAAATAACATCAATTAAAAAATAACTATAAAATGATTTAAAATAAAAAGAATCTGTTATATCTATTTTATCTCTTTTATCTTCAAAATAATTAACTAACACAGAGTAATTATTGGAAAAGTCAAAAATATTAGAAAATAAAATATAGTTATTATCTATAGAATCTATATATACTCCTTGTGAATAGTTAAAATTATTAGTTGTAAAAAGAATTGGATTATCTGTAAATAGATTTTTAGATATAAAAAGTTTATTTTCTATTGAACCTGTATAAAAAGATTCAAAAGTATAAGTTATATTAATTTTTCTATAGATATTTTCTAGGTAATTATTGGCTTTAATTTTTATAAAAAATAAATTCAAAATTATAATAAAAATAAAGATTTTTATTATAATTTGTTTTTTTTGTTTTTTTATTAGTTTTTTCATTATTTTTGTTTTTGATTATTTTTATATATTGTTTTTATAGGTATATGTTGCTAACTATGCCGATGGTTTTATGTAAGGGAAAATTATAGAAATCTACAATCGTAGGAGAAATTTTTCTCATAAATGAATAAATTTTCATATGTAATTTATTGGTATTTATATTTTCTTGGCCATAAAAAACAATAGTAGGACTTATATTTAATTTTTTAAATATCTCATTTAAATCTATTATTTCTAAATATCCAGCTCTTATTTTTATAAAACTTATACTATTGGTTTTATCTTCCTCTATTTTAATATGATTATACTCTATATTATAAGGGTTTTGAGTTATTTCTATTGATAGAAATATATTTTTTTCGTATAAAATTTTAAAATCAAATATTGTTTTTATAATATAAGGGGATATCATTTTGATATCTCTTAACATAAATACAGCTACTCCTTTTATTTTATTTTCACTTGAATATAATAATTCATAATTTTTTATAAATTCTGAAAATTTTTCATAATTCAAAGATCTCCCTAATTTTTTATTACCGTTAGTATATATAATAACAAGGGAGAAAATAATAATAGCTATAAAGAACGGGAAATATCCACCTTCTTCTAACTTATGTAAATTTGAAACTAAAACTACTAGATTAACAGGAAGTAATAATAAAATTAAAATTAAAGCGAATAAGTAATTTCTTAAATATATAAAAGCTATGATAGCCATAATACAGGAAATAACGATAGTAATATTAACTGATAACCCATAAGCATTAGCAATATGCTCAGAAGATTTAAAAAATAAAATAGAAAATATAACTAAAATTAAAAGTAAATAATTTATAAATGGGATATATATCTGATGTGGTTGAGTAGGTGAGGTATGAAAATATTTTAAGCGTGGTAAAAGATTAAGGTTTGAAGTCTGATAAAATATAGAAAACATAGCACTTATCATAGCTTGCGATGCAATTATTGTAGCTAATAACGTTAATATAACTGCTGGAATATATAAAATTGGCATTGTATCTTTTACCATTAAAAACAATAAAGAATTGTATTCTGTAATTTTGTTATAATTTTGTAAAAAGAAAGCACCTTGACCTAAGTAATTTATAATTAATGAAATAAAAACTAAATTCCAGGAAAAAATTATGGGTTTTTTACCTAAATGTCCCATATCTGCATATAACGCCTCTACCCCCGTAATCGATAGCATTGCAAACGATATAATTAATAAAAAATCCTGAGGATCTCCCTTTAAAAGCTCTATTATATAAACCGGATTTATTGAGGTTAATATGTACGGAAATTTATATATATGAATAATTCCTATAAAAAATAAAAAAATGAACCAGATGATCATTATTGGGGTGAATAAAAATGAAACCTTATCAGTTCCCTTTTTCTGGATACTAAATAACCATATTGATATAAAAATAGATATTAAAATTATTAAGGTAGTATTATTAAAGGTAGGATTTATCAATTTAATTCCTTCTGTAGCGGATAAAATACTGATAGCTGGGGTTAATATCCCTTCGCTTACTACTGCAGAAAACCCAAATAACCCTAAAAATGAAACTATAATCTTTAAAAATGAATTATTTTTTATTAAAGATAAAACATATTCTCTAATTATTAATTGCCCACCTTCCCCTTTTTTACTTAGATTCATTACAATTAAAACATACTGTAAATAAACTACTAATATTATTAACCAAAGGACTAATGATATTCCTCCCATTATTAGGGTTGGGTCTTTTTGTTTTAAGATTATTGCCATTAGACTTATAGTGTATATAGGGCTTGTACCAATATCTCCAAAGACTATACCTAAAGGCTGTAGATTTTTGTAAAAATCTTTTTTGAGCATATGGGATTTTAGGAGTCAGTTTTTGATTAGGTAGGTGTATTTAGTGGTAAGCCCGGTTCTGTTTTTTTTGGTAGCAATTTGTCTTAAGTGCTAATTACTTAGCACTTTTTGCTAAATTATTATTGCTTAAGGTGGGGTTTGCCATCTCTTATATCGCTATAAGAGATCGTGAGCTTTTACCTCACGGTTTCACCTGTACCCTTAAGTTTTTTAAGGGTAGTCTAGTTTCTGTGGCACTTTCCATTAACCTATTATAGGTTATCTGGGGTTTCCCCAGCACCTTTTTTATATTAAGCCGGGACTTTCCTCAGGTATTAACTTTATAATATTTAAACTCGTTAATACCTGTAGCTACCACCACTAAATACACCTAATTATTATATTTTTTATTATCAAAATTATACCTCTTTATTTTATATATTTTTTATTTTGAAAATATATAAAAACAAAAACGCCGATTAAAATTATAAAAGTTAATATGAATATAGATAACACAAATAAAAGATTACTACGATAGTATTTTGTTCTTATTTTTTCTAATGAATCTAATAAATCATTTAAATTTTGATTTATCTTTAATCCATTATTATTAGGGTTATATTCTATAAATAGGCTTTTCTATTTCAAAATATTTATTATCTAATTTATTAGTTACTTTGATAATTGAACCATTAAATATGGTTTTGGTTGTGCGGTATTTACTGCATCTTTGCTCTTTTGAGAGTTGAATATCTGCTACTGATATTTGGTAGTTTTTAACTTGAAATTCTAAAATCCCGTAAGAGTTATATGTATCAAAATCTCTGAAATTGGAATTAATATAAGCTAAAAAATCTGGCGAGCTATCTAGGAATTTAGTTATAACTACTTTAACCCCATTTACCTCTATTTCCTTATTATTAAAAAATTCAAATAATGTTTTTTTAGCTTCTTTTGAGTATTCTAAACTAACATGACCAACTGGAAAAAATATAAAATATGAAAAAATCAAAATATTTGTTAATAAACCAATGATAAAAATAATGACGATTTTTGGTAGGGGATTTTGTTTTTGGTTTTTAGAATCTTGGTTTTTAGAATCTTGGCTTTTAGAATCTTGGCTTTTAAGCATTTCTATTTTTAACCTCCCTTATTTTTTATAATTAGTATTTTAAAACTGTCTTTACATTTTCTTCTCTTAGTTTTATTATATCTTTTTCTAAGATTTTTGTATTATTTAAGATTATTTTTTGGGTACTTAATTTGTATTTAAAATTTCTAGTTTTTAACATTGGGTCATAAATTTTTAAGATTTTATTATTATTATTAAATTGGAAATTATTAGACATTTTTAAAAATAAATTGTATTCTGCAGGATTTACACCTAAAACTCCAAAAAAACTGTTATCAATCGTTGGAAATATTGTCATTAATCTTGTATATATATTTTGATTTAAATCTAATGGAACTAATTTTATTTGGTTTATTATATTTAAATTATCTTTGCTTATTTTTAATATTTTTACGAAATTTTTATAGGTATTAAATTCTTGTATTGTTATAACAAGGATTATATTTTTATCATTTAAAAAAGCACCTGAATATTTACCATCAGAATTATTCCAAAAATATTCTTTTGAATTAATCAATAAAGGAATATCTAAATTATTTAAGCTTATTTTAGAAATTACTACCCCTAAATTTTCTCTATTTGAATCTACTAAATATAAATTATTCTCATTATCTATTAAAGGAACTTGCTCCTGATAACCATTAACATAAAACCCTAAACAATTCCTTAAATCCTTATCCAATACTAATAACCTGTTATTTCTGTAATCATAAGTAGATATGTAACTATTATTTAAAGATATATTACAAAACCGAGAATTAAAAATGATTTTAGAATCTAAATGTCTTAAATTTTTTGAATCTAATTTAAAAATATAACCATTAGAACTAACGCCATATAAATAGTTTTTATCTGTTATTAAATATATTTCTCCAATATTGGAAAAGTTTTTAAGAATTCGGAAATTACCTGTATTTTTGTCTATTTTACCTATTATGCCATTATCAATATACCCATAGCTATACCATCCGCCAGCAAATAATTCATCATTATTGTTAAAATCAAACCATAAGTTAGTTAATCCTACGTTTATAAGTTTATCTAAATTAGCAGGAGTGTAATATTTGGCATAACTTAAAGTTAAATCAGAATTTAGTTTGATTATTGCATATTTCATTGAAAAAAATAGTTGATAACCTACAATATAGTAATTATTTTCATCATAAATAACTCCATTGTATCTTTCTGAACCATTGGTATTTATATAAAAAACTCTAAAATTACTATCTTTTAAACTATTATCTTTAGAAAACAAAGGTGATAAATTTATTGTTAAAAATGTAGTTAAAAATATAATTAAAAATATAAAAATAAGTTTTAGTTTATTATCCATTGAATTATTAAATTAAAATATTAATAATTTTATTTTTAACGAAAATAACTTTTTTAATATTTTTATTTTCTAAAATGGAATTCAATTTAGGGTCTTTTTTGATTGTATTTAAAACTTCATCTTGTTCAGCATTTATTTTTACTTGAATCTGGCCTCTTAGTTTCCCATTTATTTGTACCGGTAAATTTATAACATCTAATATTAAATATTTTTGTTTTACTTTTGGAAAATCTGTTTTAAATATAGTTGGATTATATCCTATGTTATTAAATAATTCTTCAGATAAGTGAGGAGCAAATGGCGCTAACATCTTTACAACTACATTAAATAACACTAATAACTCTAAATCATTATAATTATTAAAATCTTTAATGCTATCTTCCAAATGATTTAGTAATTCCATTAGTAAAGCTATAGAAGTATTAAAATGAAATCTTCTTGATTCAAATTCTTCTGTAATTTTATTTAACGTAATATAAACTTTATTCCATAAGGTTTTATTTTTTTCAGCTAAACTATCAAAGAGATTATCATCTATAGTATTTTCAATATTTTCATTATTTTGGTAAATATTAGGATTTTTTTGCTTTAAATGCCTAAGTAATTGGGTAAAGAATTTATAAAATCTATTAAGGAATCTAAATACTCCTTCTATTCCTTTATCAGACCATTCAATATCTTTTTCAGGTGGTGCAGCAAAAAGCTCAAAAATCCTTGCAGCATCTGCACCATATTTCTCTAATGTCTCCTCTATTGAAACAATATTACCCAAGGATTTAGACATAGCTTTCCCATCTTTACATACCATCCCCTGGTTAAGTAGATTTTTAAATGGCTCTTTAGTTGGTGATAACCCTATATCATATAAAAAGTGACTAACAAATCTTGCATATAATAAATGTAAAACTGCATGCTCTATCCCCCCTATATATTGATCTACGGGGAACCAGTAATTAGCTAATTCTTTATCAAAAGGTTCATTTTCATTATGAGGATCAACGTACCTAAAGAAGTACCAACTAGAACACATGAAAGTATCCATAGTATCTGTTTCTCTTTTAGCAGGACCTTTACATTTAGGACAAGTAGTATTGACAAATTCAGGGACTTTTGCTAAGGGGGATTCTCCTAATCCTGTTATTTCAACATTTTCAGGTAATAAAACAGGAATATCAGAAGCAACTATTTTGCATTTATCACAATAAACTACAGGGATAGGAGCACCCCAGTACCTTTGCCTACTTATTAACCAGTCCCTTAATTTATAACTAACTGCTTCATAACCCAAATTTTTCTTAGCTAAATAATTCACAATGAATACCTTAAATTGATTATTATCCATATTATTACAATCAATACCATCAATAATTGGTAGGTTAAACATATACCCATTACCTTCATAAGCAGAATCTTTTGGTAAATTATTATTTTCTTCATTATTATAGGGCATTATAACAGGAATAATGGGTAGATTATAGGTTTTAGCGAATTCGTGATCCCTTGAGTCATGTGCAGGTACTCCCATTACTGCTCCCTCTCCATAATCCCCTAAAACATAATTAGTAATAAATACAGGAACTCTATTTAAACTAACTGGATTCTCTGCATAAAAATTAGTAAATATCCCTTCTTTAGTTTTTACTCTGTCCTCAGTAGTTAAACTTAATATTTTTTCTACAAATTTTTTTATTTCTTGGTTGTTGGTTTTATTTATTATTGTATTAACTAATGGGTGTTCTGGAGCAATCGCTAAGAAAGTTACTCCTAATAACGTATCAGGTCTTGTGGTAAATACTGAAATGGTATCAATTAATTCATTTTGATAGAATACTTTAAAGAATATTTTAGCACCTTTACTTTTACCTATCCAGTTTTTTTGCATTATTTTAACTTTTTCTGGCCAACCATCTAATTCATCTAATGATTCTAATAACTTATCTGCATACTCTGTTATCTTTAAATACCATTGCTCTAATTCTTTTTTAGTAACTAAATTATGGCATCTCCAACACTTACCATCTATAACTTGTTCATTAGCTAAAACTGTACTACAATGATTACACCAATTTACTAATGCTTTTTTCCTATATGCTAAATTATGTTCAAAAAACTTAAGAAAAACATATTGTGTGAATTTATAATATTCAGGTATGGAAGTATTTATTTCTCTATCCCAGTCATAAGAGATCCCCAGTTTTTTTAATTGTTGTTTCATATTTTGGATATTATTATTAGTCCAGGTTTTAGGATGTACTTTATGTTTAATAGCAGCATTTTCAGCGGGTAATCCAAATGCATCCCAACCTATAGGATGTAATACATTATATCCTTTCATAAAGTAATATCTAGCTATTACGTCTCCGATTGTGTAGTTTCTTGCATGTCCCATATGTAGTTGTCCACTTGGATAAGGAAACATCTCTAAAATATAGTATTTTTTCTTAGTTTTGTCATTTTGGGCTTTAAAAATTTTGTTTTCTTCCCAATATTTTTGCCATTTACTTTCTATTTTTGTATAATCATAAACCTCTTGATTAGTTATCATACTATCTACACCTCTTTTTATTTATTTAGAATTTTATTAATTTTTAATTTAAAAAATTTTAATTGCTTTTATATAATAGTTTTTTTTTATTAATTTATTTCCTTCTTAACACTGATAAAATTTTACAAAAGATAATAATATATTTACTACCAATTGAGATTCATTTAAAACTATATTTATTTTTTCTGGAGTTATTGGGGATCTAAAATCTAATAAAAACATATAATATTCTCTTGGAAAAAATAAGAAGATATGTTTATTATCTTGTTACCGTTAGAAGTTTTATGACCTTGTAAATAAATAATTTCAATGTTGTTGATATTTATGAAATATTTAATATTAAAAATAAAATTTGGAAAAAGTTTAAATTCAAAATATAGTTCTCTATGCATCCTACGTCTTGGTATATAAAAATTTATACTGATATTATAGTTTTTAAAAATATTTTTAAGCAAAAAATTAAGAGCTATTTTCTTTAAATTAGCATTATATAATTTTTTGTAATAATTATAAGAGTATATTAAATAAAAAAAATAAGCACCTATTAAAAATGCTATAATTTCTATAAGTCCTAATAAAGCATTAGGATAGAATTCTGTTTGTTTTGAGTTGTTATCAAGAAAAAATAAACACAAAAAAGGAAAACAGCAACTAATTACAAAAATTAAAAATATAATTATCGGTTTAAATAGGTTTTATAATAGTTACAATATTCTTTTAGAAAGCATTCATTACATTTAGGTTTGTTTTTACATATAATTTGCCCTAACGCTACTAAATAATGATTTAAATTACTTTTTATTTCATTATTTTTAATAGAATTTATGATTTCAAAAGTTTGAGATTCATTTTTAGTGTTAATTATTCCTAATCTATTTAATATTCTATGTACATGTATATCTACTCCAATTATTGGAATATTGTATAAATTATTTAAGATAATAGCTCCTACTTTTTTACCTACTCCAGGTAGTTTCGTTATTTCTTCTATATTATTTGGAATTTCTAAATTATAATTTTCTATAATAATTTTAGAAAAATTTAATAAATATTTAGCTTTGGTTTTATAAAATCCTAAGGGTTTTAATGTTTGTAGTAGTTTATTATAATCTGTATTGATAACATCATAAGGGTTTTGAATAAATTGAGATAATTTTTTTAGGACTTTGATAAGCATTTTATCTGTAGTACGTGAAGATAAAATAGTTCCAAAAACCGATAACCATTTATTTGTTTTTTTTATTTTTATTAATTCATTTATAGGAGCATTTTTTAAAGCATTATTTATTTCCTTATCTAATAAGGAATAAATTATTTTTAATTTTTTGGTATCAATAATTAACTTCATTTTAATTAGATTAATTTTAATGAAGGATGTATATATGAAGTAGGATATAAGTTATTATAGCGGTGGTAGTGGATATTATTGCTACAGGAGTTCCGTATTTTAAGAATGTAATAAAATCTATTTTATAGCCTTTTCTTGTAGAGATATCAGCTGCAACGATATTAGCAGATGCTCCTATTAAAGTTAAGTTTCCACCCATACATGCTCCAATGGATAAGGCCCACCATAGAGGATCTAATTTCGGATTAACTGCTATAACTTCTTTTAAAACTTTAGCAAAAGCAACTGTATAAGGGATATTATCTACAAAACCACTTATAAACATTGAAAAAAACGAGATAATAAGCATCCCTTTATATAAATTATCTCCTATAAAATTGATGAGTTTTTTAGATAATATATGAAATACTCCATGTTCTTCCATAGCACCAATAATCATAAATAACCCAATAAAGAAAAATATAGTAGCCCATTCTATTCGCTCAAATATTTCAATAGGTGATAGCTTTGTAAATAACATTAATAAAGAAGAAGTAAATAATGCGATTATTCCGCTTTCCCAATGAAATTTATGCCCTAATATAAACATAATTATAGTTAAAACAAAAAAGAATATGGATATTTTCATTAGTTTATAATCCATAACTAATTCCTTTTCTAATTGTTCTATTTCTTCTACTTCTTCTTTTTCTATTTTAATATTATCTAATTTAATGATTTTTTTAAGCATAAGGATATTAACAATAAGTCCGCTAATAAAACCAACTAACGCAGGAATAGACACATGTATTAAGAAATCTACAAAGGATTTTTTACCAATAGAACCTATGATAATATTAGGAGGATCTCCTATTAAGGTAGCAGTACCTCCGGTATTACTTGCTAAAACTATACTTATAACAATTGGTACTGGATTTACTTTAATGTTTTCACATAATCTAATAATAATGGGGGTTAAAAACAAAACGGTAGTGACATTATCAACAAGTGCAGAAGCTATAGCAGTAAAACCAGAAAAAAATATTATGATTTTATATATATTATTTCCAGTGATATCAAGGATTTTAGAAGCTAATAAATGGAATAACCCACTTTTCCCCATTATTATCACTATATTCATCATACCAAATAATAAGAAAATAGTATTATAATCAATATATCCCCAAGCTTTTTCCGGTTTAACTAAACCTAACAATATTACTAATGATCCAAATATTAATACTGTAACTGTTCTGTGAAAAAATTTCTCAAATAATATAAATATATAAGCTATGATAAATATAATAACACTTATTAATAGCTTATTATTAATGAAATCTAACATTTATGTTATCCTCCTTTATTAAGTTAGATACATTAAAGGTAAGATATTATCTACCCATGATTTTAGAAGGTAGTATAAATATAGGTAGATATAGTCCTAATAGAAGTATAAAAACGAACCCACCTAGTACTATAATCATAACAGGTTCTATTAGTTTCATAACTCTTTCTAAGAGTATTTCTAATTCTCTTGAGTAGAATTTATCTGCTTGATCTAACATATAATAAATATTTCCGCTTTTTTCTCCTGTTATTAGCATTTGTTCAATAAGAGGTTCAAGAAGTTTAGTATTTATTAAGCTTTCACTTAATTTTTTGCCTTTTTCAATTTGTTCTATTACTTCTTTAATTTTAGATATAAATATCCCACTATTTGTTGCTTTTGAAGATAGTTCTAAAGATGGGATTATTAACATCCCTGAATTTAAGGTAATATAAAGTGATTTAAAAAAGATAGAATTATAATAAAATAATAAAGCTTTACCTAAGATAGGGATTTTTATTATAATTTTTTCTAAATATTTTTTTAGGTCCATATTAAAAGAAATGAAATAAGCTAAAAAGAATGATGAGAATATAAAGATATAAAACCATACGCCATTTTTAAATAGAAATATTTTTTGGTTAAAAAATTTAGAAGTTTTTAATAGGATAATGGTTATAAAGGGTAGCTCTTTATAGACTTTCTCAGGTCCAATGATTTGAGCAAAGATCTGCTCAAATTTAGGAATAACAAAAAACATAGCGATCCCAAAAACTACTAATGCTACTATTATTACTAACATAGGATATATCATAACGTTTATTAGTTTGTTTCTCATACTAATAGCATATTCATAGTAATCTGAAAGGTAATTGAAAATTTTATCTAAGTTTCCGGAAGCTTCCCCTACTTTTATTAAATTAACAAATAAACTCCCAAAATTCTTTTCATATTTAGAAAAAGCTTTATAAAAACTAACACCCGCATTTATGTCATTTAATATATTTTCAAAAATACTTTTAACCTTTTTATTTTTAAAAGTTTTAATAAATATGTTAAACATAACATTAACAGGTAATCCTGAGGCAAACATCTGACTAAATTGCCTACTAATAAAACTAAGTAAATTTATATTTATCTTATAAGAAAATAATCCATCTAAAGCGTTTAAGTTAAATTTAAAATCAAAAGAGGAAGTAGGTTTTATATCTATTATAGTATTTATATTAGCGTTTGTTTTAATTAGATTAAGTACTTCTTCTTCATTGTTAGCTGTTATTTCCATTTTCTTTAGATTAGATTTATCATCATAATACTCAATTAAATATTTTTTCATATTATAAAGTTCTATATTATAAAATCTTAACCTTTTAGAGTATTCTATATAATGAATTTAAAAATGATGTTAAAAATGTAGGAGGTAGGGGGAGGTTTGTGTAGAATTAAAAAAAGGGATAATAAAATTTTTTATATTTTTTAATTAATTAATTAAAGGGGATAGATAAATGAAGGTAAAGTTTTCTACACCCAAAGAAACTAAAGAATTTCAAGCTAAAAGTATTAAATTAGATACAGGTAAAGGAATCTTAGTTATATATCCTAATCATACTGATGCTATTATTAAATTAGCTAAAAATAGTAAAATTTATATTGATAGTAATGAATATAAAGTAAATATGGGGATTGTTAAGATTGAGAAAAACAAAGCGTTAATAGTTGCTGATATTTAATATTTATATTAAAAAATGTATAATATAGATGATAGTGAAATAATAGAAGTAGTTGGGCAAGAGAAATTAGAAGGGGAGTTAATTCCACAGGGTTCAAAGAATGGAGCTTTACCCTTAATTGCTGCTTCTATCGCTTTTGATTATCCCATTAAATTATATAATATCCCTAATATTGAAGACGTTAATATATTAATAAGCATACTAAAGTATATAAATTGCCAAGTTGATTTTAACAAAAATGAATTGCTAATAGATCCAAGGAAGATAGATAAATATGAAATCCCTTGGGAATTGGCTTCTAAAATGCGGGCATCTTTTGATTTGCTTGGCCCTATTGTTTTTAGATTTTCTAAAGCGAGAATCCCTTTTCCTGGGGGATGCCTAATAGGTAATAGAAAAGTGGATATCCATCTATACGCAGCTAAACAACTCGGATTTGAAGTAGAATTAACTAAAGGAGATGTTTTTGTTCATAACTTCAATAAAAGTAAAGTAAATAAAGTAATAAATTTTTGGATCCCATCTGTAGGAGCTACTAAGAATGTAATATTTTTAGCTGCTTTTGCTGCTAATATTATTAACGATGAAATACTTATTAATAACATAGCTGTTGAACCGGAAGTAATTAAATTATTTGATTTCCTTTTAAATAATGGCTTTAATATAGAATATTCTATTAATAAAAAATACCTTAAAGTTAAACCCTTTAAAATTAAAAATTATACTTTTTATGAAGATTATAATATCCTAGATAGAATAGAAACAGGCACATATATATTAGCAGCATTAGCTACTAAAGGGAAAATATTTATTAAAGAAGATAGTTATTCTAAAGAGTATTTTAAACTTAGTTTAATGTTGGATTCTCTGTTAAGTATTTTAAAACAAGTTGGTTTTAATATAGAATATTATAACGATGGGATATATTGTGCTTATGAAAATACAAAACTACAACCAATAGATATAGAAACAGGTTATTATCCAGATTTTCCAACAGATCTACAACCTCAATTAGTTTCCTTAGCTTTATCTATTAATAGTGTTAGTACTATTAAAGAGAAAATATTTGATGATAGATTTATTTACGTAAATGAATTAAGAAGGTTAGGGGCAGATATAGATATATTGGATAATAAAATAGCAATAGTTAAAGGAGGTAATGAACTTAGTGGTGCTAAAGTTATAGCAACTGATATTAGGGGTGGAGCAGCTATCTTAATCGCTACCCTTTTTGCTAATAATACTTCAATTATTTCTAATGTATATCAACTTAAAAGAGGTTATGAGAATCTTATTGATAAATTTAATAACCTTAAAGCTAATATAAAACTTAAATCTAATAAGGAAAAAATATATGAATACAGATTTTAATTTAAATGGTAAAAAAAGCTTCTTAGATTTATCTTCTAGAATAGGAATAGATTTGGGAACTAACTCTATTTTACTTTATGTAAAAGGTAAAGGAATAGTTTTAAAAGAGCCTTCAGTAGTTGCAATAGATAAGTCAAGAGGTGGAAGGGTTTTAGCGGTTGGTGAAAAAGCAAAGGAAATGATAGGAAGAACACCAGCTCATATAGTTGCAGAAAGACCTATAAGAGAGGGAGTTATTGCTAACTATGAAGCAGCGGAAGCTATGCTTAAATACTATATAGGCTTAATAAGGAATTCCTCGTTTATTAGTAAGATATTTAAACCTATAGTAGCAGTATGTATTCCAGCAGAATATAATAGTGTGGAAGAAAGAGTTATAAAGGAAGCGGCATATGCTGCTGGTGCTAAGGAAGTTTATATAATTGAAGAGCCAATGGCTGCTGCTATTGGCGCAGGACTTAAAGTTAATTCCGCTAGAGGAAATATGGTTATTGATATAGGTGGAGGAACTACTGATGTCGCTGTTATTTCTTTGGGGGGAATTATTGTTAAACAAACTATAAAAATAGCTGGTGATAAAATGGATGAAGCTATTTCAAAATATATCCGAAAAAATTATAACCTTTTAATAGGAGATCAAACTGCTGAAAGAATTAAAATAAATATAGGTACTATAATTCCTTTAGAACAAGAATTATCTATGGAAGTTAAAGGTAGGGATCTATTTACTGGATTACCTAAGGTTATTAATATAACATCAAGTGAAGTAGCAGAAGCTTTATGGGAGCCTGTTAGTTCCATTGTTGATACGGTTAAATCTGTTTTAGAAATAACTCCTCCTGAGTTGGCTGCTGACATTATTGAAGAAGGGATCACTTTAACGGGTGGAGGAGCGCTTCTTAGAGGATTAGATAAAGTCATTTCTAAAGCTACGGGAATAAAAGTGAATGTTCCAGAAGATCCTATTAGCTGTGTAGCTTTAGGTACTGGTAAATACGCAGAATCCCTATAATCTATTTTGTATAACTTATTTCCTAATTTTTTTAAATCTCTTGATTTATGTAATTATTTTTTTAATTTTAAAAATTGATAGGAAATAATTAATTTTTATATGGCTAGTTTTTTGTTTTTGAATGGTTTTTAATGGGTTCTAAACTGTCATTTAGGGGTGAATGGGTTTTTATGTAATAAACTATTATGTCTCTTATATAACCATAATTTTCAAAGACAGGGTATTTTTTAAATTCAGTATATCCATCTCCTCCATAGTATAAGAAATCTATAGTTGCTACTTTGTATTCTTTATCTTCTTGGATTTCTTGATTATTTAAAAACCATTTATTATCTTTAAATTCTAAGGAGCTATTATATTTTAGGGGGGTTTTTTTAGTATTCATGTTATTAAGTAATTCTATTATATCTTTCCCTTTCATTTTTAATGTTATTAACATATTTTCAAATGGTAGGACATTAAATATTTCTCCATAAGTTATATCTCCTTTTTTTATGTTATCTCTAATTCCTCCTGTGTTATAAAAAGCTATATCAGAGTTAGTGTGATAAATCATTATGTTTGTTAATAAAGTACCTAAATTATTATAGATATTTTCAGATTTTTTATCAAATTCTGTATTAGAGTATCCTATGATTTCATTAGAGTATTTATCGGCATAAGAAATATATTTTTCTAATATTTTATTTACTTTTTTATCAGGAGTTATTATTTTATTTATAGTAGGATAGAGTTTGTAGTTAATTAAATCAATTGTTTTATTAGTTTTATCAATATTTAGTTTAATATATCCTATATATTTCCCGTAGCTACCTGTTTGGAATATTAATATATTTTTATTATTGTTTGTTATATTTATTGGTTGAAATAGTTCGGTATGGCTATGCCCACCTATTATTATATCGATATAATCTACATTCTTAGCTAAGTTTTCATCTTCTTTAACTCCTAAATGGGTTAAGGCTATAACTATATCGGGGTTATACGAAAGGATTTCAGATTTATATTTATTAAGTGTATCAATTGGATCAAGGATTTTATGATTATTAAGGGCTTTAGGCATAGTTATTTGCTCAGTTTCTGGGGTTAATAACCCAATTATCGCTATTTTTAAGTTATATTTATTTAAAATTACATATGGTTTAGTATAATTAAATAATGGATTAGCGTTAGCACATAAAACCGGCATCTTTAAATTTTTTACTATATTTAAGAAATAATCATATCCAAAATCAAATTCATGATTCCCTATAGTAACTACATCATATTTTAGATAATTGTAAAAATCTACCACTGATTGTCCGTAAGATAAGTTAGAGTATATTGTGCCTGCACTAAAATCACCTGCATCTAATAATATTACATTTTTCTCTTGATTCCTTATATTGTTTATTACAGAAGATATATATTCTGCTCCTGCAGTTTTGTATTCATATTTTGAAAATATTTTTTGAGTTTGGCTAACTAGTCTTCCATGAAAATCATTAGTATGTAATATAATTAACTCTTCAGAAAAAACTAAATTTACTACTAATAATAATATCCATATAAAACTAAAAATAGAGTATATTAGGATTTTAAAATTTTGGAAGATTTTTTTAGCCATAAATTACCTCCTTTTTTAAAGTTTCGTTTTATTATTTAATAGTGATTTTTTGGTAATTTTTAATTAATTCAATTAAAATTGATTCGATAACAATTTCAGCGTTTTCAAGTAAATCCTCATTTTGAAAATTTATAAAATTTTTTATTTCTTTTATAGTGAATAAATTATAAACAAATAAAGGAATTAAGATTAGATTATACGATATTTTAAACAACAGGCTAATGATAATTGCTATAAAAATAAAAGTATTCATTACTTTTAAATATAGTAATTTTTTTGAAATTTTATGGAAATCAGGTTGTTTTATGATGTATAGGGTTAATAATCTAGCAAGTAGCCAGAATATTCGAGAATACCCATAATGACTTTTCCCAAAAATTCTATTATTAAAATTTACTTCGATATTTTCTATTTTATTTTTATTGGCAAACGATATAATTGGTAAAAACCGATGGTACCCATAAGGTAATTTTAAGTTTTTTATTGATTCTTTAGTATAAGCTTTTAAAGAGCATCCAACATCTTTTATATTATATCCTGAAATAAATTGTATTAGTTTATTTCCAAATATTGATACTATTACTCTAAAACCTTCATCTCTATTTTTCCTATAACCACTTAAAACTTCTATTTTAGAACTGTTATTTTTAAAATTTTCAAAAAGTTTAATAATATCAGTTGGGTCATTTTGTAAATCTGAGTCTATTGTTATGATTATATCTCCTTTAGATATTTGGAAACCTGTAGAGATAGCATAAGATTGTCCAAAATTTTCTTTTAGTCTAATTATTATTAGTTTTATTTTTAGTAGTATTTGATTTAATTTATAGTCATTAATTATTTCCGAATTTTTAATAGGAAAATTATTAACTGAATCTAGAAGAATTTTTAAACTATTATCATCGCTACCATCATCTATTAAAATTAGCTCAATAAATTCTAAATCTTGGTGTTTATTTAATAATGTAATTGATGTATTAATGAGTTTTTCATATAAGATTTCTAAGTTTTTATTTTCATTATGGAATGCAGAGATTATTGATATGCTTTCTATTTTTCTCATTTTTTATCTTATTTAATTTTTTATCTTATTTTTAATAATATAAAATTGGTTTTAATATATAAAGTACTCCTTTTTTTTCTTGGAGTTCATTGTATATTTCTTTATTATATGAATTTAGATATTGTTTTTTTAATAAAGCATATGAAGCTAAAAGATTCATATATATATCATATAATTTTTTTAGTTTATTATCTATATATTTGTTCTTTTGTTGATTTCTTAAATTTATGTTTAGCAATTCATCTAAGATATTGTTATCAATTAAGTTTTCATTAATCTCATTTTGCAATACTTCTTTCATTATATTTTTTTCTACATTAACTGCTTTTATATAGAATAAAATATTTAAAAATATGTAAATAATTGTAAGAAAGGGGAATAGTATGGCTACTAGACATAATGAGTTTGGAATATTAGGAACTATAATAGTTGAGAAGTTCCATAGAAAATGGGAACCTACACTTAATAAATACCCCCCTAATACATAAAGTATCTTTTTAGAGTAATCTTTAGTTAATGTAGCAAAACCTATAGAGAATCCTACAAATGAAGTCATTAATGAATGTAATAGAAATCCAAAGATCCATCTTAATAACATTAGGAATAAACCAGCAGCTACTCCGCCTGCTGCTATCCCATTAGCAATATAAATATAATCTTCGATTAATTTAAATCCTAATCCAGCGGATGCTGCATAAACCATTCCATCTAAAGGACTATTAAACTTTGTTCTTAAAAATACCAATATTATAACTACTGCTAATAGTTTTAATAATTCTTCAAATATAGGAGCGCTTATTACAGTTCCACAGATATTCCCTATACTTTGCCCACATATAACACTAGCTAATTCAATATTTGTTGTATTAATTATTAAAGCAAAGAAAGTTGAGCCTAATGCGCCCCATATAAACGCAAATATTATATGACTCCAATCCTCTTTTTCGTATATATCTACTAACCTTAATAAATATAAAACTCCTAAACTAAATGGAATAGATATTGAAAAATAAATAATAGCTACTAATATGCCAGGTAATCCTCCGTATCTTATTATTGATAAACCTGACATTAAACTAATACATAAACATGAAATAATAAATATTATGGAAAATAAAAAGAAAATTAAAATGGTTTTATTTCTATTTGAAATATTAGAGCTAAGGTTATTAACTAATTTTATTACTTCATCTATGTTTTGAGTATTTATTTTATTTTCAAGGTTAGATGATATATTTGTTTTTTTTATATTTAAGGTATTACTTATATTTTGTTTATCTTCATATAAGATATTACCGCAATTAGGGCAAAATATATATTCTGGTTTTATAATATATCCGCAATTATAGCAATTAATAGATTATCCCTCCATCAAAGAATATATGCTGATTGTTTATATAAGTATTTTCATAGCTTAGTAAAAATGCAATAAATTTAGCGATTTCCTCAGTATTAGCTATCCTTTTTATTAAAATATTCTTTTCTATTTGGTTTTTTATATATTCATTTTCTGAAATATTTAATATTTTAGATTGTTTGGATATATAATCTTGTAATCTGTGAGTATTTATGTATCCAGGTGCAACTGCATTTATTAATAATTTCCCATTAAATTCTTCTGATAATTCTAAGTTAATAGTTTTTAATGCATTAACTAATGCTATTCTTAGTGAATTAGAAACTATCATGTTTTTAGTTATTTTTTTGATAGTAAATGATGTAATTGCTACTATCCTTGGATATTCTGAATTCTTTAGATATTTTAGAGTATTTTTTATTATTTCTAACGGAGATAAGAACATTAATTTAAAATAATCTATCCATTCGTTGTAATGTATTTCATAAAACGGTTTGATATTGGGGCCACCATAATTTATTAAAATAGAATCAAGTTTATTTAGATTTTCTAAAATGTCTATTAAATTTTTTAAAGTGGAATCTTCTGAGATATCACCAGGTAAAAGTATTATTTTATCTTCTGGATAGTTTGTTTTTAATTTATTATAAGCTTCAAAAGGCGTTCTTGAGTTTAGAATGATATTATAATTTTTAGCTAACATTTGGTTAGCTACTTCAAAACCAATCCCTTTAGATCCACCTAATATTAATGCAAAATCCTTACCCATATGAACTAAGTGAATTACCCCCTACTTATTAAGTAGCGAATTTAGCATTGAAATCGGGATAATCACCACTTTAGAAAATTGAATTCCAAACTGTTTCAACATCTTATTAATTTATATACATTAATTCTATAGATATTATAAAACTTATATTTTATTAATATGAATTTATAGAAGACATTTAATTTTGATTGTTTTTATTAAAATAAAAATACACTTTTGAAAATATATAAATATTTTAATAAAATTTATAAGGTAAAGCTAGTTATTTTTATTTAATTCATCTATAGCTTCATTAAGGGAATTAACTATTTTAAAAACTTTAAATAATCCAGTTATTTCGAATATTTGATTTATATAGCTATTAGGAGATACTATAATCATTTTACCTTCTTTTTCTTTAACTTTTTTTAGAACTCCTATTAGAACTCCTAAACCTGTACTATCTATGAATTTAACTTTTTCCATTGAGATAATTATATTTTTATATTCTTCAATTTCTTTAAGGATATCTGATTTAACTTTAGGTGAGGTATATGTATCTACTTCTCCTTCTATATTAATAACTACATAATTTTCTTTTTTATCTACCAATAAATTAACATTCATATTTTTATAGTTTATTTAATTTTATGTGAGAGATTTGTATACCGCTTCCCACATAAGCGGAATTTATTTCAAATAATTCATTTATTATTAAAAAATAATATTATATTTATTTATTCGGTTTTAGTTTCTGTAGTTTTTTTAGAGAATTTTTCTTTTAGATCGTTTATAAATTTTTCTCCTTCTTCTTTAAGATGTTTTAGTTCTTGGCTTAGTTTTTGGATTTGTTTATTAGCTTCTTCTAAGGTTTCAGTAGTTTTTTCTTTTATCATTTTTCTTGTTTCTTCACCTGAAGTAGGTGCATATAATATCCCGATTACACTACCTACTGCTACTCCTATTAAAAAAGAAACCACTATATCTCCTATCCTATTCATACCTAAATTACCCCCTTGCTTAGATATTAATAAACTATTTATTCACGTCTTTAGACCTTATTTTCTTATTCAATAATTTACTATATTTTCCTTCTTAAAAAATAGTTTTCTAAATTTTAATAAAAATTAACATCTTTTATATTAATTTTTTATAAAATTTACTTTGTTAGAAAATAAAAATAAAAGGATATAAAAGAATTTGAAAAGTTTTCTCTTGTTTTGCTAATTTATAAGGGAGAAAAATTTGCTCCTTTAAAAATGAATTTCGATAAAGACGGGGACTAAAAAAAATAATTACATAAATTTAAAAAAATTGTTTTCTGAATTAAATTATAACCTTAAGGATGTTTTTGAAAAATATTCTTATGTTTATGTTAATAAAATAAATTAACTAAATTTTAATAATAAAAAATAAAAGTTTATCAATATTGGTTTTATAATAGCTTTTTATTTGATTGGCATAATAATGATTTTGGGAATATCTGTAATGCTTATTTAATATTTTAAAACCTTTGTTTAAATATACTCCTACTAAATTTATCCCCTTAGTTTCTTCTGATAATCAAGATTCTCCTTTTTATTTTGATAAAAATAAAAAAATGATAATTGATAATAAAAATTTAATTGATAGTAAATGTTTTTTTGAAAAATAGAGGATTCTTGTATAAATAGTATTTTAGGAAATAAAAAGGAGTAAAAAGCTATTTAAAGAAATAGATATTAAAGCAATATGGAGAATAATGTTTTAGAGTTAGTTAATTTTTATCTAAAGCTGGGGGGACTTCCTTTAATATTTTTGATAATATTTATAGAAACTGGGATTTTTTTGGGATTTTTTTTACCAGGGGATTCTTTGTTATTTACCCTAGGGCTGCTTATAGCTGCTAAAATATTACCTTTAGAATACACTATAATTGGTTGTATAATAGCAGCAGTGCTAGGAAATTATACCGGTTATTTTATTGGATCTTTTTTATATGATTCTTTAAAAAATAAATTTTTTTATAAATATGAAGATAAAATTTTAAAAGCTAAAGAGTTTTATGATAAGTATGGATTTATGGCTATAATTTATGCAAGATTTATCCCATTTTTTAGGGGATTTATCCCATTAGTTGCTGGTATCGTTAAAATGAATTTTATACAATATACTATTTACAATATAATAAGTGCTATATTATGGGTAGTTTCATTGGTATTATTAGGGATCTTCTTAGGTAAAGTTATCCCTGATATTGAAAAATATATTTATTTAATAATTTTAGCTATAATAGTTATTTCTTTGCTCCCTGTTTTAATAAAATTTATTAAGTCAAAAAAAATTCAAAATTAATTATTTTTTTATTTTATGATAGATTTATATAAAAAGCATCCTTTTTTACATGACTTAGAAGATACTTATGTTTATAAAATAATTTCAATTTCAAGTATAGTTACAATAAATAAAGGGGAATTGTTTATAAGGAACGGAGAATATGCAGAATATTTTTATTTATTAATAAATGGTTTAGTAGAAGTAAAGTATGAAGATATTTCTATACAGATAATAGAAAGTGGAGATATAGTGGGCTGGTCGTTTTTAGTTTATCCTTATAAATGGAATTTTGATGTTATTACTCTTAAAGATAGTATATTAATTCAAATTGATGCCGATAAATTTAAAGAACTAATGAATAATGATAAAATACTAGAAGGGATTATTTACAAGAAATTTTTTACTGTTGTCGCTAACAGACTTAAAAGTACTAGATTAAAAATGATAGAAATAATTAAAAATAAAAATAATAAATAATTTTTAATTTTTTATAATATATAGTTTTTTTAGTAGTTTTAGTAATGAAGTTAAAAAAAAATAAAAAAATAAGGAAAATAAAAAATAATTTGATTTTTCAGTATTATGAAGATTTTTTTGAAGTATTAGGAGAATTTAGATTACCCTTATTTTTATTAGTATCAGTTTTATTTATAGGTACTTTTGGGTATATGATGTTATCAAGGGGAGATTTTATTAATTCGTTTTATATGACAATTATAACTGTAGCTACTATAGGATTTGGAGAAATATTACAAAATAGTGATAGTAAAGTAGGAAGAATATTTACTTCTTTTTTATCTATTGGGGGGATTGGATTTTATACTACTTCTTTAACTGTTTTGGTTAGAGCTATATTAAAAAGGGATATACTTTATTTAATAAAATATATAAATATGTTAGAAAGCATTCAAAAATTGAAAAATCATATTATTATTATATCATTTAATGATATCACTTCTAAAATAATCGATAGCTTAAGGAGTAATAATATAGATTTTGTTTTACTTGAAGAAAGAAAAGAACTAGAGGAGAAAATTATAAAAAACTATTCTATAAGGTATTATATAATTGGTGATATTTTTAGTAAAGAGGTTATTAGTGCTTCAAATATATTAGCTGCTAAGGGGGCTGTGATAGCTTTAGATGATAGTATTAAAAGAACTGCTGTATTAGTTAGCTTAAGATTAATTAGACCCAATAAGGAGGATTTTTTTATATATGTATTAGCTAATAATGATGAAGAAGCTGAAAAATATAAAAATTTAGGAGCTAATGCTGCTATAATCCCATCTAAGATAATTGCTAGTAGATTATCTTCTTATATATTCCACCAAACTTATAGCTTCGTCTCTGAATTACTAGATAAAATATCCTACGGAGAAGAAAAAGAAATTGATATAATAGAAATTAATGTTGATAATAACTCTGTATTAGTTAATAAACGAATAGATCAATTGACTATTAGAAAAAAATTTAATTCAACTATAATTGCAATAGTTAGAAATGAAGATTTGATAGTATCTATTAAGCCTGATATGGAAATTTTACCTGGTGATAGATTGATTATTTTCGGGAAAACTAAGAATTTGAAAGATATTCAGAATACTTTAAAAGATAATCAAACACAATTAATATTAAATTAATAACTAATATGTTTAGAAAGCTGGTATCTGATATTTTTATAATTTTAGCATTAACTACTAATTTTACCTTTGTTTTTTATCCTAATTCTGTTACAGTTTTTATAACGTTTTTTATTAATTTATTTGCTACTATTTTTAAATTGGGGGAGACAAAGTATTTATCTACAAAGATTTTAGCTACTAGTTTTGTAGCAGATTTGCATTTATTACCTGCTATATTCTTGTTTTTTTTAGGACAAAAAGATTTTGCTGTCGCCTTAGCTATCGGTGCTTTGGTAACTAATATTATCTCCGTTCTTTTGGTTATTATCGAAACTATTATAGAACTATTTGAGGAATAACTAGTATTTAAATTTAGTTTCATTATTTTATAACTCAATATTTCTGCATTAATTATCTATTTCAGTTTTTTGTTTTTTAACATTTATTTTACATTTAATATTTTATTGTTTTATTTACTTTATTTAATTTATAAATATAAAAAATAAAAAATAAAAAATGAGGAGGGATAAAAAATATGAAAATACAAAATAATAACTATTTTTTTGTAAATACTAAACAAAATTATAAAAATAGTACTCCTGATTATAATTATGATGAATTAGGAAATAAAAAAGATAAACCAAATTATAATCCTGATAATGATGAAGATTATTATTCTGGTGGAAATTCTTATGAATATAGCGGTCCTGATGGAACTTATGAATATGACCCATATCACTAAAATAATTAAATATAAACAAAAGAGGTGGAAAAAATGAAAATATTAAATACAACTTTAAATAGAGATACATTTTCTAATTTAAAATTAAAGAGTGAATCTAAGTTAAGGGATACAGATGAGTTTGATGTTGATTTTAGTAAAATAGATAATTCATTAGAGTTTTCATTACTTCCTTTTAATGATGCTTATGTTATGTCAAAAGTACTACAAAAGCTAAAAGAACAAAAAACAGCTACTATTGAAGGAAAATTGGATAATTTAGATATGAAATTAGTTTTTAGTCTTGTTAGCACTAAATCTAATATAAATACTTATATAGTAAGAGTTAGTGGAAATATAGGAGATAATGAAATAAAAAGTGATTTATTTTTAACCGAAGGTACAGTTAATGAAAATCTAAAGAATCAAGTAACCTTAAAAAATTTAGGGGTAATTAATAATAATTCGTTCCTAGTAAATGCACTATGGTCTGAAACTTTTGATCAATGGGGATTCCAAAAGCTAAGCACTTCTAATGTAAATAATGATTCTTCTCAATTAACATTAACATATAATCCAGAAAATCCAGAAGAATTTTATTATAAAGTAAAACAAGATTGTACCTGTACTAAAGAAATAGTTGAAGCTACTTATATTTCTACCTCTTCTAATAATCAAAATGAAAATGAAACAAAAATGAAAATGACTTTATCCCAAGATTTAACTGCAGAAGGCACTATTAAAAATAATTCTAAAAAAATTAAATTTAATTACCAAATTAAATAAAAATATAATCTCAAATTAATTTTGGGTATATTAATTTTGAGTGAGCGTTTTATTAAAATCTAAAAGTAAATTATTGATATGTTTATTTTTTATTTATTTTTCTTTGTTTTGTATTTATTTTATTTTGGATAGCATGAAAATAAATATTATCAATTTTGCTCATTTTAAAAAAATATTTATATCCTTTAAAAATATTTATCAAAATAAGTATAAAGAAAGTGATCTTGATACTTTTAAGGAAATTTATTTTATTTTAGTACCTGGAGGAAATGCTAATAAATTTATATTTGAAGTCTATCAAAGAGTCCTATCTAATTATGGTTATGTTATAAATGGGAATTATTTAGGTGTATTAAATGAACAAAAATATTATAAACAAGTTCTTGAAATTTATAATTATTTAAAAAGCCATAATAAACACGTAGTTTTAGTTGGACATTCTGCTGGGTCTAATTTAATATTGAATATAAAATTAAATGAAAAATTAAATGAAAGTTTTAATGATATTTATTTTTTATTAGCGATGAATACAGATGTTATTGATGAAAATATTTTTGTAATTAATGGAATTTTTGATGAAATGCATCCTATGCCTGAAACTATTAAAATAACTAAACAAAATTATTACTTAACTTTTACTAATCATATAGGTCAGCTATCTGATTTTAATACTATATACTATATCCTTACATTTATTAATAAAAATTACAAACTTTACAACAAAGATACTTCTTATTTAAATGATTTCAATTTAATTATGATTAAAGAATTTTTAATATATATTTTTACGATATTTTTATTTACATTTTTGCTTTATTTTTTCTATTTTTATAATTCTTATTTTTCTGTTCATCTGTTGATTTTGATGTTTTTTTATCTAATCTTTAGAATTAAGTTTGCTTTATATGATGTTAATTTTATTATTTCTGCTATTATTTTAAGTTACTTATTCTTTAAAACTAAAATTGATATTTTTAATTCTAAAACTAATTACATTATTTATAAATTTAATTTTTTAAAATTTCTAATTAATTTTGAAGTATTGGTTTTGAGTTTTATTTTTTCTTTGTTTTTAGCTAATCTGTTTATTTTATTTATCTTTAAAGATATCCATAATATTAAATTTAATGTTTTTAGTATTTTTATATCTTTATTGAATCTGATTTTGGGATTAAATTATCATTTGGTAAAGACTATCGGAAATATTTACTGGGTTTTATTTTTCATTTTGATTCTTATTCTTATTTTTGATAAAATTAATTATGATAATATTTATATTAACTATGTTAATGAAAGATTAAAGATTTTTAAAGATGGTTTTCAGAAATTGGATTTAATTTTTATTATTTCTTTTATAGTTCTTGTGGTAGTTTTGATAAATATTTTTAATCTTGTTTTATTTTATTTAGATTTAGATCAGATGGTTTTTGATTTATTTAGGTTTTTTCAATTTATATTAAGAATTTTATTAACTGTTTTATTATTTATTAGTTATTTAAAATTGATTAGTTTTAAAAAATTTAATAGTTTTAAATTAAACAGTTTTTAGTATTTATTTTAAAGGGTAGTTTTTTGAGATAATTTCTGTTAGCTTTTGATAATCTACTTTGGAGTTATGACGTTTATCTAATGGAATATCTCTAAATATTATATAAAAATCTAAATTTAGTTTTACTAATATTTCCTTTATTCTTTGTTCTATTGTTTTTTTTATATTAATAAAATTATTTTTTTTAATTTTTTTTAGTTTAATAAAAATAAAGGCTTTATTATTGTTTATAATGAATGCGGATTTTTCTACCCCTTCTGTTTTATCTATTATTTGTTCTATTTGTAATGGAAATAGGTAAAAATTATTAATAAGAAATTTAGGTTCTGATTTTCCTAATATCCAAAGGTTTCCTAAATTATCAAAGTATCCAATATCTCCTATTTTATGGTAGTTTTTTTTATCTATTTCTATTTTATTTTGATTTAAATTATTTGGGATATATCCATTTGCAATATTTTCTCCATTAACTACTATTTCTCCAACTTTGAAATCCAAAGTTTTAAAATCTAAAACGTTATAGACTTTTATTTCATTTATTATTTTTACATCAATATCATTAATGGGTTTGCCTACGCATACTCCTGGTAAATATGATAATTCATTTAATTTATTTAATTCATTTAATTCATTTAAGTTTATATGTGCTATTGGTTCTGCTTCTGTAGAACCGTATAAAACCTCTATTTCTGAGTTTATAAAAATCTCTTTTAATTCTTTTAGGAATTCTAAATAAACGGGAGCTCCACCCGTATATATTAGCCTTATATTATCTAATATTATTCGTTTTTCCTTACAATAATTTATTATATATTTTAGCAAACCTAAGGATACCGTTATAGTTGTACTCTTTTTAAGATAATTGATAATTTCCTTAATATTTATATTTTCCCAGTTACTTATATAATACAAATACGAGCTTATGTTATAATAAATATTTTTTAAAGCAAATAAAGGAAGATTAGTAAAATCAATATCTTTACTAGTTATTTTCATATTTTTATATAAGTATTCTCCTTGTTTGAATATAGTTTTGTAAGTTCTTATAACTCCTTTAGGAGTTTTATTACTTCCACTTGTAAAACTTATAATTGCTACCTTATCAAAAAAATTTTTGTTAAAAATTTCATCTTTTATATTTTTATCTGTTTCTTTATATAAATTTTCGTTTATTTTTGGGATTTTTAAGCTTTTTTCTTTATTAAATGTGATTATTGAAGTTGTTATTTTTAAAGGGATTGAATTATCTTTAATTTTTTGATTAAATAGTTTAAGTATTTGAAAGTAATAATTATAAATAATTGCTTTAGGGTTAGTATAGTTAATTATGTTTTGAATATTATTAATTATTCTAGGTTCTATAAATATTGTTGTTGCTCCTAGTTTAAAGAGTGCTAATAATATACAATATAATTCAATAGATATTGGAAAAAATAAGATAACTTCATCGTTTTCTTTTATTCCTAAATCTTGAAGTTGTTTAGAAATTAATTTAGCTTTTAAAAATAGTTCGTTATAAGTTATTGATTTATTTTTTATGTATAGCATAGCTTAAATATCCCTACAAAGCTAATTATAAATCCAGCAAGCACTACTTTTATTATTAGATTTCATATAGAAATAGGGAGTATCTTTTAAAGAAAGTAGAATTATTAGTTAGTTTTAGGATTACTTTGTTATCTTCGCGCATGAAAGCAAAAATCCCTGTATTTATATTTTTTTCTAATGCTTCTTTAAATGCTAAGTAAAATAATGCTGAACCTATGCCTTGATTTCTATACTCATTTGATATGGTTATACTCTTAAATACTACATAATCTTTATCATATATATAAAACAAAAATCCTATTTCTTTAGAGTTTTTACAAGCAAAATAAACCTCTATTTTATCTAAATATTTTCCTAAAGGCTTATAAATTTCTAAAAATTCTTTAAATGATATTTTATTAAACAAAAAACTATCTTCAAAGTTATTTACTGATAAATTATAAATAATTTCTAATTCTTTTAGGAATTCATTTTTATTTAGTTTTCTAAATTCAAAATTATTATTTATTGCTGCGTTATACTTAGAAAATTCTAAATTTTGTTTAAGATTGTAAGTTATTGTAGAGTAATAATTTTTAATAATTTTGAATCCAAATTTTTCAAATAAAATTGGATAATATTCTTTATTTTGGATATCTAGTATAAAATAGTTTTCAAATCCTTGGGTTACAAATCTGTATTTATGGAAAGTATTGAAATTAACTGGCGCTATTATTTTAGATATTTTGTTGGTTTTAAAGTATTCTATAATTTTTGAAATTAGTTTTTGAAATAGTTTATAATTTTTAGTGCTTTCAAAAAATCCAATTAATCCGATTACTTTATTATCTAAGGTTAAATAAGGGTTTATAATTGCACTTGCTCTTAATATTGGTTTGCTTTTATTATCAATTACTATGTAGTTTTTTATTTTTACATATTCAAAAACTGGATAAGTTTTTTGTAATTGTAAAAAAGTTAATTGATAGTTATTATTTTTATAAAGTTCTTTTTCAAGTTGGATGAAATGTTTTAAAAGATTATCATCAAAATCAAATTCTATTATATCAAATTTATTGATCATTTTGTTTTTAGTAAGTAAGTTGTAGGAATGCAGGATCTTCTTTTTTAAGATTATCTAAATAAAATGAAGCTTTGGCTATATTAGATGAAGTAAATATATCCCTTAGATCTATAAAATTTATTCCTAGATTTTCTATTTCAATTATATCATCTAAATCCATATTGGGGGATACTATAATTAAATTATTGTCTAAATTGTTAGAGTATTCTTGAATTAGTTTTTGTAATTCAATTTTAGAAATATCATTTATTAAGTATTGACTACCTTCTTGAGTTATTTTATTATAAATATTATAAAAATCATTTAATTTAAGGATTTTAAATTTACTATTAGATACTTTAATAATAACTAGAATGCAATTTTTGGGGTTTATGTAATCTTTATAAAAGTAATAGAAAACATTTAATATAGCTTTGAAAGTATCTATTGAATATAAATCTGCTTGATTTATGAATGCAAAGGTTTGGGAGATTATAGCTCCTATTCTTAATGATGTAAAAAAACCAGGACCACTTAAAACTAATACTTCTTTTATTTCTCTTAAATCAATCCCTATTTTTTCTTTTATTAATTTAAAAAAATAGGGGAATATGCTTAGTTGTGATTGATTATCTATGTCCGAGTAATACAAATTAAACTCTATTATACTCTTTAGGGAATTGTTTTCTTTTTTAAGCAAACTAAATGATGAATTTAAAGAAAACGTACTTACAGATAGTATATACATTTTTAAATCCCCCTTCTATTTTTTATGTTAAAAATATAATTAAATTTTAATTAAAAAAGTAAAAAAAATGTAAAAAAAGTAAATAAAAAGGGATTCTTTTTATAAAAATAGAACCAAATAAATAGGAAGGTGGTAAAAAATATGGACAATCCGGAAAATAAAGAAAATAAAAATATTAAAATAAATTCTGAAAATACTACTTCTGAAGATTCTGAAAAAAAACAAATTAATAAAATTAAATATCAAAAGAATTTAGATTTTATTAAAGAGATAATAAATAAGTATAAATTTTTAGAAAACTTAAAAACTGGGGTTTCTAATTTAGAAAAAGAAGAAAATATTTATCAATTAGTAGATCTGTTTAGAATAGCTTTAATTTTATTTGATGAAAAATTTAATGAAGAAATAAAAGAGTATAAAAGTTATAAAGAAAAATTTGAGGCACTTAAAGAAGAATTTAATTTAGATGAATATAATAAACTTAAAGAAGATTTTCAAAATATACTTAAAGAAAATAACGAGCTAAAAAGTAAATATGATGATTTATTAACAAAATATCAGCAAATAGTAGAAGCTTATAAAAATATTAAAGAAAATTATGAAGGCTATGTAAATAGGGTAGAAAAGAATTTTGAAAAAATGAAACGAGAAGCTAAAGAAAGAATAATCACTAATTTAGTCCCTGTTCTAGACAGTTTCGAAATTTCTTTAAAATCTATTAATGAAAATGTTAATGATATAAATACAATTAAGAAAGGAATTAGCTTAATTTATTCTCAACTTTTGGATGTATTAAAAAACGAAGGAATGGAAATAATTAATAGTGAAGGTACTAAATTTGATCCTTCTTTACATGAAGCAATAGAGATAGTAGAAACAGATGAATTAGAAGATGAAACAATTATCCAAGAATATAGACCTGCTTATAAGCTTTTGGATAAAGTGATAAGGCCTGCTACCGTTAAAGTAGCTAAAAACCCTAAAAATGATAAAAATCAAAATAATTAAAATAATTGAATTAGTTTTTGATACGAGGTGAAATTATTATGGCTAAAATTATAGGGATAGATTTAGGGACTACAAATAGTGTTATGGCTATTATGGAAGCAGGTAAGCCTGTTGTTATCCCTAACTCTGAAGGGGAATACTTAACTCCTTCTGTTGTTAGTTTTACTAAAACTGGAGATAGGATTGTTGGATCATTAGCTAAAAGACAATTGGCAATTAACCCGGAAAGAACTATAAAAAGTATAAAAAGAAAGATGGGAACTGATTATAAAGTTAAAATAGGAGATGTGGAATATACTCCCCAAGAGATAAGTGCTATGATATTGCAAAAAATGAAATTAGATGCTGAAAATTATTTAGAAACCAAAATAGAGAAAGCGGTAATAACTGTACCTGCTCACTTTGATGATGCCCAAAGACAAGCTACTAAAGATGCAGGAACTATAGCGGGTTTAGAAGTAGTTAGGATATTAAATGAGCCTACTGCTGCAGCTATGGCATATGGATTCGATAAACAAGATAAAATTCAAACTATTGTAGTATTTGATCTAGGGGGAGGTACTTTTGATGTATCTATCTTACAGATAGGGGAAGGAATCTTTGAGGTTTTAGGGACTGCTGGGGATAATTTTTTAGGTGGTGATGACTGGGATAATAGAATAATGAACTGGATTATTGATAAATTCCTAAATGAATATAATATAGACTTAAGGCTACAAAGAGAAGCTATCCAAAAGATATTGGAAGCTTCTGAACGCGCTAAAATAGAGCTATCTTCTAAAGAAGAAACTGTTATTAAAATTCCGTTTATTGCCTCTGATGTAACAGGACCAAAGCATATAAACTACAAACTAACTAGAAAAGAATTTGAAGAAATGACTAAAGATCTAGTTGAAAGATTAAGGGAACCAGTGGATTTAGCTTTTAAAACAGCGAATTTAAGATATAATCAAGTGGATGAAGTTATTTTAGTAGGTGGGGCTACTAGGATGCCAATGGTTAAGGAAATGGCTAAAAAAATATTTAATAAAGAGCCGCGAGCTGATATAGATCCTGATAAAGTTGTAGCTATAGGTGCTGCCATCCAAGCAGGGATTATTGAAGGCAATGTTAAAGAAATGGTTTTACTTGATGTCACTTCTTTATCAATTGGAGTTGAAACAGCCGGTGGTGGTTTTGCTAAAATTATCCCAAGAAACACTCAAATTCCGGTAAAGAAATCTAAGATATTTACAACAGTACAAGATGGACAAACTACTGTAGAAGTTCATGTACTTCAAGGAGAACGAGAATTAGCAAAATATAATAAATCCTTAGCAAGATTTGATTTAGTAGGGATTCCCCCTGCTCCAAGAGGGGTTCCTAAGATAGAGGTAACTTTTGAGATAGATGCTGATGGGATTTTACATGTTAGTGCTACAGATTTAGCTACAGGAAATAAACAAAAAGTAGTTATTCATTCGGCTTTACATTTAGATAGAGCAGAGGTAGAAAGGATGATAGAAGATGCTGCTAAACATGCTCAAACTGATAGAAAAATAAGAGAAGAACAGACTGCTATTAGTCGTGCTAATGTTGAAATAGAAATTGCAGAAAATTTATTAAAGAATTATGAAGTAATTTTGGATCCTAAGTTAGTTGAAAAAACTAAAAAAGCTCTAAATCACTTACAATTAGCTCTATCATCTAAGAATTTAGAAGAAATAAAAAAATATACAGAAGAACTAAGAAATGCTAACTTTTCTTTAGGTACTGAATTATATAATATAATGGAAAAACAAGGGGTTCAAAAGCAAGAAGAAGTAGCTTCAAATCCTACTGCTACTCAAGGTACAGCTACTCAGAAATCTAAAGGAGATACAATATTAGAACAGATTAAGCAAGTCAAAGATGAAGATATTTTAGCCTGGTTTAAACGTAAAAAATCTGATTAAATTAAATTAAATTATTTGATAGTGATTAAATTGATATGAGAGATTATTATGAAATTTTAGGGGTTTCTAAGAATGCTAGTGTAGAAGAAATTAAAGCCGCTTATAGAGTTTTAGCTAAAAAATATCATCCAGATATAGCAGAAAATAAAGAAGAAGCTGAAAAAAAATTTAGAGAAATTAACGAAGCCTATCAGGTTTTATCTGATCCTGAAAAACGAAAAATCTATGATAAATATGGAACTTTAGATCCTCAATACACTTCTTCTAATTATTCTTCTTATAGTTATTCTGCTGCTAGTGATATTTTTGATTTATTTAGTGATTTATTTGAGGATTTTGTTTTTGAAGGAAGAAGACAAAAAGATTATAAGGATTATATATATAAACCTGTTAAAGGACAAGATATAAAACTAACTGTTGAAATAACTTTAGAAGATGCTTATTTTGGAGTTAATAAAAAAGTTACTGTTCCTATTAAAAAAGCTTGTAATGTATGCCAAGGATTAGGTTTCTTAAAAGAAGATATTCAAAAATGTAAGGTATGTAATGGGAGTGGGCAGATTTCATATAAAACTAAATCGTTTTTTGGGACTATTTTAACTTCTCATGTTTGCCCACAATGTAATGGCTATGGATTTACTGTTGAAAAAAATTGCTATAAATGTAATGGTAATAAATATATAACTACTCAAGAAGAAATAGAGATAACTATTCCAAAAGGAGTAGATAATAATGATATTTTAATAATACAGAATAAGGGGCATGAGGGGTTAAATGGGGGTAAGAATGGCGACCTTTATATTTATATTAAAATACTAGAACATCCATTTTTTAAAAGAAAAGGAAATGATTTGTATATAACTATTCCTGTTAGTTTTATAGATGCTATTTTAGGAACTAAAATAAAGGTACCAATAATTAATGGATTTGTGGATTTAGATATACCTTCTGGTACTCAACCTAATAAGGAATTTGTTATTCAAAATTATGGCATGCCTATAAAAGATTCTAACAAAAAAGGGAATCTAATTGTAAAAATAGATGTTAAAATCCCTGAAAAATTAAATAATGAACAACGCAAAGCTATCGAAAATATTAAACATATATTTGATAATACCTATACTATTAACACTAACAGTAATAATTTTGAAAAAGAGAATAATAATATATTTTCTAAACTTTTTAATAAAAAGAAAAAATGAATTTATATATTTTAATTATTTAACAAGCATCTGCAAGGAGTATATATTTTCTTTACAAAATATCAGTTTGTGTGCATAATATTTTAGGGGGCACTGGCTTAACAAGCATTAAACGGTTTGAAACTCAATGGTGATTATCCACATTCTAATGCTTAATTAAACAATTAATAAGTGGGGTAGTTTACTTTTTGGATGAAGAAACATAAAGAATTTGAAAAAGTATTTAAGAAAAGGGTTTCTATAGTTTTTTATTGTTCTGTTTTATTTTGTTTGATAATAGTTTATAAATTGGTATATATTCATATAATAAATAGGGATTTTTATATAAAGAAAGCCCAGAATCAAAGTATAGGGAAAATAGAATTACATGCTTTTAGAGGCAGAATTTTAGATAGGAATAATTTAGTATTAGCTTATTCTATTCCGTCATACAGTATCGCTATTAGACCTACTTTAATTAATAATGAAAAAGAAATAGATTATATTCTCGATACTTTAAAAAATTTAAATATTAATCCTTATTTAACAAAAAGTGAGATATTAAAATTAAGGGATCAAAGGGTACCATTTGCGTGGTTGTCTCGTAAAACTATCGAAAATTATAACTATAGCCAATTGTTTAGTTTTTTTAATAATTTTAATTCAGTTGAAATAGTTAGAGAACCAAGCGGTAAAAGAATTTATAATTTTAAAGATTTAACAGATATTATAGGTATAGTGGATATAGACGAAAAGGGAATAGAAGGATTAGAATTATATTTAGATAAAAATAGTAAAATAAAGGGGCAGGATGGGTATTATATTTTACAATTTGATGGGCAAGGAAATCCAATTTATACTAAAGTAATCGATTATAAAAAACCTATTGATGGTCAAGATATAACTTTGTCTATAGATGCTAAGCTACAAACAGCTTTATCTAATTTAGCTTATCAGAAATTGCTAGAACATCATGCTAAAGAAGTTTCAGTAGTTGTAGCTAATAAGTATGGAGAGATTTTAGCATGTGTTAGTCAAGAAAAAGAACATATTAACTTTAGGGTTAATGCTATAGGTAAGATGTATGAACCAGGATCTATTTTTAAGATTTTTACTATTGTTAGTGCTTTAGATAGTGGGATTTCTCCTGATAAGAAGTTCTTTAGTGGTCCTAGTATTGTTGTAGATGGTTGGACTATTTCTAATGCAGATGATGGATTATATACATCTGGCCAAGAAAACTTAGAAGATATTCTTACTTACTCTTTTAATGTAGGTACTGTTTCTGTTATGAAAGAACTTGGGACTAAGAAATTTATTGAATATTTATATAAATTAGGGTTTTATGAGTTTAGTGGAGTAGAACACCCTTCTGATGTTAAACCTTTAATTGGGGATTTAACTAATGAACCTATGGTTAGGTTTGCTACTATTTCCTTTGGCCAAGGTATTGCTATTAGCCCTTTACATATTACTAAATTAATGACAATAATAGCCAATGGAGGGTATAAAGTTAATCTAACTTTTATTAAAGATAAAAACAAGGATTATAAAAAGAATTTAAAAGTATTAAATGATTATGCTATTAAAGAGATTCGGAAGTATTTAAGGAGTGTGGTAGTAAGAGGGACAGGTAAGAAAGCGGAAGTAGAGGGATATTTTTGTGCAGGCAAAACTGGGACTGCTCAAATGGTTTCAGATAAAGGAGGCTATGAGCCAGGTAAGTATGCGGCTTCTTTTGTCGGATTTTTCCCTTATTTTGATCCACAATATATTATATTTGTTGTAGTTAAAGAGCCTGTTGGAATGTATTATGGTGGACAAGTGGCTGCTCCTATTTTCCATCAAACCGTACTAACTCTAATTAGCATCTATAATATTAAACCTTTTTATGATAATTATAGAAATTAAAATTAGATAATTTTGAAACAAATGTATTTTACAATATTATGGCTGTTTTTAGAAATAAAATACAGAAAATAATAGAAAAATTCTCTAATCTAAATTTAGAAGAATTAGAACAAAAATTAAATGAATTTAATTTTGAAGAACTTTCTTCTTTAAAACTTCCTAATATGTCTTCCTTAGAAAAAAAAGATATAGAAAAAAGAATAGATTTTATTCAAAATTTTTCTAAAACTCAATTGAAATATCTTATAGATAATGCTAATATAGATAACTTAGACATATTTAAAGGGAATATAGAGAATTATATTGGTTTAGCGAAAGTACCTATTGGTTTAGTTGGACCTTTAAAGGTTAAAGGGCTAAATGCTAAGGGTGTATTTTTTGTACCTATGGCTACTACGGAAGGTGCTTTAGTAGCTTCATATACTCGGGGTTCTATTATTACTTATTTATCTGGCGGGATATATTCTGCGGTTTTAGTAGAAAGAGTTTCTAGAGCTCCAGCTTTTAAGTTTTTAAATCTTATTCAAGCAGGAAAATTCACCTTATGGGCTTTTCAACAATTTGAAAAATTCAAAGAGATTACTAAATATAATTCTAAGCATGCTAATTTGGAGGATATGTTAGTTAATATTACGGGGAATATTGTTTATTTGAGTTTAGATTTTACCACAGGTGATGCTGCAGGACAAAATATGGTAACTATTATAACTGATGAAATATGTAGATTTATATTAGCTAATAGTCCAGTTAAGCCAATTTCATTTTTTATAGAAAGTAATTTATCAGGTGATAAGAAAGCTTCTTATTTATCTTATATGTTTGTTAGGGGTAAGAAGGTGGTAGCTGAAGCGGTTATAGATGCTAAATTAATTAAGAAATTTTTAAATACTACAGCTGAGAAGATAAACGAGTATGTTAATTTATCGACGATAGCGGGGATGCAGAGTGGGACTTTAGGGGCTCAGGGGCATTATGCTAATGCTTTAGCAGCTATTTTTATAGCTACTGGTCAAGATGTTGCGTGTGTTTCAGAATCTGCTGTCGGGATTACTCGTACCGAACTAATTGGAAATGATTTATATATTAATGTTAATATCCCTAATTTGATAGTGGGTAGTGTTGGAGGAGGTACGTCGTTGCCTACTCAAAAAGAATGTTTAGAGATTATGAATTGTTATGGAGATTCTAATGCTAATAAACTTGCAGAGATTATAGGTGCTACTGTTTTAGCAGGTGAATTATCTTTAATAGGTTCGATTGCCGCTAATGATTTCGCAAAAGCTCATAAAAAATATCGCAAAAAAATCTCTAATTAATATATACTTAAAATATTTTTTATGGTTAAAGATTATATTCATTATTCTAATTGTTGGGAAGATACGGATATTTTAATAACAGCATTTGATTTAAAAGATAATGTTCAAAAGAACTATTTATCTATAGCTTCAGCAGGGGATAATACTTTTGCTATCCTCTCTTTTAATCCTTCTTTGGTTTTAGCTGTTGATTTTAATTTAGCTCAAATTGCTTTAGTTGAATTGAAAAAAATTGTTATTCAAAAATTAGATTATGAGCAAGCTTTAGAGTTCTTGGGAATAAAAAAATCCAATAACCGGTTGGAATTATTTAAAACTTTAGAAAAATATTTATCTTATGGCTCTTATAATTTCTTTTTAAAAAATAATAAAATTATATTAAATGGAGTTATTCATGCTGGTAAATTTGAAAAATATTTTAATATATTTAGAAAATATATTTTAAAGTGGTTTTTGGATTATGATAAAGTTGATAGATTTATGGAAGATATTAATTTAAGGAGGGATTTTTTTTATAAAAAAGTTAATTCTAAATTAGGGAGGTTTATTTTTAGGGTATTTTTTAGTAATGAAATTATGGGATTAATAGGAAGAAATAAAAATTTTTTTAAGTATTCTAAAGTTAATTTATCTCAAGAGATACTAGACAGGATAGAAGCTGGATTAATATTTACTGAAACTAAAGAGAATTCTTATTTAGAGTATATTCTTAAAGGGAACTTTGAAAAAAATTTACCTTATTATTTAAAGCCTAACGTGTTTTATAAATTAAAAAATATATTAAATGATAATACTGAAAAGCTTATAATTTATCATGGTTCTTTATATGATGCTCTTGAAAGTTTTAAAAGCATAAAGTTTGATGGGTTTAATTTATCTGATGTTTTTGAGTATATGGCTACTAATGATTACTTAAGGCATCTTCAAAAAATAAAAGAAGTAGCTAATAAAAAAGCGATTTTACTTTATTGGAATATGCTTGTTGATAGATTTCAAAACATTGACGGGATTGTTGATCTAATTGATTTAGCTTCTAATTTATTTAAAAATAATCAATCGTTTTTTTATAGAAGACTTGTTATTCAACAAATAGAATAAAAAATTATAGTTTTATATAAAATAAAACAAACGATTTTTTTATGTTTTTACCTTTGACATGTTTTTTAATGAAGGATTTTTCTTTTTTTTTGAAGAAATATTATAAAAATAAAATAAAATAAAAAATAGAAAAACATAAAACCAAGGAGAAAAAAGGAATATGAGAACTTATGTATTATGGGCTTTTATTATTATTCTAATTGGTATTATGTTTAATATAATTTCCTGTGGTTCTTGTGATAACAAGTTTATTGGATATTATGGTTTAATTGGGAATTCAGGTGGTAGTGGAGGTGGAGGAAACTTAGGAAGTGGTGGAGCAGTTAATATTTGGGCTCAAGATCTAAATCAAGGAGGCTGGGTAGTTTTATCTAACGTGTATAAAGGTGGTATTTTTGATGGAATTAATTATTATCTTTCTGGTTTTCAAGAAGATACTACTAAAAAATACGCGATAGTAAAATTAAATCCCGATTTAACTTTAAATTACGGAAAATATTACACTGTTTCGGGTTCCACTGATATTGGCTTAACTAATCTTTATTTTAATCCAAATGATAGTACAAAGTTATATGTTGGTGGCTGGCATAATGGGGCTGCCGGTAATGGAATAATAGCAGAAATAGATAAAAATACTGGAAATTTAACTATCATTAAAGCATATTCTAATACTGGTTCAATTAATTTAATAACAGATTCTACGCATTTGTATGGAGTAAGTGTAAATGGATATATAATGAAGTTAAATTTAAGTGATTTAAGTATAGTAGATTCTAAACAAATAAATGGTTATAATTTTAGTAGTATATCTCAAAATAATAGTTATATAGCTACTTATAATGTTAATTCTTCTTCTTATGGAGTAGTTGCTGTAAAAAAGGATTTTAGTTCAGCAACTTTGTTTAAAACTAATGGTAATCAAAATCAAGTTCCACTAATAGATAGTGATAATAATATGTATTTAATAGATAAATCTACCGATAATAATCTTGTTATTGCTAAGATCAATTTAAATGATAATAGTTTAGATATTTCTAAGGAATATACATTAAGTTTAACAAGTGCTTATTATTCTGGAATATTTTTGGATGATGGGAGTATGCTAGTTGCTATAGAATCAACTGATCTTAGCAATAGGTTTTTACAGTTTTTTAAAATCAATAGGAATGATCTAAGTTTAGTTAGTAAAGTAAGAGTACTTCCTAAACAGCAGTTATCAGGTAATTATCCAATAGAAAGTATTGAATCAATGACGTTATTTACAGATTTTAGTGGTGGGTTCTTTGCTGCTGGGATATTACATTGGGATATATCTGAAGGTGATGTTTCTATATCCCTGGACATAGGTTATGCCTTGAAAATGCCATCTAACTTTAACTTAGATCCTAATAATTGTGTATTTAATACCACATATAATATACCAATTAATAGTGCGAATTATAATTACAATATTGATTATACAAATATGAATTTAGATAATAGTAATTTAAATTTAAATGAAATATCTTCATTAAGTTTAAGTTCGAAGGATCTAAACACTTTTGTAGGATGTATAGATTCTAGTAATCCAAATATACTGAATAAAACCATTCAAAAAAACAAAAAATAAATAATTAAAAAATAAATAATTGCTTTTTTGATGTTTTAAAAAGCTTTCTAAAAGCATTTTTATGCTGATTGATGATAAAATGTTTTTATTTTTGATTTTTAGAATTTAAGAATTAATGATATTAAAAATAGAGATTAAATTTTCATTATTTAAGTTAATTGCTCTTTGTTGGAGTATGGAATTTATCAACACATTATAATTTTTTAGTTTTTCTATTTCAGTAGTTGTTAAAATATTAATTAGTTTTTTATTTTTATTTTTGTATATTTTATCAAGGAATTTGTATAGTTTGTTTATATAATTTTTATCGAATTCTTTTTTTTTGTTTAAAGATATTATTTGGCTAAACACTTTTGGTTGAGGAGTGTAATATTTCGGATGAATTATAAAATGATATTCTATATTATAGATCATATTTAAAATCAAGCTTTGCGCATTATTTAATGATTTTATTTTATCTACTACTTCCTTTTGTAAATTTAAAATAATTAAAGCCAACTTTTTGTTATAATCTATTATTTTTCTTAAAACTATACCTGTTATATAGAATGGGATATTTCCTATTAGTATTAAGTTTTCAAATTTATTTAAGTCTATCTTTTCAAATGGGGTATTTATTATTTCTATTTTTTTATCTAGGTATAAATTGTTAAAGGTCTTGTTTTCAGTTATTTTTAGTTCTAATTTTTTTATTAATCTGTAATCTATTTCATTTAATAGGATTTTATCAAATGGGGTGTTAGTTTTTATTAGTTTATTTAGTAAAGTGAAAGATAGGATTCCGTATGAAGATCCTATTTCTAGGATTGTGATTTGTTTTAGGTTTTGGTTGGTTAATTCTTTTATTTTTTCTATTATTATTGATGCTATGTTATCAAGGATAGTAGGATCATTAATAAAATGTTGTCCTAAGGATTTTCTATGTTTTATTGGTAGCATCTTAGTTTTTATATATTAATTATTCTTATTTTAAGGTAATTAGCTAATTCTATTATACATTCATTTATTTTTATTAAATAATTTTTAAAACTAAAATTTGGGTTTTTAACATTGTCTTTATAGAAATTATGGAATGTTTTGTAATATAGGTTATAAAATTTATTTTGTGCTTTCCAGAGGTTTAAGTTAATATTTAAATTCTGTGCTAAATCCAATAGTTTTTTTATAATATTTAAATTATTTTTTATATTATTTAATTTTGTTATTAAGATTTCTTCTTTGTTAGTTTTTTCGAATTCTATTGATAGAATGTTAGAAAATTCTTTAAAGTTATTTGTTATTATTTCTATTTTTGAGCTAATTTTATCTATTATTAAATTGGAAAGCTTTTCAAAATCTAAGGGGATATTTGTATTATTTAGGTAAAATTTTATTTCTTCTATTTTTTCGTTATTTATTATTTCTTCTTTGATAAGTTTTTCTAGTTCTATGTCTATTATCAGTTGTAAAATTAAGGATAGTTCTAATGGAATTGGTAGTTTATATTCTATTAAGTTATTTACTATGAATTTATTATTGTAAAGTAAATTTTCTAAGACGTTATCAATTTCTTTTATATAAGAATTTATTATTTTATTTACTATTTTTCTTTTTATATTAGGTAAGATGTCTTTTAGAGTATATACATTTTTAAAATAGGTTTCTATTGAGTTTATTATACCTATTATTTCTAGTTTATTTAAGTAGTTTTTAAAGATTTTAAAAAGTTGAGAAAAATTTAGTTCTGTTTGGTTTTTTATATTAACACCTATAAATAAGTTCATTCCTGATAAAAATGCTGATATCACTATAAATTCTTTTTCTTCTAAGTATTTTATATTATTTGCTTTTAGTGAAGCTAATAGGAGTTTGTAATCCTGTTCATTTATTTTTTTTATTTCCTCATAGTAAAAAAGTAAATTATATTTAAATGTATTTTCATTAAAGAATTGTTTATTTAGTATATGTGAGGCTATTAGGAGTTCTATGGGGATTGGTTTTATCAAATTAGTAAAAATGTATTTTCCATTTATATATTTTGGGTAATTTGATTCTGCTTGTTCTAAGATGTCTAAAAATTTGTTTCTTATATTTTCTATTATTTCTTTGTTAAATACCTCAGAAATTTTGTTTAGTGCGTATTCTAAGTACTTCATATTTTGGGTAGCTTCTAATCCTGAGATATCGTCAAAAAACCAACCACAACTTGTATAAGCAAATAATATGTTTTTATATATTTCTAATAATTTTAATTTTTTTTGGATTTCATTTTCATTTTTATTGTTAAAGTAGTTATATATAAAATCTTTGTAATCATTAAAAGAGGAAAAGTCTTTAACTTCGAAATCCCTTTTTAGGATTATGTCTATATAGTTTTGTAAGTCTTTAAAGAATTCTTCTTGGGATTTATATGGGGTGTTATTTTGTTTTATTTGTTTTAGGAATTCGTCTTTTAGGAAGTCTATTGCCTTTCTAAATGGAGTTCGCCATTTTTGGTTAGTATTAGGATCAAATTTACATCCGCAGTCACTTCTCCATCTCTCTATCCCATGCGCGCAACTCCAGGAAGTGTTATCTATTATTTCTCCTTCATATTCTATGTAATTATTTTTTAGGTAGTATTCTAAATTACTTACTTTTACTATGTTAGAATTATTTAGATAGTTTATAGCGAAAGCTAAGCCTAGTTCTCCAAATTTTTTATGATGTCCAAAGGTTTCTCCATCTGTTGCTATTAATATCATTGAATTTTCTAAGTTCTTTAATTTATTTAATAAATTATTTGCAAGTTTTTCTCCATTATATAGTGCATCTTTAAATGAGATCTCTGCTGATAATTCTTTATCAAATGGGAATACTATTATCTTGTTTCCTGAAGGTAATTTTATTAGGATTGGTTTCCTAGGGATAAAACTATTTTCCCATTCATTTGAGTTTATTTTTTTTACTCTTTTTATCTGGTGTTCTCCTAGGATAGTAAATTTTATATTATAGTATGCTAATATTTCGAGGGTATTAGTATCTACTGCGGTTTCACTTAGCCACATTCCTTTGGGGTATCTTTTGAAATGATAATAGAAGTCCTTTATTCCCCAGTATACTTGTAGTTTTTTATCGTTTTCATCGCTTAGGGGCATTATTATGTGATTATATACTTGTGCTATTGCGTTTCCGCAGCCTTCAAAATGTTTTAGACTTTCTCTGTCTGCTTCTATTATCTTTTGGTATAGTTCAGGTTTGTATAGTTTTATCCATTTTAGTAATGTCGGGCCAAAGTTAAAGCTCATATATTCTAAGTTATTTATTATTTTTATAATATATCCATATGAATCTATTATTCTTGCGAAGGTGTTTGGGATGTAGCATTCGTTTGCAATTCTTTCATTCCAGTTATCAAATGGATATGCGCTTTCTTGGATATCTATTTCTTCGGTATATGGGGTTTCTCTGGGTGGCTGATAAAAATGCCCATGAAATATTACATAATTCATATCATTTTTACCCCATTTTTTATTTATTTTCTTATTTATTTATTTTTTTCTACATATTTTCTATTTTTCTTTCTTTATTTTTTATATTTTTTTTTAGTTTGAATGAATTTTTTTAGAGCTAGATTTTCATTATTGAATAAATAATTAACTAATGAAAAAGGATAATATTTAAGATTAATTTAAATATTAATTAGACAATGTTTATTTAAAAAGGGGTGCTTTTTATGAAGAAATTACCAATAGGGATAAGTGATTTTAAGAAATTAATAACAAACAATTATATATATGTAGATAAGACAAAGTACATATATGAGTTAGTGAATAATGGAGAATATATATTTTTAAGTAGGCCTAGACGGTTTGGGAAATCACTATTATTATCAACAATAGAATATTTACATGAAGGCCAAAGAGAATTATTCAAAGGATTGTATATAGAAGAAAAATGGGATTGGAATGAAAAATATCCAGTAATTAAAATAGATTTTTCAGTGGATATAAGAGAGGGTAAAAAGATATACGAAAGAATGAAAGAGGAATTGGAGTTAAATTATACAAAGTATGAAATAAAAATGGATAAGGAAAAAGATATGCCAGGAAATTTTAAAAAGTTAATAATAGAATTGAATAAGAAATATAATAAACGGGTAGTGGTGTTAATAGATGAATATGATAAGCCAATATTAGATCTAATAGAAGATAAAAATCAAGCAGAAGAAGCAAGAAAAATATTAAAGGAATTTTATTCAGTATTAAAGGGGTTAGATAGATATATAAAGTTTGTGTTAGTAACAGGGGTTTCAAAATTTGCAAAAGTATCTCTTTTTAGTGGATTAAATCAGCTAAAGGATATCTCATTAGATAAAAGATATGGAGATATATGTGGATATACCCAAGAAGAGTTAGAATATTATTTTAAAGAGTATTTAGAAGAGGTTAATATAGGAGAGATAAAGGAATGGTATAATGGGTATAGTTTTTTAGGTAATAAAGTATATAATCCATTTGATATATTGTTATATTTAGATAAAAGGGAAATAAGGAGTTATTGGTATGAAACGGGAACGCCAAGTTTTTTAATAAAGTTAATAAAACAAAAGGAGTATAATATAGTGGAATTAGAAGGGATAAAAGCAGATGAAAGTTTATTAAATAAATTTGATGTAGAAGAGATAGAGATAGAAGCAATAATGTTTCAAAGTGGATATTTAACAATAAAGGATTATAAGGTAAGTGAAAATGG
>CAKZQG010000027.1 GCA_937139605.1 uncultured bacterium
ATACTAACATTTACAACTATAATATCATTCTCTTTTATATTAGTTCTATCGTAATTTACAATAATATCTAACTCTTTAAATCAAGTTAAAAAAAATAAATAAGAAGTACTCAATTAGTAATAAGTTTTTAAAACATTCTGATAATATTTAAATGTAGAAAACACTCCTCAACTTAATGCTTTTAAAAAAAATTTACACAAAACAATACAACAAAAATTTAGAACTATAAATGGTGATTTTTATGTTATGCTTTATTAAGAGCAAGGTATCTTCCATAAAATTTCCAATAAATCTAATAAAGTAATATTCTAAAATTATTAGTAGTTTTTGTAAGGGGTTTACAGTTATTATTTAACTTTACATTTACCATATGCTCCTACCACTTCATCAACAAAGACATTAGCTAATTTTAATTGTTTGCAATTTATCTTTTTTTTATTTTTAGTATAAATCTTGGTCAGGAGTGAATTTATTCCTAAAAACAAAATAACTATAGTAAGTATAAGCAATAACAAAAGGCAAACCAATAACTAATATAAATATCATAGCTTTTTGAGTAACAGGAGAGGAAGTAGCATTAAATATATTTATGCTATTTTCAATTCCCCTAACTACATTAGGATACATAATAACCCCAATTAATCCCCAGCTTAAAAACAATTGTAAAGTAGTAAACCAAAAACTAAAATTGACAAATTTATAAATAAACAAGGAAAGTATAACAATAAGGATAACTAAAATCCAATATAAACCTATATTAAAAATCACATTCTTAAATAAAAAGAACCCCCAAATAGAAAATACAATAAACAAAACAAGAAAAATTGTATTAGTAATAGGTAATAATTTAATAGCATTATTAGTAGCTTGGGATTCAGTTTTAATTATTAAATAACCAATGGAGTGATTAATTAAAATAAATAAACTAAGTAGTCCCATAAATAATGGGAAAGGTCTTAAAAGATCAAAAAAAGATCCTGTAAAATGGAAATCTTGATTCATTGGGATTCCAAGTATAACATTCCCTAAAGCTACTCCAAATAAAAAGGATACAATAAGATTTCCAATAAAATAAGAATTAGCCCAGAAATTGCGTCTAATTTCATCCTTATGATATAATTCAATAGCTGCAACTGAAAGGATAATAGATACTAAAACTACAAAAAGAGCTAAAAAGAACCCCCCAAAAATAGTAGCATAAGCTTGTGGGAAAGCTCCCCAAATAACCACTGCGGCAGCTATTAACCAAACCCCTGCTCCATCCCAAAAAGGTGCTACTGAGTTAAGAATAGTCTTTCTATCTTCATGTGTCTTAGCTATTAAATGAAAAATAGAGCCACTACCTAAAATAGGCCCATATAAAAAACTATAAGCAAAAAAAGCTACCCCTATAACTATATATAAAATATGCTGAGTTAGATAACTATCCATAAAAAAATCCCCCTTTCCCTGTTAAATATTTATTTTAAATTATTTAATAAAATTAATAATTAGCTTTTAATTTAATTATTAACTTTCTAATTTAGGTTCAGGTTTAATTACAACTTTCTCAGAAACTACATTATTATTTTTTATTATCTTAAATATTAAGTATAAAGCAACATAGGTTAAAAATGAGTAAAGAATTAGTAAAACAATAATAGTGAATAAAATAGAAGCTGCATTTAGGTTAGGAGTCATAGCATCTTTAGTTTTAAGAATTCCGTAGATAATATAAGGTTGTCTACCAATTTCAGCAGTATACCATCCTGCAGTATTAGCTATAAATGGTAATGGCCAACTATATGTTAAAACTTTTAAGAATAAGTTATTAGTAAACATTTTATTAGAAAATAAAAGATAAAGTCCAATTATAGAGATTAAACCAAAATAGGTACCAAGATATATCATAATTCTGTAAGTATAATAAACCCAAGCAACTGGTGGATGTTCTTTAATAACAGTTCCATCATCTAATTTTTTAACGAACTCCTTTAATCCTTTCATTTCTATATTAATATCGAATTTGGGAGGCCAAAACTCTGTTCCAAACAATATTGCATTTAATAAAGGAATTTCTATATTTAAAATATTTCTTTGATTTTTTTCATCAATTATAGCGATAATAGACATCCCAGGTCTCTTAGTAGTATCCCACATAGCTTCAAAAGCAGCAACTTTTGCAGGCTGATAATGATAAGCTACCATAGCTTGAATATGGCCAGTAAAAAATTGAGCAATAGAAGATAATGCAAAAACAATAAAACTAATTCTAAGCATAACTTTTGAGAATTCTATATTTTTGTTATTTAGTAAATAATAAGCAGCGGTAGCGGCAGTAAATAAAGAAGCGGTTATCCAAGTTGCTACCGTTGTGTGAAGCATCCTTGCTAAAGTAGATGGATTAAATACAGCCTTAAACCAATCTACTATTATTACTTTATCAATTTCTCCGGTAGCTGTCCTTATTATTTCATACCCTGCTGGAGTTTGCATCCAACTATTTGTAGCTAATATAAAAAATGCTGACAAATGGGTACCTAGAAATACCATTAACGATGAAAACCAATACATAAACTGCGGGATCTTATTTTTACCAAATAGTAATAATCCAATAAAAACCCCTTCTAAAAAGAAAGCGAAAACCCCTTCTGCCGTAATAGTAATTCCAATTAAATCTCCTGCTATTTTTGAAAACTTAGACCAATACATCCCGAAAGCAAAAGATAAAGTAAATCCTGTAACAACTCCTACTACAAAAATAACAGCTAACATTTTAACTAATAAATGAGAAATATCATCATATATTTTTTCCCTTTTAAATAAATACAGTGTTTGGAATAATAAAATTAAAAGAGACAAGCCTATAGTAGCTGGTGGAAATATGAAATGAAAAGTAGTAGCTAGAGCAAAATGAATACGTGCTAATAAGAGAGGATCCATATTTATCATCCCCTTCCCATAAATTTAAATTTAAAAATTATCCTAGGGGCAAAAAAATTTCGGTAAAATTATTTTTTGTTTTCCCTTCGCCCCCCCCTTAATATAATTCCTTTTTATTCTTACTTAATCCTTTTTTAAATGTTTCTTAAAATTATTTAATTTAAAATCTATAAAACTAGATTTCAATTTTTATTTACTTAAATCTAACTTTTATAAAAGGGAAGAGAAAAATATTTTAAAATATTAAAACTATGGATATCAAAATTATACAAAAAATAGAAATAGAAAATGAAAAAATAATCCCTAAAATAGCTAATACATTACCAATAGAAATAAGTTATTGTTTTTTTTACTTTCAAGATAACAAAATAGCGTATATAGGTTTAAATGAAAACAAAGTATTTCCTGCAGCAAGTATAGTAAAAATCCCATTAGCTATTTATATTTATAAACTATATGAAGAAAATAAAGTAGATATAAATGAAGAAATTAACATAGAAAGGATAAAAAAAGTCGGAGGTGCAGGAATCCTAAAAGATTTAAATATATCAAAGATAAAAATAATAGATCTAATAACTTTAGCTATAATAATTTCAGATAATACAGCAAGCAATATCTTAATAGATTTAATTGAAAAAATAGAAAATAATCCATTTAATTCTCTAAACTCTTACTTATTATCAATAGGTTTAAATAAAACAACAATAAATAGGAGGTTCATGGTAGATTTAGTTTCACCACCTGTTAATTTTGCTACAACTTTTGAAATAAACTACCTACTATATAAATTAGCTGCTTTTGAACTGTTAAATAAAGAAAATACTTTAAGTTTAATAAGCATAATGTTAAAGCAACAATATACCGAAAAAATTCCAATGTTTTTAGATAATTATTATATAGCTAACAAAACTGGGGATATAAATGGAATTTCCTTAGATAGTGGGATTATTTTTAAATCTAATAATATAGAACAAGAACTAAATAACAAAAACTATTACATATTAAGCGTATTTACGAAATTTGGTAATTTCACAAAATCAAATAAAACTTCTAGGAATATAGTAAATTCCATAATTTCTGAAATAGCTTATAATATTATTAATATACTTGAAAATAAATAATGGAAAAAATAAATAATAAAAAAATGGAGAAGATAAAAATAGTTAGTTTAAGTTTAGGAAGTTCTAAAAGAAATAAATTCACTAATTTTAAATTCCAAGATTTTGATATATATTTAGCGAGAGTAGGAATAGATGGAGATTACTATACCTTAAAAAAATTAATAAAAAATCTACAAGATAGTGATATAGATTCAATAGGGCTAGGTGGTACAGATTTATTTTTATTTATTGAAGATAAAAAATATATTATTAAAGATTCCTATAAATTAGCTAAATTATCAATTAAAAAAAGCATATTTGATGGTAGTATAATAAAAAATATAATTGAAAAAAAAATAATCCAAAATTTAATAGATCAAAAAGTAATAAATAATAATCAGGTAGTATTGCAGGTTAGTTCTTTAGATAGATTTAGCGCAGTTAAAACTTTTATAGAAAATAATTTCAAAGTTTTAATAGGGGATTTAGTTTTTGCACTTAAAACTGATAAAATAATATACAATTTAACAGAATTAAAAAAAATTGCTAACTTATTATTACAAGATGTCCTTAATTTACCATTTTATCTATTATATCCAATAGGTAAAAAACAAGAAGAAGAAAAAGATATTAAAATTTACAATATAATTTCAAAATATATAGATAAGGTAGATATAATTAGTGGGGATTTTCATTATATAAAAAAACTAGGGGATTTAGTTAAAAACAAAATCATAATAACAAATACATTAACTAATGAAGACATAAATAAATTAAAAGAATTTAAAGTAAAAAAATTAATTACACTAAGTATTTATATAGACAACAGGTCATTCGGAGCAAATGTATTAGAATCAATTATAGGAAGCATAATAAATAAATCACAAAAAATAACAATAAATCCCCTACACGATAATTTTAATAAATTAATTAATATTTTTACTAATTATATTAATCAATCTAATTTAATAAATGAATTAGAAATCGGGAAAATAATAATTTAAGCTTTTTATAGTCTTATTTTTATCTTTTTAGTTAGCTACTAATATACCTCCAGATTTTTCTAATTTATTTGAAGGTTTATAATATTCATAAATTTTAGAAGAAGGAATTCTTACTTTTAATGGATAATTAGCTCTAATTTCATAACTAAAATTAATATCACTATCAATTTTATCAAAGTAAATAATAATTTGATTATATGTTAATTCATAATTTTTTATAACTCCTTTTTGTTTTAATTGATCTAATTTATCAGTAATAACGGAAAACCCTGGAGGAATCCCTAAATCTAATACAACCATTTCCAAAGCCCCCTTAATTAACTTCTTTATACTAACATTTACAACTATAATATCATTCTCTTTTATATTAGTTCTATCGTAATTTACAATAATATCTAACTCTTTTAAATTATTAGAAACCTTATCAAAAGGTAAATACTGATAATATACTAAATCATAATATAAACTATCCCCATTAGTTTTAAGATAATTTTTACCATCTCTTAAATACGTTGTTAAATCAATAATTTTATAAGCTAACTCATCTTTTGTAAAACTAATATTTATAGATTTATCATTAATATTAATGATAGCATTTTTAGGTTGATTGTAAGAAGCAGAATAAAGCTCAAAATAAAAAATAGCTTTTAAAGCCATAATAGTAGGTTGTGTAGAATACCATAAACCGTTATCTGATTTCGAATTAATTAAAAATTTTATCATTTTATAAGCGTAATTCATATATGAAGAATCTTTTAATTGATTTATATTTATTTTTGATAATTTAATAAAAGCTAAAGCAATATTAGCAGTAGTTTCTATAGAAGAAGTATTTAGATCCCCATAGAAAAACGTTCCCTGATTTATCCCCTCAAAAAATATAGTATCATCTTTATTTTTTGCTCTATTTATTAATTCTTCTTTAATAATTATTATTTTTTCAATAGCTTTATGGTAATTTTTAGTCTCAAAGCCCATTAAATTACTATTTATAACATAATTAATTAGCGAATTAAAAATAAAAGACAAAGTATAGTTATCAATTTGTTTAATATCTTTAATATTATCTATTATAAACTTTACAGAATTATCTATTTTAGAATTTTTTAGTATAGAAGGATCATTTTCTAATAAGGCATCAAGAATATAAGCGGTAGTAGTAATTTTAGATTTTTGAATATTTTGCCAAACCTCTTGATGGAGAAAAGTTTTATCAGGCTCCCAGGAACCATCCCCTAACTGCTGATTTAATAAAAACTCCTTTGTCCTTCTAATTAAATCCTCATCAACAAATACAACGTCTTTCATATCTTTAAATTCTTTTAAACCGAAAGCTGTTAAAACTTTATTAGCAGGTTTATCTCCGAACCAAGAAAATCCGCCGCCTTCTACCTCAAAAGTTAATAACCTTTGATAACCTATAGTTATATAATAGTTAGCTTTCATAATTATATCAGGTTTTGAGAACCCTTTTTGCTTTAAATACTTTAAAATTAAAACATTAGGATAATTAACAGAACTAGTTTGTTCAAAGCATCCATAGGGCATAGCTAAAAGCTTATCTAAACCATTAAGAACTTGACTAAATAAAGCAGGATAAACAACTAAGTAAGCTCCCTTACCCTCACCATTAACTACAAAATCTATATTACTATTTCCACTAAAACTGCTTACATTTTGAACATATTGACCATAGGGAACAACTTCTATCTCTTTTTTTATAGCATCCTTTAAATTAGTATCTTTAGAATAAGCAAGAATAGTTAAATTATTTTTCCCAACTTTAACAGCTTTTATTCTAAAATAAACTTTATCAATCCCCTTAGATTCAATTACTATATTCTTTTGATTACTATCTAACAACTCAAACCAATCCTCTTTGTTAATAACTAAATTAACATTTAATTTTTTATCAGTGTAATTATAAATAATAACAGGGATAGATATTTCATCATTTTTAGTTAAGAATAATGGTAAATTAACATCTATAAAGAACTCTTGAAAAGTTTTAATATCTAATATTTTATCCGCAATATTTCCATTATTATCAATAGCTAATAAACTAACTTTCCAGTTAGTAATACTATCAGGTAATTTTAAAAACAAGGTTTTATTTGAATCAATTATATTAGAATAAAAAGTTTCTGGGAAATATTGCCTTAAATAAGATAAATCCTGGTTATTATTAGTATCAATTTTTTTAAGATTTTCAGTACTTTTAAATTGTGGAGCTCCGATTTCTAAAGCTCTAACAAAGCTTTCTTCAAAAATAATTCTCTTATTATATTTATAAAATTTATAATAATCATCAGGATAAACTAAATCATCAGAGGTATTAAATTTTTTATCAAAACCAGCACTTATTATTTTTATGCTGTTATCTTTTAATTCAACTTTAAATAAATTCTTCCAACCATCATAAAGATAATCTAAATTACCAAAAGTTTTTAACAAATCATAAGGGACAACTTTAAATCTATAATAATAATTACTTACCTTCTCATAAGTTTTTATAGCATTGTTTAATGTTAATTCATATTTTTTAGAGAGACTAAAAACTCTAAAAACATTATTATCAAATTCTTGTTTTAAACTATTATTATAATCCTTAAGGAAAGCATATTTTAATAAATTATTTTGTTCATTTATTATGAAATCAATATAATTATGAGCTTCATATTTAGGAGTTAATAGTTCTTGAACAAGAGATAAATAGAGTTTAAGCAACTCTGGAGTTTTATTAGCTAAATACAAAACTGCTTCATCTACTATATCAATTAAAACCTTTGAATCAACTTGTTTATTACCTAAAACCGTATTTATTGTTAATTCTAAATTATCTTTTGGTTTGTAAATATTTTTATTAGTTTTAGTTATTATTTTAAAGTTATCATTTTTTTCAACAATTATTGATTTTATATTATCAACAAAAAACCCCCTTTCATTAATATAATAAGCCCTAATAAATAAATTACCAGAATAATTTAAATTAAATGAATAATTAGCTTTTTTATTAACTTTAATTGTATCAGTAAATAAAGTAATATATCCACTATCTGTTTTCAGATTTAATTCTAAATAAACATCTCTTAAATTATTTAAAATTATTTCTAGATTAGCTTTATCTCCTACTTTATATAAAACCTTATCTAAATTTAAAAAAATAAAATCATCTACATTATCATTTATATATAACCTTTTGGTAAAGTTTGATTTTAAATTTCTATTTAAATCTATAATTTCATAATCAAAATAAATTTCATTTTTATCAGGCTTATAAGTAAAACTTAAAGTATTACCTTTAACTTCAAAAGTTTTCTTAAAAGGCTTATTAAAAATTACTTTAAAATTATTGTCAATTTTAGCGCTTTCTGGATAATAAAAAACACATAAAAAATTATTTTCAACATTTAAAATAATTTCATTTTCAGGAACTATATCAGAGATAATATCATTAGAATATACATTAAATATAAAATCCTTAGTTTCGATTTGATTAGCTTTATCTTTAGCGGTAATAGTTAATTTTAAAAGTCCTTTATCTTTATCTATACCTGTTAAGTAATTAGGAACTTTGAGGTTAAAGATATATTTCCCATTTTTGTCTGTTTTCCCATTAATTGAATAAAGTTTATAAAATTGCGCATCAAAAGAAAATACATCTATATTTATATAAGCTTCTACTTTTTTTCCAAAAAAATAACTTAAATCCAGTTCCATTTGATAATTTCTATTTATAACTAAGTAATTTTGATTAGTTTTTAATTCAATTTTAAACTTAGGTAAAGTATATCTATCTACTTCAAAATTAACAGTAGATATTACGTCGTTATCTTTTTTTAAATTTATTTTATAAGTTCCTAAGTTAATTAAAGAAGATAAATTATATTCAAAGAATAGAGTTCCCCACTTATCTGTTTTTATTTTTTTATATTCTAATTTATTTCCTTTAGGATCTAATATTTCAAGAATAAAATTATCACTTATAGGTTTAAAAATATTATTTATTTGTTTTAAAGTAATAATTTTTATAAATACTTTCTGACCAGGTTGATAAATTGGTTTATCAAGAGTTATTATAGCTTTATAGTTTTTAATAATATTAAAAGATAGCCTCTCTTGATTATTTCCTATTTTAGCAATTAATTCTAAATTTTTCTGATCATTTATATTAAAATCATTTTTACTTTTTAAATTTTTAAATAAATCTTTATTAATATTTATTAAAGCTAAACCTTTAGAATTAGTTTTAGTTTTATAAATTATATTATCTTTATAAAACAAAGAAATATCAATATTAGCAATATCTTTAATATCTTTATCTTTAAATATAAAAGTACTTATTTTTAATAGATTTTGATTATCTATATCAATATTTTTTGGATATTCTATAGTATATTCAAAATCAGGTAATGAATTTCCTTTTAAGACACTAAAAACAAAAAAACTAAGAAATACAAAGAAAAAAATAAATAAATATCTTTTAAAAACAATAGCTTTAAAAATAGATCTAAAAAAATTCATAGCAATCCCCCTTAAATTAATTATTTATAAATTATTTACATTTAAATTAATTACTTAAATGTTTTAATAAGAACTAACTAGTTATATTATAAAATTGGAGCTTTATACCTTAATACAGCTTGTTCTGTTTATTTTTTTTCAGCCTTATAACCTTAAGTTCTAAGGTGTTAAATCTCTTAGTGTTAATAAATTGCTTGATTCTTCTTCATCTGTAATACTTATAAATTTAGTAAGCTATATTTGTAAGGATTTATTTTTATCTAAGATAAATACTTCTTACTAATTTTTGTTAAATTTTCATTTTATTAAGTAATTCATCAAAAACAACGACTTTAGCTTTGTTAGCTATCATTTCATTAATAGCTTTTTCACTATCAAAGTTATTTAAATCAACTCCTTTAATAGCATCTACAAGTAAATAAGTTTTATAGCCAAGTTTTAAAGCAGATAACACAGTTTGTTTAACACAATAATCAGTAGCTAAACCACATACAAAAACAGTGTCTATGTTATTCTTCTTTAGTAAATCATCTAATTCTGTTTTTTCAAATGCAGAATAAGCTTCTAAATCAGGTAAAAAAGCTTTAGAAATAATATATTTATTAGTAGGCATATACAAATCCTTATGGAATTCAGCACCATAGGTATTTTGAACACAATGCTTAGGCCAAATCCCTCCATTTTCTTTAAATGAACAATGATTTTCCGGATGCCAATCCCTTGTAAATACTATCATTAGATTATTTTTTTCAAACAATTTAATATATTCATTAACAATTGGTATGATAGTATCAGCATTAGGAACAGCTAGAGCACCATTTATAAAATCGTTTTGCATATCTACTACTATCAAAGCACTATTTTTTGTTAGAATTTCTTCCATAAATTCCATCACCCCCTTCTATTATTCTAAATAAATTATATCAAAACCTCCAAAAAATATTTATACTACTCAAAAATCTAAATTTGTAAAAAAATTGTAAAAAATAATTATTTTATTATTTAGTTTATAAAAAAATGTATATAATAATATTGAAGGAAAAAAAAGCTTTAAGGAGGTGTGTTTAAATGTTTGGTATTGGTGATGGTAGTGAATGGCTTCCATTTCAAAGGCAACAAATGTGGGAACCTTATATAAACTCCGCTCGCGCTTGGGCTATTGATAACCAAAACAGACGCGAACTCGAAAACCTCATGCTCTCTGAACAACTCGCTGAAAAAAAACATCAACAAGAAATGATGAAAATGGTTCTCGATACTAACAGAGCTATTAGAAAAATGCATGAAGAAACTAGATTAGATGCTTATAAAACTCAATCTCAAATAGCTAACCAATGGACTAAAGCTCTTGCCGGCGGTGGCGGTTAATCTCTAATTCATTAAATATGTCAATTAACTACAGAGAGGAAGTAATCCTTCCTCTCTTTATTTATTTATTATTTATCATAATTTATATTAATTTCTGTGCTTATTTAATTTTTTTTATTCATTAAAAACTATCTGTTTTTTACTTTTTACTTTATATGATAATTTCTTATATGATAATTTTTATAAAAGATAGAATATTTTTTATAAAATATCTTATAAAACTAATTACTCTTTACTAACAATTAAAAATACGTTTAAAAAGTAATTTTGTAAAAAAATTGTAAAAAATAATTATTTTATTATTTAGTTTATGAAAAAATGTATATAATAATATTGAAGGAAAAAAAAGCTTTAAGGAGGTGTGTTTAAATGTTTGGTATTGGTGATGGTAGTGAATGGCTTCCATTTCAAAGGCAACAAATGTGGGAACCTATTATTAACCAATCTCGGGCTTGGGCTATTGATAACCAAAACAGACGTGAACTTGAAAACCTATATCTTTCTGAACAATTAGCTGAAAAAAAACATCAACAAGAAATGATGAAGATGGTTCTCGATACTAACAGAGCTATTAGAAAAATGCATGAAGAAACTAGATTAGATGCTTATAAAACTCAATCCCAAATAGCTAACCAATGGACTAAAGCTCTTGCCGGCGGTGGCGGTTAATCTCTAATTCATTAAATATGTCAATTAACTACAGAGAGGAAGTAATCCTTCCTCTCTTTTTTCTTTATTTATTATTTATACATAATAAAAGGTGATAAACAATGTTCTTCTTAAAAATAAAAAAGAAATTTATTAAGTATGTTATTCTACTTTTTTTAATTTTATTAAATCTAATAAATTATAGTTATTCAAAAGTAACAACAGAAGAATTAAATGATATCGTAAATAAATTAAATTACTTGTATGGGACATATATAACTGTTCAAATATATCCAACAAACTTAGGAGCAATGGCAACAGGCCAAAAAATAGTATTTATAGATCCTTCTTTTGTGGAAAATGAAAGCTACGAAGCAATCTTTGGAGTATTAGCGCATGAATGGGCTCACGAAGTATTAAATCATATCCCTCAAGTATTTATGTACCAATGGATGTCAGGAATGAATACATATGCAACAAACGTATATAACCAACAAAAAGAATTAGAAGCAGATTACTATGCAGGCAGAGCCCTAAAAATGGCAAACCTACCTTTACAGCCTTTCCTAGATTTATTAATAAGATTTAATTCCAGCATGGATTTTACTCACCCATATCTAAGATCACATCCATCTACTCCAGAAAGAATAAATGCAGCTACAATGGGATACAATAGTATATAATTTATAATTATCGATAATTTCAAAAAATACAATGAGTTTTAATTTTATTCATTTAAGCGATTTGCATTTAGGTAAAAAAATTAAATCTCTAAAAGGAGACATAGATAGATACGATGAATTTTACAATACTTTTAAGGAAATAGAATATATAATAAAACAATCAAAATGTGAGTTTATTATAGTAAGTGGAGATATTTTTCATAATAAGTTACCTTCATTAGAAGCTGAAGAATTATTTATTAACTTCCTAATTAATATCTATGAATTAGTTAATTATATTTTCATAATTTCTGGAAACCATGATAGTGATTTAAAACTAAAAAATTTAAATACTTATAACAAAATCCTAAACAAATTTAGTAATAAAAAAATAATAATCTATACCTTTATAGATTTAGAAGAATATTTTAATAATAATTCAAATGCTCCATATTTTGAATTTAAAATAAATGATAATAATGTATTAATAATATTAGTACCATTTATAGAGTATAGATTAGGTTTAAAATTTCATCAGATTTTTGATATAGAAAAAGAATATTCATATTCTAAATTACATAGCATCTTACTAAATAAAATATTACAAGAAAAAATTTTAAATAAAAATACATTAAAGATATTAGTTATGCACGTTATGCTAGATGAGGTTAATTTAGGTAGTAGTGAATCTCCATTATGTACTAACGATATTTATAAAGTATTATCAAACGATATAGTTTTTGATTTTAATTATATAGCTTTAGGACATATACATAGATATCAAAAAATAAACAATATACACTATAGTGGTTCTATTTTACCTTTAGATTTTGGAGAAGATTACCCACATGGAATAATACTAAATAAAGTAGATCATAACTTGATAACTTCTGAATTCATAGAACTAAAAAGTCATAAAAGATTAATAACTTTAGATTTAAAAAAAACAGAAAATATAAATAATTTAATAAAACAAATAGAAGATAACAAAAACAGTTACATAAAAATTAAAATATATGATAATAGTGAGTCTATTGATATTCAAAAATTAATTAACTTTGAAAATGTTATAAAAATAGAAAAATTTATAAAAGAAGATAAAAATTTATCTAATCAAACATATGAATTAGAAAATCAAATAAATACTTTAGATTTTTCAAATGTTTTACAAGTTTATGAAATGTATTATAAAGAGTTAAAAATTTCTAAAAATGAAAAAGATTTAGAAAAAATAAAACCTAAATTAAAAAAGATCCTTAATAAATTAGAAGAATTAATAAATAAAGAAATATAATTTTATAAAATTATAAAAATATACAAATCGTTTTAAAGGAGGTCTGTAAAAAAGTGGAATCTATTAAAAATGAAACTAAATATAAAGTACTAAAATTTGGTGGAACAAGCGTAGCTAACGCTTATAGCAATATAAAAGAAATAGTATTAAATGAATTAAAAGAAAATATTAAAATAATCTTAGTTCTATCAGCTTTAAGTGGAATAACTAATTTACTTTTCGATATATCAAATTCAATAAAAAATAAAGATGAAAACAAAACTAAAAAATTAATAGAAGAGCTTTATAATAAACATATAGATTTTATTAATAAGCTTTTAAAAACATCCCTTAAAGAGCAAGCTATTGCTGCCATAAATGAAACTATTAATCTAATTAATAATTATAGAAATGAAGGTTTCAATTTAACTTCAAAGGAAGAAAAAGTAATATTAGCTCAAGGAGAAATTTTAGCAACTAATATATATCATCTTTACTTTTTAGAAAATAATATTGAATGTAGTTTAATTAACGCTTTAGATTTTATAAAATTAAAAGAAAATAAAGATTTAGACTGGGAATTCATCAAAAATAATTTAATAAATATAATAAATAAAATTGATAATAATCTTATAATAACGCAGGGATATATATGTAGAAATGCTTTTGGAGATATAGATAACTTAGGAAGGGGGGGGAGCGATTATACTGCATCTATTATAGGTAATATTTTAAATGCTAATGAGATTTACATATATAGTGATGTAAGTGGATTACATAATAATGATCCAAGATATGTTGATAGAACATACCCTATTAATTATATTAGTTTTGAAGAAGCAGCAGAGCTAGCGTACTTTGGAGCTAAAGTTCTACATCCAGCTACTATCTTACCCGCACAATTAAAAAATATCCCCGTTATATTAAAGAATACCTTTAATCCTTTTTCATTTGGAACAGTTATAACTAATGAGCTTCCTATATCGGAAGGTTTTAAAGCGGTTGCTGCTAAAGATAATATAACTATTATAAAAATAAAAAGTTATAGAATGCTCCTAACTTACGGATATTTACGAGCAGTATTTGAAATATTTGAAAGATATAAAACCCCAGTTGATATGATTACAACTTCAGAGGTATCAATATCAGTTACTATAGATAACACTACCTACCTACAAGAAATAATTAATGAATTAAATGAAATTGCTTTTATAGAAGTTATTCCAAATAACTCTATAATATGTATAGTAGGATATATACCTATAAATAAAGCAGGTTATCTTTTTAAAGTTTTAGAATCAATAAAAGATATCCCCATTAGAATGATAGCTTACGGAAGTAGTGATTATAATATTTCACTTTGTATAGATACATCTTATAAACAAAAAGTTCTAGAAAAACTTAATAAAAGTTTATTTGAAATTTATTAAATAAAATAACTAATTTTATGTTTGAAGGTAAAATAGAAAAAATATTAAAATTAAAAACTCCAGCGTATTATTACGATATAGATATATTAAATCTTACTTTAAAAAATTTAATAGAAAATTCAAAAATATTAAATAGTATAATATGCTATTCATTTAAAGCTAACGCTAATGATAATATACTTAAAGAGATAAAAAAATATAATCTAGGAGCAGATTGTGTTAGTTTAGGGGAATTAAAAAAAGCTAAAAACTTAGATTTCAAGCCTATAGTTTTTGCAGGGGTAGGAAAAACAGATGAAGAATTAGAATTTGCTATAAGTAATGATATTTTTTCTATAAACGTTGAAAGTATCCAAGAACTTAAAGTTATTATAGATATTGCTCGTAAATTAACTAAAAAAGCTAATATATCTTTAAGAATAAACCCTAATATAGATCCACTAACTCATAAATACATAACTACAGGATTAGAAGAAAATAAATTCGGAATAAATTTTAATGAAATAAACGAAGTAATAGAAATAATTGAAAATGGTAAGGAACATTTAAATTTTGTTGGGCTTCATTTTCATATAGGTTCACAAATCCTAGATTTCAACGTCTTTAAAAATTATTGCTTAAAAATAAATGAAACTCTCAAATATTTTGAAGAAAGAGATTTTAAGATAAAGTATGTTAATGTTGGAGGAGGGTTAGGAATAGATTATTATAACCCCGATAAACTCCCTGATTTCAAAAACTATTTCTATACATTTTATCGATTTTTAGATCATATAAACAGAGCTATAATTTTTGAACTAGGTAGATCAATAGTAGGTCAATGCGGAGCATATTTAGTTAAAGTTCTATATATAAAAGATTCTCTTAATCCTAATAAAAAGAAAGTTATAGTAGATGGTGGAATGAATCATTTAATAAGACCTGCATTATATGAAGCATTTCATTTAATCCAAAATCTATCTAAATACTATGAAAAACCAATTTATCTTTATGATATTTATGGACCAATCTGCGAATCTACAGATTGCTTTGGTAAAAACATGTTACTACCCTTAACAGAAAGAAACGATATATTAGCTATAAGAAGTGCCGGTGCTTATGGTGAAGCAATGATATCCAATTATAATTTAAAAGGCAACCCCTTTATCTATTACTCTAATGAACCATAAAAACAAAACATATAAAAAACCAATATAATTAGTAGCGATTACTTAATTAATTCTACCTTTATTAAAATTAAGATTTTTTAAGACAAAAGGGTATTTTAAAAAATTTATGCATTGCCCATATTGTGAAAATAAGCACATTTTGGTTCTTAAACTTTTTGAGCTTCAAGTTATTGTGTTTGGAATTTTAGAAAAGGGAAGGAAAAGTAGAAGTTGAAATAGTAAATACTGAAACTACCCTAAAATAAGCGATAAAGAAATTAAGGAGAGGGAGTTCGATATACACTGATAAATTCAAAAGCATTACTAAGGTTATTAAAGTATCATAGAAGAAGATAGAATAAATTAAGCAATTACCTAATTAGTATAATTTTATGATGAGTATAATTTTAGAAAAAATTTATGATTTCTTATTTTTTTTGTTTAGCGGTTTATGCCATCAAATAAATGAAAGATCATTTTGTGATATAAATGGGTATCAATTTTTTGTTTGCTCAAGAGATACTGGAACTTACATAGGTTTCTTAGTAAGCTTTATTATTATTTATTTAATTAATATTTTTTTTTATAAAAAAAAGCATCATAAATACATTAATAATTTAATTACTAATTATATTAAAGTAATAATTTTCATATTTTTGTTTTATTTATTTTTATTTGGGTTAGATGGAATAACAAGTTATACAAAATTAAGAGAAACCACAAATTCAATTAGATATTTCACAGGTCTTTTTATGGCAGCTCATATGGGATTAATTTTTAAATATTTTGAATTATCCCTTAATAATACATTTTCTACCGATTATACAGAACTTCATAAAAATATATCAAAATTGGAATTTATAAAGTTTATTTTATTGTTTAATTTTTTGATATTATTATTTTACTTTTGCTCGCTTTATGTATTTTTACCTTACTTAATTTTTTTACTTCCTATAGCAATATTCTTTTATTTTTATAAAATTATAAAACTTATTTCTAATCTAATTTATTTTCAAATTGCAGATATTAATACCAAATTTATAAAATTATTACCAAATCTTATTTTTATAGCTTTTTCTTTTTTATTATTACTTTTTTTAATAACAATAGCATACTTTAAAGAAGCTTCAATTATACAAATTTACAATAAATATATACATTAAAAAACAATAAAAAATGTATCTATATAATAAAAAACTTATAAAAGAATTTATAGAAGATAAAAATAACATAAAAAAAATAACGAAAGTATATATAAGTAAGTCTATTGAGGATAAGATTTATGTAAAAAAAATGATACACGATTTAAAGCAACATAATATTCCAATCCATATAATAGATAGCAATATCTTCAAAAAAAAATTTAATTTTTTAAATCATCAATTAATAGTATTAGAGTACTATGATTATATTTACAGTAGCTTAAAAGAAATAGAAGAAAATATATATAATTCAGAATTACCTATAATAATTTTAGGTTATAAAATAAAAGATCCAAGAAATTTAGGAGCATTAATGAGAGTATGTTATGCCTTTAATATAGCTGGAATCTTAATTCCCATTCACGACTCTGCAAACATTAATGATATTGTTATCCAAACTTCCAGAAACTCAAAAATAAAAATCCATAGATTTTACAGTATATCTAAAATCCTTAATCACTTTATTTCCAAAAAATATAATATTATTTTATTAGATAAAGATAGTAAAACCAAACTGCACAAATTAGATTATAATTTTATATTACCTAAAAGCTTAGTAATTATAGGTGGCGAGAATGGAATTCCTAAAGAGGTAATTAAAAATATAAATAGTTTAAAAATTGTAGCTATAGAAATATTTAACGTGGAAAGCCTTAACCTAACAAATGCAGCCGCTATATTTTTATATCATTTTTTCAGTAAAAAACATAAATAAACTAATTTTTAAATAATTTCCTCTTTTAAAGAGTTGCCAATTTTAATTAATAGTATTTTATGTAATTACCTAGCAAAAAGTAAATAAGATAAAGCAAAATTTAAAATAAAAATCATAATAATAGAATACATAACGGCCTTAGTAGTAGCAATACCAACACCTGCCGAATTTTTACTACTTTTAATACCTTCTATACTACAAATTAACACAATAGCTATAGCAAAAACTACTGATTTTAATAACCCTGAGTATATATCATATGGTTCTAAGATTCTCTCAATGGATGAAGTATAAACTTTATAAGATATTCCTGCATAGATATTAGCCATAAAATATCCGCCTGCTGTCCCTGAAATTATAGATATTAAAGTAATAATAGGTTGAGATATAATTAAAGCGATTAATCTTGGTGTAATTAAATAACTTGAGATATTAGCACCCATAGTTTTTAAAGCGTCTATTTGATCAGTAGCATTCATAGTAGAAATTTCAGCAGCAATAGCTGCACCACTTCTGCCAATTATAACGATAGCACTAAGCATAGGCCCAAATTCTCTTGCCATAGCAACAGCTACTCCACCACCTACCATATCTGCTACCCCATACCTCACTGCTTCCCTTGCTAATTCTAGAGATATTACCATCCCTGAAAAAGTTATTGTCAATACCACTATAAAAAGCGCATTATATCCTAAATGTATAATATAATAAGGAATATATTCGATAGGAAAATCTAACTTTATACTGGATTTAATAACATCTTTTAATATAAAATATATCAAACCAATATATTCTAAAAACAAAAATAAAACACTCATTAATAAATTAATTAAATCTATAAATCTTTATTCCTTCTAATAATTATCTAAAATAAAAAAAGGGGAGGCTATGCTCCCCCTTTGCAAGTATCCCATCTACTAAGTCTTTTTAAAAGAGCTTTTTAAATATTTTTCCTATTCCTTTAAAAAGCCCTGCTATTCCATCAGCAACTGCTCCAACAAACCCACCAGCTACTTTACCTATAAACCCACCTACTGCTTTACCAAGGAAGCTTCCACCAATACCTCCTACAATACCTCCTAAGAATCCTCCTATAATAGTACCTATACCTGGGAATATAGCTGTTCCAATAGCTGCACCAGCTGCTGCTCCTGCTTGCCAACCTACAAATCCACCAGCAATACCTCCAGCCATTCCTCCTATACCTTGCCCTATAGCCATACCGTAATCAGTAAATGTAGGTGGTTTAATTGGAGGGAATCCCGGAAATGGCATTGGTCTTGGGAAAGGCATTGGACCACATATTGGTCCAGGGAAACCAATTGGGCCACCTACTGGTGGAAATCCAATTGGGCCACCTACTGGTGGAAATCCAATTGGGCCACCTACTGGTGGAAATCCTATTGGAGCTCCACCCATTGGATTAAATATAGGTGGTTGGCAACCACAACCTCCTTGTTGTAATTGTAATAATTGAATTAATACCATTATTAGCTGCATTATAATATGTGGTGGGATTTGAGGTTGAGGCCTATAAATACATCCCCCTATAGCAATATTATTAATATTAATATTATAAATAGAGCTTAGATTAGGACCTCCTATTAATGGAAACATATTTTAAACACCTCCTATTTTTTTGTTTTTTTATTTTTAGTTTTCAATATATATATAATCATTTTTAAAAAAAATAAAGGCTTTGATATCATTTTTTTACAATTTTTTTACAAAATTAGTTTTTATATTTTTTTTATTGGTTTTATAGAGGTTAAACTAATAAAGTTGTATAATAATAAGAATAAGGGGGTTGTAGCTCAAAAGGATAGAGCGTTGCCCTCCTAAGGCAAAGGTTGCCGGTTCGATTCCGGCCAACCCCATCTAATGTTCACAAAATAAAAAAATTGCTAATAATACCTTTTTTTAAAAGAGTTAGAATTAATACTATTTAGATAATTCAATTGAGATAATTCATAGTTAGAAAATAAATTCTCTTGATAAAATTTAGTTTTTATAACATTAGTAGAAGAAATTTGATAATATTGGAAATTGATGATAGCAGGGGATAAAACAATGCTATCTAAATCTTTTAAATCCAGCACTGTTAATAAAACAAGTTTATGCTAATTTTAGAATATATCTAGATTCCAATCAGAAAGCCCCTACTTAATAATTTAGATTTAGCTAACTTGAATACCACAATTCCCATATAAAAATATAAAAATAAATAATTTATAAATCTATCACTTTAATTTCTGTAAAACAATTTTAAATATATAATTTAGAATAAAATAAACACTTAACCCTAAAAAAATAATATTAATAATCAAAATAAATGAAAATAATTTTAAATCTTTAAAAAATATCAAACTACTAATAACTGATAATATAAAAACAAAAATAATAACGAAAATTTTTATTTTTTTTAAATAGTTTTCTAAAAATTCATTCAAAGGACTAGAAATTTTTATTGAAATAAAACTATTTAATTTCATATTAACTTCTTTTAAAATCTCTGATTTGTTTAACTCTTCTAGTTTAATATTTAATAGTTCTTGTTTTAAATTTTCATATATAAAATAAATTAAAATACCGTAAGATTTATCTTTATATAAGCTAATAAATATATTAACTATCTTTTTTAGATTTTCTTCATCTAAAAATTGAACAAAATTAACAATAATAACTTTAAAATAATAAAAACTTTTCTCATCTAAATTATATTTTTTTTGTATATCACTTTGATTTTTATCTATAAATGAAAATAAACTAAAGAGAATACTAACTTTATAGTAGGTAAATAAATCTAAATTTAAAGGTATAAAAACAAAAATACTATTCATAAAATCTACAAAAGTCGAATTCAATATATTGTTTTGCTTTAGTTTAAAAGCAACATAGTCTTGTATACCAGAAACATTTTGGTAATAAATTATATTACTTTCAATTTCAATTCTTTTAACTAAATTAAAATCTGTTAAATCTTTATAAAATTTTGATTCTTGTTTAGATTTATTATCTATTTTTTCTTGGGTAACTTCATTTTTAGATACATAAAAACTAATGTTATCTATAATTTTATCCTGAATTTTATCTTGATCTATAAATTGTTTGTTTTCAGATTCTAAATTTTTATGCTCTTTTTGTTTATCAAGATGATACTTAACTAGATCTTTTTTTAATTCATTTTTTATAGCACTTAAATTTTTTCTTTGATTAAACAAAAGATAGCCTAAAATAAAATTTTTAAATAAAATCTCTTTAAAGTTAGAATATCTAAAATAGTTTTTGCAAACTTCTTTTAAATTGTTATACTTAATTTGATCTAGATAAGGTAATTGAGAAGAAATATTTATATTTTGTTTTATATCAGGTGGCCAAGTCTTTACCTTATAATCTACATGATACAAAAAATTTTGTAACATATTATGATTAATATTAGCAGCTTTTATAAAATCAAAAACATTTAAACCTGTTAAAATATAAAAAATAAAATTAGTAGCTAACCAAAGCTCAGAATAAATATTATATTCATTTTTAAAAAAAGCCTCTGGAGGTAATATAAAATCACTACTAATAAAACCAACATCTTTTAAATCATTTACATTGATTTTTTCTATATTTCTTATTGTTATAAAAAAACCTTGCTCATTTTCAATAACTAAAAAATTATCTAATTTAAAATCACAAAGCAGAACACTATTTTCATGAAAAAAAATTAATAAATCAATTAATTTATTATAAATTTCTATCCTTTTATAACTAAAAATTTCTTGGTTATTTAAAAAATTGTCTAAACTAATATAATTTTGTTTTTTAAAAAGCAAAAGCATATTTTTGGTACCTTTATTAAAAATTTTCCCATCATCTAAAAAATAACCAATAGGTAAAGAATTTTCCAAACTAATCTTTATAAAATTATCCTCAGTTTTATTATTTAATAAATCATATATAAACTCTATTCTTTTTATCAAATCTTTATAGAATTTATTAACATTTAATACATCGTTAATAACCTTTAAAAAATAATCATTATATTCATAAAAATCTACTAGATTTTGGCCTTTATTAACTAAAATTAAATTAGATTCTTTTATATTTATTTTTTTATTTGAATTGAAGAGTTTTATTTCCATAAATTATTCCGTAAATTTAAGTAATATAAATTATTAGGAAATTTATTTATTTCTGATAATTAATTATTTTTAAATATTTTAATTCCTTCTTCTTCTGAAGGATAAACATCAAAATCAATAATATCATTATTTATTTTGTTAAAAAATGATTTATAAATAAAAAAGGTGGCAATGGCAATCATAGCTGCATTATCTGTACATAAATTAACAGAAGGAATATACAAATTTATTTTAAATTTATTAGCTAACTCTATTAGCCTTTTTCTTAAAAAAGAATTAGCAGCTACACCACCACCTACAAATATTGAATTTATACCCCTTAAATTACCTTTATATTCCTTTAAAATTAATTCAATTTTTTTTATAATATGCTCTATAGCAGAATATTGAAAATAATAACATATTTTCTTTATTTCAATATCCTTTTGTTCTGGATCTAAGTTATTAAAATTTATATTTTTTATGTGTCTAAGAACAGCAGTTTTTAAACCACTATAACTAAAATCTTTAGATTTTGGAATAGGGAATATTGGTTTTTCATTTAAAGTAGGAGTATAATTTTGTGCTAATTTATCAATTACAGGTCCACCTGGAAATCCTAAGTTTAAAAGCCTAGCAACCTTATCATAAGCTTCTCCTACCGCATCATCTAACGTATTCATTATTAACTCGATTTTAATAGGTAAGAAATTTTCAATAAAATATAAATTAGTATGTCCTCCTGAAACAACTAACCCTAAAGCAGGAAATAAATCTTTAAAATCTATTGAATTAAAATCAATTTTTGCGAAATTAGCAAATAAATGCCCCCATAAATGATTCACAGGGATAACAGGCTTAGATAAAATAACTCCAAGGGTTTTAGCCATTGCAACCCCAGAAGCTAAAGCCCCAACCAACCCAGGAAACGCACTAACACCTATTAACTCTATTTTATTTATATCAAAATTCTCTATAGCTTTAGCTAATATTTTTATTATATTTTCTTGATGTTTCCTAAACGCTTGTTCAGGATAAATACCCCCAAAAATTTTATGGATATCCTGTGATAAAATTATGTTACTTATAATATCAAATTTTAAATTATCATAAGCCTTAACAATACTAACAGAAGTTTCATCACAAGTAGTCTCTATCCCTAAAATATACATATTTTTATTAATATTATTCTAAAAAGAAAATCATTATACCTTTAAAAAGAAACTATATTATATTAAAAGGTTATAAAAAAAACTTAATAAAAAAGAGGTAATGAATAAAAAATTTATAATTATAAAATAAGAAGTATAAAAAGGGGGTGCTGATTTTATGGCACAAAAAAAATCTGGTAGTGCTAGTAAGAACGGTCGAGATAGCAACAGCAAAAGACTAGGAGTAAAATTATATGAAGGTCAATTAGCAAAACCTGGAAATATTATTATCCGTCAAAGAGGTACTAAATTCTATCCAGGGATAAACACTGATCTAGGTAATGACTATACTATCTTTGCTACAGTCGAAGGAATAGTAAAATTTAGAAAAACTAGAACTAAAACTTTTGTTGATGTATTACCTCTAAGTAATTAAAATCATTATTATCATAACATCTTTAAATACTATTAAATTTGCTAATTTTTTTTAAATAGGTAGTTATTTTCTATTTTATGAAAAAAGAAGAAAAAATAATTTTAATACAAAGTTTCTTAAAGCCCATTATTTGTGTAATACTTCAAAATAACAATATAATTAATATATTCTTTGATACAGAAGAAGAAGAGGTAGGGAATATATATAAAGGGAAAATAACTAATATAACTCCAGGGATAAATGCGTGCTTTGTTAGTTTGGGTAACTCACAATCGGGATTCCTTAATTTTAATGATATCCCAGATAATTTAAAAAATAAAATAAAAACAGGGAATCATATATTAGTAAAAATAAAAAAATCTGGGCTAAAAAATAAATTACCTCAGCTTAGTGCAAATATTACAATAGCCGGTAAATATGTGATACTTTTACCTTATGAAAATTCTATAAAAATTTCATCTAAAATAATAGAGGACGATATAAAGGAAGTTCTAATAAACATAATCTTAAATATAAGATCAAATTTAGCTGAAAAATATAATGACGAAATTTTAAATATAGAAAATATAGGTTTTATAGCAAGAACAGCTTCTAAAGAAGTTGAAGCAACTGAAATTTATAAAGACATGGAAATCCTTATCAAAATCTGGAAAAATATAATAAATGATTTTAACGCTACAAAACATGAAAAACTAATCTATACTGACGATTACTTACCAATTAGAATAATCAGAGAATATTTTGATAGCAAAACTCAAGTTATAGTAGATAACAAGGAAATCTATCAAAAATTAAAAAATTATCTTTCATTGTTCTCTAAGGATTATTCAAGTAAAATATTTTTTTATGATACAACAAAAACTAATAAATCTTTAATAGATTATTATGATTTAAAAATAGAGTTATCAAAATATTTAGAAAAAAAAGTATGGTTAAAATCTGGCGGATCTATAATAATTCAAACGACAGAATTAGGTACATTAATAGATGTAAATTCAGGAAGCTATATAGGTTCTAATCCAATAGAAACTTCAAAAAATACTAACATAGAAGCAGCTATAGAAATAGCTAAACAAATAAAAATAAGAAACTTAACAGGTATCATTTTAATAGATTTTCTAAAAATCCCAGATACCTCACAATCTGAAATAATAAAAAACCAAATAATAGAAACCTTAAAAGAGCATTTAAAAGATGATAAAATAAAAACCCATATCTGGGGATTTACTAATTTAGGTATATTAGAATTAACAAGGCAACGCACAGAAAGCGATATATATACTAGATTAGCCACCCCTTGTGAATTTTGTAATTCCGTTGGATACATCATAAACCCTAAATATCAAGTTCTACAAATAATTAATAATATAAACTCTACTATTTTAAAAACCCAACATTTTAAGGAAAAAAATATCTACTTAGAAACTAGCTCCTATATTATCCCTTACTTAATAGAATATATCCTTAATTTTGATTATGATAAAATTCTAAAAGAAAACAATGTTAATTTTATCTTAAAATCCTTTAAATCTGTATATTATATCTCTAAATATGATTTTTATAAATTAAGATTTTATGATAGTCTTTCAAAAATAAATATAAATGATTTTCCAGAAAATAATGAAATAATAGAATTAGAAGTATGGAATATTCCTGAACTTAATACTAATAATTTATATTCAATATACAAAGGTTATCCTGTCATTATTAAAAAAGATAACTACGATATATTTACTAAAAAGATAAATGAATCTAAATTAAAAATTATTAAAACTTATAAATATTACTTAATTGAATCAGAACAATTAACATAACTTTATAAAAAAGGGGGTAATATAAATGAAAAAAAATAAATTTATAAAAAATAATTATTTAAAATTTTTTTTAGTTTTTATATTTTTAAATTTATCAATTTTTTTTATTTTTTTTAAGACAATATTAGCTAATACTGGTTTAACAGACAGCCAAAAAATAATAGAAATAAATAAACCATCAGTAGTACTAATAGTAATGAATATAAAAGGCCAAATACAATATAGGCAGCCAATATTTAATCAAACTAAAGCTCAACAAATAGTAACTCAATACCTACAAGAAGCCTACTATCAAGGAAAAATAGATATAAATAGTGAAGAACAAGTTTTAACATTTATGCTAAAGCTAATGTTAGAAAAACCAACATTATTTTTTGATTTTAGTGATAGAACTAAAAATGTAGAAGTTAATGTTACATCAGTAGGTAGTGGAGTTATAATAAACCCTAATGGCTATGTTTTAACAGCTGCTCATTGTGTTAAGGTAGATGAAGAAGAAGCTAAACAGGCAGTATTAGAAAAAACTTTATTATCAACGATGACTGAAGATTTATATACTTCATTTGAACAAGAAGCAGGAGTAAAATTAAATAAAACCCAAGAAAAACTACTATCTCAATTAGCACAAAAAGTAACATTAATGGGAATAAGTAATTTAGATTACCAAGAAGAGATATATGTAGGACTGGGGGTTGCAGAAAAGGGGAGGGCTAATGTAAGTGCATTTTTAAAACCTGCTAATGTAGTAAAATTGGGAGCTATTGGTAAAGCTAAAGATATTAGTGGTATAGGTAGGGACTTAGCTATTATCAAAATAGATTCAGTTAATTTACCTACATCAATTATATCAAACATAGAGCCAACAGAAGGACAAGAAGTATATATAATAGGATATCCAGCTAAAGTTCACTTCTTTGCCGGTTCATTATTTGATCAATTTGATGTACTAAAACCAACAGTAACAAGGGGAACAATATCTGCTGTAAGAACCTCAGCTAAAGGTGTTAGGTCTTTACAAACTGATGCTTTAATAACGGGAGGAAATAGCGGCGGTCCTGGATATAACTTAAACGGTGAAGTAATAGGAACAGCTACCTGGGTTATAGTAGATCCTCAAGCAGGTATCAAAACTGATAACTATGGATTCTTAGTTTCTTGTAAGGAAATCCAAGATTTCCTAAAAGAAAGTAGTATCCAAAATATACAAAGTCAAGTAGATAAACTATATAAAGAAGCATTAAATGATTTCTGGAATCAAAAGTACAAAAAGGCTATAAAAAAATTTAAAGAAGTGGAAACATTATATCCCGATCATCCATATACTAAAGAATACATAGCTAGGGCTCAAGAACAAATTAACCAAGGAAAAGATAAAAGCTTTCCCATTGATTTAAGCGGAAACACTGTATGGATAATAGTAGCTTTAATTTCTTGTTGTTTATGTTTTGGGATTATTGGTATAGGAGCTGCTTTAGCTTTCTTCTTTATTAATAAAAATAAACAAAAAAATCAAAACCAAAACCAAAATCAAAATCAAAATCAAAATCCTCAAAATATATCCAATTAATTAATTTAATAATATTATGAAAACTGAATTTATTCATTTACATTTACATACTATTTATAGCATCCTAGATGGGATGATAAAAATAGAAAATTTGATAAAAAAAGTAAAAGAAGAGGGGATGCCAGGAGTCGCTATAACTGACCACGGCAGTATCTCAGGAGCTATAAACTTCTATGAAAAAGCATTAGAAAATGAAATAAAACCTATAATAGGAGCTGAATTATATATAACTAATGACAGACATATTAAATCTAAAGCTAAATTAGAACAAGAGGATCTAAGATATACAGGATACCATTTACTACTTTTAGCTAAAGATATTGAAGGTTATAAAAATCTTTGTAAATTAATTACAATTGGATATACTGAAGGCTTTTATTATAAACCTAGAATAGATAAAGAAGTTTTATCGAAATATAGCAAAGGGCTTATAATGTTAAGCTCATGTTTAGCTGGGGAAATACCTCAAGCAATCCTAAAAGATGATGAAAAAAAATTAAAAGAAGCATTAGATTATTATCTTTCCATTTTTGGTAAGGATAATTTTTACATAGAGCTACAATATCATAATTTAGAGGAACAACGAAAAGTTAATACCAAATTAATCCAGTTATCTAAAAAATTGAATTTAAAAAGAGTAATAACTAATGATGCACATTACCTTCTAAAAGAACATGCTAACCCCCATGATATACTTTTGTGTATTCAAACAAAAAAACGAATAGATGAACCTAATAGGTTAAGATTTAAAACTCAGGAATTCTATTTAAAAAGCTATAATGAGCTTTATAATATATGGGGGGATGATTTTAAAGATGCTTTCTTAAATACCTTAGAAATATTAGAAAAAGCTAATCTAGAGCTAAAATTAAATTCAATTTACTATTTACCAAAATACACAGTTAATGGGAAAGAAATAGATTCATTTGAATTCCTTAAAAAATTATGCTTAGAAAATTTACCTAAAAAGTACCCTAATCCTGATCAAAATATAATAGATAGAATGGAATATGAATTAAAAGTAATAAATGATATGGGATTTAGTGATTATTTTTTAATAGTTTGGGATTTTATTAATTGGGCTAAAAGTAAAGGCATTCCAGTGGGTCCAGGAAGAGGTTCTGTTGGGGGTAGTTTAGTAGCTTATTTAATTGGAATAACTAATGTAGATCCTTTAAAATATGGATTATTATTTGAAAGGTTCTTAAATCCAGGTAGAAAATCCTTACCAGATATTGATACAGATTTTTGTCAATTAAGAAGAGATGAAGTTATAGAATATATAACTGAAAAATATGGGAAAACTAAGGTAGCTCATATAGGGACTTTTGGTACTTTAAAAGCTAAAGCAGCTATAAGAGATGCTACAAGGGTTTTAGGATACCCTGCTTCATTTGGAGACTATTTAGCTAAAATGATTCCTTTTAATTACTCTATAAAAGAAGCATTACAAGAAAATAAAGAACTCCAAAAAGAATATCATGAAAATAAAGATGTAAGAAAAGTAATAGATATAGCAATAGAAATAGAAGGAGTTATAAGGAATCAATCTGTACATGCAGCAGGAGTTGTAATATCGTCAGTTGATTTAGATGAATTAACTCCGTTAATAAAACAAAATGAAGTTATTGCTACAGCTTATGATATGACAGCTATTGAAAAACTAGGATTAGTTAAAATGGATTTCTTAGGGCTTAGGACACTCAGTGTTATTGATGATACTGTTAAATTAATTAAAAAAATTAATAACGTTGATTTAGATATATATAATCTTAATTTAGAAGATGAAAAAGTATATGAACTATTAAGTAATGGTCAAACAGTGGGGGTTTTTCAATTAGAAAGTAGCGGTATGCAAAAATTATTAAAAGAGCTAAAACCATCTAATATTTATGAAATAATAAGTGCAATAGCTTTATATAGACCAGGGCCACTTGAAAGTGGATTAGTTAAACAATTTATTCAATCTAAACATGATAAATCAAAAATAAATTATCTACATCCAGATTTAGAAGAAATACTTAGAGAAACATACGGGGTTATAGTTTATCAAGAACAGATAATGCAAATAGCAGTGAAATTCGCTAAATTCACATTATCTCAAGCAGATGACCTAAGAAAAGCAATGGGAAAAAAGAAACCAGAAATAATGGAAAAATATAAAGAAATTTTTATAAAAGGTTGTATAGAAAATGGATATAGTGAAGAATTAGCAAAAACCCTATTTGATATAATAGAAAAGTTTGCAGGATATGGATTTAATAAATCTCACTCAGCTGCTTATGGAATTATTACTTATATAACAGCTTATTTAAAAGCTCACTATCCACATGAATTCTTAGCTTCTTTACTTAAAAGTGTAGAAAGTAATCCTGATAAACTAAAAATATTTTTAAATGAAGCATTAGAATTAAATATAAAGGTGCTACCTCCTGATATAAATAAAAGTGAAGAAAACTTTAGTGTAGAAATCCAAAATAATCAAAAATATATAAGATATGGATTACTAGGTATAAAAGGCTTAGGCCAAGCTGCTATTAATGAAATAATTTCTAAAAGGTCTAAAAAACCGTTTAGCGATATCCAAGATTTTATCTTAAGAGTAAGTAATCAAATAATAAATAAAAAAACTTTAGAAATTTTAATATTATCTGGTTGCTTTGATTCTTTACATCCTAATAGATTAGAATTATATAAAAACATAGATACTATATTAAATTTAGCCAAAAGTAAAAGCAGTACTCTTTTTTCTATTACTAAAAATAATAGTAATGCTGTAAATAATAATATTGCTCATTCTCAAACAGAAGAAAAAAATAAATTACTTGAGATTTTAAAATTAGAAAAGGAAACCTTAGGAATATACCTTTCAGATCATCCCGTTAATATAATTAAAAAAAATAATAATCTTAAATTACCTTCAATATCCCAAATAAAAAAAGATTATTTAGAGAAAGAAGAAAAATTACAAGAAGAGATTACTTTAATAGGAGTTATAACAGATATAAAAGAAAGTTATACTAAAAAAGGGAAAATGGCTACATTCATATTAGATGATCCTACCGATGTCATTGAAGTAATAGCTTATCCTTTAGTATATCAAAAATTTAAAAACTACTTAAAAGAAAATGAAATAATTATAGTTAAAGGAAAAATAGAAATAGAAAAAACAAATATGGAAGAACAAGAAGAGAATGAAGAAAATTTCAAAATTATTGCTAATGAAATCTACTTATTTAACGATTTTATTGGTAAAAATAATAATACTAATCTAATTGATACTAATCTTAATAAAATAAATCCTTTTATGAAATTATCCATTTTTATAGAATTTAATAACAATATAATAAATAATAACATAAGTAACATAAGAGATTTTCTTTCTACTTTAAGAAATTTAACAACTCCATATGATAAAATTAATGAAATTAGCAAATTTAATACCAATAACAGTGAGTATATTTCAGTTACCATTGAAATTTATACTAATGAAAAATATCAAAAAATAGAAACCAATAGATACATTCCTTTTGATTCCGTTGAAATTATCAAATCTTTTGTTAATTCTTTAAAATTAGAAAATATTAACGTTATTTTAGAATTAGCTACATAATTAATAATTAGCTAACTTTAAGGTACTTTTTAAGGTATTTTAAAATTAAAAATAGGGGAGGGAAATAAGATACATACTAAATTTAGTGATATAAAAAAGGAAGATATACTAACAGGAATTATCCTATTATTTCCTACTGTTATTTTATTAATTTTATTTGTAGTTTATCCCCTTATAAAAGTTATTTACAATTCTTTTTTTGTGGATATTATTTATTTAAATATAAGGCGATGGATTTTTTTAGCTAACTTTTATGAAATTTTTAGTGATAAAACTTTTTGGATATGCTTATACAATAGTATAAGGTTCGCTACTATTAGTGTTCCATTTGAGGTAATACTTGGTTTTTTAATAGCGTTATTTTTATATTTTAATGATAACAAACTAGTAAGGTTTAGTATAATATTACCGTGGGCTTTACCTACCGCTATTATGGCATTATCATGGAGATTCTTTCTAAATGAAGATTACGGGATTATTCCTAAATTCCTTAGTATATTTAGTTTAAAAGACATATATTTATCTAATAATTTATTTGCTTTTATATGGATGGTATTAATAGATATATGGAAAACTACTCCATTTATTGCTATTCTTATGTATTCTGCTTTAAAAGGACTAAATAAAGAGTACTTAGAAGCAATAGACATAGAAGGGGGTAATTGGTATCATAAGATCTTTTGGATTATTATTCCCATAATAGTTCCTGCTGTAGCAGTTTCTATTATCTTTAGATATCTTTATGCATTAGCAGTATTCGATTTACCTTTGGTTTTAACAGGCGGTGGCCCTTCTAACTCTACTAAAACTTTACCTATGTATATTTACGAAAATTTCTTTAAGTTTTTGGATATGGGTTATGCTTCTGCTTTAACTATTTTTTCCACTATTATTGTTTTTCTTATTGCTTACTTGTTGTTAATATTATTTTCTAAATTATTTAAAAGAAGCATCTAATTTACTTACTATTTTTTTCACAATCTATTAATTGCAATTACTAATTTACTTATGATAAAATAAAATCTTCATCATTTTCATCATTAAAAATAAGATTAGCATAATCTTGCATATCTTTAATTTTTTGATCAGATATATTCTCTATATAAGAATAAATTAAATTCAAATTCTTATCTAAAACTAAAATAGCTCCACCATATACTGCTACATTTTTATTGTTCACTTTAATAGACTTAGGATATTTATAACTAATTTCCATATTTATTCCATTATTAAAGCCTGGAACTAATGAAACTGATAAATCATTTAAAGTTAAATAATCAAAATCTTTTGAATAATTCTTTAAAATTTTTAAAACAGCTTCTTTTAAAGAATTCTCTAATTCTTCTTTTTTAAGATATTTGTTATTTAAAACAATTTTCAATGGCTCAATATTTAAATTTTTTGATTCTTTTATTTCATTAAAAATAGAATCTATGTTCAAGCTATCAAAGATTTTATTTTCATTAGCTGCATTTAACAAATAAGGAGTTAATTCAGAATCATTAAATAAAATATCTGCTACTATTAACGATTTCATAAACTCTGGGATAGTAGCTGTTGCTGGGTTTGATATTTTTGTTCCCTTTATAAATATATCATAAAATTTTTCCGCTACCTGATTTAAATCATATTTATCCTTTTTATCATTATAAAAATTTATAAAAGCTTTATAAAAAGCATTTGACAAACTTTTAGATTGTAAATGTACTTCTTTTTCATCATTCTTTAAATTAGAATATTTTTTATATTCAAAATCTTTTGATAAATCTCTAATCGCTTTTTCATCTTTTATATTTTTTAACTCTTCTTTAGGCATATATGGATTTTTATTCAATAATTCTTGTGTTTGCTTTATATTAGTATATATAGTTTTTCCAAAATATTCAGCTATCTGAGAAAGTATATTACTCTTTGATAAATCTATATTATTATCTTTTATATATTGTTTAACGTTAGGATCGCTAGCAGCAGCTAAGAATGCGTTTATATCACCAAAGGCCTCATGTACTGCTCCAGATTCAAAATGAAAATAATTATTAAGATAATTCGGTCTTAAATCATCTAATAATTTATGACCTAATTCATGGATAACTACATCTGTATCATTAGAAGCATTAATTATGCTTTGATCCCCTAAATTAAAAACAGTCCCTAAAACTAGCCTATTTGTTTTAGGATCATAATAAGCATTTTTTAAGAAATCTTTATTAGACACTCCATACAAATCTACTTTAAAAGGTTTTATAAATTTTTCTTGGGCATAACCATTAACTTTGTTTATATCTCGTTCTATATTATAAATAGTTGATAAAACATCATACATTATATTCTTTGGCTTAAATACCAAATTATTACTATTCATATCTCCTAATTCTTGTTTAATCTTATCATATTGATTTAATACTGCTAAAACATTATCACTTTTAATAATAAAAGCCTTAGTAGGAATACTTTTTATTATATTTTTTAGCAATTCATCTATATCTTCTTTTTTTAATCTATTTTTTTCTACAAAATTAAAACTGACATTATCATTCTCAAAATTTATAACATTTTCTTTCTTTTTAAATGAAGATTTATAACTACCTAATTTATCAAAAAATTCTTTTAAATCATATTCTATTTTTTGTTTAGTATTATCATCTAAAATAAATTCTGCAATAGTTAGCTTAGTAGGTAAAACATCTTTATAATAATTATCTATATTTTGAGGGTGATAATTAATAACTGTATCTTTTAGTTCTTTTTTATTTTGACTATATTTTAACATTAAGTCACCTAAATTTAATAAACTTATTATTTTTGATAAGTCCTTCATAAAAACCCCCTTTCTATATACTTAATTATACTTTTTTATCAAAACTCCTTAAATTAATAAAGATATTTAAGTAATTTGAAATTCTACACTAACGGGTCTATGATCAGAAGCTATTGAAACATCATTTAATTCCTGTTTTTCTAATACATCAAAGCTACCTTGAACTACATATTTTTTTAAATTATCAGTTACAGTTATATAGTCAATTATAGAAGTCTTACCTTTAATTTCCTTATAATCATTAGGAATATCAATTTCTTTATTATCTTTTTCAGGTAAATGATAAATAGTGTAATGGGTAGGAGTATTAGTATCTTTTGATAATAAATCAATTTTTCTAACATCAGTAAAACCATTATTTTGAATTAAACTTAATGTTTTAGAATCAGGTAGATCATTAAAATCTCCTGCAATTATAGTAGGCAAAGAATCTTGTTTAGCTAATTCAATTGCTCTTTTAGCTTCTTTTAGTCTTTGCTCTTGAGAAGCTGGATTCATTTTAGCCTTAAAATGAACTCCCATTATTTTTACATTAAAGCCTGGTGCTAACTCTACTATAGCTTCTACAGGAGGCCTATAAAAAATGTTTTCATTCTGATTAATAGTATATTCCTTTATTGGGTATTTTTTATCAATTAGTAAAGCAACAGCAATCCCTCTTCCATCGCTTTTACCTACTATTACATTATACCTATCTTTTAATCCTGCCATACTTAATACTTGCAAAACAATATCTTTATTCTCTACTTCTTCTAAAACTAAAATATCAGAGTTTAAATACTTTATAACATTAGCTAAAGCCTTTAATTCATTATCAGGTTTAGGAGGCCCATCATCCTTGTTAGGATCATCTACTTTATCAAATAAATTCTCTACATTATATGTAGTTATCTTTATCTTATTTACATTATTATTTATCATAATCATTTTTTCCTTTCCTTTGTTTTTTTATATTTTAATTTTTAACTAAATTTATAATTACAAAAGACTATAAAATATAAAAAAAAATTTTGTTAAAAAAAAGTTAATTTTTTAAATTAGCCTAAAAAAAATCTAATAAAAGGATTTAAATTTTTATTCTAAAATAATATTAACATGGAACAAGATTTAAAAAGTAATACCCCTTTAATAAAAGATCTTCCTATATGGGATTTATCTAATATCTATCCCTCATTTACAGAATTTAATAAAGAATTAAAACTATTAGAAGAAAAAATAGAATTTATAAATAATGAAATTGAAAATATAATAAATAAAACAGATATAAAGGAACTAAAAAAGGTGCTAGGTCTATATAATGAAATATTCGAGTTAAACAGAAAATTAAATGCATATATAAGTTGTGTCTTAGCGTGTGATTCTACACATGAAGAAGCTAATAAATACAACGGCAAAATTTTAACTATTTCATCTAATTTAAAAACTATACATACTAAAATTGAACAAATTATTTATAATAATAAAGAAAATATCCAAAAAAATTTAAACGAATCTGGAGAATTAACAGAATACGAATATTTCATAAAAAAATCAATGGAGAATTTTGAACATAAAATGGATTTAAACGAAGAAGAATTATATAGCTTAATTAGTATAAGTTCGAGCACTGAATGGAAATCTTTATATGATTTAATTATAAGTAATATAAAAATAAAATTTGATAATAAGCTTTTATCATTAAGCGAACTGAGAAATCTATATCATCATAAAGATAGAACAATTAGAGCTAATGCTTATAATACAGAAATAAATGAATTAGAGAAATATCATCACATTTTCGCTAAAATATTAAACTCAATAAAGTGGGACTCATTAGTAATCTCTAAAAGAAGAAAATTCAATTCTCTTTTAGAATCCACTTTATTTTATAATAAAATAGATAAAGAAACGTTTGATATAATTTTAAACATAACTTTAGAAAACTTAGACACTATAAGAAAATATTTTAAAATCAAAGCAAAATTACTAAACTTAGATAAATTAGAATGGTATGACATATTTGCTCCTATCGAAAGTGAATCAAATAATTTAGAAGATAATGATTTCAATTATCAACTAGCTAAGGAATTAATAATAAATGCCTTTTCAACGTTTAGTAGTAATTTAAGTAATATAGCCAAGGAAGCATTTGGAAATAACTGGATAGATGCTAAACCAAGGTTAGGTAAAAGTGATGGAGCTTTTTGTATATACGTTATGCCATTTAAATCCAGAATTCTTATTAATTATGACAACTCTATTAAATCAATCTTTACATTAGCTCATGAATTAGGACATGCTTATCATAATTATTTATTATCTTATAATCTATCGATATATAGGCGTTCCCCATTAATTTTAGCCGAAAGTGCTTCCCTATTAGCTGAAAATATCTTAAGAAACTACATAAATACAACAATTTCTTCAAAAAACCTAAAAATCTCAATACTAGATGGATTTTTACTAACCATTAGTCAAGTAGTAGTTGATATAATGTCTAGATTCCTTTTTGAAAAAAAACTAACTGAAATAAGAAAAGAACAAAATTTAACTGCCAATGATCTAATAAACCTAATGCTAGATTCTCAACAAGAAATATATTTAGATTCTATTAATTCTTTTCATAAATATATGTGGATAGTTAAACCTCATTATTATCACTCTAATTTTTATAATTACCCATATTTAATTGGTCTACTAATAAGCCTAGGTTTATACAAACTATATCTAGAGAATAACTTAACCTTAAATGAATACGAGGAAATTCTAAAAAATACTGGAAAAAAAGATCCATATGATCTTCTAATTAAATACGATATAAATATAAAAGAAAGAGATTTTTGGGAAAACTCCTTTGAATTCATAAAAAATGAAATCATTACCTTTGAAAATTTATCTAATTTATAAAATATGAAAAATAAAATTAATCTTTTTGATGCAACAAATATAGTAGTGGGTTCAATGATAGGCTCTGGTATTTTCTTAGTTCCATCAATTATAGCGAATTATTTACCCAATGGCTGGTATATGATAGCTTTGTGGATAACAGGTGGATTAATAACAATAACAGGGGCTTTAACATATGCAGAAATAGCTAATAAAATTCCAGAACAAGGAGGACAATATACTTATTTAAAAAAACTTTATAATAGTTTTATTGGTTTTTTATTCGCTTGGACTTTATTCTTTGTTATTCAAAGTGGGACGATAGCGGCAGTCGCTATAGCCTTCGCTAAATACTTAGGTACTTTCTTTAATTTTATATCAGAAAATAATTATGTAATAAATACTAATTTTTTTAAACTAAGCACCGCTCAAATCATCGCTATTATCTCCATATGGATTTTAACTTACATAAATATAAAAGGAATAAAACTAGGTGCACTGTTTCAAAACATATTTACCATTTCAAAAGTATTAGCTATAATTATTTTAGTAATCTTGGCTTTTAGCTATAAAGAAGGAACTTTTAATAATCTAAACTCAATAAATCCAAAATATGCTAATGAAAGTTTAGCAATATTATTACCGTTAATAGCATTAAGTTTATCAAAGATATTTTTTGCATATGATGCGTGGTATAGTGTAACTTATATTTCCCATGAAGTTCAAAACCCCAAAGTTAATATTCCATTAAGTATGGTTTTAGGAACATTAATAGTAACATTTATATATGTTATAACAAACTTAGCTTATTTGTATGTAATACCTATAAGTGAGATGGGGAATATAGTAGATAATAGAGTAGCACAGGAAGTAGCAGCAAGAGTTTTGCCAAACATTGGACCTATTTTAATCGCTTTAGGTATAATAATATCTACATTAGGATGTAATAATGGTTTAATTTTATCAGGTCCAAGAGTTATTGCTACATTAGCTCATGATAAATTATTTAATCCCAAATTAGCAAAGATCCATCAAACCTATGAAACTCCATATATAGCTCTTATTTTTCAAGGCCTATGGACAACCATATTAATAATCCTAGGAACTTATAATCAATTACTAACTTACGTAACTTTTGCCTCAATTTTATTTAATGTTTTAACAGTAATTAGTGTATTTATATTAAGAAAAAAATATACATATGAAACTTCAGATTATAGAACATTTTTATATCCAATAACTCCATTAATTTATATAATATTTGGAATTTTGTTTTTAGTATATTTAATCCAAGCAGATCTAAAATCAACGCTAGCAGGATTAATTATAGTACTAAGTGGAACCCCTGTTTATATATATTATAAAAATAAACAAACTGAAACTTAAGTAAAATGAAAATTAAATAGATAAATAGAATAAAAATTAATCTTCTTGTTCAATAGTTAATAATACTTTTGATATTTTATATTTTTTTATCTCTAGGATTTTTATTTTAAGATTTTTATAAGCTATAATTTCATCTTGTTTTGGGATTCTTCCCAGCCTACTATAAATAAAACCACTTAAAGTAGTGTAGTCATAGTTTTCTGATTCTAAATTAATTCCAAGAATCTCTTGAAGAGTATATATATCTATCTTAGGATTTATTATAAATTGATTATCATTGATTTTTTTTATTTCAATATCTTCTTCTTCTTTATCGTGTTCATCTTTAATAGGTCCAAATATTTCTTTAAAAATGTCTTCGATAGTAACTAATCCGCTAGTTCCGCCGTATTCATCAACAACAACCGCCACAGAAGCTCTATTTATTTGCATTATCTTTAACAATTCATTTATTGGTTTATTTTCTGGTACTAACATTGGAAGCTTAACTATATCTCTTAATCTTAAATGCTCCTGATTATAAGCTAAATATCTTAAGATATCTTTAATAAATACAATCCCTATCACATTATCGATAGTATCTTCATAAACAGGATACTTAGAATACCCTTTTTTTATTACAATAGAAATAACTTCAGAGATAGTTTTATTAGCTTCCAAAGCAACCAACTCTACTCTAGGAACCATTATCTCTTTAACTAATGTTTCATTTAAACCTATTATTTTTTCTATTATCTCTTTCTGATCATCACTTAAATCCGGATTATATATAGAAACTATTAAATCACTATAAGATTTATTAGAAATATTAACTGTATCATCCGAAAATAACTTTATAACAGGCTCTATCAAATTATTAATAAAATTACCAATATATAATGAAATATAATTTAATCTAAAAGCTAATTCAATAAATCTTGAAAATTTTAAATAATTAATAAATATATAATTTCTTAAAATGAATTCCATTAAAAAGATTACAAAGAATAAAATTACACTAAAAGAAATAAAAATAAAAAGGTTATCGAAATTTTTTAAATATATGAAACTAAAAATAAAATAAAATAAAATAAGTAAAAAAGTCAAGAATTTATTACCTAAAGCATACTTTTCTCTATTATTAAGATAATTTTGATTTATTTTAAACAGATGTTGATATTCTTTAACAATATAATTAAGGGAAAATAGCATTAGAAAATAAGAGATTCTTAGAATAAAAAGCAAAATAATAAATACAGAGAAAATAAGAATATTAGCGAAGGTAGTCGCGTTCTCTATTTCTGGCATATAATTACTACTTATACTAAAGCTTAACTATTTATATATTTTGATATATTTAACAGAATTCCCTTTTACATCCAAAATCCTTATTTTTAAATCTCCAACTTTTAAAATTTCATTACTTTTTGGTTTCCTACCACCTAATAACTCATACACCATCGTAGATACTAAAATATTATCACTATCCAAATAAATATTATTCTGTTTAAAAATATCTATAACTTCTTGAGGCAATTCATTTAAATGTAAATTAGTACTGATAATATATCCATCCGAAGTTTTAAAGAAATCCAATTTTTGTAAATCAAATTCATCTAAAATAGTACCAATAACTATACTTAAAATATCATCAAAAGTAATAATACCTTTAGTTCCTCCAAATTCATCTATAACAATAGCCATTAAATTCTGGGTTTTCTGCATCTCCTGTAAAACATTAAATAAGTTCCCATTTTCTGGAACATACAAAACTTTCCTATTAACTAATGCTAATAAATCTTTTAAATAAAAAACTTTCTTTTTTAAAGCAACAAAAAAATCCTTAATATGAAATATCCCTACAATATTATCTAAATTATCTTTATAAACAGGGTACCTACTATGTAAATTATTTACAATTATATCTATAACATTTTCTATCCTCATTTCTTCACTTAAAGCAATTATATTAGTTCTATGAATCATTATATCTTTCACTTTTTTTTCATTTAATTTTAAAACTCCATTAATAATATCACTTAATTTTTCATTAATTACTCCTTTGTTTGATAATTCAAACAGCATTTCTTTTATTTCATCTACAGAATATCTTAAACTATGTCCTTCTGAAACATCTAACCCAAAATAATTCGCAATCTTATTTTGAGTAATCTTAACTAATAAAGTCAAAGGTAAAAATATATAATTAAAAATCTCCAGAACGGGAGAAAATATAATAATCATCCGTTCTGGCCTATAAACTGCAAACAGTTTAGGCACCTGCTCCCCTAATACTAAATGTAAAAAAGTAACAAAAACAAATGATAAAACTATACTAATAGAATGAATATTATACAAATGTATATTTAAGTACTTAAATATTTTTTCGATAATATAGGAAAAAGTGGGCTCAGCTAACCACCCTAAAATTAAACTAGCTAAGGTTATTCCAACCTGACATGTTGCTAAGTAATGATCTAAATTCTTATACTGCTTATACGGTAGATTAAACTTTATTCTTTTTAGTTTCAATTCATTAGAAGCAACTAAAGAAAACTCCACTAATACAAAAAAAGCATTCAAAAATATCAATAAAAATACTAAAAATAATTTCTGATATAAAGTCAAAGACTCTAAAACTCCCATAAAACTTAGTATTACTAACTATTTATTAAATCTTAAATAAATTCATTCCTTGAAGTATAATTAATGTTATAATAACCCCAAATAAAGAGCCATTAATTAATTCAGATAAAGTATGTATTTTAGCTTCATATCTACTTTGAATAACTAGCAATGCTAAAACTATTGCCATTAGTATTATATAAGGTTGCTTCCAACTATGAATTATAATGAAAGTAGCAGTAGAAGCAGCTAAAGCCGCATGAACACTTATTAACCCTCCTTGTACATTAACCTTTCTACCAACAAATCTCATATACCATACTTTTATCAACATACTCAACAACAAAACTAATACAAAAACAAAAATAAACATATACTCTGGAACATTTGATAACTTCTCAATTAAAATCGGAGTACTATCCTTAAATTTTTTAGTTATTATAATATAAGCAATAATAACAGATAGAATTGAAGCTATCAAAACTGAAGCAGCAGATACATCCTTTATAACTTTTATCTGCTCATCATATTCTTTACTTATCTTATCACTTATTAACTCTATAGCTGTATTAACAGCTTCTAACGCAAAAACTAAACCTATACAAAATAAAATCACTATTAACTCCAAATGACTCAAATTTACAAAAAATACTAAAACTAATATAGCAACAGCAATAATTAAATGGATTCTCATATTCCTTTCTTGATAAAAAATCTCCATTAATCCATTAACAGCATTAGAAAAACTCTCTACTATACTCTTGCTCCTTTTTTTCCTTCTAAAATTATTCATAGTTAATTCTTTAAAGTTTTATTTTTATTATTTTTTATTTTTTATTAATAAAAAATGATTTTTCACCTTATACCCCATTAGGGGGTTAAGTAACCCCCAAAAACCCCCCTAACAATGGGGTTTCACCCCATACCCCATTAGGGGGTTAAGATAACCCCAAAAACCCCCCTAACAATGGGACTAACACTCAATATCCCCTAAAAACTACCTGTTTTGAATTTTACTTTTATAAAAGTGATTTATAATTTGTTTAGCAATAAGGTAAGCGTTATAGGCAGCACCCCTAAGAAGATTATCACTAACACTCCAAAACCCTAATAAATTGCTATCTAACTTCCTAACCCTTGCTAAATGAACTTCATTAGTATTAGAAACATTATAAGGAACAGGTAAATTGGAATTATCTAACCATATTTTTAAAGCTTTTGTAATATTACCAAACTCAATTAACTCATCTAACAATTTATTATAATTAAAATCTTGCTTAGTTTTAACATAAACTACCTGACTATGAGCTCTAATAACAGGAACCCTAACAGTAAAAGGAAAAACTTTAAATTTGGAATTAAGAATTTTTTGGGATTCCAAAATAATTTTCTTTTCTTCAGTACATATAATATCCTCAGAGTTAGAATTATCAAAAGAACCTATAACAGGGAATAAATTATAAGCGATAGGATAAGGTAAATGCTTATTAGAAAAATCATTAGTTTTAATTTGATATTTAAATTCTTCTAGTGCTTTTTTCCCTGCACCAGATACCGATTGATAAGTAGCAACAAAAACTTCTTCTATTCCATAAATATCTAAAATAGGCTTTAAGGGAATAACTAATTGGATAGTAGAACAATTAGGATTAGCAATAACTTTTTTAGTTTCTTTTATAGTATTTAAGTAATTATTATCTAATTCTGGGACAACGAGATTAACTTCAGGATCTAATCTAAAAAATGAGCTATTATCAATAACAAAGGTATCAGCAAAAATCTTAGGAGCAATATATGCGCTAACATCATTATCAACACATAAAAAAACTATATCATATTTCTTTAGTTTTTCAAAATCAATATTATCATTAGAACCTAAACCAGTAATCTCCCAATCCTCGTTATTTTCAATTATTTTAGATAACTCGCTACCTACTAATCCATTAATCCCTATTATACTAACTCTCATAGTTTTTTAATAGTGCTGGGATATTTGTATTCCGCCTAATTATTTACTTTTATTCTTTATCCTTTCCCCAGCAGGCGGTACTGTTTTAAATTATATTTTAAATTATATTTTAAATATTTACAAAAAACAAAAAATACTAAAAACAAGAAATCATAAGTTTTAAAATTCTTTCTTAATTTCTTCTTTTTTAATTACAGGGTAATATTTAGCATGAATTAATTCAGAAAATTTTTTAAAATCAAAAATAAAATTCTTATTAACTTCGTAATTTTTTTTATTTATTTTTTTAATATTTTGTTGTAGTTTTGAAATAAAAGCAGGAAAATCGATTTCTGTATTTTTTTCTTCTTTAATTAAGTCAATATTAGGGTTATAATTACAAGCGGTTAATGCATTATAATATTGATGATCATCAGCAGCATAAGGATAAGGAATTAATATTGCATTTTTATTAAGATAAAGGATTTCAGTAGTAGCAATTCCCCCGGCTCTACTAACTATAATATCACTATTTAAATAAAAATCTATTATCTCATCAACATATTCCATAACATTTATCTCTAAATTAACATCCCTATTATAAAACTTAATTATTAATTTATTATCATAAATATTTTTATCATAATCTAAGTTAGTTTTATTTTGAATTAAATTAAAAAGCGAATTAAGAAGTTCTTTATAATTCTTTTTACCTGAAATTATAAATACTTTTGAAATATTAAGGGAATTTTCAAAGTTAGATAATAAAAAATCTAAAAATTTAAGTGCTAAATTATTAATAGATTTAGCTCCTAAACTACCACCTATAAAAAGCAAATTAATCCCATTATCATTAATTAAATTACCTTTATTATTTTCAATTAAATAGAATTCTTTTCTTAAGGGGTTAGGAAATATAAAAGATTTATTATGAAAAGATTTATTAATATAATTTAAAGATTCTTTAAAAGGAATAACAATAATATCGGCTAAATTAGCTAAGAATTTATTAGCTTTACCTACTAAAACATTTTGTTCCATAATAATTAATTTTTTATTTTTTAGTTTTGCTGCAACTGCTGAAGGAATACTATTAGAACTCCCTAAGGTAATAACAATATCTATTGATAATTTATCTATTAAATTAGCAATAAATAAAACATCTGTAAAAAATACTGAGATATTAGCAAATATATTTTTTAAATAGAAATGGTAAAATGGTTTTATATAAAAAGCTTCTATATTATATTTTTGTTCTAATAGAGAAACTTGGTCAATATTTACAGAATTAATAGGAAGAATAAGGAAATAGTTATTATTAGGGAGGTTTTGGATAATGGAGTAAGCAGGATAAAAGTGCCCCCCTGTACTCCCAGCACAAAACAAAATATTACTCATTACTTACTATCAAACTACTTAACCTAAAATAAAAACAATAAAAATACTCTATTATATAATTCCTAATTTCTTTAATAAACCCTTTTTGGATTTATTTATTTTTTAAAGATATTTTACAGTAATAACTTTTCAATTTATAACTAATTAAACAGTAAAAGTAATTGCCCTTTATTTAGGTTATAGAACCACCAAACTTAGTTTAAGTATAAATAATTATATTACTTTAAGTGCTTCTTATTAAATTTCCTTTTATTTATTATTTTTTTAATAAAGTTTATTTAGTTATCACCTTTGTGATAACTCCCTCATTTAAAGCTGGCTATATTTTATATAAAGTCGCAGTTCTTTTTATTTATATTATCTACATGTTTAAGTTCTAAATTTTCTGCTCTTAATGCTTATAAATTCAGCAAGCTTTATTTTTTAACAATTCTTCTACTTCTTATAAAAGATATATACTTTTTATTGTTGTTTGTTAAAAAACATTTTAAAAAATTTTTATAAATTATTTTAAACCTTGTAGTAAGACAACAAGTGCAGCATTTGTGGTATTATAATTTACTGGCGTAAAAGTTAAGTTAGCAGGGATACCATTAGAGCCTACAATCAAACCAGTATTATCAACTCCATTGTCTAATTCTTGATCTATTTTTCTTAGGGAGCTAAATGGTATTGCATTAGCTCCAGAAACAGTGGGATTTTCTACTACTAAAGCAACTGCCTTTACAAAAGTATATTCACTTCCTGTTTGATTTCCAAACTGAAACCCTGTGGAACTATATTGAGTTATTAAAACAAAACTTGTTCTCCAGGGACTAGCATTAGGCCACGTATCGTTAGTAGAGTTAGTTGTAGTTAAACCTGTTGGGATTTTTTCAATATATGGACCTCTCCAATTGGGACTAGCACCTATATTTGCTGCTAAGGAATCCCATCTTAAAGGGAATACTCCTAAATCATTATAATATAACAAAGCAGCAGTTTTTAAAGTTCTTATTTCTCCAGTCATCCTACTTATCCTTGAATCTTCCACCCTATTTATTATATAAGGCAATAATATAGCAGCCAATATTATTATAATTGCTATTACTACTAATAATTCTATTAAAGTAAACGCTTTTTTCTTTCTAATTAGCTTTTTTATCATCATTAATCACCCCCTTTACTATTATATAATATATATTTTTTTTTAAATTCCTTCCTAAAAAACATATAAAAAATAATGAATTAAAAAAATAAAGAATTAATTTAAAAGGGATTTAAAGGAATTGTTTTAAGTTTATAATAAACGGGTCCAGTGGGTAGTAAAACACTCTGAAATAAAGCTATCTCTTGTACTTTAAACTGAATAGCTGGAATTTTAAAATTCTTTATTATTTCCATTTCCTTTAAAGTCAATTTATTTTTAATTCTTGCTATAGTTAAATGTGGGATAAACTTTTCTTTTATATCCATGTAATCCTTAAATTCCTTAAGTATCTCATTATAAACTGATAAAAAAAACTCATAATTATCAGGCTTTAAATATAAAACTCTATAATTAAAATCATATATCCTTTCATCTATAGAAACAATATAAATATTATCAAAATTAAACTTTAAATTTTGGAATTTATTAATTAAAAGAGATTTATCTATTTCTTTGAAGAAAGCAAAAGTAATATGTAAATTCTCAGTATTAACCCACCTAATAGCTTCATATTTAAAATATTTTTTTAATTCAAACAAGGAAATAGTTATATAATTTTTAACTTCAAATGGTAAATCTAAAGCGATAAATGCTCTTATTAGTTCTTTCATTTATAATAAAAATTAAACAAAAGATATTTTTTTCCCTTCTAAAACTAGCAAAATTTAAAAAACACTATATATTAAAATCACCTACTTTTTTAATGAGTTGTTTTAATATTTAACTCCATTTTATTTTCTTATATTTTCCTACACAAGCAAGAAAAAATAAAAACATGAAGAAAAATTAAAATAGAAATAATAATAATAATAACAAAATAGTAATAAAAACACAAAAAAAATGTTAAATGAATTATTATTAAAAGAGGATACAATAGTAGCGATTTCTACGGCTTTAAAAAATGCTCCTATTGGAATAATCAGAATAAGTGGAAATAAAGCATTTAATATAATATCAAAAATATTTAAGCCTAAAAATAATAAAAAAATTGATTTTAATAAAGGATATAGGATTTATTACGGATATATTATAGATGATAATGAAAAAGTTATAGATGAAGTATTAATAAGTATATTTAAGAGTCCATATAGTTATACAGGAGAAGATATGGTAGAAATAAGTGCTCATGGGAATATGATAATATTAAATAAAATAGTAGAATTAATAAAATCAAAAGGTGCGAGATTAGCTAAAGGAGGTGAATTCTCATTAAGAGCAGTTTTAAATAGTAAAATGGATTTAACCAAAGCATTTGCTATAAAAGAAATAATAGAAGCTAACACTGAAAAGCAATTAGAAATAGCTTTTACTAATCTCAATGGAAAATTATCCAATAAAATCAATGAAATAAAAGATAAATTAAGCTATTGGATCCCATGGATAGAAGCATTAATAGATTTCCCCGAAGAAGATATCCCACCAATAGATTACAACTTATTAATTCAGGATCTAATTAATATCAAAAAAGATATAATAAAAATATTACAGAACTATGAAAGATTAAGAATATATAAAGATGGGATAGATACGGTAATAATTGGGAAACCAAATGTAGGGAAATCTACTTTTTTTAATTATTTATATGGTCAAGAAAGGGTTATAACAAGTGAAATCCCAGGTACTACAAGAGATATAATAAGTGAATATATAAATTTTAATGGGTTTTTGCTAAAAATATATGATACAGCTGGATTTAGGAAAACCCAAGATAAAATCGAAGAAATTGGTATTAAAAAAGCACTACAATTAATAAAAAACGCTAAATTAGTTTTCTTTTTAACTGAAATTGATTCTATTGACCAAAATGATAAAGAATTATTAAAAAATCTAAATCAAAATCAATATCTAATATCTATAATAAATAAAATAGATAAAATTGAAAAAGAAAAGTTAGATGAGTCAATAAACAATAATAAAGTTTTAATAAAAAATATTTTAAATGATCTTGGATTTAAAAATTATAGGATTATTTTTGTATCTTTAAAAGAACAATTAAATTTAGAGCAAATAAACCAAGCTTTAAATGATTTTTTTGAAAACGATCAAAACTTAGAGGATAACTTTTATATAACTGATAATTTTCAAAAAGAATTGTTAGAAGATATTTTAAATTATATAGATAAAGCAATTATTGAATATCAAGATAATAATCCTGTAGAATTAGTATTAGTTAATTTAAGGATAGCATTAGAAAAGATTTTAAATCTTTTAGGTGTAAATCTAACTGAATTTGTTATAGATAATATGCTTAATAGATTCTGTATAGGAAAATAAAATTTAATTCTAATATAAATTTTGCTAAAAAAATAAGGGGTAGTAGTAATTCTACCCCTGTGATTATTGTAGAATAGTTGTTTTAGTTATTTATCTTTAATTTTTGGAGGGATGCTTTTTTAAAATTTACTAAGGTAAGAAGGGGATGTCACTACCTTGATCCTCATCATGTATACTACCATATATGATAGTTACCCTGTAATAATTTTTATCATATCCTCCGGCATCAGATATTAGTTCGACTTTAATATCTATTATTTTAATATCATAGTATGGATAATCCCATTCAAATTGTTTTATGGCTTTTCTTATTGCTTCATTTCTATTCCAAGCTTCTATAAAATAAACAGCTTTCCTTTCTTTTCTAACTGTCTTACTTTCATTAAATCTAGTGTTTACTATGTGGTTTAAATTTGTAGATTTTACTAGCATATACCGACACCTCCTTAACTTTTTTATTTTTTTTAGATTTTAAGTAATTTTACATTATTATTATTAAATTTATTTTAAAAATATATAGAAATAAAATTGTAAAAAAATGTTAAAAAATGAATAGTGTTTATTTATTTTTAAAAAAATTGATTATATATATATTGAAAAAACTAAAAAATGGAGGTGTTTATATATGAAAGATATTAATTTTACAACAAGTGTTCAAGAAACAGGAGAAATGAAAAGATATACTACATTAGCAGTAGGAGAAGAAGGAGGTCGAGATAAACCAATACAATGGTCAACATTTGCAGTAGGTGAAGAAGGAGATAACCGAGATAACCCCACACGATTTACAATTTTTGCAAGAGAACTAGGGGAAACAACATTTGCAGTTGGTGAAGAAGGTGACGATAATATTAGAGATATACCGCCTATAAATAATGATTATCATATGTTATTAGTATTAATAAAACAACTGTTAGATAAAATAAGAAGAAATATAGGTATAGGGGTAGGTATAAATCCTTCACCTATAGCTCAAGATCCTATAATTAGTGGCCCACCACCAGTGAAAGGTAGACCAGTACCAGGGCAAAATTACACCGATAGCATGCCTAGAAGTATGTCAGCTAATAATTCAACAAGAATAGAACACGCTTATCTCCCAGAAGCTGAATAATTTTTATAAAATATTAAGAAATAATCTTATAAATTACAAAAAGGAGAATATTAAAAATGTCTAGTGAAAATATATGCATATTATGTACTAATTTAATTGAAATTGAAGAAGATGATACTTTTTATTGTGCAGATTGTAATTTTAGATGGGAATACAAGTTAAAAGGAAATTCTCCTTTTTTAAATCAATTACTAAAATTAATAGAGCTGTATAATAATAATGAAACTTCGATAGATTTAGTACATATAGCACTGAGTAATTGGATTAATGAATTAGATTTATCTATACAAGATTCAAATACAAGAATTAACATCCCTTTTCCAAGTATTATAAAAAAAGCAATAAAATATTCTTTATTATCACTAAAAGACTTAAAAAATAGTTTAGAAAATATTGACATAGAAAAAATAAAGGAATTTAATTTTCAAGATATTATAAAAAACGATGAAAAAGTTTTAAAAGTATTTAATCAAGTTTTTAAATTATTAAATAAAATTCAAGATGATAAGTACTATATTTTACAGGAATATAGAAAAGAAAAGATAGAAATAGAAAATATCAAAATAGAGGAATTAGATTATGATTAAAAAGGAGAATAAAAAAATTATATTTATAGCGGATGGAGAGGATTATAATGCAAATTATATTTATGAAAAGACAAAAGAAAAAGGAATAAATACTATTTTTATAGATACTAGAAAATTTCCGCTAGAATATGAATCACTTATATATTTAACAGATGGAATAAACAAAGTTAAAATGGGAAATTATATAGGAATAGATTCCAATTTTTCTTTTTTCATAAGAGCTATTTTTATTAATGCTTTTAATCCTTTTAATTACTCATCAGATGAAAAAAAATTCCATAGTTATAGAAATTACTATTCTTTTTTATATTCATTGGTTAATATAGCTGATTTAAACGGCGCAAAAGTAGTTAACTCTCCTTCAACATTCTGGATACATTTTTATAAACCATATACATACGCTTTAGCTAGGAAATTTGGCATGAAAATACCAATTACTTTTGTTTCAAATAAAATTAGAAGTATAATAAAATTTTATAAAGAAAATAAAAACAAAGAATTAGTTATAAAACCAGTAGCGGGTGGGGATACAGTAAAACTATTAAATCAAGAACAATTGGAAAAAATTAAATCTACCCTAGATTATAAGACTTATATTATACAAGAAAGAATACCTGGTCAAGAAATTAGAATATTTCTAATAGGGTACAAAACTATTATAAGTTTACATTTAATAACTGACGACTTAGATTATAGAGAAAAACAAAATATACAAGAAATAAAAGTAATAGATATCCCTAATTCATTAGCTAATTCAATTATAAAATTCTCAAGATATATAGGTTTGAAATTTTGTGCTTTAGATTTTAAAAGAATAGGTAATGAATATTATTTTTTAGATATAAACCCTGCTCCAATGTTTGTTGGTTTTGAATTAAAATCAGGATTTCCTATAACCGATAAAATAATAAATTATTTATCTAAATAATTATTACATTTATATAATTTATTAAATTTTTAACATCTTTGTAATTATTTATTAATTTTTTTTTAACAAAAATTTTTATACTTTAATAAACAGGGAGAGATAAAATGATAAAATATAAAAAAGGATTTTATTTATATTTATGGCTTACTTTATTTACTTTATTCATATCTTTTTTTAGTATAATCTTATTTAATTATGTTTCTTCAGATATAAGAACAACAAAAGAACTAATAAGAAAATCTAAAAGAGCTTCAGACTTAAAAAGTTTAATACTAATAGCTACAAATATATACCGCCAAGACTACACAAAAGATACTGGTAATATCCCATATAAAGGGAAAAGCTATAAATATCAAATAAAAAATATAAACGGACAGCATATTTACGTAAAAATATTAGATAATAATAATTCTTTATTAGCTAAAGCAATAGTTTTATACAAAATCAACATTGGCAATTATAATAAATTAGCTACAAATTATAATAATTATTACTTTAACAATAGTTCATACTATTCTAACACAACTTTTCTAGCTGATAGGATAGATATAGAACAAACAAATATAAAAATATTTAATAACTTACTATTAAAATATAATACTCAACCATATAGGGTAACATTTGATTCATATGGAAATCCAATATATACTCAAATAACAGATAAAGAGATAACTAAAAACTATACAGAAAAACTATATAGAGTAGATTTAGATCCAATAACATATTATAATAATTTTTTGGCAATAGTTATGCAACAATTATATGAAACTCCAAATAATGATGTAGAATTAAATACAAAAGGAGCATTAATAGTTAAAAAATCAAATTCCGAACCGACGATACTATTTAAACCTGATGAAGCAAATCATAATAACCAAAAAATAGAAATTAAGTATAATGACGATTTAAAAGCTAGCTTTACTTTAGTAAGATATCCTCAAAATTTTGAGTTCAATAAAAAAATGATACTTTAATAACTAATGATAGGCAATTAGCAGCTGAAATTACAAACTTGATAAATGATAATAGAAACCGAGATACTTTTACAATTACCCTTAATCCTTCTTCAAATTACGTATATAAATTTCTAAAAAGAGGAAACAACTACATAATTTGCAAAACGCAAAACTCTTTAATATATATATTAGTGTTCGCAAATCCCATTATAGGAACTGATAATAATCTATCTACAAACAATGGAATAATAAAAGAAAAAATATACTTAATAACAGACAAGAGTTATTTTACCACAATAAAAGGACATATCCTTTATGAAGAAACTGCTAATAATATAAGTGATAATAACTTAATAATCCCTACTGAAATTACTCCAGATAATATAAAAGTTAGTAATAATAACAATTTATTTACTTTAGTAACAAATAATATAAATATAGATGGTTCTAATTTTAATGATGCTAATCCTTATATAATACTTTGTGGTAAATATGTAGCAATGTATAATAATAATTCTAAATTATCATTAATTAATAGTGGTTCTATAGATAAAATGTATATCTATGGAGGAATACATAGTTCTATTTCTGAAACTACAGGATTAAAAGAATACTATATAAATGATAAGAGATTAGCATATATTGACCCACTTGATTTACTCAATATCCATACTGATAGAATAATAGCAATTGATTTTAACTATTAATTACTAATTAATTTTAAAAGGTTTTTTTTTATTATTTTCAAAATATAAAATATATGCTAAATGATCAAGAAAGACTAAATTTCTTGATGATATTTAGAACTTTGATAGAAAGCGGAATCCCATTAGGATACTCTTTAGATATATGTATTCAAACTTTTAAAAAATATGAAAAAAATTTTATTAATTTAAAAAAGCTGGTTACAACAGGAAGCACCTTATCTAATGCATTTCAAAAAGCCAAAATTCTCGATGGAATTGAATTGTCAATATTAAAAATCGGGGAGCAAACAGAAAATCTACCTTATGTTATAAAAAAAATAGAAGCAATACTTCAAAGAAAAATAGAAACTAAAAATAATTTAACAAAATCCTTAATTTATCCTGCTTTGTTTTTATTAGTTATAAGTTTTATATTATTAATTTTTAAGAATTTAATAATTCCTTCGTTTAAAAATTTATACATAGATTTAGGAATCTCTGAGCCTTTAACTTTTAAATTACTTAGTATCCTAACATCCATATTCGATTTAAAATTATTAGTTTTTTTTATTATTACAATTTTAATATTTTATTTTATTTTAAAAAACCTAATAGTATTCAATAAAAAAGAAATTTATAATTATGTATTTAAAGTACCCATTTTAGGTAATGCCATATACAATGCTTATTTAAGTTTAGTATTAAACTTATGGGCAGTTAGTTTAGAAAGTGGATTAAATTTTTTAAATACTTTTTTGATTTTAAAACATGAAACTGTTGAACCATTTTCAACATTCTTTTCTAAATTATACGATAAAGCTAAAAAAGGGGAATTAATAGAAATACCGAATTATAATGAAGCTTTTAAACCTATGTACATAAAACAGATAAACTCAGGATTAGAGAGTGGAGAATTACCTAAAATACTAAAAAAATTAGCAGAGTTAGCTGAACTTGAAGCTAATACTTCATTAGATACAATAAATAAACTACTAGAGCCCATAATGTCAGCATTAGCTGGAATTATTGCTGCAGTTATTGCTTTGTCCATATTTTCCCCTATCATGTTCCTAATTAAAAGCCTTTAATAACAATAATTTACACAAAAATACTTATAATGAATTTATTTTTTAAAATAATAAAACTTTCATTTTTTTCTATTTTAATATTTTTTTTATTTTTTATTATATACTTTTATGATATTTTTTCAGAAAAAACTTTTAATTTTTTATATAATAAAAGCATCCAAAATTATCAGAAAAACAAAGATACTTATGTAATAGGGATTTTTTTTTCATACAATACGTTTTATTATTTAAACAGAAGATATCTAAAAGAATTTTATTTTCTTGAAAAATTCCTACATTTGAATAAAATAAAATACATAATCATAACTGATAAAAGTTTAAATTTATTAGATAGTTCAGATATAGATTTATTAATAGTAAATGACTGTAGAGTTTTACCTATAAATGTTATATTAAAATTTAAGGAATACTTAGATAATAATGGAAAAATTCTTTTTGTATATCAAAGCCTAATTTATAACAAATTTTACCAAAAAAATAATCCAAAAATTTATGAACTGTTTAATATAGCTAATATTGACTTTAATTCCATAAATCAAGTTTATTTTAAAATTAATAGTAATTTCTTTAAAGATTATCCAAATAAAATATTATTATCAAGAAAATATTCAGTAAATTTACAATTAATTTCTAATTATGAAATCTTATCAAGTTTAGCAGATAATAGCCCATTTTTGGTTAAAATTAACAATAACATATATTTCTTATCCGAAAATACATTCTCAATAGAAAACTACTCAAATCCTTATATATATAACTTTAATATAGACTTAATAAACCTAATTCTTAATAAAAAAATAAGTAATAAAATAGATCCTAAAAATTTTAATATATTTTTAATAATAAAACCTCATGAATTAGCTTTTAGCAATGAATTCATATTTTCAAAACTATTAAAACAATCAAAGTATCATTTTTTTATAAATAAATACCTATTTAAACAAAAAATAGATATTCAAAATCTGGATGATATTCAAAAAGAAAGAAAATCCAAAAAACAAATTTATATAAGCATAGGTTTAGAAGATATAAATATAACAAAACTAAAAGAATTTAATTTAATAGGACTAACAGGAAAAAATAACTTAACAAATTTTAAATATATTTCAGATGGATTTTTTAATAATAATTTCATAATAAATGAATTACAAAATAATAATAAGATACTTAGCATATCTAGAGAAGACAATATAATTTTATTTATAAGATTAAATTATCAAAATGGGATAGAAGAAATAAGTTCTTATTATTTTAATGAAATTTTAATAAAAGATGAAACTTTAATAATAAAGCTTAGTATGGATAATTATATAAGTAATGTAGTGATAAGTGAGATGCCAGATAGTTTTAATTTAGAAGCATTAAAAGCTCAAGCAATAGCTGCTAGAACCTATGCTTTTAAAAGTCTAAAATATAATCGGCATAGAAATTACAACTTATGTAATAAACCTCATTGCCAAGCATTTAACGGACAATACAATGAGTCATTTAAAGGATATCTAGCCTCTATTCTTACTCATAATCTGATAATTACTTACAACAATATTCCAATAGATGCTTTATATCATTCTACTTGCGGAGGAATAACTGCAAACAGCGAAGACGTATTTAATAATAAAATCCCATATTTAAGATCAACTAAAGATTATAAAGATAACATAGACAATGCCTACTGTAAAGATTCTAAACTATTTAAATGGAAAATAAAATTTACTAAGAAAGAATTAGATACAATTTTATCTAATACTATTCCATTTATTCTCAATCAAAAATATCAAGGGAACATCTATAATATTATTTTAGAAAAAAATAAAAGCCAAAGAATTGATAAATTAATAATAATTTCAAAAAAAGGTAATAGTATTTATAAATATATAGGATATAAAGATGATGCTATTTATTTATTTTCCAAAGATATGTACTATTCATTACTTCCTTCTAATTTCATAGAAAAAATAACAAAAACAAAAGATGAATTTATATTTGAAGGTAGAGGATTTGGGCATGGTGTAGGGATGTGCCAATTCGGTGCTAATTATCTTGCTAATTTTTATAACTACTTATTTATATTAAAACATTACTATAAAGGAGTACAAATAAAAAAAGTAGAATAATAAAATATAAACTATAATAAAAAATAAAAAAATAACAATAATAAAAATATGATTAAAGAGTTAGAATTTAATAGAATAGAATCAAAAATAGATAAAAATTCAAGTGAATATAAAGAAAATTATGAATATTTAAAATCAAAAGTAGAAGAATATTATGAGATATTAGAAAAAATAAAATCAGGTGGGTCAGAAGAAGCTAAACAAAAACATAAACAACGGGGAAAACTATTAGCAAGAGAAAGAATAGAGTTATTAATAGATAAGGGTACTAAATTTTTAGAGCTATCCACTTTAGCGGGATATAACGTATATGAAGAAGAAGTACCATCCGCTGGAATAATAACAGGAATAGGAGTAGTAGAAAACAGGGAAGTAATGATAATAGCTAATGATGCAACAGTAAAAGGAGGAACATATTATCCATTGACTGTAAAAAAACATATCCGAGCTCAGGAAATAGCATTAGAAAATAACCTACCTTGTATATATTTAGTTGATTCTGGGGGAGCGTTTTTACCATTACAAGCAGAAGTATTCCCAGATAAAGAACACTTTGGAAGGATATTTTACAACCAAGCAAGAATGTCAGCAAACAAGATCCCACAGATAGCAGTAGTTATGGGTAGTTGTACTGCAGGCGGTGCCTATGTTCCGGCTATGAGTGATGAAGTAGTTATAGTTAAAAATCAAGGAACTATATTCTTAGGCGGTCCTCCTTTAGTCAAAGCAGCAACAGGTGAAGAAGTTAGCGCAGAAGAATTAGGAGGAGGTGAAGTACATACTAAAATCTCAGGTGTAGCAGATTACCTTGCTTATAATGATGAACACGCTATAATGATAACTAGAAGTATTATAAGAAATTTAGGGAAAATAGAAAAATATGATTATCCCCAAGAAGAACCAGAAGAACCTTACTACGATCCAGATGAAATTTACGGCATAATCCCAAAAGACTTAAGAAAACCTTTTGATATTAGAGAATTAATAGCACGAATAGTGGATGGCAGTTATTTTCATGAGTTTAAGCCATTATATGGTTCAACTTTAGTTACTGGATTTGCAAGAATATGGGGATATTTAGTAGGGATAGTAGCTAACAATGGAGTATTATTTTCCCAATCTGCTTTAAAAGGTGCTCACTTTATACAATTATGTAATAGCAGAAAAATACCAATAATATTTTTACAGAATATAACGGGATTTATGGTAGGTAAGCAATACGAACATGGAGGGATAGCTAAAGACGGAGCTAAAATGATAAATACAGTTGCTAACTCTAATGTCCCTAAATTTACAATAATAGTAGGTAATTCATTTGGAGCAGGTAATTATGCTATGTGTGGGAGAGCTTACAATCCGAGATTCTTATTTATGTATCCTAATGCCAAAATATCTGTTATGGGAGGAGAACAAGCTGCACTAACTTTATTAACAGTAAAAATACAACAATTAAAATCAAAAGGAATAGAAATGTCAAAGGAAGAACAAGAAGAATTTAAAGCTAAAATAATAGAAAAATATAATTACGAAGGAAGTGCATATTATAGTAGTGCAAGACTCTGGGATGATGGAATAATAGATCCAATACATACAAGAAATATCTTAGCAAAGCTAATATCCATATCACTTAATAAGCCGTTCTTAGATACCAATTATGCTATCTTCAGAATGTAATTTTAGTATAATTTAATTTTAGTATAATTTAATTTTAGAATTTAATTTATAACATGATTTATAAACGTAATAATCTATTCTTTATAAATGATATGCTAAGAAATAGTTTCATATCAATAGATAAAAAGATATATTCTCTAATATCTTTACCTTTAAAAATAGTTTTAACAATAATTGAAAAAGATGAAGATTTAAAAAATTTTGATTTTAAAATAATTATTTCAGATAAAATAAATTTTAGCTATTTAATTGCTAATGAAAATAATAACGAAAATAATAATGAAAAAATCCTAGAAAAAATAGAAATACCAACTGAAATATCTAAAGATAATATAAAAGATTTTATGAAAATCTTAAATGATAATAAAATAAGAGTAATAAATATAAAAAAAGAAGAAAACTTATTAAAAATTTATATAGCTAAAGAAATATATGAACTTTTGAATTAAGAATGTTTTTATAAGAAAATAAGCAGATAATCTTATTGTATTTAATAAAATAAAGTTGTCTGATATTAATGAGTGTTAAAACTAATAGATAAGTATAAAAGCTATATTATCCAATTATTTACTAGTAGTTATCTTAAATATGACCCATTAAAAACAGGATGTATATAGTAGTTATAAAAATATAAATATTTTAATAGTGGGTGGAGGTAAAATCATGTTAAAATCTAATATCTCCTTAAATTATCTTAGGAAATTATTTATAAGAGTAAAAAACGTTTTACTAGTAGCCCATCCTTCACCGGATATAGACTGCTTAGCTGCAATGAAAGTTATAAAAAAAATCCTTAAAGATTATTTTTATAAAAAAGTTATACTATACTCTAAAGATCCAATTAATACTCTTTTTAAAAATATATTTAATTTTGAAGAAAATGAAATAGTAAATGAAGTCAATTTATCAGAATTTGATTGTATTATAGCTATTGAAACAGGTAATTACAAGAGATTTTTAGAAGCTCTTAAAATTGAAAATAATGATTCCCAAACAATATTTAAGGAAAAAATAATATTAAATTTTGATCATCATGCTTCTAATGATCTATTTGGAAATTATTACTATGTAGATACGAGTGCATGCTCAATTAATGAAGCATTATATGATATCATAGTAGATACAGAAATAAATATAGATGAAGAAATAGCTCATTATATAGTTATGGGAATAATTTCAGATACAGGAAACCTAAAATATTCCTCATTAACTTCAAAATCCTTAAAAATATTATCTGAGTTGAGAAACTTAGTAAATTGGAGCAACATTTTTTATGATATTAATAAAAAATCAATTAATGAATATAAATTATTGTCAATTTTTTACAGTAGGTTAAAAATAGAAGATAAAATAGCGTATTCTTACGTATTAAAAAGTGATCTAGAAAAACTTAACTTAAGTTTAGAAGATGTGAATAATATTATAGAAAATTTAGATTACTTGGATGAAACAGAGATATATTTTAATGTATTAGAACTAGAAAAAGGTAAATCTAAAGTTAGTATAAGATCAAGAAGGATTCCAATAAGAGAAATAGCAGAAAGTTTTGGGGGGGGAGGGCATAACTTAGCTGCAGGATTTAGAATAAAAAAAGACCCCATCCAAACAATTGATACCATATTACCTGTAATCAAAAACTTAGTAAGGAGTGATTTGAAATGCTAAAAACTACTGAAAATAAAATTAATGAGATATATAATAAAAGAATTCAAAAAGTAAAAGAGCAATTAAATATATTAGGTGCTGATGCGTTTATAACTAATAATAGGTTAAATTTTTATTATTTATCTAATTTTAGTGGAAGCACAGGGATCTTAGTTATTACAAATGATGAAAATTATTTAATAGTAGATGGTAGATATACTTTAAGAGCTAAAAATGAAGCAATAAATACTAATATAATAGAAGCTAATGATAAAACTAAATTATCTAGTAGTTTAATAAAACTTTTAAAAGAACTAAACATTACAAAGTTAGCTGTAGAAGCTCATAATTTAACTCTTAGTAATTATTTAATTTATAAAGAACATTTTAAGATAATCCCTACTTATTTCCTTGTTGAAAATATTAGAGCAATTAAAGAAGAAAATGAAATTCAATTAATAAAAAAAGCTATGGAAATAACGGAAATTGTACTAAAAGAAACTGAAGAATTATTAAAAAATAATATTTCAAGGGTAAAAGAATCAGAAGTTTCTTTCTATATAAAACAAAGGATAAATGATCTAGGAGGAGGCCTAGCTTTTGAACCTATTGTAGCATTTGGGAGTAATACAGCATTTCCTCATTACACTCCAAAAGACACTATTTTAAAAGAAAATGACTTTGTAATAATAGATATGGGAGCAACTTACTTAGGATATCATAGTGATATTACTCGTTCCTTTTGTTTTGGTAATAATCCAAAATTTAAAGAATTATATAATATAGTTTTGGAAGCTCAATTAGAATCAATAAAATCTATAAGGGTAGGATTACCTGCTAAGGAAGCATTTAATAAAGCGGTAGAGATATTTAAAAAATACCAATTAGAAAATTATTTTACTCATGGATTAGGTCATGGAGTTGGCTTAGAAATACATGAATTACCTTCACTATCTTTTGCTTCTAATAACTACTTAAATGTAGGAAATATTATAACAATTGAACCAGGCATATATGTTGAAAATATTGGTGGTATTAGAATAGAAGATCTAATATTAATAACTGAAAATTCAATTGAATTAATTAGTTCTTATCCTAAATGATTTAAATACTTAAATAATTTAATAATTTTTTAAATTATAGTTTATTATATAGGGCTTATTGGGTAAAGAAATTATTTAGTTCAATTTTTTATTTACTATTTTTTGGGAATTGTTTTTTTCTTTTATAGTGAATATTTTTTAGAATGAAGATTTTTTACAATTATTTTCATTTTTCTCTTTGAATTTTTATTTTTGATTTTATGATTTTATTTTTTATAATTATATTATAAATCTTTTAAGGAATTTTTTTGTTAAAATTATAATTATAATAAAAAGGGGGAAAATTAATGGGATTTAAAGATTTAATAAAAGAGAACTATATGGTATTAAATGATTTAAATAAAGCAAATGATTTTAAAGAAGTTATAAAAATTCAAGATTTTTCCAAAGATATAAATAATATTATTCATCATATAGAATATTTAGAAAAAAGTATATTTAGAGATAAGTATAAAAATATGGGTTTATTTTTATATTCAAATGTTGTTATGTTCATTTCATTGGGATGGTTTTTTTTTATTTTTAGTTTATCTTATATTATAATTTTCTTAGTTTTTTTAGCTGCATATAAGTTATTCTATTTTATATCTTCATTTTTGTTTTTTAATTTAATATTTTTGTTATTTTTGATTGTTGGTTTGACTTTTTTATTTAAAGTTTTTATCAGAGAGATTAAAATATATTTAAATTTAAAGATAACTGAATTTTGGACTTTTTTACTAAATGAATTATATATTGTTAAAAATGAATTATTAAATAAAGAATTATTAAATAGGGCAGAATTTTTAGATAACTTAAAAGGGTATATTGGGTTTTATTTTGTATTGTTTTTAGTAAAATTTTTTTTAGTTTTGTGCGATTTTACTTTGAAATTTATAAATCATATTTTGATCTTATTTTTTTTAACTTTCATATTAGTTTTATTTAGTATTTTGTAGTTTTTTATATTATAAAGTGTATTTTAAAAAGGGGATAAATTTCTAAAAGCTAAGTATATCAAGTAATAAAATATTTTAAATTATTAATATTTTAAAGAAGTAGATAAAAAAAAATATAGAATATTATAATAAAATATCCGCTAAGCCAAGAGTACCTTTAAGGTACTAATAAGCTAAGAGTACTTTTAAGGTACTAAAGCGGAATATAAATACTTGGCTAAAGTAATAAAAATATGGATAAAAATAAGTATATAGAGTTATTAGAAATATTATGTTGTCCAGAGTGTAAAGGAGATTTAGAATTTGTAGAAAATTATTTATTTGATATTGATACTAATGATGAGTTATTGAAGCAGATAAAAGGTAAAGAAATTAATGGCTATAAATGTAATAATTGTAAGCTATTATATCCTATTATAGAAGAGATTCCGATATTTTTATCTGATAAAGCTATAAAATTACAAACATAAATAATATTTTAAAGAAATATGATAATAGGGGTAACGGGGATAGCTGGGAGTGGAAAAAGCACACTCAAAAAAATCCTTGAAAAATATGATTATATAGTATTTGATGTAGATGATTTTGTAAAAGATATATACAAAAAAAGAGTTTATAAAAAAATAAGAGAACAGATTGCTAAATTATTTCCAGAATGTACTAAAACTACCTCTAAAAGAGTTTTTATTAATAAAAAATGTATAAAAAATATTATTTTTAATGATCAAAATAGAAGAAAAGATTTAGAGAATATTATTCATCCTATTGTAATAAAAAAAATAAAAAAGATAGTAAAAAAGTATAGTAAGAAATCGCAAAATAAAAAAGTGTTTATAATAGTTCCCTTATTATATGAGGCTAATTTAGAGTATTTATTTGATGAGGTTTGGTTAGTTTATGTTCCGATTTATATGGCAGTTGATAGGTTAGTTAATAGAGATAAGATTCCTTATGAGTTAGCTTTAAGTATTATAAATTCCCAGCAACCGCAAACTATTAAAGCTAAAAAAGCTAATAAAATCATTATTAATGATTCTACTATCCAAGAGCTAGAAAAACAAATCATTAATTTATTATGAATAAATTATTTTGGGAATTAAAAAATATTTTCTTGATTAATTTTTATTTTATTTTTGTTTTCATTTTTTTAGCTAATAATTTATTATTAAATAATATTTACAAAGCTATTATTGATTTAATATTTTTAGTATTTTTTTATTTCCTTCGTGTTAAAATGTATATAATATATAATAAGAAGTTGGATTTAAATTTTTTTTTAGTTTATTTTATTTTTATTTCTCTTTTTAATAATGTTTATTATACTTTTGTTTTAGTAAATTTATCTTTATTATTAGTTTTAGCTATTAAGATTTATCTTATTTTTGAAAAAGCTACAAAAGTTAATTATTTTAAGAATAATAGTAAAAAAAGTAAAATATTTACTGATAAAGCTCATCTAATACAAAATGAAAAAAATTTAGATAAAATTACTGCGGTTATTTTAGAAATAATTATTTATAATCTATCATTTTTTATTGTTTTTTATTTTATGGCATATTTTTATAGTATTAACAATTTTTATTTATTTTTACTTATTTTTATTGTTTTATTTTATTCTTTAAAGAATTTTATATTTTATTTATACGATATTATTGTTAAAAAAATAAGTTTAAATGATTATATTTTTAGTTTATTAATTCAGCAAAAAAAAATAATTCATAATCTAAAAATTGACTCTTTTTTATTTATTATTAGTTTGAGTTGGTTTTATTTTATGGTGGTAATTCTATATTATACTTATCTACTAAGATTGGAATTATTTTTGATAGTAATTTTAATTACTTTAATATTTTATAAAGTTTTGAAAACCTTAGAGAATGTAAATGAAGAGGTATTAGAATTACTTAATTTATTTGTAGATGTTTTAGAGCGTAGAGATAGATATACTTTTGATCATTCTAATAGGGTAGCCTATTTTAGTTATTATTTAGCTAAGGAAATTAATTTATCTATTGATGAAATTGATTTAATTTATAAAGCGGCTTCTATCCATGATATAGGTAAGATTCTAATTAATGACAGTATATTAGAAAAAAAAGGGAAATTAGCTCCTAAGGAATTTGAAATAATAAAGCTTCATGTAAAAGAATTAAAAAATATATTACTACCTATATATCCTTTTTTTAAAGAGATAATAGATGTAGCACAATTACATCATGAAAAATTAGATGGAAGTGGATATCCATTTAATTACAAAGATAATCAAATACCATTATATAGTAGGATTATAACAATAGCAGATATTTTTGATGCTTTGGTATTAGATAGGCCATACAGACCGGGTTTTAATTATAATAAAGCTATTAATATTCTTATTACTGAAGCTGAAAAAAATAAAATAGATAAGTTCTTAGTAAATACTTTTGCTAATATCTCCTTAAACCCTGAAATCCTTGAAAATATTAATAAAATTAAATCAATGATTAGAACTTATCAAGTTAATTTAATTAAACTAATATCCAAAGGATTTTCTGATTTTATTGATGATATAACTTAAATGTTTTATTTTTTACTTTTATAACATTTTTTTTGTAGTATTTAAAAGGGGATTTTATTAAATAGTAGAATAAAATAATTATAGGATAATAAAAAACAAGAAGGTGAGTTTTTATATGCGTAAAAAAAGAGCAGAAAAAAGAGAAATAAAACCTGATAGTGTATATGGGAGCGTTAGATTACAAAAGTTTATTAATAAATTGATGTGGGATGGTAAAAAATCCTTAGCTGAAAAAATCGTTTATACAGCACTAAATAAAATAGCTCAAAAAACTAATAAAGATCCATTGGAAGTTTTTAATAAAGCTATTGATAATTTAAAACCTATATATGAAGTAAGACCAAGGCGTGTTGGAGGAGCTACTTATCAAGTTCCTGTTGAAGTAGAAGAAGATAGAGCTGAAACTTTGGCTATGAGGTGGATCCTTCAAGTTACTCGCGATGTAAAAGGTGTACCAATGGTTGATAAATTAGTGGATGAAATAATCGAAGCTTACAATAACGGTGGAAAAGCTATGAAAATTAGAGAAAATGTTCATAGAATGGCTGAAGCTAACAGAGCCTTCGCTCACTTTAAATGGTAAGTAAATTTATTAAACTAAAAAACAATAAAAAAAATAATTAATTTTAAAAGTATTATGGATAAATATAATTTAATTTATGATATTTATAAAGAAGATATAAAATTGCCATTAGAAAAGTTATTTTTATATGCGGCTGGTGGAAATAGTCATTACCCTGAATGGGCCCAAAATAAAATATTAAAAGAGTTTTCTCCGGCTGAAATTATATCCACCGCTGCTAAAATGATACAAAGTGATGAAGTACCTACGGGTGTTAAATATAATATATTCTTTTGGGTTTTATATAACTTTGGATTGGGAGCTAATGCTGATAATGTTAAAGATTTAGTTTATAGTGCCTATAATTTTAATTGGAGAAAAACTCATTTACCTACTAATTTTATATCTCATATATTACAAGTTATTGACGATTATATTAATTACTATAATCATCAAAATGAAGAAATAATAAGATTATATGGAAGAAGTAAGCATGTTGATTATATAATTGAAGAAGAAAATAAAGAATAAAAATAAAAATTGGAAATCCGCTTGCTGGGATAAGCGGAATATAAATTCCCAGCGGATATTAAATTAATAACTATGGCAAATCCTAAATTTAAATTATCTCGTTCAAGAGTTAGACATAGAAGAAATAACGCTGAAAAAATAGATCTAAATAGATATCCTAATTATTCTCGCTCTATTTGTTCTAATTGCGGAAATCCTAAATTATCACATTTTGTATGCCAATTTTGTGGATATTATGATGATAAATTAGTTATAAACCCTGAATTAACTAGGAAATATGTTAGATCCATCTTTTATAAAAAGAATTTCTCCCATACTGAGTAATTAATTAAAGTATCAATTAATAATTAAAAAGCTCAAATAATATAGGAATTTTAAATATAAAAAGGAAATTATGAGTTGTATAACATTTATTAGTATAACTCCAATAGGGGAATCTGAAAGTGTAAGTGAATATGTAGCTAAAGCTGTCGAAATTATTGATAATGAATCTAAAATTAATAACCTTGAATATGAAATAACTGCAATGGGGACTATCTTTGAAACTAATGAACTTAAAGATTCCTTAAATATTATTGAAAAATCAGTTAATAATGTTGTTAAATATATACAATCTAAAAAAAATAAACAACCTAGATTAAGTATATTAATTAAAATGGATATAAGAGAAGGAAATAATAGAATAAAATCAAAAACTGAAAGCGTAAAAAATAAATTAATTAAATAGGGAAATTAAATAATTATGGAAGAATTATGGGATTTATATGAAATAGAAAAATTCTTAGATGAATTAGATAAAAAGATATTAACTTTAAGGGAACTAAAACAAAAAGGACAATTAGTTAATCCCCAAGAACTGGAAATCTTAGAATTAAAAGCCCAAAAAATAAAAGAAGAATTATTTAATAATTTACATCCTTATCATAGAGTACAGTTATCAAGACATCCAAAAAGACCAGTATTTGAAGATCTTATTAATAACGTTTTTGAAGATTTTTATGAGTTATTTGGAGATAGAATGGGTTATAATGATTTTTCCATTGTTGGTGGATTAGCTAAATTAAATGAATATCCAGTTTTCATATTAGGGCATTCTAAAGGTAAAAATACTCAAGATAGAATAAAAAGAAATTACGGGATGCCTAATCCTGAAGGGTTTTATAAAGCTATAAGAGTTATGGAAGTAGCTAATAATTTTAGAACCCCTTTAATAACTGTAGTAGATACTCCTGGTGCCTATCCTGGGGATGTTGCTGAACAAAGAGGTCAATTTATTGCTATAGCAAAAGCTATATCTAAGTTATTTGATTTAGATATACCTGTAATTAGTTTAATTTTATCTGAAGGAGGATCTGGAGGAGCTTTGGCTTTAAATGTCGCTAACTTTGTAGTAATGTTAGAAAATGCATGGTATTCTGTTATTTCTCCAGAAGGTGCTGCTTCCATATTATATAGGGATTCTTCTAAAGCTCCTTTAGCTGCTAAACAGCTTAAAATTACTTCTTATGATTTGCTATCCTTAAATATTATCGATGAAATCATTAAAGAACCTTTACAAGGCGCTCATAAAGATTTAAACTATACTTTTGATAATATAAAACATACTCTAATTTACTATTTGAAGAAAGCTTTAAAGCTTGATAATCCTAAAGAACACAGATTTGAAAAATATAGAAACATTGGAATCTTTGATAATCTAATTAAAATTTAGCAAATGTTAGCAAAAATACGCATATTCTAAAAAATATATATCTTTTAAAAGATAAAACTCTTCATAATAAAATTCTCTGAATTTATGAGCAGTATGTTCTAAATTTATATAAATAAAAAAAATATAAGATAAACTAACTTCTGTTTATTATACAAGAAATATATTTTTAATGTCAATAATTTTAAGGCAAATAGGTAGGATAATTTACTATTTATGTCTAGAGTAAGATATATTGTAGTCGTTTCTGAGATAAATTCTGATAATGTTAAATTAGTTTTTGAAGATAAAAGTTTTTTTTATTTTCCAAAAGATAAACTACCTAAGGATATATATATAGGTCAGATTTTAGAGTTATCTTTTAAAACTACTACTTTCTTAACTATTATAAAAAAAATCGAAAATAACATAGAGAAAAATTTAAATAAGAAAAAATTCTTACCAAACGATTATAAAAAAAATTAATTAATTAATTAATTTTTAAGGATAATCGGAATAAAACTCATTGGTAAATTTAATTGCTTTTTTCCAGGTTTGATAGTATTGTTGAACTAGGTTTTTGTTATTTGATGGGTAAAAGATTTTATCTATTTTTTTATTAGCAAAGAAATAATTAATATCCCAAAAGTTAGTATATAGTGCTGCTGCAAGTGCTGCTCCTAATGCTGTTGTTTCTATTATACTTGGTCTTATTATTTTCATATTTAATAGATCTGCTTGGAATTGCATTAAAAAGTTATTACTACTTGCACCGCCATCTACATATAATTCTTTAAAATCTTTATTTAGAGTATTCTTAAAAATTTCTATTAAATCTTTAGTTTGATAAGCTATTGCTTCTAGTGCTGCTCTTACTATGTATCTATAATCAGATTTATAGGTTAAACCTAGGATAATTGCTTTAGCATTAGAATTCCAGTATGGAGCGCTTAAGCCGCTTAATGCAGGAATAAAATAAACCCCTTCATTAGATTCTAAAGATTTTGCAATATCTTCTGTTTCAGGAGCACTTTTTATTAATTTTAGTTGATCTCTTACATATTTTATGATATTTCCCCCAGCAAATATACTACCTTCTAATGCGTATTGTATCTTATTATTTATTTTCCATGCAATTGTTGTTATCAGGTTTTCATGGATTATTGGGATATCAATTAATGATAAAATAAATAAGCCTGTACCGTAAGTATTTTTTATATTTTCTGAATTAAAACCTATGTTAGCTAGTAATGATGCTTGTTGATCCCCTAATATCCCGGTTATTGGTATTTCTTTATTAAAAAATGATTTATCTAAGTATCCGAAGAAATCAGAGCTTTGCTTTATTTCCGGAAATATTTCTTCCTTTAAATTAAAGATATTTAATAAGTCTTTATCGTATTGTAGGGTATGGATATTAAAACATAAGGTTCTAGATGCGTTGCTGTATTCTGTTAAATGCGATTTCCCTTTAGTTAAGTTATATAATATCCAGCTATCAACTGTTCCAAAAAGTAGTTTATTTTGCTTATATTTAATTTTAGCTGTTTCTATGTTATCTAATACCCATTTGATTTTTGTAGCTGAGAAGTATGGGTTTAATGGTAGTCCGGTTCTTTGTTTTATTAAGTCTTTGTATTCTTGCAGTTCTTCACAGATTCTTTGGCTTCTTTTACATTGCCAAGAGATAGCATTATATACTGGTTCTGCTGTTTCTTTATCCCATAAAATTGTTGTTTCTCTTTGATTAGTTATTCCTATACATTCTACATTTTCTATTCCTACTGTATCTATTACATCTTTTAGTGCTTTAAGAGTTTGTTTATAGATTTCTATTGGGTCTTGCTCTACCCATAGAGGATTTGGATAGAATTGTTTTAATTCATAATAAGATTTAGTGATTATTTCTATATTTTTTGAAAAAGCTATTGCTCGGGTACCTGTTGTACCTACATCTATCGCTATTACATATTTTGGCATCTTTACTTAATATTGTAAATTTATTTATTTTCTATGAAATCCTTTATGAATAACGATATAAATTTTTCTACAGGGTATTTTTGATTAATTATTTCCCATATGGATTTAGCTAATGGTAATGGTACATGGTATTTTTCTGAGATATTTAGGATAATTTTTAAGGTATTATATCCTTCGGGTAGGGTTTTCATTTTTTCTTTTATTTGTGTTAGTGTTAAGTTATTAGCAAGTAGTTCTCCGAGTTTTCTGTTGTGGCTGTGGGTGCTTAATGAGGTAGCTATTAGGTCTCCTAAGCCTGATAAACAATAAAATGTTTCTGGTTTGGCTTTTAGTTTAGTTCCCAATTTTATCATTTCTTCTAAAGCCATTGTTAAGTAAACTGCTCTAAAGTTTATACTAGTTATTTTTTTCCCATCTAATATTCCTAAGCCTATTGCATATATATTTTTTAGGATTCCTCCTAATTCTACTCCTATTATATCATCCGAAAATCTTAGTCTAAAGTATTCATTTTCTAAGATTTTGGAAACTGTTAGTAAAACTTCTTTATTTTTATGGGCTAATACTACTACTGTTGGCATCTTTTTAGAAAATTCATTAGCTATTGATGGGCCTGATAACATAACTATGTTGTTATTTGGAAATAAATTAGATAATATTTCACAAGATGTAAAATATGTTGTATTATCTATCCCTTTTGCTAAATTAACTATTATACAATTAGTATTTATTCGATTTTTCATATTTTTTAGAGTTTGGTTTATAAAGATAGATGGGATGGCTATAAATAGAATTTCTGAAATGTTTAGAACTTCCTCTAACTCTGTAGTTGCTATTATGTTTGGATTTAAGTTAATTCCTGGCAGATAAGTTGAATTAATTTTTTTAGTATTTATCTCATTAACTACTTCTGGATTTTTTTCCCAACCAATTATTTTATATCCATTTTCTGCTATTAGATTTGCTATAGCTGTACCTATATTTCCTAACCATATTATTCCTACCTGCATATTTTTATAAAGTTTTTTACTTTTTATTTTTTATTATTTTATTAAAGATTTAAAAGATTAATCCTTTTTATTTTTAGTTATCCTATATTATTTTATTAAAGATTTAAAACATTAATCCTTTATTTAACAGGATTATATTTAAAATTGATTTAAATTATTAAT
>CAKZQG010000028.1 GCA_937139605.1 uncultured bacterium
GAGATAAGAGAGATGTTAAAAGCATTTTATTCAGTATTGAAAGCATTAGACAGATATATAAGATTTGTATTAGTAACGGGAGTAAGTAAATTTGCGAAAGTATCACTGTTTAGTGGATTAAATCAGTTAAAAGATATATCATTAGACAAGAGGTATGGAAATATATGCGGATATACCCAAGAGGAATTAGAATATTATTTTAAAGAGTATTTAAAAGATGTAAATTTAGAAGAGATAAAAGAATGGTATAACGGATATAACTTTTTAGCTAATAAAGTGTATAATCCATTTGATGTGTTGTTATATTTAGATAAGAAGGAGATAAGGAATTATTGGTATGAAACAGGAACGCCAAGTTTTTTAATAAAGTTAATAAAACAGAAGGAGTATAATGTAGTGGAATTAGAAGGGATAAAAGCAGATGAGAGTTTATTAAATAAATTTGACGTAGAAGAGATAGAAATAGAAGCGATAATGTTTCAAAGTGGATATTTAACAATAAGAGATTATAAGGTAAGTGAAAATGGGATATTGTTTGAATTAGGATTTCCGAATAAAGAAGTAAGAGTATCATTTAATAGAGATATATTGTATAATTTAGTAAAACAGAAATCAAAAGTAAATGTAATAGCAGAAAAAATAATAGAGATATTAAAAACAGAAAGAATAGAAGAATTAAAGGAACAAATAGAGATATTAATAAGTGCAATAAGTTATATGTATTTAAAAGAAGAATATAGTTATGTAATATCGGTATATAGTATGTTATATACAACGGGATTAGATGTGATAATAGAAGATAATACATCAAAAGGGCGGATAGATATGAGTGTAATGGTGGATAAAAAAGTAGTATATATAATAGAGTTTAAGGTACTAGAGAAAGAAGAGGAAAAAGGGAAAGCATTAAAACAAATTAAAGAAAAAGAATACTTTAAGAAATATTTAAATTACCAAAAGATATATTTAGTAGGGATAGAGTTTGATAAGATAAGTAAAAATTTAGTTAATTTTGAATATGAATTACTAATAACTTAAGAGGATAATAGATAATGAAAAAAAAACATTTTTAAAAAGTTATCTTAGAAAAAGTAACAAATGTAAGCATGTGAGGTAAGGGATATAAGGAAAATATTAAAAAATAAATAAAATAGTTAAAATCCTAAAAATAAACCTAAAAAAATAAATTTTAAAAAAACTATTTTAATTATTAGGAAGGTTTTTAGGTATCTTAACTCCCTAAAAGGAATTCAAAATTTTTTAGTTAAATTATATAATATAAATTCATCAGTAATATCTAAAAATAATAAATGTTGAGAAAAATTAATAAGTATTTATTAAAAAATAAGTTAAGAGTAGATATAAGTTTTAAGTTAGTATTTTTTATTTTTACTATTTTAGTTATTTTAGTAAGTATTAAAATAGTATTAGCTTATGATTTAACATTAAAGAATAAAATAGATTCTAAGTTATCTTTATTGAAAACAGGGAAGATTGGGATTATTTTTATAGATATTTATGATAAAGATAGGGTAGTATATGAAAAAAACGCTAGTAGTTTATTCATTCCAGCTTCTTCTATAAAATTGCTCACAACGTACTGCGCTTTATCTAATTTATCTCCATTCTATTTTTTTGAGTTAAAATTCTATACAGATGGAGATATAGAAAATGGAGTATTAAACGGCAATATAATAGTTAATGCTGATTTTAATCCTACTTTAATTGAAGAGATTATATATGATCCTTATGATTTTTTATTTAATTGTGTAAAAGAGACTTTAGATAGTTATAATATAAAATCTATTAATGGTAAATTTTGTATAGATTATTCTATTAGTAAGGAAAAATCTATACCGATATTTCCGGAATCTTGGGAGATTTACAAAGGTGAGCCTTTTGCTCCTTATGTTATTCCTTTTTCTTTTAATCAAAATATGATAAAAATAATAAAACAAAATGAAAATATTATGGTGTTCCCTAATTTAGGGTTAAATCCTTATTCTCTTATTAATAAATCTTCATTTGTTGATAATGCGTATTGGTATATTTATGAAGATCCTTTTGAATATAATAAGTTAGTCTTTAGCAAAATTTTAAAGGATTTATCTATAAATGTGCCTGTTATCCCTTTATATAATAAAAAAGGAAATTTAAAACTAATGAATACTTATTTAACTGAAACACTATTAAATGCTTTAAGATATCAGAATTATTGGAGTGATAATTATGTTTCTCAAAGTATTTATTATTTATTAAAATATAAGTATGACATTAATTTACAAGAATATTATAGGGATTTAGGTTTTTATAATATTGTGATAGATGATGGTTGTGGATTATCGAGAAAAAATAGGGTTTCTCCTTTTATGTTTGCTAAGCTCCTTAGTTATTCTGTAAAGAATGGGTTATTTAAGTATATAGAATATACATTACCTGGCTATTTAGAAGGAACTTTAAGCAGTAGAAAAAATATGCCAAAAACTATTAAAGCTAAAACAGGAACATTAAATGACGTATCAGCTTTAGTAGGATTCATTAAAACTAATTCTAATAAATATTTATCTTTTGCTATATTATATAATGGACCATATACTTATGATGCTAAAATTTTAGAAGAACAAATATTAGATATAGTTTATAATAACTATTAGTTTGTTTTTATGGATTCAAAAAGAATAAAAAATATAAGAATTGGGATAGAAAATGCTTTAAAATGGTCTTTATATAAACATAAAATCTTTAAAAATTGTAATAGAAAATTCTTATTTAAATATCTAGATTTTTTTGTTTTAAAGGAAGAAAAGGTTTTAGTTAGTTTTTTAAAAAAAATAAAATTTTTAAAGCATTTCCAAGGAGATTTAGTCCATCTTTTTATTAAAATTATTATCAATAATTTCATTAATAATAATTCAATAGATTTTGAAGAAATAAAAAATAAATTCAAAATTCAATTCTGGAATAATATTAATAACTCTAAAAAAATTACATGTAATAATTTTGGTAATCTTTTTGATGCTAATTTTATTAACTTATATAAAAATAATTATATTTGGGAATTTTTTTATGATTATTCTATAACTAATAAGGAGTTAGAAAATTTATATGAAATGTCTTTAACTGCTTTGGTTAATTTTTATCAATATTTTAATGATAATATTCTTAAGGCTTTAAAGAATTTTCATATTCTTTGGATAGATTCTATAGGAGAAATAAAAAATAAAGACAATGTTAATAAAAAGTATAATATAATTGAGTATAATTTAAAAATAGAAAATGGGAATATAAAAATACTTTTAAATCCGGATTTTGTAATAATTAATGAAAAAGAGAAGCAGATTTTTATTTACGATTGGAAAACCCATAAAAAAGAAGATTTAGATTTAAATCAATTTAAATTATATACACTTTATTATAGTAATATTTACAATGAATTTAATATAAAAAATATTATTGTTTATTTATTTCCAGAATTAGAGGAGCAAGTTATAAGTATAAATGATATTCAAGATTTTATTGAATTTATTTTTAATAGTTATAACGAAATAAAGAATAAAATAAAAGAAGCTTATTTGGAATTAAAAAATCACACTGATATTAATGATAATGATATAAAAAAAATATATGAATATTTTCCAGTAGTAGATGATTTATCAGTTTGTTCTTTTTGTGAATTTAGAAAATTATGTTTTAATTTGTAATTTTTTATCTTATTTATTTAAAAAAGGGTTAAGAAATAAAATAAAGAAAAATAATAAGAGAATAATCAAAGAAATTTTTCAATAGTGAAAATGAAATAATAATAATAATAAAACAAAATGGATCTTATAAATAAACAGGATAGCTACTTTAATAACGAATTAAATAGTGGAAATAAATTAAAAGCGAGATATTTAGATATAAGGCCAATTAATTTAAATGGGCAGGATTTATTTTTAATTACTGATCCTTATAGAATATCTCCTGATTTTATTGTTAATTCTATAGTAGTTTTAGTTTTATCTTTATTAGACGGTAAAAATTCTTTTAATGACATTAAATCTATTATATTTAAATATACTGGAATAATCCCTACAGACAGCGAGCTTTACAATTTGATAAAGTTTTTTGAAGATAATTTGTTATTATTAAATGAAGATTTTATTAAAGCCTATGAAAAAGAAGTTCAAAATTTAAAACAAAAAGGAATTTTAAGAGGGAGTTTAATAGGAATAAGCTATCCTGAAGATTCACTTAAAGCTGAGGATTTTTTATTTAATATTGCTATAGATAATTCAAATGATACCAATTTTTCTAATGATATAATTTCTTTAATTGTTCCTCATATGGACTTAAAAGTTGCAAAGGATACTTATTTTAAATCATATAAATTATTATTAGATAATATAATTAAAAATGATAGAGAGATAGAGAATATATTTATTTTAGGCGTTAGTCATTATTATCATAAAAATCCGATATCTATTTTTCCTTTGGATTTTGAAACTCCTTTTGGAATTTTAAAAACTAATAAAAATCTAATTGAAAAAATAAACTATAATTTAAAAGATATTCTTAAAGATAATTATTTTGACTTATTTGAAGATATATTAATTTATAGATCTGAGCATTCTATAGAATCTCAGATTCCATATATAAAATTATTAGAAAAAAAATTAATTGCTCAAGGTAAAATAAATACTGAAATAAAAATAGTGCCAATGATAATATCATATGGAAACATTGAATTATTTAATAAAATTATAGATTCCTTTATAAATGAGATTGATTATAAAAAAACTGTTTTTATATCGAGTATAGATTTAAGCCATGTTGGTAAAAAATTTGGAGATCAAAAATCTTTTGATCCTAAAATTTATGATGAAAAATACATTAATCTACTGTTAAATTTAAAAGTAAATGATTTATTTTATTTTGAAAATATATCAAGGATTGATGGGATATTTACTAATACATTTTTAGCTATTATCTTAAATAAGTTATCTATAGTAAATGAGTTTAAAATTAATTCAAAATTAATTGATTATAAAAGATATGAGGATAAATTAATGGACTCTACAGTTTCTTATGCTTCTATTGTTTATTTTAAAGAATAAATAAAAAATTAGAAATAAACTAAAGATAATAAAAAAATAAAAATGATAATAGATATATTAAATAATAGAGAATTCAATTTAGTTTATTATAAAGCTGGGATTTTAAGGGAAGAAGTAATTGATGATATTACTAAAATAAATATAGATTTGTTAAAAAAGACAAAGGAATTAATTATTTTAGTTCCTGATAGTTTTTTAATAACTAAGGCCTTAAGCATTCCAGCTGAGTTAAAATCTTACAAAGCTATTAAATCAAATTTATATAAAAATCTCCCTGTTAGTCCAAATTTAACTTATAATAGTATAAATTTAATTGGTTCTAAGTTATATTTTATTGGGATAAAGCGAGAAAATTTAGATAATTTTTTACAATACCTTAATAAATTAAAAGTAAGTATAAAATATATTTTACCTCATAGTTTTGCAATAAAAGAAGTATATAATTTTGATAAACCTAATTATATAGTTTTAAATTTAAGTCGGTATTATTTATCTATTTCTTCTTTTGAAAAGACAGGTTATTTCTTTTTTAGTATCCTACCTTATAATATAGATAGTTTCAAGATAGATGTTAATGATTTACAAGCTAGTAAGATAGTAAATGAAATATATAGAATTATTTCTTCTTTTCAAGCTCAAACGAAATTAAACATAGAAGGTATATACCTATTTTCTAATGCTGATTATCAAGAGCTTACTTTGTTAGATTTATTGAAAAGAAGTTTAGGGAATTTATCTTTTGTTTTAAAACAAGATAATCATTATCCTTTATATGAAAAGATACTAAATTATAAAAATTTTTCTATTAATCTAAATAAAGATGAATTGGAAGAAAAAGTTAATATAGAAGAAAATAAAGAAATTTTTAATAAATTCTTAGTAGCTTATGTGGTATTATTAATTTTATTATCGTTTATTATTTATGCAGGAGTTAATAAAAGGTATAATGCAGAAAAAATTATTTTAGCTAATTTAAATAGCACTTATAATTCACTAAAAACGAATATTTTATCAAATAGTACTAAAAATGATAGCTATAAAGAAAAAGCTTTTTTAATTATTTACAAAATAAATAATATTGATAAAAATGTATTAAAAGAGATTTATTTTAATTCTATTTCTTATAATAATGGTGTGTTTTTTTTAAAGTTTGTGTGTTTTAATTATGATCAAGCTTTAGCTTTTCAGAATTCTTTAAAAGCAAGTTTAAAAGATGTTGCTATAATTTCAAATATTCAAAGCAATAAACGGATAATAACAATTGATAATGAAAATCAAACAGAAATAATTGATAATACTATTGAAATAAAAGTAAAATAATAAGGTAAATAAAATTATGAAAAGAAGAGAATTATTTTTAATTATAATTATCTTAATACTTTTAGCTTTTAGTTGGTTTTACTTTATTTATAATATTAAAAGAAAGCAATTGATATCTATACAAAAAGAAAAAATAAAAATACAAGAAGAAATAAGGATTTTAAGTAATAATAAAATTGAATTACCTAAGGAAATTAATAATTCAAATTATGAGAAATTATTAACTTTTATAAGAAGATATAATTTAGCTGAAATAAATCAAGTAAAAAATTTAGATAACAATATAACTATTAATTTAGTATTATCAAATGAAGAAAATTTATTAAATATTTTAGATTATATTTATAAAAACCAAGATTTTTTAAAAATAAATGCTTTAGATATAACACTTAATGAAGAACAAAATAATTTATTGGTTAGTTTAGTTTTATCCAATTTATATTTACCTCCCAGTGTTGAAAATGTAAATAATTATTCTTTTAATCTGAAATTTTTTAATGAGAAGTATTATTTAAATAAAATTAAAGAGCAATTAGAATTAGAAAAACAAATAAAAGAACAAGAGAAACAAAAAGAATTAGAATTAATTACTAAAAGAAATATTTATAATCAAAGTTTTGAAAGTAATATTAATAACAATGATATTCCTACTTTAAATATGACTTATAAGGGAACTATTTTTATAAATAATGAAAAATACGGCGTTTTAGCTATGGATGAAAAAGAATATTTCTTAAAAGAAAATCAAACTATAATAATCAACCAAAATAAAATTAAAATATTAAATATTCAAAAGCAAAGTATAAAAATACTTTTAAATGATTCTAATATATTGGAACTAAAATTAAATATATTATAAAATTTATAAATAAAAAGGGTTAAAGTAGAAAATGTAAAAATATAAAAATATAAAGTTAGTTATTACATAAAAAATAATAAAATTATTAAAATAATTTAAGGAGTTGATTAAGATGATAACTTTAAAAGTAAAGGATAGAAAAAGAATATTAAAGGAAGTTTATAAATCTTATTTACCGGGAACTAAAGAGATAAATTTTAAAGTAGGTGATACTGTTAAGGTTTATCAAAAAATAAAAGAAGGAGATAAATCAAGAACCCAAGTTTTCGAAGGGATTGTTATAGAAATTCACGGACCAAAAGATGATAGGTATTTTACTGTTAGAAAAGTAGTCCAAGGGGTTGGAGTAGAAAAAACTTATAAAATCAATAGTCCTTTAGTTGAAAAAGTTGAATTTGTTAAAAAGCCTCTTAGAAAGCCTCGAAGAAAAAAATTATTCTACATCAGAGAAAAAAATTACGTTTAATTCTATTTTTATTATTTTAAATTAAAACTTAATTAAATTAAAGAGTGCATTCAATTTTAATTTATCTATTATTATAAAAATAGTAAAATAACAATAATAAAAAACAATAAAGAAGGAGTTTAATAATGTATAAAAAAGAATTAAAGAATAATGAATTAAAAAATAAGATAATATTATTAAAAGTTTTTATAATTACAAGTATAATTATTACTTTATTTTTTTCTTCATGTAATCAAAATAATGATAATAAAATAGTAGCAAAAGTTAATAACGAAAATATTACTCAAAATCAATTAAATGAAGAATTAAATAAGCAATATGGTTATGAAACTTTACAAAATTTAATAAACCAGGTATTAGTTTTACAAGAAGCTAAGAAAAAAAATATAACTGTAAGTGAAAAAGATATTCAAGAAGAAATATATAAAGTAGCTTTAAATATGGGGGGTATTGAGAAATTAAAAGATCAATTAAAGGCAAGAAATGTTAGTTTTGATGATTATAAAGAAAAAGTTAAATTAGATTTACTATTAAGAAAATTGGTTATTTCTGAATTAACGGAAGATGAATTAAAAGTGTTTTATGATAATATAAAGAGCTCATTACCTATGGTAGAAGTTTCTTTTATAATGGTTCCGGATAAAGAGTTAGCTAATTCCATATTAGATAATTTGAAAAAAGGGGCTTCATTTGAAAAATTGTCAGAAACTTATTCTCAAGATCCATTAACTAAAGATACAAAAGGATATGCAGGTTTTCTTTTAAAAAATGATATTTCTAACGCATCACCTACTTTTAAAGCTTTAGATGAAGCAATATTTAAAGCTCCCAAAAAAGGAGAAATTATTGGACCTATTGAAGTAAATTATAAAGGCCAAAAGTTATATTACATTGTTAAATATATAAACGTATTACAATCCTATCAAGATGTTAAACCTAAATTACAAGAAATATTAGCTCAACAAAAATCTAATGAATATATTCAAAAATTACGAAAAAATGCTAACATTGAGATACTTTACAATAAAGATAATAAAAATAAATAAAAATAAGAAATTATAATCTTTATGATAAAAAATAAAAACAAAAATAAAAAAGTAATTTTTAAATTATTGGTTTTTGTTTTTTTTATATTAATTTATTTTATAAAAAATGTAGTGTATTCTAATCAAGTTAATGAAGAAAATCAAGAAGATTATAATGATAATAAACTAAAAGCTGTTCTTATTATAAATACTGTGCCTTCCAATTGTTCAGTGTATGTTGATAATGTTTTTATAGGTAATACTCCATTAAGAGCTGAGATTTCTCCTGGACAACATTTAATAAGAGTTTCATATGACGATAATTATGTATCTGAATTTATTAAGTTAATAGCTTTTGCTAAACACACTTATAAATATGATATTCAATTAAAATATACTTCTCTTGGAGCTTATAAAAAAGCTAAAAATTATTTAGAACAAGAAAATTACCTATACTCTAGAGAATATTTCTTATTATCTACTAAAAGTTATGGAAAACTTATACCTGAAGCTTATTTTTATGCAGGATATATAAGTTTTATTTTAAAGGAATTTGATAAGGCGGAAAAATATTTATTACAATATATCAGTTATAATAGTAGCAGTTTATCTAGTTGGTTTATGTTAGGAGAAAGTAGAAATACTTTAAATAAGATTTCTTTAGCAATTGCATCTTATAAAGAAGCCCTAAAAATTATATATCCTAAAACTAATAATATTTTTAATTCGACTTATGCTACTTACGAAGAACAACAAAAATTAGAAAAAGAGATTATTAAAAAGCCTACTTTAGATAATTACATAAAATTAGCAAGAATTTATGAGTTAAAAGGTGATTTAAAAAGTGCTTTATATTATTACAGAAAAGCTGTTATGCTTTTTAATATCGATATATCAGATCCATATATGAAAAAAAATGATATAATAGAAGATGAAGAAAAATAATATTAATTATAATATAAAATAAAAATTTAACGGAGGTATTTTATTATGACAGGTATTTTATCGATATTATTTTTTCTGATAATTATCTTTTTTGCTTTTATATTACCTTTAATAACGAGTATTATAAAAATAGTTAATCAATATGAGAGGGGAATTATTTTAAGATTAGGTAGGTTTAATAGGGTAGTGGAACCAGGGCTTGTTATTTTAATACCAATAATAGATAGAATTGTATTAATAGATATAAGAGAAGTACCATTAAATTTACCTTCTCAGGAGGTTATAACTGCTGATAATATAACTATAAAGGTTAGTGCAGTAGTTTATTTTCAAGTAATTAAACCTGAAGATGCTTTTTTAAAAATCCAGGATTATGTTAGCGCTACTTTTCAATTAGCACAAACTACTTTAAGGAACGTTGTTGGACAATCTGAATTAGATGAAATATTACAACATAGAGAAAAAATAAATTTAAAAATAAGGGAAATAGTTGATGAAACTACTCAAAAATGGGGAATTAAAATAACTTTAGTTGAAATAAAAGATATAGAATTACCAGAAGCAATGCAAAGAGCTATGGCAAAGCAAGCAGAAGCTGAAAGGGAAAGAAGAGCTAAAATTATACACGCTGAAGGTGAATATCAAGCAGCTCAAAAATTAACAGAAGCTGCTACTTTAATGGCTACTCAACCTGTAACTATCCAATTAAGATTATTACAAGTATTAACTGAAATATCTCAAAATAAAGGTTCTATTATAGTTTTACCTATTCCAACTTCCTTAGTTGAAATTATATCTAAAATTGATAAAATCGATAAAATTGAAAATATAACAAAAAATCTAAAAAATAATGAGTAATATTATATTAAAATTATATAAATTAAAATAAAAAATAAGAGAGGTAAAATAATTATGAAAGAGTTTTATTATCCTTATTTAAATAAATATTTACAATTTTATCAATTTAGTATAGAAAATTCAGAAGATTTTTGGTCTATACAAGCTAATATTTTACCTTGGTTTAAAAAATGGGATAAAGTTTTAGAAAGTAATGGTAATTTTCATAAATGGTTCATTGGAGGATTATTAAATGCTTCCTATGTTTGTTTAGATCAACATGTTATTAATAATTTCAATAAAGATAAAATAGCTTATTATTATGAAAATGAATTAGGAGAAACAAAAAGTGTTAGTTATTATCAATTATATTTAATGGTCAATAATTTAGCAACGAGATTAAAAGATTTAGGGGTTAATAAAGGGGATGTTATTTTAATTTATATGCCGTTAAATATAGAAGCAATAGTTTCGATGTTAGCTGTAGCTAGGTTGGGTGCTATACATAATGTAGTCTTTTCAGGATTCTCTAAAAACTCCATATTAGACAGAATTATTGATAGTAAAGCTAAATATATTATTACTACTACTCATACTTATAGAAAAGGAAAAATAATTGATCTTAAAAGCAATATTGACTTTATTATTAATGAATATAAAGATATAAAAAATGTTATACTTTTTGATAGAAAAAAAGATTATAAAATAGATAATTTAGATCCTAAGTATATAGTTATAGATAATTTGGATGGATATAATTATATAGATCCAGTTATTGTAGAATCTAATGAACCATTATTTGTTTTATATACTTCTGGTACAACTGGTAAGCCTAAGGGGATAGTTCATTCTACTGGGGGGTATTTAGTTTATGTAGCTAATACTTTAAAATGGGGATTTAATTTGGGGTATGATAGTATTTGGTGGTGTACAGCTGATATAGGTTGGATTACGGGGCATTCCTATGTAGTTTATGCACCACTTACTTTAGGAGTTAGTAGTTTTATTTATGAAGGTGCTCCGGATTATCCTGATCCTTCTAAATGGTGGGCATTAATAGAAAAATATAAAATTACAGAGTTTTATACATCTCCTACTGCATTAAGAATGTTTATGAGATACCCTTTAGAATATATTAAAAAACACAATTTAAGTAGCTTGAGGGTATTAGGTAGTGTAGGGGAGCCAATAAATCCTGAGGTTTGGGTTTGGTATTTTGAGAACATTGGAAATAGTGTATGTCCTATAATAGATACTTGGTGGCAAACAGAAACTGGAGGTTTTATGATTGCTCCGTTTATGGGGATAATTCCATTAAAGCCTGGGTTTGCTTCCTTACCTTTTCCTGGGGTAGTAGTAGATGTAGTTGATGAAAACGGTAGTAGTTTAAATGCAAACGAAAAGGGATTTTTAGTAATAAAGAAACCTTGGCCAGGATTAATGAAAACTATTCTAAATGATGAAGAAAAATATAATCAAATTTATTGGTCTAAATTTAAAGGCTGGTATTGCCCTGGAGATTATGCTATTAAAGATGAAAATGGATATATTCAATTATTAGGTAGAGCAGATGAAGTTATAAAAATAGCAGGACATAGAATCGGAACTTTTGAAGTAGAAAGTGCTATTTTAGAGAATCATAAAGTAGCAGAAGCTGCAGTAGTTGGAGTACCTGATGAAATCAAGGGAGAAGTTATTAATGCATTTGTTGTTCTTAAACAGGAATTTAATCATTTAAAAGACAATGTAAATATACATAATGAGATAAAACAAACAGTTAGAGATGTAATGGGGCCTGTTGTTATTATTGATAAAATATTTATAGTTGATAAATTACCTAAAACTAGAAGTGGAAAAATTATGAGAAGATTATTAAAAGCAGTATTATTAGGTAAAGAATTAGGAGATACTACTACTTTAGAAGATGAAGCTTCTATTGAGGAAGTTAAACATGCTTATCAAGAGCTAAAGCAAAGCCTCAATAAATAATTAAATTAAATTAAATTAAATTAATTTTTAAATTAAACTTAAAAATTAAACTTACAAAATAAAATTTTACCGTTTTTTTAGGAGGTTAAGAGTGTATATATTTGAAGGGAATTTATTAAAATTGAAAAAAGAAGACGGTTATGAACTAGTAGAGCATCCAGGAGCATGTGCTATTATTATACATTTTAAAGATAAAAATGATGAAAATGATGAAAAAATCTGTTTGGTAAAGCAATTTAGGAAAGCTGTAAAAAAATTCTTATGGGAAATCCCTGCAGGTAAAATTGATAAAGAGGATACTAATTTAATTGAAACTATAAAACGGGAAGCATTTGAAGAAACTGGAATAACTATTGATGAAAAAAATATAAAATACTTAGGATATATTTACACTACTCCTGCTTTTTCTAATGAAGTTATCCATATTTTCTATTATTTTTTAGAATCTTTAGATAATATTTCTTTAAAACAAATTGATTTTCAAGAAATAAATGAAATAAAATTCTTCTCTATAAATGAAATAAAAAAAATGATATTAAATCATGAAATAACTGATACTAAAACCTTATCTGCTTTTACTTTTGCTAGTATTAATAACTTAATAAAATTATAGAATTTTATAAAATTATATTCTTTTACTAAAAGTGGTTTTATCTTTAATAAAAAAGGAAGAAGTAATAATAGGTATAGATGCAGGAACTACGCGAGTAGGCTATTCTATTTTAAGTATTTATAAAGGTAAGTCTAAAAATCTTTCTCAAAATTCCAAAATTAAGTTAATTTCTTTTGGGTTATTAAATATTACTGAAACTGAGCATCACTTAAGATTAAAACAAATTTATAAGGAATTTATTAAACTTTTAAAAAAATATAAGCCTAAAAAAGTTATCATAGAAAGGTTATATTTTAATCTAAATGCTAAAACTGCTATGGAAGTTAGCCAAGCTGTTGGGGTTATAACTTTAGCTTGTGTTTTAAATAATGTTTTTGTAGATTATTTAACTCCAACTCAAGTTAAATCTATAATAACTAGCAATGGAAAAGCTACAAAACAAGATATAGCCCAAAAAATAAAACAGTTCTTTAATATCCAAGAAAAACTAATAGATGATATTACCGATGCAATTGCTATTTCCTTGGCTTTTGTTATAAAGGAATATACTTAACTTTAAATCATATAAAACTATAAAAAAAGTTAATTTGACATACTTTGATAAAACTTAAAATTTATAATGAATTAGTATAGTAATGTTTATATAATCTTTTTAGTTTTCAGTAGGATTAGAAATTTTACCTATAAACAAGATTAAATTAGAATCTTTAGCTTTAATAAGAAATAAAAATGGCCTATTAGCTTTAAATATCTTTTGATTTTCTTTAATTGATGTAGTTCCTAATATAGCTCCAGTAGCGGCTGCTGCTTCAGTTCCTTCTTCATTTACTTCTATAAATGCTTTATGAAATACCCCTGTTATATAGAGTTTCTCTTTTTTAGTTATTCCTGAAAAGTTAGCTAATGATTCATTAAAAGCATCTTTTACCCCCATTTTTAATAGATATTCTTTTAAATCATATGAGGTTTCAAGTTTAAATTTGGGAATAATTACTTCGTCTAACTCCTCTTGCTTTAGTTTATTTATAAAATTAATTATATCTTTATAACTTAACTTTTGCAATAATTCATTAATATCTATGTTTTCATTTGGTAGAATTATTATCATTGATAAATTATTTCCTTTATATGGCAATTCTATAATTTCAAGCTCATTAATTTTTAAATAGTTTAATTTTACTTTTTGTTTATGCATCATAGAAATCTCGACTGTTTTACCTTTTTTTACATAAAACATATCTTTTGCTGTTAAAGATTTATCAAACTCATATATCCAAGTACCTTTAAAATATATAGCGTTGGTTATAACAATTCTTGTTAGATAGTTAATAGATCCTTTTGGTAGAAAATCTTTTATTTTTTCTTCTGTATGTTTATAAATGTAGTTATTAATTTCATTTCTAGCTTCTTCTGATTTATAGAAATCAAGATTTTTTACTTCTGAATTATAATAAATTTTGGCATTTTCTATATAGTTTTTAAGGATAGGGTAATTTTTTTGAATCCATAAAGCATTTACTACCTTTAAAATATAGCTTTCTTGGTTTTTATTAAAATATTTATATAATTCTTTTGATTCTATTTTAATATTTTGAGTATCTTTGGGTAAATAAAGTACTTTCAATATTTGGTTAGCTGTATTTCCTTTTGAGCCCTCATATACTACTAAAAGAACATTTAATAAACTATAAGGAGAATAAAAAATATTTTTTTCTTTATTATTATCTAATAATTCAAAATATAAATTAAAGCAAAATTTATTATTAATTTCAGATATATTTTTTAACATTTCCTTAGGATTATTAATTTTTTTTTGTATGAAATTATTATTATTGTGATCTTTTGAAAAAATTGTAAATATAAATAATATATTAAAAATAGAAAAATAAATAATAAAACTATTTATATTTTTAAAATTCAGGATTTTTTTTATCATAAATTTATCTCCTTTAAATTTCTATTTTTTTTATTTTTTTCTTTTTATAATGAATCCATTTTCAATTTTGGAAAAACCTAATTTAGGGTAGTATTCTATTGTATTTGTTGCAGCTAATAAAATTAAAGAAGTTTCTTCAGGATTTCTTTTAAAATTAGCTTTATTAATTTTCTTCCTATTCCTTTTTTTTGATATCTTTTTTTGACAGCTAAATCTGCTAAGTAGCAAGCATAACAAAAATCTGTTAAAGCTCTTGCTATTGCTATTAAATTATCTCCATCCCAAACACTTATAATTAAATTAGAATTTAGGTACATTTTCTTTATTCTATTGTAATCAATTATAGGTCTATTTAAACCTGAATCAGTATATAATTCTATTATTTTTTCTATTGGGGGAATTTCATTTACCTTAAAAATAAAATTATTCATATTAATCTACTTTTTATTTTTACTTAAATTTTAAAAATCCTTTTTATTTATTTTAATTCTTTTGTTATTTAAAAAGGAGAAAATAAAGGAAACTATAAATATAATAAAAAATGTAAAAAAAATATAAAAAATGAAATATAAAGAATGATACAAAAATACTAATGATGTTGGATTTTTTAGAATATAGAATAAAAAAACTAAATAACAAAGAAATAAATATTAATAAAAAGTTTATTATTTATGTAATGGAGGCTAGCCAAAGAGAAGATTATAATCATGCCCTAGAATTTTCTATATATCAATCAAATATTTTAAAAAAACCTTTACTGGTTATTTTTTTTGTAACTGATAAGTTTAAATATTCTAATATAAGATATTATAAATTTATGTTAGAAGGTATAGTAAAGACTAAATATGAAATAGAGAGTAGGGGAGTAAAATTTTTGATAGTTAAGGATACTTTTGTAAATGGTACATTAAATTTATCTAAAGATGCTGCTTTAATAGTTTTTGATAAAAACTATCTTAGAACTCAAAGAATCTGGAGAAAAAAAGTTTCTGAATTACTTGATTGTGCATCTTTTGAAATAGAAAGTGATGTTGTAGTACCTGTTGAATTAATATCTAATAATTTAATACCTTATGCCTATATTTATAGGCAAAAATTAGAAAAAATAAGAGATATTTTTTTAAAGAAAGTACCTAAATTAGAACCTAAAATAAAATCTATTGATATTAAAATTCCTAATTACCAAAATGCTTTTGAATTGCCTTCTTTAAATAATAATTTTAATATATTAGTAAGTTATATTTTAAATGAATTAAATATAGATAAAAGTTTAAGTACAGTAGAAAAATATTATATAGGTGGTTCTGATGAAGCTTATAAAAAATTAAATGATTTTATAAATAACAAGCTTTTTAGATATAAGGAATTTAGGAGTCATCCTGATAAGGATTATACTTCTAATTTAAGTCCTTACTTACATTTTGGACAAATTTCTCCTATTAAAATAGTAATGGAAATATTAAAATATTATGAAATAAATGATGACAATGTTAAGAGTTTTTTTAATGAACTTATAATTTGGAGAGAGTTAGCAAGAAATTATGTTTTATTTAACGAATTTTACAATCAATATGAAGGATTACCATTATGGGCTAAAAATACTCTATATGAGCATATTAATGATAAAAGGGAATATATATATGATTTAAAAGATTTAGAAGAGGCGAATACCCATGATATTTATTGGAATGCAGCTCAAAAGGAGATGTTATTAACTGGTAAGATGCATAACTATATGAGGATGTACTGGGCTAAAAAGATAATTGAATGGTCTAAAAGTCCAAAACAAGCTTTTGATATTGCATGCTATCTTAATGATAAGTACCTATTAGATGGCAGGGATGCTAATGGATATGCTGGCATATCGTGGTGTTTTGGTGCTTTTGATAGACCTTTTAAAGAAAGAAATATTTTCGGAAAAATTAGATATATGTCAGATAAAGCTTTAAAAAATAAATTTGATATCCAAAAATATTTAGATAAATATTTATAATAACTAAAAAAAATATAAAAATAGTAAAAAGAGCAGGGGAGTAGTAAAATTTTATTTTAAATTTAATTTTGCTTAATTTTTTTAGGTTTGTAGATAAGTACATATAAGTTGGTATCTTTTAAAATTTCCTTTATTAATTCTTCTATTTTAATAGGGTCTAGTTTTCCCGCTCCAGCTCCTAACAATGGTAGTATTATTTTTTTTACAGGCTTATTTAAGACATTACTTAGATAATCTAAATTATTTTTTATCCAGTTTAAAGCTGTTTTAATTATTTCATAATCGCTTGGGTATCTCCAATCTATTTTTGTAGGTAAATTTAAAATTAGAAAATCTTTTTCCTTATATATATGGGGACTATAAGATAATATTTTTTTTACTTGAAATTTATGAAAAATTAATTCCTTATTATAAGATATAAATTCTGATTCTATTAAAGCTTTTATATGGATATCATTTTTGTAGCAAGCTTTTTTATAATCTTCAAACATTTTTGGGAATTTATTTTTAAACTCTTTAGCAATTCCTTTTCCCATAACTCCAACAGTATTAACTGAATTAACCATAATATCAACTTTATAACTAAAAAAATCTCCACTAACTATTTCAAAAATTGCTGTTTCTTTTTTTTCTAGCATTGTACATACCTCCTTTTAGTTTTAATTATTTAAAACTAAATAAAAAATAAAATAAAAAATTAATCTTTAAAAAAGAAATAAGAACTGATAATAATAGGTAAATTACAATTTAGGTAATTTAAGTTATTTTTAGTAGAAAAATTGGAGACGTATATTTCTTTTATATAGGAAATTTCAACTATATCAGGGACTAAACATTCTGCCATAAGTTCTATTTTAACTCTCCAATTATTATACCAAATTTTAGCTTTTGTATTTAATTTTATTTTATTTAAAGTATAATAATCTATATCAGAAATTGAGTAAAAATTAGAATACGCGGATGCGGCATTTCCATCTGTAATAAAAACCCCATCTTTATAAATAACATTTCCATCTATTCCAAGAACAACTATATTATTTTCTCCAAATTCCTTAATAACCCTATATAACATAGGGTTTCTAGGTTGAAAATATAAATTAACATAATCTAATAAATTCTTATTAGCTGGTGTTTTTATTAATTCTCTTCTTTTTATAATATAATTATCAAAAATTCTCGTATAATTTAATTGAGAATTTTTAATTCTATTATGGGAATAAATTCCAAATTTTAAAATAGATTCCAAATTTAAAATATGAAGTATATAATAGAATCTATAAATCATAGGTTCCTATTTTTATTTTATAATTTTAAAATAATAACTCCTACTGTAATTTTATGATGCTATGTTGCTTATAGATTTTAGTTATAGATTAAATTTTTTTTTCCTAATCTGGATTAACAAATTGATATTTTGATATTTTTAGGGATATAGTTTAGGTATTTACAATTTCGTCAAATATACATTTGACGAAATTATATATACAATAACACCTAAATAATAATTATACAATAAACTAACTTAAAACTTTGATTACTAATAAAAATTATTTTAATATAAATCTCTTTAAAAGGTTTTTATTTAATTCCACATAATTAATATAATATGGATAAAAATGATATAAAAAAAATAAATGAGTTTTGGAATAATTTCAAAAATATTGAATATTATATTTTTAGGTGGCCAGATTTTTTTGCTATACTCTCTTTTTTAATTTTATTTGGATTTCCATTTATCCAAAAAAATTATCTTAGTTATCCAAGCTTTATCTCTGAAATTATAAAATATCCTCTATATTGGATTATTGGTGTATTTTCTTTAGTTTTTTATCTAATTTTTAAAATTTTATATATTGATTATGTACATTATTTACTTAATTCATTTTATAAACATTTTGTTGAAAAAGAAGAAATCATTTTGGATTATAATATTTTGGAAACTATTTTTGATATAGAATTTTGGAAAAAATTCTTTATTATTTTTAAAGAAAAATTAATTTATTTTTTTTATTATTATATTTTTATTTTAATAATTGGTATAATTTCATTATATTCTCTTAAATTAGCTATTATAATATTTAGAGATCCTAATTATTTTAGATTAATTATTTTAATCCTCTTTGTTATTGCTTTACCAATATGGAGCTCATATAACTCAAGTATTTATTTTAACATATATAAAGAAATTATAAATCAAAATAATGATTATTTATTAGATAATTCTATAAATAATAATTTGTTAAAGAAAAGTATATATGAATTAATAATTAATTATATTTTCTCTGAAGAAAGTTTTTCTAATAAAATAAAAAAAATAATAGATTTTCTAATTTTTAATTCAAAATTTAATTTACTACTTTTTCTATTTTATACCACTAAAAAATAACACTACTAAAATTGATTGTATTGAATTTATTCAGTGAAAATGATTTTTCTTCTTCTAGCAAAAGGTGGGATTTCATCTACATTGAAACTAATAGATTGTTTTACAGTAGAAGTTCCGAATAATTCGCTTTTAGAATTAGAAAACATATTAGATATATTAGTATTTTCGACAAAATCAGTAGCAATTAATATAACTTTTACTTCATTTTTAAGGTTTTCATCTATCGTAGCACCGAATATTATTTTAGCATCAGGATCTACAGATTGGTATATTATATTAGCTGCTTTATTAACTTCACTTAAAGTCAAATCAGAACCACCCATAACATTAAATAATACTCTTTTAGCACCTTCTACTTTTACTTCAAGTAATGGGCTATCAACTGCTTTAGCAGCAGCATCTTCTGCTTTGTTTTCACCTTTACCTACTCCTATACCCATCCAACAATTCCCGGAATCTTTTAAAATAGCTTGTATATCAGCAAAATCTATATTAATTAATCCAGGCTTTAATATAATTTCAGTTATTCCAACTACCCCTTGTTTTATAACATTATCTGCTAATTTAAAAGAATCTAATAAAGTAGTAGCTTCATCTGCTATGGAAAATAGTTTGTCATTAGGTATAACAATCATAGCATCGACATTAGGTTTTAAATTAGTTATTCCTTCTTCAGCTATTATTTTTCTTATTTTTCCTTCAAAAGAGAATGGTTTAGTAACAATGGCAATAGTAAGGATTCCTAATTCTTTTGCTAAAGAAGCTATAATAGGACTTGCACCAGTGCCTGTGCCTCCTCCCATCCCTGCCGCAATAAATATCATATCTGAACCTTCTATAAGCTTTCTTATTTCATCTTTGCTTTCTTCTGCAGCTTTCCTACCTAACTCTAAATCACTACCTGCACCTAACCCTTTTGTTGTATTTTTACCAATATGAATTTTAATAACTTCATCAGGTAAGTTCAATAAGGCTTGCGCATCTGTATTTATTGCAATATAATCTACTCCTTTAACGCCATCCTTAACTAATCTATGAACAGCATTAGAACCTCCACCACCTACTCCTATAACCTTTATATTAGTAAACCTTACTTCTGTTTTTTTCTTTAAAAACCCTACTTCTGGTTTTTCATTATTATATCTGTCATTATTAGAAATATACTTGTCATTATTAGAGAAATTAGGTGTAGAGCTATTTAAAGAATTAACTATAGAATTATTATCACTATTAGATTTCTGTTGATTATCATTGCTTTGAATATTTTTAAAATTATTATTGTCATTTATTTCTTTATTAAAATCTTTTTCTTGGTTTTCCATAGATTACCTCCCATATTTTAGTTTTTATTTTAATTATTTTTTTATATTCCTCTTACTTGAAGTAGTTCTTGGATTTTATCTTGTCCTTTCATTAATTCACCTAAGTCTCTATAGTATTTAGAGATAGTATAAGGATCATTATAATAAGTAGTAGCTTTAACAATTGCTTTAGCTACTTTTAATGGATTAGATGATTTAAATATCCCAGAACCTACGAAAATTCCATCTACTCCGAGTTGCATAACTAATGAAGCATCAGCAGGTGTAGCTATACCCCCTGCTGCAAAATTAACCACTGGTAATCTCCCCAATTGAGAAACCATTTTAACGAATTCTAATGGTGCTCCTAACTCTTTTGCTTTAGTATATAATTCATCTTCTGAAAGGTTTTGAAGTTCTTTTATTTGTTTATTAATTGCTCTAATATGTTTAACAGCTTCTATGACGTTTCCAGTTCCCGCTTCTCCTTTAGTTCTAATCATAACAGCTCCTTCAGCAATTCTTCTAAGAGCTTCTCCTAAATCTCTTGCACCACAAACAAAAGGTACGTTAAATTTATGTTTATTAATATGATTTTCACTATCTGCAGGGGTTAGTACTTCACTTTCGTCAATAAAATCTACACCAATAGCTTCTAAAATTTGAGCTTCAGCGAAATGTCCTATTCTTACTTTAGCCATAACAGGGATAGTAACTGCTTCCATAATCTTATAGATTAGTTCAGGATCTGTCATTCTAGCTACCCCTCCAGCTGCTCGAATATCAGCAGGAATCTTTTCTAAAGCCATTACAGCTACAGCCCCAGCTTCTTCCGCTATCTTTGCTTGCTCTACACTACTTACATCCATTATAACTCCGCCTTTTAACATCTGTGCTAACCCTGATTTAACTAGCCATGTACCATATTCTTTCTTATTTATTTCATCTTTTTCATACGGTCTATCCCAGATAGGTAAGAACATATTTTTATAACCTCCTTTACCAATATAACACTTTATTATCTTTTTATTTTTATTATTTTTAAGAAGCCATTTTATTTTCTAATCTTTCTATTCTTATTAAAATATCTTCAATAATCTTTTTATCCCTTATGGCTCCTTCTATTTTAGATCTTAAATCAGCATATTTATCAAATATATAATCTAATCTTTTTTCAATATTTTCTATGCTTTTTTTAATATTTTCTATTTTGCTTGAAACATCTAAAATTACTTTATCTACTTTATTACTTAATTCATTTACTTTATTGTTTAGTTCATTAAATTTATTATCTATCTTATTGTTTAATTCATTTATTTTAGTATCTATCTTATTATTTAGTTCATTAAATTTATTTTCTATTTCAATTAACCTGGTATCCATTTTACTATTTAACTCATCTATTCTTTTATTAGTTTCGTCTATCCTAGTACTAACATCATCAATTCTTTTATTAGTTTCATCTATTCTTTTGTTAATATCATCTATCCTTTTGTTAGTATCATCTATTCTTTTATTTGTTTCATCTATTCTATTACTAACGTCATCAATTCTTTTATTAGTTTGGTCTATTCTATTACTAATATCATCCATTCTTTTACTATTCTCATCAATTCTTTTACTATTTTCATCAATTCTTTTATTAGTTTCATCTATTCTTTTATCAATATTTGAAATTTTTATTTCAATATTAGATATTCTATTTTCAATAGAGTTCATTCTATCATTGAGAGATTGAATAGCTAATTTAAAGCCTTCTAATTGTCCTGTAACTTGGCTTTTAAAATCTTTGAAATCTTCTCTAATTTCAGAGATAATAGTATCTTTAATAAATTTGAATAATTCATCCTTAATAGAAAAAAAATCCATAAAAAAGTCCTCCTATATTGAATATTATATATAACTCAATTAATATCCTTTTAATAAAAAAATTTTATAAATAACAATAGGAATTTAGAGTTCAGGGTACATATTAAAAGCTTTAAACCAAGTGATTAATTTTTCTTTTCTTTTATCATTATCAGTAGGTAGATAAATAGGTCTTCCTCTACCGTCAAAAATTATTCCCACTACCCCACCCCTAACTTTTTTACTAAAAGGTACTTTTTCATTATATAGTTTAAATTTTTTATTTAGAAAGGTAATATTAACAGTAGCTTCTCCATTGATTGGAATAACAATAATATCTCCAAAATTGAGGGTTATTTGATACTCTTTATTTTGAGAGTCAATAATATTAGCTTCTAAGATTTTAATGCCTTCTTTTTCTAAACCTACAGGAGCAATACAAGTACCTAAATAAACTAAGCAATCCTTTTCAAAAACCTGGGTAGCTGCTTCTTCATGAACTACTGATAAAACCCCTAAATGAGGCATCATAAATATACTATCTACTGTTAATAAAGTGAAACCTTCTGGTTGGAATGCATCTATCATCATTAATGCTGATTGATTTCTTCTTGGAGCATGAGATAATACTCCCCCACTACCCACTATCATATCTAATTCCATCATATCTATTATTGTTTCTTTTTTAGCTTGATTAAATACATCAGATATAGTTCTTTCTTTTTGTACTCCTTTTAATCCTACGGCTAATTGTAGATGTTGTTCAAAGGATAATCTTAAGGCTTCTCTACAAATAGCTTGTTCTATTATTAAGTCTTGTAATAAGAATGGGATAGTAGTAGGTCTTATCATTTTATTTTTGATAGCGTTCCTTAATTTTACGATATCTATTTCAAATGGGATCCATTTTAAAACATTATTAATGCCTGCATCTTTTAAAACTTGAGCTATGGAATAACTCATTCCGTAATTAGCACTAACGCTCCTATTAAATACCCATTGAATATTTTGGAGTTCATCATACTGTTTAATAACAGAGAATACGTCGGTAGTAGCTCCACCTATATCTACTCCAATTACATTTATATCATTTTTTTTAGCTATTTTTTGCATAATAAGTCCTACAGCAGCTGGGGTTGGCATTATCTCTACATCTGTCATTTCCATTAGTTTTTTATATCCAGGAGCTTGTGCCATAACATGCTCTAAAAATAAATCCTGGATTATTAACCGCGTTGGTTGTAAATTCTCTTCTTCTAAAGTTGGTCTTAAATTCTCAGTTATTTTTAATTCTACTACATTAGAGAGTATTCTATTTATTTCATCTCTTGCTAATTTATTACCTGCGTATATTACAGGAAGGTTATAAGTTATACCTAAGCGGGGTTTAGGTTTAGCTGCGGCTATTATTTGTGCCATTTCTACAACATGTTTGACAGTTCCACCGTCAGTTCCACCGGCTAATAAGATTATATCCGGTCTTAGTTCTCTTATTTTTTCAATTCTTTCGAATGGTTTTCTGCCGTCATTAACTGCAAATGAATCTAGGACTATAGCGCCGCCTCCTAAAGCCGCTCGCTCTGCACTCTCTGTTGTCATTTCTCTTACTACTCCAGCTACTACCATTTGTAATCCTCCACCTGCTGATGACGTAGAAACATATAAATCTACTCCTTCTTCTCCTTTATGGGGTTTTATTAAATCTGTTTTGGAGTCGTTTAATATTTTTCTTTTTCTTAATTCTTCTACTTCTTTAAAAGCGTTAAGGACACCAATGGTAACGTCTTCTATAGGGGCTTCTACAGTTGTTGGAGCTTCTCCACGAGTTACTAATCTATATTCTCCGTTAGGTTGTTTTTCTATTAGAATAGCTTTTGTTGTAGTAGATCCACAGTCAGTTGCTATTATACTTTTTATTTCGTCTTTATTTATATTTTTCATTAATTTACTCCCCCTTTTTGATTTATTTTATATTCTTTTATTATATTTTTTCCTAAAACTATATGTTTTCCTTTTTAGTTTTAAAAAAGAATAATTTATTTAAAAAAGTTATCTTTTAAAAAAGATTGTAGTTTTATTAATAATCTTGTGAATATTTTTTGTTTTGCTGTTTTTAGATCTATTCCTTTATTTTTAAAAAATTTAGCTTCATTAAGTTTAAATCCATTTTTTTTCCATTCTATTGCTTGGTTAGAATTAAACACAATTATTTTCCAATCTTTTGCTTCTGTTGGATTAAATCCGTTTTCCCTCCATTCCTTTGCCTCTGTTGAATTAAATTTATTTATTTTCCATTCTACTGCTTCTTCCAAATTAAAACCATTCTCTTTCCAAGCCTCTGCTTCTTCTATATTAAATCCTTCTTTTATAAACTCTTTCAATTCTATTATTTCATCCAATTCTTTTACACCAACATCATAAAACACTACATACTCTTTTAATGATATTTTCTTATTAATTATTTCCTCTATTTTATTTACATCTAATTTCATTTCTAAATAAGTTTTTAGATCTTCTAATTGTATTTTCAAATCATTGGTAAAATAAAGCACTTTTTTTAAAACTAAACCATTATCTTCAAAAAATACAGCATCTTTAAGATTAAATCCTGCATTTTTCCAATTAGACGCCAATTCCCCTGATTTCATCCCTGCTTCTATCCACTCTTTTGCTTCACTTACACTAAATCCTTCTTCTTTAAATATAATTGCTATCTTGGGATCATCTATAACTTTCATCCATTCCCTTGCTGACTTTTCTGTAAATCCTTCCCTTAACCAATCCTCTATTTTTACCTTCTTATATTGCTCTATATCTTCTTCTACATAATCTATTACTTCCTCATCATTTATCCATTTATTTACTTCCTCATAACCCCACCTTCTACTATAATCCCTATTTAATAAATTCCTTAACAATTTTCTTATCTTTTCATCTATGTTATCACTTATTAAAACTCCCTTTGTAAATATTTGATTCATTATTACTTGTTGAGATAAATTTTCAAAAGGATGTCTCTTTTGTATAATTTCTAATAACACCATCCCTAATGCCCAATAATCTATTTCTTTTCCAAAATAGTTTGAAAATGTTTCCGGTGCTTATCTATAGTTCCCTTAAAATGAGTCGTTATTATCTTTGATACATCTTCTTCATTTAAACTTGATATCCCAAAATCCGTTAATAATAATTCTATTGGATTATCCTTCCTTACTAAAATATTCTGCGGCTTTATATCCCTATGTATTATGTTCTTTTTATGTAATACATTTAAAGCTTCGTTTATATGTTTTAATATTAGTTTTAAGTCATCTATTGTTATATCTTTATTTTTATAAAATTCTAACAAATTGCCATGTTTTATATATTCTTGAATTTCATAGTATCTTTGAGTATTTTTATCATAGCCATAAGATATAATGTTTATAAAGTATTGTGGGAATTCTTGATAAAGTTCTTGTACTCTTTTAAGAATTTCTAATTTAGGTTTAAATCCTTTTCTATATAGCTTTAAAAAATATTGATTATTATTTTTATCTGAAATTAAATAATAATCAGCTTCTGCTCCTTTAAATTCTAACTCTTTTTCTATTTTATATGAATCTAAAAAATAATCCAGTTTTAATGGATTTAAATTAATTAAATTAGTAGTATCCTTTAAATCAGAATATTTTTGAGCTTTATCTATTGTTTTATCTATTTGGGTTTTATCTATTTCTGTTTTATCTAATTTTGTAGTATCGTTAATAAAATCAAAATTATAATTAGAGTTGTAATTAGAATTATAATTTTTATTATTATCCATATATCCCAATTTTTATTTGTTAAAATTTTTTATTTATTAAGAAAGTATTTTTTTACAGTGTTGTTAAGCTAAAGAAAAATTCTCGATAGTCTTTAAAATTAATGAAAGAAAAAATAGGTAAAAAACCTTTTCTAATTTGTCCTGCTTTTAAATTCAAAAGGAAAGCTGGATTAATAGTTAAATAAGCAAAAATATCATCAATATCTAATTTAAGGTAAATAGCTGCTAAATTAGATACAAACTGTAAAGATAAAGCATTACTGCTACCTGCATTATAATCAGTAGCTAAACAAATAGGGATTCCATTTTCCTGAAGTAATTTAGCATTAGCATAATTTTTAGCTAAAAACCAAGAAGTAGAAGGCATAATAACCCCAAAAACACTTCTCCTTTCATTCATTCTCCTTAAATTCTCTATATTCCTATCAGTTAATACCAAAAGATGATCAAAACTAACAATATTATAATCATTAAATAACTCAACAGCTTTATCAATAAATCCATCATCCTGAAACTCATTAACATGAAACCTAAATCTAAAATTGTAATCTTTAAGGATTTCTAAAATTTTTAAGGTTTGATTTAAATTAAAAGCAGTTTTATCCACAAAAATATCAAAATAATCAGTTAATTCCCTAATTTTTGAAGCATTATCAGATAATTTTTTTAAGTAATATTCAAAGTTATCATCAGGGATATGAGCTAAAAAAGTAGGAATAATAATAATATTTAATTGCTTTGAAACCTCTTTGATTAATTTTAAATGCTCTAATTCTTTATCTAAATCTATAGCATACCCATTCTTTATCTCTACTATTTTAGTTTGATAATTTTTTAGCAATTGTAGTCTATGAATTAAAAGTTTTTTAAGGTTTTGAAGAGATTCATTAGTAGTTTGATTAACAGTATATTTAATTCCCCCACCAGATTTAGCGATATCTTGATAAGAATAACCTTTTTGTCTTAAAATAAACTCATCTATCCTACTGCCAGCAAATAATAAATGCGTATGACAATCAATTAACCCCGGAAATACCCAATAATTATTTACATCAATAATATTATCAATATCTACAAGTCTTAAATTATATTTTTCCTTTAATTCCTTATAAGTGCCAATATCTATAATTTCATTGTCGTTAAATAAAATAGAGTAATTTCTTAATTTTATTAAGTTAGAATTATTTTCTAAATTTTTAATAATTGGTTTATCACTAACATAAGTTAAAATATTAGCATTCACAATTAAGTTATATCTATTATTTTTATTATTTTTATTATCTTTATTATCTTTATTATGTTTATTCATAACTTCCTCCTAAAATGATTAAATAATTAAATATCCCTAAAATAAATTAAATGCCTTATATTATTAATATTATTAATTACTTATTTTTTTTTACCTTTTGTTAAAATATAAATTATTAAAATTATAGATATAAAAAATATTAAGAACTGATTTTATAAAATAAGGGGAATTGAAAAAAATGTTGAATAAAATCTATAGGATACTATATTTAAAAAATAATAAAATAGTTTAAAATAAAATAATGAAAAAGTTAATATTTTTAAGTAGTTTATTTTTATATATTTTATTAGGTTTAGGATTAATAAAAATATTTTCAAGTAATTTAGAAAAGGTTTTAATAATAAAAGGGAAAGATATAGAGCCAGTAAATTTAACAGTTCAAGGTTTTTTATCTCAATATCCTTCAGATTTATGTGATATATATAATTTAAAAGATATAAAAAAAATTGATATAAACAGATATCAAGTGATAATAGCTTTGACAAGTGAAGCCGCTTATCAATTAAAGAATTATAATTTGAAAAATAAATTAGTAATATACGGATTAGTATTATCACCTGAAAAGTTAGGAGTATTAGGAAAATTCATTGGGTTTTCTATATATCCTCCATTTGAACAAGTTTTTAAAGATTTAAAACAAAGATATCCTAATATAAAATCAGTAGGATTAGTTTTTAATCAGAAAAATTACGCAGTAGAAGAAGCATATAAAGCTGCAAAAAATTTAAACCTTAACTGTATTTTAATTCCAATAGACAACTATAATTACAGGGATGCTCTAAAACAAATAGAAAAAGTGGATATAGTATATTTATTTTCAGATTCAATAGTATTAGAAGAAAATAATCTTTTATTTTTAATTAACTCTATTAAATCATTAAATAAGATAATAGTTTCAGCACATAAGGTGTTATTAAAATATGGAGCAGATGCCGCCTACTCTATAGATTATTTTCAATTAGGTACTAATATAGCTAATATAATCAAAAAAAATGATTCATTAGTATATGATAACACATATAAGGTATATTTCCCATATCCTTACGTTTATACAACCAAATAAAAAAAATATGAAAAATAAAATAAAAAATATAATAAAAAAAATATTAACTATATTAATTATATTAACTAGTTTAATAATATCATTAAATCAAATAGCATTCGCAGAATTAACTTTATCCAAAGTAGAATTATCAGAAGATAATTCAGATAATATAAAAAATAATACAGAAACAAGAGAATTAATAGAAGAAGAAGTGTTTTTAAAATCGGAGTTAAATTTTATAGATGAAATAGAATCGCTAAATAAGTATAGTCAAAGCGTATTAACGTCAGCAGGTAGTATAAGTATAATTCAACCCCAAGAATTGAAATATTTTTATTACCCCGATATAAAAAGATTACTTAATTTTAGCCCTGGTTTATATATAGTAGAAGATGGAGCATATTGGTACTTAGGAAGCAAAGGGGTTCAAATCCCTGGAAGCTACAACTCAAGAGCACTATTTTTACTAAACGGATTACCATTAAATGAACCCATTTTAGGAAGCCCAATATCAATTCCTACGTACTTTATTAACAATATAGAAATAGTTTTTGGATTTTCTAATGTATATTTTGGAAGCAATTCCCTACTTGCAACAATAAATATAATCCCTAATTACAAAAACCTAAATAATAACTTCTATATAAACAATTCATTTAATTTTTATGATAATAAAATAAACACATTAACTAATTTAATTTTTAATAAAACAATAAATAAAAATGAAAATAATTATTTAAAATTATCTTTTGGAGCAAGCTTACTAAATTATAAAGGTTCAAAAGTATTTTTTAAAGAAAGACAAGAATTATCATTAGCTCCAATTGCATACCATATAGATAAATACTATGATAATTATTTTTACATTTCTTTATTTACAGATGATAGTGAATTATATTTTAGCTTATATGAAAATAAATATCATTTTCCAACGGCAGCTTATAATACAACATTTAATAATTTTGAAACTAATATACTAGATAATTACTATAACTTTTTGTATAGAAAAAAAATAAAAATAGATAACAATAAAATAATCAATATTAATTTTTATAGCCAAAAGTATAAAGAATTTGGAAACTATTTTTATGATACTTATCTAAATATAGATAATTTAAAGTCTAATATATTTTCTCTTGATAGTAATATAAACATATCTAAAGATAGGTATAATTTTTTAATAGGAGCTGAACTAAAAAATCTTTCCTTTAAATTAAATAATTTTGACGTAAATTACGATATAAATAAAAACAATAGATACTTATTAAATGAATATCTCAATTTAGAAAGAAAATCTGTATTCTTATATTCAATATATACTAATTTTGATTACTATCTAAAAGACGATCTAATAATAAGCAGTAGTTTAAGATATGATAATTATTCAAACTTATATAATAATTTCAAATCTATATTATTACCAAAAATAGGGATAGTAAAATTAATAGACAATAATAGTTCACTAAAATTAATTTATTCAAGTAATTATAGAGCTCCAAGTATAAGTGAAACATACTATAATGATGGTGGAATATCTACTCTCAATAATTTAGATTTACTTCCTGAAAAACATAACACCTTTGAATTAATATATTATAAAGAATTCAAAGAAATTAATCAAAAAGGATACTTTAATATCTCTTTATATAATATGAAAATTTCTAATCTAATAAACAACGTTATTGTTGATAATATAAATAATATCAGTCAGTTTCAAAATATAGGAAATGTATATTCTAATGGAATTTTATTAGATTACTTTAAACAAAATAATAATAAGAATTTGATTAGATTTAGTATATCATATAGCAATGCTAGAATAAAATCAAGTTTATTTGAGTTTTTACCTAATTCCCCCAAACTACTAATTTTATTTAAATATGGTTTTAACTTAAATGACAATATATTAGTAGGTTTTGAAACTAAATATACATCCAGCGCATTAACTGAAAATAATATCAAAATCAAAGATTATATTTTATCTAATTTAACTGTTTCATACTATTTGTCTAAAGATAATTACCTTATTCTCAATATTGAGAACCTATTTAATACAAAATATTATAATATTATCAGTTATCCTAATAATTTCCCGATTTATTCTTATCCGTCTAAAAAAAGGAATATCTATTTAGGAATAAACTATTCATTTTAAAAATAAATAAGAATAATTTATGTTAATAAAAAGTGAAAAGGATATTGAAAAAATAAGAATAGCTTCGTATATAAATGATTTTACTTTAAAAATATTAAAAGATTTTATAGAAAATAATTATGAAAAGATAAATGCTAAAGTGGTAGATGATTTAGCTTTTGAAATAATAACGACTTTAGGGGGATATCCTGCGTTTAAAAATTATAAACCCCCTTTTACTGATGAAACATATATTTATAGCATAACGTTATCTTTAAATGAAGAAATAGTACATGGGTTACCAGTAGCTTCTAAAGTTTTTAAAAAAGGTGATATAGTAAGTATAGATTGCGGGACAATTTATAAAGGCTTTTATTCAGACAGTGCTATTAGCTTTTTATTAGATAGTAATAACAATAATGATTTAAAATCAAGATTGATAAGGGTTTGTAAAGAAGCTTTAGATAATTGTTTAGATTTTGTTTATCATAATTCCTTTGTTAATTTAGTTTCAAAAGCTATAGAAGATTACGTTTTAGATAATGGTTTTAGAGTTATAAAGGAGTTATCAGGACATGGTGTAGGCAAAAAATTACACGAAGAACCAGAAATCCCTAACTTTTATACCCCCAATTATAAACAAAAATTATATAATAAAATGACGATAGCAATAGAACCAATGATAACCTCAGGAAATGGTAAAATAAAGCTATTAAAAGATAATTGGACAATAATAACAGAAGATCACTCCCCTGCTGCTCATTTTGAATATACTGTCTTAGTAACAAAATCCAAACCAGAAATCCTAACAAATATACCCACTAACCTATTTAACGAATTCTATAAAAAAGTAAAAGATATCATATTAAAATATTTAAAAGTAAAATCAATATAGAACTAATTTCACTTTTATTCTCCTTTAATGATATCTTCTAAATTTTTGGAATATTCTTCAGGGATTATTTTATATATTTGAACAAAAAAGAAAGAACTAACTAATATGTTATCTAATATATTTTCTAGAATAGAATAATCTTGTTTAAGAATAAATTCTTTTATTTTTTCTAAAGCGTTATAATAATTTCTAAAAGCTTCTCCAAAAATAACATCTAAAAAATTTTTAAAAAACTCATCATCCTCTAAGGTAATAATATTAACAACTATTTCAGCATTCATAAATAGCTTTGACATTTCTGTTTCATAAAACTCTTTTAATTCTTCATTAGTTATTTTTTTAGATTTAATATTTTTAAGTAATTCTTCCCAAAAAAGATAAAGTGGATTATTTTTGGCTTCATTTATTAGTATCTTTAACTCCAATGACTTTAATTTTAATAAATATTTATATATATTAGTATTATCTTGATTTTCAACAGCATCAATAAGATTAGAAAACAGATTTTCCATCTCTTCCATTGTATTTCTTATTTCAAAATTCTCCGAATTCTTTAAACCTTCTTTTATATTGCTAATAAACGTATTAATATCTTTTAAAATATAATATAAAGTCTCAGAAGTTAAATTATCCATATATTTTTTTTAAAATTATTTAATTTTCAAATTTTAAAAATTTAAGATGATTTAGTTTTTGATATAACAGGTAGGATCCTTATAAAGTAAGGATTTAAATTCATTAAAGCTTCTAAATCTACACCCCCCTCTACAGTTATCAAAGTATTCACATTCTTTACATCTATTATCATATTCATCTATATTATTTATTTCTTTAAGGTGAGTATTAAGCCAAATATCCTTAAATGAAGAGTTCTTAAGGTTTCCATAAGAAAATTGTTCTTTATAGTTTATAAACATTCCTGAAGGAAGGACATCACCATAAGGAGATATATAACAAACAGTTTTGCCACAACCACATCCAAAACCTGTATATAATCCTGTTTTTCCAACTTCTAATGGGACATTGAAAAATTCTATTTCTATTCTTGTTCTTTCTTTCATTGTATTTATAATATTATCAATTTTTTTAAGGATTTCATTAGATAGAGCTAAATCTTTACTTGCTCTACCTGTTATAAATATAGGGCTAAAAGAGAGTTTGTCTGCTTGATATTGTTCAGCAAAATTCAAAAATGCTGGTAAATCATTATAGTTTAACTTATTTAAAACAAAATGAAATCTAATAGTTAACTCTTTATTAATTTCTTTATAGTTTTGTAATAGTTTTAAATTATTTTTAAATTTATCAAAGTAACTTTTACCTTTTATATTTATGTAATCTCTTGAGCTAACTGCATCAATACTAACTTTAAACTCCTTTATTTTTATATTATTATTAATAATTTCTTCATAATATTTATCAAAATTAACTAACGAAGTAGATATAAATATAACTAAATTAAGTTCATTAGCATATTTCAATATTTCAATAAAATTATTTTTATCGAAAGGTTCTCCACCACCAAAAGAAATATAATACACCCCTAACTCTTTTAATTCTTTTAAAATAGTTTTTATTTTATCTGTAGATAATTCTTGTTTTATAAGGGATTTTTCAATATCACCAGAATTAGAAAAACAGTGCTTACATTTTAAAGGGCAACTATATGTTAAAGCAAAATAAACTTTTAATGGAGCGCTTAATATTCTATACTCATTTAATAACTCTATATTTTCATTTACTAAGAAATCCACATTTAATGTGTAATCCTCTTTGATTATATCTAAATACTGAGCCAATTGTATAAAACTTTTATAATTTAAATAATTAAATTTTGTTGAAAAATATCTATAATATATTTCATCAATATCTTTAAAATTAGAGATATTAAATAGAATAGATGTCGCATCCTGATCAAAAGGAATGTATTCTTTTCTTTCTGAATCAAATAATAAAGAACCGAAATATTCTAATCTTCCTATAAATCTCTTTTTATTCATAACATAATCGCTTTTATATATTAATTTTTCTTTTTTAGTTAAATAAAACCTTTTTAAATCCTTATATAAAATTTAAAAAATAACAAATTAAAAACAAAAGTATTTAAAATAAAATTTAAAAATAAAATTAGGATAGGAAAGGATAAAAAATAAAAATAAAAAATTCTATTAAAAATAAATCTATTAATAATAAATCTTCATGATAATTAAAATAATAAATTCATGATAATTGAAAAAATAAATAAAAATATAATTAATTTATTTGAAATAGAAAACAAGAAATATTTAGATATTTTTTTAGAAAATTACCTAGAATTTAATAATTTAAAAGAAATTGATAATAAAATTGACAATAAAAATGATAAAATTACTTACATTTATAATACATTAGTATTAGATAGTATAGTACAATTTTATATAATAATAAAAACAATAGAAGCTAATATAAAACAAGAGAATAATATAATTAATGATAAAAGTAGGGATATAAATTTAGTAGATATTGGGACTGGTTTTGGGATCCCTGGAATTATATTAGCTATACTTTATAAAACCTATAAATCAAAAAAACAAAATTCATTTAATTTAAATTTTTATTTAATAGAAAGTAATAAAAGGAAATGTGAGTTTCTTAATAAATTAAAATCAGAATTAGATTTAGAAATAAATATTGTAAATATGGATTGTAAAGAGTATATAAGAAAAATTAATAAAAAATTTGAGTTAGTTATATCAAGAGCAGTTTTTAAAATGCCAACTATTATTGATATATACAAAAAATACAGTAATTTATTTGCTTTTTGGTTATATTCTCAAAATTACCAAGAATTATTAGAAAAATATAAAACTAAAATAGAATTATATTTTAATATTTTCAAGATTTATGAATATGAAATAAATAATAATATTTATTATACTGTTGTTTTTTTAAGGAAATAGTGTTTTTGAGAAAGTAATAATTTTAAGAAATTAGTATCTTTAAGAAGGTAATTTTGTGATTTTTAAAGAAAACAGATTTTTAAAGAGAGTAGATTTTTATCAACTAAGGGAAATATAAAAAACAAAAGGGTGGCACCGACCTACTCTCCCACAGGGTCGCCCCATTAGTACCATCGGCGCTGGTGGGCTTAACTTCCGGGTTCGGAATGGAAACCGGGTGTTTCCCCACCGCTATTGGCACCACCCATTTATATATTTCTATATATTCCTTCTCTTCCCTCTTTTTTTATACTTTATAAAAAAATATCATCTTTCTTTTTTATTTTTTTATTGACTTTTGTCAATTTTTTTAACTTTTTATTTCATTTTACCTTCTCTTTATTTTTCTGTAAATTAGCATAAAAAATTTCATAAAAATAAAATAAATAAAATAATTAATAATTAATTTTTATTTGCTTTGATGAGTAATTAAATTCTGTATATTTTATAAATTTTATAATCATAAATTTTATAATTAGTTTATTTATTTATCTTAATCTTATTTTTATAAGTAGTTTCTATTAATAAAATACTTTTAAATTTTTATAATTTATAAAAGATTAATTTTTCTTTATCTTGAATTATTTTTTTTTTATTTGTATTTAAACCACTTAAACTATCTTCATTATTTAATTTATTATTATTCGTTACATTATTATTCATTACATTGTTATTCATTACATTTGGAGCAGGACTTAAACACCCTACAAACTTACTAACTGTTACTTCTGTTAATGTTGGAATACTGCCTTCTGCTATTGTTGCATTAGACAATGTTGGTATCGTTGTATTTAATGTATATGTATAATTATTCGCTGTTATCCCCGGATTAGATACATTAAATACACAATTTGTACCTAAACTAAAATCACTTGGCATCTTTAATCCATATCCAACTACTCCAACATTAATATACTTACTAACAAAGAAACACCACTTATTGTTGGAAACATTGTAGGTAAAACCACTTGAGGATTCCCACCACCTTTTCACTCAATTTTATCTGATTCATTATACTTAAATCATCCTTATTTATTTTTAAAAATATTAAATTATTTGGTGTTTCATTCGTTGTTATCCCTATTCCTATATTTCCATCACTTAAAGTTGTCCCTGAATTAAAACCTCCTAAACTACTCCAATTATATACCTTTGAAACACTTACACTTAAACTACTTAAATTACTTATATCTATCTTCGATATCACTAAATTACCACTATTTTTATCTATTAAATATAAGTAATTATCATCCATTATTGGAACTTGCCTTTGAGAATTACTGGTATTAACATTAACTGCTTGACTTAAATCCTTCTTTATTATTACTACACCATAAGGACCATTATAACTATAAGTAGCTATATAATTACTATTTTGAGATATATTTACAAAATTATAGTTTATTTGTTTAGAATCTACTATACTTAAATTACTTAAATTTAACTTTATTATATATCCATTAGCAATTACTCTATATAAATTTGTATTATCCGTTATTAAGCAAATAAAATCACTATTAGAATATCTTTTAAGAATATTTAAATTTCCTGTATTTTTATCTATTTCTCCTATTATTCCATCATAATTTACACCACTAATATACCATCCACCAACATATAGCTTTGTATTATCATTTGGATTAAAAAAAGAATCAGTTAATCTAATGTCGCTTGCTCCTAAAGCAGTATAATATTTCGCATAATTTAAAGTTAAATCAGGATTTATCTTTATTATTGCATACTTCGTTGTTCCATCGTATTGATAACCAGTTATATAGTAATTATTTCCATCTAATAATGCTCCATTATACCAATCATTTCCACTTGAAGTATCAATATGAACAGCTCCGTTAGTTAATGTTATTTCTCCTCCTGATCCTCCCCCTATTGAACCACTACCTAATAGGTTTGTAAATTTATTATCACATGAACCACAGCTTGTTAAAAACAACACTATAGCTGATAATATAATACCTACAAATATAAGTAATATTTTACTTTTCTCATTTTTTTTACCTCCTTTTTTATTTATTATACTTTATTTTATTATTTAATATTCTTATTAATAATATTATTCAAAAAAAAATCCTCTTTTTTATATAATAAAACTATTTTATTTTTTCATACTCAAAATTAATAACATTCTTTTTTACTTTATCAAACTCTATCCCTATTATGTATATTTTTTCATAATTTAAATATTTCTTATGATACTCTTTTTCTTTAATTTGTTTTAATGCTTTCCCTTTTTCTTTTTGATTCTCTACTACCTTAAACTCCATTATATACACTACTTTTTTATCTACTACTACTGTTAAATCTATCCTCCCTTTTGATGTATTATCCTCTATTATTACATTATATCCTGTAGAATATATCAATCCATATATTGCTGCAGAATATACATACTCATTTTTTAATACTTCATAACTTATTGTATTTATAAACACTTCTACTTGCTTTCTTATTTCCTCTAAATTCTCTTTTATTAATGCTAATTCTAATGGTTTTGTTATATATTGCTTATAATCTCTTGTTATATAAAACAATAACTCATTGTTAAATGCTTCTCTTACTTCTCTATTTGGATAATCTAATGTATATACTTCCCTTGCACCTATTTTTTCTATCTCTTTTATTGTTAAGTACCCTGTTTGAAACATTAATGCTTCTATACTTATATATTCTATGTCAAACTTCTCTAATATCTCTTCTGTATAATATCTCTTATACAAATAAGGTAAATCAAAGTTCTTTTGTTTTATTATTTTAAATAAAAACTCGGTCCTTCCTGTTTCATACCAATAATTCCTTATCTCCTTTTTATCTAAATATAACAACACATCAAATGGATTATACACTTTACTACCTAAAAAGTTATATCCGTTATACCACTCTTTTACCTCTTCTAAATTTACATCTTTTAAATACTCTTTAAAATAATATTCTAATTCGTCTTGGGTATATCCACATATATTTCCATACTTTTTATCTAATGATATATCCTTTAACTGATTTAACCCACTAAAAAGTGATACTTTTGCAAATTTTGAAACCCCTGTTACTAATACAAATCTTATATATCTGTCTAATGCTTTCAATACTGAATAAAATGCTTTTAACATCTCTCTTATCTCATATACTTCTTCCTTATCTATTAAATCTAATATCGGTTTATCATATTCATCTACTAATATCACTACCTGCTTTTTAGTTTTTTCACTTATATGCTCTATTAATAATTTCCAATTTATATATACACTTAAATTCTCTTTTATTTCATAATCATATTTCTCTGAATACCTTAATATTACTGAATATATCTGTTCTTCTAATAAGTGTTTATTTAACGTCTGGATTTCCCCGAAATCTACCCTAATTACCGGATATTTTTCATTCCAATCCCATTTATCTTCTATATACAGTCCTTTAAATAATTCTCTTTGACCTTCATATAGATACTCAATAGTAGATAAAAGTAGTGATTTTCCAAAGCGTCTTGGCCTACTTAAAAACACATACTTTGAATTACTTAACAACTCATATATGTACTTTGTTTTATCAACATATACATAATTTCCCGTTATTATATTCTTAAAATCACTTATCCCTATTGGTAATTTTTTCATAAAAAGCACCCCTTTTTAAATAAACATTGTCTAATTAATATTTAAATTAATTTTAAATATAATCCTGTTATTTTTTAAGAATTTATTCAATATGAAAATCTAATTCTAAAAAAATTCATTCAAAATAAAAAATTAATCTTAAACAAAGAAAGAAATTCTAAATAAAAAAATAACTCTAAAAATTTTTAGTTTAAATGGATAAATAAAAAAGGGAGCAAAAAGCCCCCTTATTTTTTACTTTATTTTCAATTTCTCTAACCCTACTCTATCTGTATTACATATATATCATCATTACTACCATTCCAGCTATAACCGGTGACATAAACTTTACCATTGCTATCTACATATATGGAATTTCCAGAATCCCAACCATTCCCGCCAGCGATGTTATTAACAACTACCATCCCATTAGTTCCAAATGTATTATCCATACTCCCATCACTGTTTAGCCTTATTACATACATATCATCATTACTACCATTCCAGCTATACCCGGTGACATAAACTTTACCACTGCTATCTACATACAAAGATATTCCTGAATCACTACCATTCCCGCCAGCGATGTTATTAAAGACAGCGGCGGCATCGTTATCCCCATCGTTGTCTATATCCCTACTTAATGGAGCTCCAAAAGTATTTGACACTTTTCCTGTAATGTTACCACCACTACCTCCGCCTCCTCCTCCGCTACCACCACTACCTCCACCTATTGAAGAACTTCCTAATAAATTACTAAACTTATTATCACAAGAAGTATTACACGATATCATGCTTATTATTATTGAAAATAATATAAAAACTAATACTGTTATATTTAGTTTTGATATTATTTTTAACATTCATTTTCACCTCCTTAACTTATTAATAATATTATTCAAAAAAAAAAAAAAAAAAAAATCCTCTTTTTTTTATTATTAAAAATTTTTTATTTTATTGGGAAAAATCAATATAAAATAATTTAAAAATGAACAATTTTATTAATATATTTTTTTTGTTTTTGACTTATTTTTTGGCATTTGAGTTGATTCTTTCTTTTATGGTTTTTCTTTTTCTGTTAGATTTAGTTGCTTTTGTCCGGGGATTAATTTCTTTCCTTGGAGTTATTCCTTAACATTAGAGTTATATTATTTTCTTATTGAAAAAATAAATATACTTTAAAATTATACTTTAAAAAATGTATCAATATATAGATTATTATTTAAGGAGCATATTTTATGAAAGTCCTGATTTTGAATTAGTTTTTTAGCATAGGTTATTTCTTCAAGAATAATTTATTCTTTTTTTTGAGTTATTTTTTTATTTTGCATATTTTGAGTTTGTTTTTTTTCTTTTTGAATTATCTTTTTTATCAAATTTAATTTATTGTTTTTTGTTTTATTAAAAAGCGTGTATAAAAATTATTTTTTAACTGCGATAGCGGAAGGGGTAGCGTATAAAGCGGGAACACTCTCTGCTACCATACTATTTTTATTTAAATCAACTACACAAACTGTCTTACTACCTTTACATGAAACATATAACTTACTTCCTTGTGGATCAATCCCCATATACGTAGGCCCATCCTTAACTTGAATATTAACTAGTATTTTACTTGCTAATACATCAATAACACTTATATAATTAGACCCTTCGTTAGATACATATACATACCTTAACGAAGGATGAATTAAAATTTTACAAGGCTTATACCCAGTTTTAAATCTACCTACTTCTACATTATTTTTAGCATCAATTAAAGAAACAGTATTATCATTGTAATTTGCTACATATATTCTTCTTCCATCAGGGGTAGCGACTCCTAAAGGCATTGCACCTACTTTTATATAGCTTTCTACTTCTAGAGTCCTTGCATTTAGAATTAAAAGGTATCCTGTATTAGAATCTCCGAAAGTAGCAAATAACTTAGATTGATCATAAGATAATGCTAACCCTTGTGGCTGAAGCATTCCTGTAGAAGAAAAAGCAATTTTAGATAACTTAGGATTTTTAGTTAAAATTATAGCATTAACTGGGAAGTCTTTATTAGCGTCTAACATAATGATTTTAGGTTCAGGTCCCATTAAAGATACATAAACAAAATTATCACCAACAACAATATCAGATGGTAAGTTCCCAGTAGATAATGAAAATTTATTCATAACTTTATTATTATTAGGAGAAATTACATAAAAATTAGCGCTAAAATCTAGTGCATATAATTTAGAATAATTTTTATTAAAAGATAATAAATGAACCCGAGAACCAATATTAACATTTGCTTTTATTTTACCATCTGTTTGAGTACTCATAATAGCTAAACCGTTAATAGCGTTTCCCATAAATACCCCATCTTGTCCATACATTGTAAAATATTTTCTATCAGCATATTCTAAGGGGTTAGCACCATATTGAATAGCAGCTAAATCTTGCATATCTTCAGGGCCAGCACTTGATGGGATTCCCCCAGGAGTATCATAATCCGAAGGAACTGCTATATATACTTTATCATAATTCGGATCATAATTTAAGCCAACAGTAGTTGAATCTAAATCTCTTCTTTTTTCAGGATTTAAAACTACATTTACTATCTTTATATCGCCAGGATTAATATCTATTTCTAAGATTTGGGTTCTAAATTGAGGTTTAGAAATAGTTAATTTATATTTTCCAGGAACTAAATTAATAAAAGCAAAAGAGGCAGAAGAGTTGGTAAGAGTTTGTTGAGGTAATCCAGGAGTAGGAGGAATTGGTTCTAAATAAACACTAACCCCTAACCCAGGCGCTGTCCCACTACCAATACCTGGAGAAACAGAATAATCTAACATAATAGTTCCCCTTATCTCCCCTAAAGCATTCGCTAAAATACCTATATAGATATTAAAAATAAAAACTATAAAAAATAAGGAAGCAAAAGATAAATAAAACTTATAAAATTTAAAGCAAAATTTAAAGAAGAAATTAGATAGATTTTTAAATGAGATTTGATTTTTTGTAATTTTCATTTTAATTCACCTCGTTTTAAGCTTCCCTATTTATATATTATACATAAAATATAAAAAAACCTTAAAAATATAAAAAAATATAATCATTTAATAAAAAAATAATGATTTATGAAGGTAATCATAAAATATAATAAAAATAAAATAATATGGAAGGAATAATTGATTTTTTGAATTCTAAGGTAGTAGTTATAAGAGAGTATGTAAGGTATTATGAAGTAGATAAAATGGAGGTAGTTCATCATTCCAATTATTATAGATATTACGAATTAGCAAGATGCTTTTATTTTTCTAAAAACATACTACCATACAGTGTTTTAGAAAATGATTATAAAATCTACAGTCCGTTATTAGAAAGTAGCTCAAAATATATAAAAAAATTAGAATTTGAAGATATTTTTTATATATCCTGCTTTATAGATGAAATTGATTTAAATAAAATATACTTTAGATATTTTACTATAAAAGATATAGATATAAAAGAATTAAATGATTTCTTTAGCTTTATAGGAAATAATAAAAGTTTATTAGCAAAAAATCCTTGGTACTACAATTACCTAAAAGTTAATTATAAAACTTTAATATTACAAAACATAATATCAGAAGGTATAACAGTACATACATTTGTAAATAAAGATTTTAAACCAATAAATTTGAAAAGCATATATATAAAAGAAAAAGAAAATAATATTTATCAGTTACTATTAAATTTGAAAATTTAGATAAAATAAAAATACATGATGAATTTTATTTTTTTCAAAAGAATTTGGGTAATATGTTTTTTGATATTTTTATGGTCTTTGGTATTATTTAAAAAAAACATAAAAGCACAAGACAGAAATTACATTAATTTTAGCAGTTTTATAATTTATACTCCTTACTTAATAGATACTCCAGAATATACTGAAATACATAATTTTACAGAAATTTATACAAATGATTACTATATTAAAGCTAACAAAATAAAAATAGATAAAAAATCAAAAAAAATATTTCTTTATAATAATATTTTTATAAAAAATTTAAAAAGATTAGATGAATTTATTAGTGATGATGTAATAATAGAATATGATGATAACAATGTAAAAAAGATAATAGCTAAAAGAGGTAAAGGGTATCTAGAAAAATATCAGGATTCTAGTATTAGCTTGCAAGATAAGCTATATTTTACTTATAAAGAGCTTTACTTAGAAAATAATTATTATACAATCCTAAATGCTAAAATATCTACATGTAATTTATGTTCATATGATGATTTCAATTGTAAGCATTATGATATTACTTCAGAAAAAATAGAAGTATATCCAGAAGATAAAATGATATTAAATAAAAACAAAATTTATTTTTATAATAAACAACTCTTTGGATATAAGAAACTAGTTATTCCATTAAGGAAAAAAAGGAGACAACAGTTTTTTGAACAAACAGATAACAGCGTATTCCCAAAATTTGGGTATAATAACATAGACGGTTTTTTTGCTACTAAAGATTTTGATTATTATTTTAATAGAAATAATTACGGAAAGATCTTAACTAAATATGGCCAAAATACTGGACTATATTATGGAATAAATAATAACTCTAATTTTAATTTAAAATCCATAAATATTTCAATGAGAAATTATTTTTTTTTCAATAACAACAACAACTTAGGTACTTCATTTAGAAACATAAATAATAATTTAAATCTCAATTGGCAAATAAACAGCAGGTTAATAAGATATTTTAATTTTTATGCAACTTATGTATCAAATCAATCTAACTTTAGGAACTTTACTACCCCATTAAATGAGAATATATCTTATGGTTTTAATACTAATATTTTAAATACAAATATAACTTATAATAATAATACTTCATCTACTTCAGGGTTATTTAAAGGTGTTAGCCAAAATATAACAGCTAGCCATTCATCCAAAAATATTAATTTTAACTTAAATTACCAGCGTGTAGAAAATAATTATATTTCAAATGCAACATTAAACGAAAATTTTAAACTAAATCTAAATTACAATCTTTTTAATAATTTATATACTTTAAGTTTATTAATAGATAATACAAGGAATAATACCTCATTTTTTGGTGTAAATAAAATTCCAGAATTAACATTAAAACTAAATAAACCGATATATTATAAGGGTTTTAGTTTATTTAGAGATATTTATATAAGTCCAATGCTATTCTTTGGAAAATATAATGAACCTCAATTTAATAGAATAACTACTAAATACCAATTTTATTTTAATTATAATTTATCACATATAAATAAAGATGATATAACTTGGGTAAGTAATGGATATTTCAAACAAAATTTTTATAATACAGGGAATTATTATTTTGATAGGAATAATCATGCTAATTATGTTAATTCATTTATCTCTAATTTTTCATTAAATAAGAAATATTTAAATTTAAATATAAATTATTCATATTTATATGGTAAAGGTTTCGCACCGATATTTGCAGATTTCACTGGTAAATATCAAAACCTTAATTTTAATTTAAAATTATTTAAAATAAATACATATGAATTATATTTATCAAGTAATTATAATTTAAATATAGGTAGGATTAGTCCATTAAGCATTACTTTAAAATATACGAATCCTAAGACTTATTTACTAGTAAATACTTCCTATGATTTTAATAGGAATCAATTTTCTAATGTAAGTATATCTCTTTCTTATTTACTAAGGAAAGATCTTCAATTAAATCTTTGGTTTAATTATAATTCATTTACTAACAAAATAGATTATATAGATATAGTTTTAATAAAGGATAATCATTGTTGGGGTAGCTATTTAGTATATAGAAGTACATTAAAACAATTATATGTATATGCTTACTTAAAAGCTATCCCAGTAATTGGTATAAACATAGGAATAGATCAATCTAAACCATTTACTCCAATTATACCAAATAGATAAATATACTAACTAAATAAATTAAATGTAAATATAAATTATGAATACTGAAAATAATAATCCTAAAAATAATAATATAAATAATAATATAAATAATAACAGTTTAAACAATGCTGTAATTATATGTAATAAATGTAATAATGTTATCCAGCTGGAAAATCAATCTGAAAACCAAATTGAAAATAAAAACATTATATGTAATAATTGTGGAAATGTTATAACGAATTTAAAAAAATTTGATATAAAAGAATTAGAAAATAAAACTAAAGAAGAAATTCAAAAAGATACCAAAGAAAAAATCCAAAATAATGAAAAAAATCAATTAATAGAAATAGATTCTGAAAATATTACAAACTTTTTTTATATATCTAATATTGTAATTAGTCAAAATTTAAAAGAAATAATACTAATTAATTTTTTATTTAGTTTAAATACTTTCAATGTTATATTATTTTTGATTATAGGTGGGTATTTAACTTTTTGGGTTTATAAATATATAACTATAGGAGCATTCCTTAATCAATTAATATTTTTTTTATTAATATTATTAATTTTAGGAGGTGTTTTATATATTTTGGCTTTGTTATATAACGCAATTCTTTACAAATTTTCAGAAAAAATTTTTACTATTTTAACCAAAAATAATATAACTAAAAATGAAATAAAATTAATAAATAAACCGTTAATAAATTTTAATATAATAAATTTTGCTAATTTTAAAAAACTTCTTTCTACTGGCTTTAAAATTTCTTATTTATCTTTTAGAATTAATTTAAAATATTTTTTAGTTTATCTTTTAATAACTACATTATTGTTTTTAATTATAGAAAACTTAATAAAAATATCAATAGATAATTATGATTATTTTGTTTGGGGGTTTTGTGGAGCTCTTATAATTTTTTATCTATTTTTTTTTGTTATGCTTTTGTTTTTGGTTTATAATAATTTATTAAAAATATTAACAATTGTATTCTATACAAAAAATATAATAAACAAAAAAGATACTGATTTTAAAGAGTTATCTAATTTTTTAAATACTTTCTTAAGAAAAAAGAGAGTTAAACTATTATTTTCTGTTTTTATTTTTTCAATGATATACTATCTAATAATCCCAATACTTCAGGTTTTACTTATACTAACAGGAATAGGATTACTTTTTATTTCATTACCTATTATTTTATTAGATATGTATTTTATTTCATTTGTAAGTATTTTGGTATTCTTAGAGGATAAAGCTTAAAAATATTGAATATAAAAATAATAAAGGGAAAGGGAGAATTTTATGAGAACTTTGCTTATATGGGTTTTTATAATATTAGTTGCCTCTTACTTAGCTATTAAAGTAACAGAAAATTCCCTAAACATAAAAGAAACTACTTATTATGAAGTTTGGAAACAAATAGAATTAAATAATGTAAAAAAAGCTGAACTTAAAGATAATGAAATAACTGTAGAATTATATAAACCTTATGATATAAAATATTATAAAATAAAAGCATATTATCCACAGGATTTTGAATTAATTAAAACATTAAAAGATAAGAATATAAATTTTAAATATACGCCATCAGGTGATGCAACTATCTGGTTTTGGATCCTTAATTTAGTTCCTATTTTGTTATTTATATTTTTAATATTAGCCTTTATAAGGCAAGCTCAAAGTGGGAATAGTCAGGCATTTAATTTTACTAAAAGTCGTGCAAAAATGTTTAGTCAAGATATGCCAAAAGTTACTTTTAATGATGTAGCAGGAATAGATGAAGTTAAAGAAGAACTAAAGGAAATAGTAGAATTCTTAAAAAACAGGCAAAAATTTATAGAAATGGGAGCAAGGATCCCTAAGGGAGTTTTATTAGTAGGTCCCCCAGGTACAGGAAAGACTTTATTAGGTAGAGCTATAGCAGGAGAAGCTGGGGTTCCTTTTTTATATGTCAGTGGTTCTGAATTTGTAGAAATGTTTGTAGGAGTAGGAGCTGCAAGAGTTAGAGATCTATTTGAACAAGCTAAAAGAAATGCACCATGTATCGTTTTTATTGACGAAATAGATGCTGTAGGAAGACATAGAGGCGCAGGATTAGGAGGAGGCCATGATGAAAGAGAGCAAACCTTAAATCAACTACTCGTTGAAATGGATGGCTTTGAAATTAATTCCGGTATAATAGTTATAGCTGCAACTAATAGACCCGATATATTAGATCCTGCATTACAAAGACCCGGGAGATTTGATAGGCAGATTTTTGTTGGGGTACCTGATGTTAAAGGTAGGGAAGAAATCTTAAAAATTCATGCTAAAAATAAAAAAATAGATCCTAATTTAGATTTAAAAGAATTAGCTAAAAGAACTCCAGGATTTACAGGTGCCGATTTAGAAAATATGTTAAATGAAGCATCTTTAATTGCTGTAAGAAAAGGGAAAAAATATATAGAATTAGAAGATTGTGAGGAAGCAATAGAAAAAGTATTAATGGGACCTGCAAGGAAGAGTTTAGTTATGACAGAAGAAGAAAGAAAAATAACAGCATACCATGAAGCAGGACACGCTATTGTCGCTAAATTTACTCCTTATACTGATCCTGTTAAAAAGATTTCAATAGTACCTAGGGGGCCAAGTTTAGGGCAAACCTGGCAAGCACCTGAAAAAGATAAATATAATTACAAAAAAGAAGAACTGTTATCTCAGATAAAAGTATTACTTGGTGGTCGTGCTGCTGAAGAAGTTATATTAAATATCTGTACCACAGGTGCAGAAAACGACTTAGAAAGAGCTACTAAAATAGCTAGAAGTATGGTAACTCAATTTGGGATGTCTAGCTTGGGATTAGTATCTTTCGAAGCATCTAAAGAAGTATTCTTAGGAAGAGATTTAGTTAAAGAAAAAAAATATAGTGAAGGAACCGCTAGATTAATCGATTTAGAAGTATCTAAAATTATTAACCAAGCATATAATGAAGTAATTGAATTAATAAATAAATACAAAGATAAATTGATAAAAGTTGCTGAAACTCTACTACAACAAGAAACAATTAATGAAGAAGAATTTAATCAATTAGTTCAAGATAATTAACTTTATTAAACCTATGAAGATTTTATTAACTGAAAATCAAATACAATCTAAAATAAAGGAATTAGCTAAATCTATAGATGATTTTTTAATAAAAAATAAAAGAAATGAAAATGATATCCCAGTTTTTATATCTGTTTTAACAGGTAGTATATTCTTTTTTTCAGATCTTATTAAAAATATTAAATCAGAGATAATAGTAGATTATTTAAAGGTATCAAGTTATTCAGGGGATACAACAACATATAATGTAAAAATATTAAAAGACATAGAAATTGATATAAAAGATAAGATAGTTTTTATAGTGGAGGATATAGTAGATACAGGGCTAACCTTAAAAAAAATAATAGAATTCCTAAAAGATAGGGAGCCTAGGATTTTAAAAATATGTTCCTTATTAGATAAACCTTCTAAGAGATTAGTTAAAGTAAAAGTAGATTACAAGGGTTTTGAGATTCCCCCAGAATTTGTAGTTGGATATGGTTTAGATTATAATGAACTTTATAGAAATACTCCTTATATTTTTATCTATGAGCAACAAAATGAATAAATTATTAAATGAAAATATTCTATTTGAAGTAATCCCATACCCTATAAAATGGGATGATTATAAAAAAGAAAATTTCATAAAAAAAGTAGCAGAAATTATTTATAAAAACAATATCAATGTTATAAATGTTCCGGAAGTAGTTATAGAAAATAGGAATTCTAATAGGAATATTGCTTATTTAAAAAAAGTCCCACCATTAGAATTTGCTAATTATCTAAATAGTTATTATTATCAAAATTATAAAAGAAAATTGGATTTTATTATTAATGTGGTAGTTCCTATAAAAGAAAAAGATTATTTTTTAAAATATTGTGAGAATTTAGTTATAAATGGGATAAATAAGATAGTATTGGTAGGTAAAGATAGAAGCGATAGAGAGTATATAGGATATGAAGTTTTACAAGCTTCTGAATTACTTAAGAAAATATATAAAGATAACCTAATCTTAGGGGGCATAACTATCTTCCATAGGAAAAATGAGTATCTAAAAATAATTCAAAAAAAACAAACTAATATTGAGTTCTTTATATCTCAGATTATTTTTGATAAACAAAATTTTTATAATTTATTAAATGATCTTAAAAACAATAGTGTCTCTAATTTATTTAATTTAAAAATATATTTATCTTTAGCTACTATTAATTCATTTAAGGAATTTAATTTTATGAAATTCTTAGAAGTTTATTTTCCTGAAGATATTTTATTAAATATTAGTAATATAACTAATGATAATGATTTAAGAATTTTCTTTAATAAAATTATCGATAATCTGATAGTAGAGTTAAGTGAGATAATATTTATTTTTAGGAAATATAATTTGGATATAGGGTTTAACATAGAACACATAATGTATGATAATTTAAACTTTTCTGAAGAATTATTAAAGAAAGTTAAAATAAAATTAAAGAATATAGAATTCTTAAAAACCAAAAACTTCTAAACCTGATAAAAAAAGAGTTTGTATTCAGTTTTAAATTTTGTATAATATTTTGTAAAAAATTATTAAAATTTCCATTTTTCTCTTTGAAATAATTCTTTCAAGTTAATACAATCAAGATTATATTGTTTAGAAACATAAGGTATTCTTTGTTGCTTAGTTTTTGATTCTTCCGTAAGAATTGTATATAGGTATTTTTTTGATGAAAATAACGATGGAGATAACCTACTCTTTTTAGTTTGTTCATGTCTTTTAGTTAATGCAAGTGCTATAATCCAATTTATTGGATGTTTTTCCTTCCTTAGCTAAGAATGGAAATTTTTCTATAATTTCTTTTTGTTTTTCAGTTTGATCTTTATCAGCTTTTATAAACATTTCTTTTTTGTTTTCTATCCATTTTTTTAGTTCTTTATCCATTAATTCATATTTTACTTCTTCAGGAGCTATTAATCTTTCTTGTTCAAAAAGCTCTTCCATTTTCTTCCAAATACTTGGAAAAATAATTTCAGGATATTTATCTTTCATTTCTATTAAAGAGCTTGTATCTATTATGTATATATATTTCATCTTTTAGATAATAATTTTTCTAATTTATCCAGATTTTGATAATTAATAGATAAAAATTCAAGTAAATCTTGGGTAGTAATAAGGCCTTTTTCTTTACTTTCTAAAACAGTTAAGATAAATTTTTCTCCTTTTTCTTGAACACATTTTTTTGCTGGAGTTATAATAGATTTCCCTTGATTTTTTTTAGATTCAATTTTAGATTCAATTTTTGCTTTTTGTTCTTCATAATCTTCATAGCTTAGGACATTTAATAGCATTAATTTTGTAAGGATAGCTTTTTTGCTTACTTTAAATTCTCGTGATAAATTTTCTATTATTTTTGGCATTACTTTTTCTGTTTTAACTAATAATTCAAAGAGCTCATTTTTTTCAAGTTCTTTTGTAGGGATTAGGAATTCAGATGCGAAAGTATCACACCATTTTTCTATTTCTTTAGAAGTATCTGAATCTTGAATATATATTTCAGGGATCCCTAAAATTAGATGAGCATATTCATGGAATAAGGTAAATATTCTGGCAAGGATATTATCTTGCGAGTTTATTACTATCACATAGAGTAAGGTATCCATTAATGAAAAGCATCTTGCATCTTCTAATGGAAATTTGAATTGAAATACTAAAATATTTTTTTATTCAATAAATTTTCTCCAAGTATTAAAAGCTTCATAAGCATCTTTAAATTTATATTGTTTTTCGATAGGAATTCTTGATTCATTACGTTCTTTGATAGCAACTTCTATTGGATTATCTTCAAGTTTAGTTTTTTCTATTTTAGGAGTAAAGCTAATATTTAAGTCTAAAATTATCTCATTTACAATAGATTGGTAATATTGTGCTTTTCTTATTGCAAGTAGTAGCTCTTTAGAGATTCGTTTTTCAGTTTTAGGTAATACTCTAAACGCAGAAGAAATTGGGAGTTCTTTTGGGGCTTGTGGAAGGAAAAAAGCCGATGTTGGTCGTTGAAATAGTTTAGAAAGTTGTTTAATTTGTTGGAAAGTTAGGAATTCTCTACCAGCTTCTATTTCTTTATAATTTTCTATTGAGATTTTAAGTTTTTTAGCTATTTCTTCAATACTCCATCCTGAAGTTTCTCTTAAATACTTTATAACCTCAGGATTTATCTCAACTTTAAATGACTTTTTAGGCATAGTTTTCTCCTTAATTTATTATTGCTTAATTTATTGTTTTTCCTTAATTTATAATTCATTAATTTATCATTGCTCATTATTTATTTATCCAAATTATTCTTAATATTCTTTAATAATTCTACTGAATTTAGTTATAATTTTTTTCAATTATTTGAATTTCTTCGGTTGTTAGGTTATATAGTTTATAAACGAGTGCGTTTATTTCATTTTCAAGGGTTTTAACCTCAGATTGCTTATTTAAATCACTCTCATAATCTTTACAACTAGTTATATCAATAATCTTATTAACTAATATCTCTATTCTTTTAGCTATCTCCTCGTTTTCTAGTGTGATAATAGGAATCGGAATTCTCTCTACATATTGATTAGATAAAAGAAAACCAGTATCGGAAAGTTGATGAACATAAGTTTTTACATAAAAATCAATAACTTTTGAATTTAAAATCCCTAATATAAACCTTAAATTTTCTCCTGTCATAAAAGCTATACTATCAAGAGTATATAATCCTTTTGGAACAAAGCAAAAAGAAAAATTTTTTGTAACTCTCTGCCAAACTATCTTCTCTTTTTCAAATTCAGAGTAATAATCACAATGTCGAAGTTCCCACCAATAATCGCCTTGATCATCCCTATTAAGTAATCCTTTGCCTTTACCTTTATAATCTTTGAATTGCAAAAAGTAATTATATAACGAAGAAAAAATATTTTTAAAAAATTCTTCTGGATTTTCTTTTTTACAATGCTTATTCGTCCAACCTGCTTCAATTTTTATAATCCAAAATCCTTCCCATTTATATCTCCATTTGTGAATATCTCTTCCCCTTAAAACTGGCTTTATTATCTCTTCTGTTCTTTTTCTTTCATCCTCTGTTCTACAGTTTGCTAAAATTCTGTTTCTTGTTTGTGTATCTATTATAAAAGCTTCATTAAAACCCGTTAAAACCCCACGATAAATTTTTACATCCCACTCTTTTAAAGGTTTCCCTACCCTTTCTATCTTTTCTTTTAAAACCAATTCCTTATCATCAGCAAGTGTCCAAGCATCATCAGAAAGCTTATTCTGCTCCATAAACCTATAATTAGATCTTATATACTCTATAATTTCACTACAATCAGAAGGAACTATACAATAACTGAATTTCCAACCTTCTAACAATTCCTGACTTTTCAATTTTTTAAATAATACTATACAAGTATCTACAGTTTGCTCAAAAACCCTATACCCCCCAAAATCTACTAAAGTTATTAAAAAAGTATTTTTCTTTAAAAAACTTCTTAAATTTTTCCCATACTTAGCTCTCATCCATTTATTACTTGAAATATAACAAAGAACACCTTCCTCCTTTAAAAGCTTATAACCCCTTTCATAAAAATAAACATAAATATCAGCAGTTGAATCAAAAACTTTATAGCCTTGATCCTTTAATATAGGTTTAAATTCTTTAATTTTCTCTTGCCTTATATACGGAGGATTCCCGATAACTATATCAAAACCATCATCCACTCCAAACATCCATTCACTATCAAAAAAATCATTCCCCTTTAATTGTGAAAAAATATCAAAATCCACTATCTTTTGTATTGTTATATCAGGGAAACTATTTTTCTTTAATTCTTCTTTTATTTCATTTTTTATGTTTTGAGTTTTCTCTTTTAATCTTAATTTCTCTTTACGAGTCTTTATCCTAAAAAACTTTTTATAAATATTTTTTAATTCTTTTTTAAGATTCTTAAGTTTTTCAGTTGATAAAAGTAATTGCGGTTTTTCTAAAGCTACTAAGCTATTAGCTGTAATAAATTTTGTTTCTAAATGAGGAAGAGCTTTTATCCCAAAATTCTCTTTACTCCTATCTACTTTTTGGTCTATTATAAGACTTAAAAAGAAACGCAATTTAGCTATCTGAATAGCTATATTCTGAATATCAACCCCATAAATAGAATTCTCTATTATATACAACTTCCTAGAATAATCCGGATAATTAAAAGAATCATCAAAATTTTCATTTAATTCTCTTAATAAGCTTATCTTTTCTTCTTGATCTGATATTTTTAATACCTGTTCCAGTTCATTTATAGCTTTATTATATTGTAATTCATACCAATATTTATTTTCTGGATCTATTTTATTAAGGATATAAACTAATTTTTGAAGGATCCCCATAGGAAATGCCCCAGAACCCACCGCTAAATCAATCACTTTTAAGCTATCTATAGCTCTTATTAAATCCTGACGCTCATTCTCATTAAGCTTAAGATCTAATTCATTCTCCTGATAACTAATAATATTTCTAAGTTTCTTATCATCAATAGAAGTCTTAGTTTTAAAATATTGAAATAATGATTCTTCTACCATAAAATCTACGATCTCTTTAGGGGTATAATAAGAGCCTGTAGCTTTCCTAGCAGTTGTTCGAGTTTCAGGGTTATAAGAAGCCAAAAGGTTTTCAAAAATATGACCTAATAACTCTGGATCAAGCGAAACCTCTATATCAATAGGAGATGACTCATCCGCTGTAAAATTATAATCCTTTAATATATTAATAATCCCCCTAACATTAACCTCTTTTTTTTCTCCATAAAAAAAACTAAGATCTTCTTTTTTTTCATTTGAAAAAAATAAGAAATCAGGTAGTTTAGCTCTTTTATTTTCATTTCTACTAAAACCATCTATATAATAGGAATCATCATCTAAGCATTCAAAAAGACCACCATTAACAAAAGGGACCTCATCAAAAATCTTAATAAAATCTTCTTCAGTAATTAAAATCTTATCTTTATACCTAAAAAGTGTTTTAACCCCAAAATCAGTTCTTTGATAAATAAAATCTCCGTCTTTAGCGAACCCCCTATCCTTAGCATAAGTATTTAAAGTAGCAAAAAATAAATTTTGTAAAATAACATTATAATAAGAATCCCCAGTTTTAAAATTTTTAACTATATTAAATAACTCATTTTCATCAAAAATTTTTTCAGGGATAAGTCCTTTTTGTTTTAAAAACCAAACAAAAATAAGCCTTGTTATTAATCTTATCAAGTTCTCTTCAATATTACCCCCCGGGAAATAAACTTCTCCAGTATGAGATAACTTTAAAGCCCAAGCATACCAATTTTGGATTTCAATAAAGAATTCTTTAGTAAGTGGGATAACAGAGAAGGAATTAATTATAGAAGGAAGCGTAGAAAAATCTCCTTCAGATATAGATTTTAAAAAAGTTCTGTAAGGTTTTTTGTTTTCTACAAAATAAGTATATCTTTTAAAATGACTAAAATTAGTTTTACTAGGTAGATAAACTTTATAAACTAAAGAGAGCCTAAAATTTTTATTATCATCATAAAATACAAATATCCCAGCATCTAAACCTATATCGTTCCTTAAAATTTTTTTAGCTAATTCAAATTGATTCTTTTTACTTGATCTATCAGATAATACATCATTAACCCTTACAGCATAACACTTTAAAACATTATCATCTATAAGGTTAACTTTTAAAAACTCCTTAATTTCAACAAATCTATCATTTTCAAAACTAAATAATCTATTATCTAAAATATCATGATTTAAATTTTTGAACTTAAAATCAGAAAAAATACTTTGTAAAGTTTCTAAAGAAAAATCATTAATAAGCTCCTCTAAATATTTATAAATTCTTTCATTAATTATTTTAGGTTTATATACTTCATATCCATACATAATAACTTACCCCCATTATCGATTATATAATTAATTAGTTATATCATTATATTTTTAAGTTTTCTATAGCGATAATAATTTCTTCATGATGTTCTTTAAGATATCTTTGGATTTTTAAGATAAAATCTTCTCCTATTTCATTTTTTATAGCTTCAAGCTTTTCTATAATTTTTAATAACATTTTATCAAAATTATTATCTTTTAAATTATTGATTTTATTAATTATTTCTTCAAGTTGAGCAATTTCTTCTAAAAGGTACTCGGAAACTGTGTGATATTCTCTTATATCTTCCATTAAATTAGAAATAAAAGGATAATAAGGTTTTAATTTTTGATGTTGTAATTGAATAATCCCCTTTAAAGTTCTATAACTAATTTCATATAAAGTATTAGATGCTCTGATAGTTTGATATTGTTCAAAAAAAGTTCCTTCTAATATTTGATGATAATTCTTCCAGAAAAGATTACTCAAAGGTAAATTAATATCTGTAATGTCTGCTTTGATTTTTTCAAAAACTTGTTGAAAATTTAAATTCTCAGGATATTTGTTATTATAATTTTGATAACCAATAAATAGATCTTTATTCTTTTTTATAAAAACCATAAGCTCATTATCATTACCTTTCTTAGAGATTTTAATTCTAACAGGAAGGTTTTTAAGATTTTCTAATACTTTGGGGTTTTTAGAGATAATAGAATCGAATTCTTTTTTAACTTTAGTATAGAAGCTTTCTTCTTCTTCTTCTTGGGGGATAGTTATAAGTCTTTTATATAGTTCAGATGGTTGAGGTTCTTCATCTGGGCTAAAAATTTTAGAATCTTCTCCTAATACGTTATGAATCATAAACATTTTAGATTCTGCGATTTCTCGAGATCTTACATGATCTGCACCTTTCTCAGTTGGAAAGAAATTTATAATATAAATTTCATCATAAACTTTCTTAGCGATCCTATTAATCCTTCCAACTCTTTGAATAACTCTAACAGGATTCCAAGGGATATCGTAATTAATAACAACACCTGCTCTATTTAAATTAAACCCTTCTGAAAGCTTATCAGTTGTAAGAAGAATATCATAATTATCTTCTTGTTCAGAATATTGAGCATCAAAATTAGTATAAATTTCTCTAATAGTTTTATTAGATAAATTTTCAACGGCAACAAGCACCCTATTACTAAAATGCTTTTGAAGAAATCTCTTTAAATGAAAAACCGTATCCCTATACTCAGTAAATATTACTACCTTCCGCTTATCTTTTAAAAAATTTTTAACAACTTCAATAAGTTTATTAGCTTTAGAATCATTTTCTAATAAAGAAAGAGAGTCCATCTTTGACATTAAATCCTCAAATAAAGCAATATCTGATTCTATATCATTAAAAAACTCTTCCTTTAATTTAAATTTATTAATTTCATAAATTTTATAGAACTGGGAATTAATTTTTTCTTCTTGTAAAGTTTTTTTATAATTTAGTAATTCTTCTAAGATTGAATCTTCATCTTTATTATAGATATCTTCCATAAGTTTTTTATCGAGAATAAATTTTTGAGTTTTTTTAGCAAAATCGAGAGATAATTTATAGAATTCTATAAAATTTTTTAGGCTTTGATAAAAAGCGCCAAAACTACTCTCAAATCGCTTAACAAGCAACCTTCTCATTAAATCATAAAGGTTCCTCTGATATAAAAAAATAAAAGAATCCTTATTAAGAGATTCTTCTTGTTCTTGAGAATTAAAATAATCAAAATTAATACCCTTTTCATATAAAATAGGTAAATAAACAGCACCTTTAAATTTTCCACCTTCTTGAACAAGATAAAAAGATTTAATGACTTCATCATAAAACTCCAATTGCTCTTTAGTTAATTCAAAAAAAACCTCAATAGGATCTTTGATTTCAGAAAACTCTATATTTTCATAATCTTTAAAATATTTTAGATCTAAGCGGTTTCGTCTTATAACAATCACTTCAAGAATCCCCTTAATTTTTAAAGCTAATTTCTTTGCTCTATCATTTACTTTAGCTAAATCATTAAATGAAATATGAGAGATTTTTTCAGAAAAAATACTGTTATAATAGCTAACTGCTCTCCTCCTTTTAGTAGAATCTTGACTATTCCAATGCTTTTTTATATAAGCTAACTTTTGGAACTCAGATTCATAAGCTCTAAACCTATCTTCAAGATTTTGATCATAAACTATAGTAGATCTTTTAGGAATAGTAAATAGCTTTAAAAGAGCAAAGATATCAGAAGGACGATTATTAAAAGGAGTAGCTGAAAGAAGTAAAACAGTTTTACCCCTACATATTTCCCTAAGATAATGATAACTCTCAGTTCTCTGATTTCTGAATCTATGAGCTTCATCTACTATAATAATCTCTATTTCCGGATGATTCTTAACAAAATTCAAAGCTTCCTTAAGTTTCCCTAAGGACCATACCTCCCAATCCCATAGTTTAAAATCTTCTAAATATTTTTTCCATCCAGAGGTTTTATCCTGATTCCCAATAAGATGCGGAGGACATATAACTATCCCCCTCTTTCCAAGTGCTTTGGCAGTTAAACACGCAATAATACTTTTACCCAACCCAACTACATCAGCTAAAATACAACCTCCATGTACCTCGCAATTGGCTAACGCTTGGGAAACTGCTGTTAATTGATAATCAAACGCCTTATATCCCCTTTCTTTTAAAATTAGTTTTAAATCTTCTATTTGATAACTCCCTTGATGTAATTCTAAATAAGTTTTAAGTAAATAAACATAAGCTTCAAAAGGAGTAATCTTTCTAAAAAAAGTTTCTTTATCAAAAATCTGAATAACTTTTTGGATATCATCTTCATTTAATTCTATAGCTTTTTGCCAAAGATTATCAAAATATTCTTCTGCTTCTTTAAAACCATAATCTTTAATTTCTACATTAAACTCATCTTGCTCTCTAATTCCCGCTTTAGTTAAATTACTACTACCGGTAATAATTAATCCTGGCAAAATAACCCTTGAATTCTCATCCATTTTAAAAAGATATAATTTAGCATGATTAGGTTCCTTAGTTTTCCTAATAACAATGATTTTTTTCAAAAGAAGTTCCTTAAAGAAATCTATTTGCTCATAAATTAGTTGGTTATCAAGTTCAGTTGAAGTAAAAGCTTTCTTAATAGAATTAAAGAAATCCTGCTTTAAATTATTGATATTAAAATTTTTTAGTTTTTTAGCGTTTTCATATATTCCATATATTCCAACATCTACATTTAAGCCAACTAAAATTTTGAGGAATTCTTGTGAAAGCTTTCCATTTTGATAAAATTCTTTAAGAGTTTCATAAAATATATTTAATCCTGAAAAATAAAAGAACCCTACTAAAAATTTTAATTGAGAGCTTTTAGCTATGAGTTCTTTGATACGTTTTTCAAGATTCTTTTCTGGGGTATTCGTTATAAACATAATTTAATAAGAAATTGAATAGCAATTGCTAAATTATAATGAATTATAAGATTAAGAATTTACAGAGGGAATACGGAGGAGGCGGGATTCGAACCCGCGGTATCCCTTTTGGGGATACACTCGATTTCCAGTCGAGCGCCTTCGACCGCTCGGCCACCCCTCCAATACTATATTATAAATTTATTCAAAATAACTTAAACTCCTCTTTAATACCTATAAAAAATAATATAAAACTAATTAAAGAAAACTAATTAAAGAAAATTAATTTAAAGAAAATTAATGAACAAATAAATTTAATGATAAAATTAACATAGATAATAATTAGATAACTCTTTTAATTTCATCTAAAGTAGTTATCCCCGAAAGGATTTTAAAGATAGCATCATCTATTAAAAATAACTGCTTATTTTGTTCCCTTAGTATTTTTTTAATTTTATAAGAAGGCAAATTATTTTCAAATAATTCTCTTACTTGATTATCAAAGATCAATACTTCAGATATAGAAGTTCTTCCTAAATATCCGCTCCAACTACAAACAGGACAACCTACAGCTTCATAAACTTCTAAAAAATCTCTATCAGTATAAGATTTTAAATATACATCATTAATAAAATCATAATCTTCATTTATAACAGATACTATATTTAATAAATCCCCTTTATGGATTTTTGTTTTCTTTTTACAACTACTACATAAAACTCTAACTAATCTTTGATTAATTATACCAACTAAAGAAGAAAATAAGAACTCATTTTTAACAGTAGTCCCTAATACCATTTCTTTTATTCTAAGGATAGTAGAGATGGAGTCGTTAGCGTGAATAGTAGCTAATACTAAATGCCCTGTTAAAGAAGCTTGGATAGCAGTATGTAGGGTTTCATTATCCCGTATCTCTCCTATTAATATTACATCAGGATCTTGTCTTAAAATATATTTTAATCCTTCATAAAATGTTAATCCTATTTTTTCATTAACTTGTACTTGAGTTATCCCAGGGATCTCATATTCTATGGGATCTTCTATAGTTACAACATTCTTAGATTCTAAATCCAATTCTTTTAGCATAGAGAATAAAGTAGTAGTTTTACCGCCACCAGTTGGACCACTAACTAATATAAACCCATATGGATTAGATATTATCTTATAGACTTTTTCCAAATTAATATTATTAAACCCTAATTTATCTAAAGACAAAATAGTAGATCTTTTATCTAAGATTCTTATAACGACTTTTTCACCGTATCTTGAAGGTAAAACAGATACTCTTAAATCGAAATCCCCATTTTTAGTTTTTATAATAACATGGCCATCTTGTGGTAATCTATGCTCAGTTATATTTAACGAAGCCAATAATTTTATTCTGCTAACTACTTCACTAAAGCTTTCATAACCAAACTCTAATCCTTTTTGTAAAACCCCATCTATCCTGTACCTAACTCTAATATTAAAAGGAAGAGGTTCAATGTGGATATCACTTGCTCTATTAGTTATAGCTTGTTTAAAGATAGCTTCAACTAATTTAATAACCCCTTCTTTATCAGGTAAATCATCTAAACTAATATAATTAAATATATCTTCTGCAAAAGATTCTGCTTTAATGCTGATTTCTTTTAATGCTTGATTAATTATGAATTTATTTTCAAAATCTGATAAGACTTTATTAAATGCATCAAAAGCTATAACCCCTATTTCTATATTAATAATATTTAAAGTACTCCTAGCTATATTAATAGCTTCATTATCTAAGGGATCAACTAATCCAACTATAACTATTCCTGCTTCGTCTTTTTTTATAGGAATCAATTTGTACTCTTTTAATACATCTAAATTAAACATTAACAATAAATTTTCATCTATATCTTCTTTAAGCAAATCAATATACGGGATATTAAGGGATTCAGCTAACGCTTTAGCTAATTGCTCATAAGTAATATAACCTAACTCAACCAATATTTCCCCTACTCTCTTAGTAGGGTTTTCTTTTTGATATCTTAAAGCTTCATTTAATTGTTCATTAGTTATTAATCCATTTTCTATTAATACTTGTCCGATTAATTTCTTTTTAACGTTTAACATAATTCTTATTAAGTATTATAGATATTCTTCACTTAATATTTTAAGGATATCTTGTTTTTCGATTTTATTTAATTTTATTTTGAGCTTATTATGATAAATTTCTTCTAGAGCTCTATCATAAAATTTATCTAATTTATAATTAAAATGTAAGATATTACGTTTTTCTATCATATTTTTAGCGCGTTTAGCAGCAGCATTTATTAATACAAATCGAGAATTATAAGGTACTTTCTCTATTAACACATCTAATGGTGGATATAATATATTCTGTAATAAATTATCCATATAAACTCTACCCCCTTATCCTTATTCTTTTAAAATCCTTTTTGATATATATAACGTACTCACTTTAGAGCTAAGTTTTTGAGTTTCTATTATTATTTGTACTTGTTTTATACATTCTTCTAAGTCATCATTTATTACAATATAATCATAAGCATTTATATAATTTATTTCAGTTAAAGAAGTAGTTATTCTCTTTAAAATTTGTTCTTCAGTTTCAGTTTTTCTATTTTTTAATCTATTAAGCAATTCCAAGCCAGTAGGAGGAATTATATAAATTAAAGTAGTAAAATTAGGTAATTTACTTTTCACTTGGATTGCTCCTTTAACATCTATATCTAATATAACATCTATTTTATTTTCTATTTTTTCTAATACTTGGGTTTTAGAGGTACCATAGAATTCTTCATTAACTATAGCCCATTCTAAGAAATCATCATTTAGTATTTTTTCTTTGAATTCTTCTTTAGATATAAAAAAATAATCTTTGCCATGAATTTCGGTTGGTCTTTTTTGTCTGGTAGTATATGAAATAGAAAAGTATATATTAGGATTATTTTGTAAGATTCTATTAATAATAGTCCCTTTACCTACCCCAGAAAACCCTGAAATTACAAAAATATGCCCTTTCTTTGATATATTAAACTCAAAAGTCTCAAAAAATTTTATAATATCAGACATACTTCAGATTTATAAAATTTATTTCCTATTTTTAAAAATTTTATTTAATTTCAAAAAATTTTATTTAACTAAATATCTTGTTACCTTTAATTGCTTACATTTATTAGCTTTTATCCTCTAAAAAATCTTTCATTTTAAATATACTACAAATTGTATTTATCAAGGATAGGTAAGTAATCTAATCTTTTATGGAAGTACTAATTTTTAGGATAATAAAAAAAGGGACTCCAGCGGCAGGACTCGAACCTGCGACCCGGTGCTTAACAGGCACCTGCTCTACCTCCTGAGCTACGCTGGACCACTTATACACCCCTACTATTTATTCTATTCTACCTAAACCCCTTATATCCTTCTTTATTTTTTTATTTTTTATTTTATAAAAAATTTTTATTACCTATAAACAACAATAAACCTTAAACTATTGTTAAAATCATCTTGTTTTATACTCCAAGGACCAGCAACTGTATCTACAAAATCATTAAATAACAAATTAACACTATTAACTAATATATTCCCATTAAATCCTGCATTCTTATATAAATAATAAGCAGAATATCTACTCATTGTAGAAGCAGCTCCCATACTTTGTAAAGTCCCATTATTCCATCCATTAAACCTATAAATCCCATTGTTAAAAGTAGCACTATTTAAATTAAGATCTATAAAATCATAAGTAGGGTTATTATCATTTGTATCTAATAATACTGCTATATTAAATTTATCTACTGTAGTTAAGAAATCTTCACTTCCATTTATATTTTCTATTAAATTAATACCATCTAAATTAGAAGTAACCATATTGCTCCAAGCATTAGTAAATCTCTGATCTAATTGCTTTATAAATAAAAATGATTTCCCATAATTTGCAAAACTGGGATCAGAAGTTATTAAAGGAGTAGTTTCAGGATTATTAAAGAAAGATATGATAGAATCAATTCTAACTTGTCCAGAGTATCCACATAAATCCTCTCCATAAGTAGCTAATCCTTCTGCTATCCAACGCTCATGATTCCCTATAGTTGTTTTATTATATTCTAATAAATGAACAAATTCATGTGCTAAAGTTACATTAAACTCATTATAAGAACCATAATTTAAACTAAAAGTAAAAGGATGAACATTAACCCTTTGAGGATCTTGAAATCCCGCAAAATATCCTATTGTTGTAGGCTCACCAGTAGTTGTATCAATTTTTTCAGTTATTAAAATATCTACATAAAAATTTAATGCTCCTATATTAGCAGTTAAGGTATTATAATTGTTATTAAAATGAGATATAATCCCAGCACTATTATTATTATATAAATCTTCTTCGTTATAATTACCAGTATTAGCAGTATCTACCCAAATAGCGTATTTAGGATTATCATTAACATGAACACATTTAGCATTAATAAAAGTTTCAACAGGCAGCGTAGCGGCGAAATTATAAACTGGAAAATTTTGAAAATCACCAACATTAGGGGGAGTAATAGAGTAATATATATTTTGATTAGCTTGGTTTTTAGTGCTTGGGATAAATCCACATTTATATTCCCTATAGCTATTATTAATATTTCGATTAAATTCATTAGTATTAGCTAAAACATTAGGATTAACTGTTTGAAAATTAAAATTAACAGTATTAGTATTTATAGAATTAGCTTTAGTTTGAACAATAAGATAACCTTGATTGTTAAAGGATATATTAGGAGATCCACTACCTCCACCACCACTACCTCCACTTCCACCGCCTCCAATAGGGATTATCCCACCACCTCCCCCACCTCCACATGAAATAACAATAATAAACATAACTAAACTAAATATTATTATTAATAAATTCAATTTAAAAATCCTATTCATTTTTTTTCTCCTTTTAATTTTCTATTTTTCAATACAAAAGAATCTTAAAATATTTATAGTTATAATTTAATTTTACCGATAGTTACAAGTCCTTTGAGTTTAAAGAGGATATCTCTTTGGGATTTAATGATATCATCTTTAGTAGCACTGGAATTAACTAATTCTTTTTTAATTATTTTAGCTTGAGTTATTGGCATAATAGATAGGATTTTTTCAACTACTTCATTATCAACTCCTTTAAGAGCGCTAATCCAATCGGAAGGGTTGGTTAATTTCATTAGTTGTTCCATATCTTGAGTTTTAAGGAAAGCGATATCAGAGAATTCGAATTTCCTATTAGATATAGTAATAGAAGCTAAAGTAGAGGAAGTTTTAGCAATGTTAGCAGTAGAAGCTTGGCTGACATTTGTAGTAGATACGTTAGTATTTGAATCCATTACAGGAAAATCTATATTAACTTCATCTAATTCTTCTTTTAAAAATTTTGCTACAACTTCCAGAACCTTTGGATTAGTATTTTTTATATTAACAAGATGTTTATTTATTTCAGCTTGTTGAGAGGTAGGGAAAACGGATAGTATTCTTTGACTAACAGCAGGAGGTAATTGGTATAATATGAAAGCGATAACGTTATTACTTTCATTTCTTAGAACCCAATAAACTTTTTTAGGATTAATAGCAGCTAAAAAATCTAAAGGTTTATTAGATTTAGTATAGCTAACATAATTAGGATAAGTATTAGTAGGAGCTTGAGTAAAACTTTGGGAAGATGGGTTTTTATTTAATAGCTTATCTAAGTTTTGAGAAATAGAAGGGGTTTCCTCTTTTGAGGTTTGTTCTTCAAAAGCTTTAACATTACCTATGGCACTTAAACTCTTTATATTATTTTTTTCTAAGAATTCTTTAATAACTTGCTGTTTTAAAGAATCTGGGAGATTCCTAACTTTAGCTATTTCCAAGTTTATAGTTCTTATTTCTTCCTTAGGGAACTTTTCTAAAATAGTACGAGAAACTTCTGGTGGCAAAGAAGCTAATAATATAGCAGTTTTTTGTTTAGGAGTTAGTTCACTTATATCCATTTTTTATACTCCCCTATTTTATTTTTATAAATTTAATCTTAATTTCCCTACTCATAATTTAAAAAAAATACTAAAAAATATATATCTTAAAAGATAGATATTAATTGATTTTTTATTTTATATAATTCTGTATCATTTAAGTAATTAGATATTTTATCATCTAAGAATTTATAGAATATATTTTTTTCTCTTAGAGAGTGGTGTTCCCATGTGTTTTTTAAATAAAAATATCTATCTAAATTATCTATTAATAATTTATAATCAAAGTTAGTATTTAATGTTTCAATTAGTTTGTCTATATCATTTAACATTTTTTTCAACATTTTATGTTCATAAATAAATAAAGAAGGATCTCCACCTATATAGAAATTTTCTTTTGTCCCTATTTTAATGTAAATAGGTTCAAATATTGTATCTTCTATTATTGCATGATTATCTATTAAATTTTTTAATTTTTCATAATATTTTATAGAAGTATTTAAATCTGCTTTAAATAAACACTGTAAGTGTAGATAATAGTTCTCAAATATTTTAAAATGTACAAAATTATTTAAATCCCTTAAACTCATTTCATTTAATAGATCAATATTAACAATATCTTTTATATCCAAAATATCTTTTAAAAAATTTATGATATTATCTAATTCATTTAGAATTAAAAAATCAGTTTTTAAACCAATAGATTTATTATTAAAATATGATATTAATTTCTCAATAGATTCTAAGATAAGGTTTTTATAATTATTTTCTAGGGGTTTATTAATTACAAATTCTGCTAATTTTATTAAATATTTATAATTTAATTTTATTTTAAAATTAAGATAGCCGTATTGTTTATTATCAAATAAGTCTTTAATTATTTTTAGTTCTTGTAATAATTTTTGTTTAAAATCCATTTTTAAGTTATAGAACTAACAAATTTTTCAATTCTATCAATTCCTTCTTTTAGGTTTTCTAAAGAAGTAGCATAGGATATCCTAATATATCCTTCTCCATATTTACCAAAAGCAGTACCACTTAACACTGCTACATTATATTCATTTAATAGTCTATTAAAAAATTCATTAGATTTTAAATTAGTTTGTTTAATATTAATGAAAGCATAAAAAGCACCTTTAGGTTTAATCATTGATAATTTATTTATATTATTTATTCTATTAAAGATATAATCTCTTCGTTTTTTAAATTCATTAACCATAGCATCAACGCTGTCTTGTGGTCCTTCTAATGCTTCTATTGCTGCGTATTGAGAAAACGTAGGAGGACAAGAATATAAATTTATAGCTAACTTTTGGAAATTAGATAATAGATAATTAGGGATAATAGCCCAACCTAAACGCCAACCTGTCATAGCATAGGTCTTAGAAAACCCATTTATTATTATAGTATCATTTTGCTTTATATTTAAATAACTAACAAATTTTTCATCATATACTATTCTATCATAGATTTCATCAGATAAAACAATGAAACCATATTTTTCAGATAAATTAGCTAATTCTTTTAAATCATTATAAGGGATGATTCCACCTGTAGGATTTTGAGGATTATTTATTATAACTAATTTAGTTTTATCAGTTATTAAGGATTTCAATTCATCTAAATCAAAGCTAAAATTATTTTCTTCTTTAAGTGGAAGATATTTTATATTAGCTTTAACAAATTTTAGAACAGATTCATAAGCGGGATATGCTGGATTAGGGCAGATAACTTCATCCCCTTCATTAATTATTGACATAATAGATATAAGAATTAGGGATTTTCCTCCAACACCTATAACAACATTATCAGGATTAACATCTACATTATACATTTTTTTATAGTAATTAGCAATAGAAGTTCTAAGTTCATATATTCCTAGAGGTTGTGAGTAATGGGTTTTCCCCTCTTTTAGAGCTTTATAAGCAGCTTCTTTGATATTATCTGGGGTATCAAAATCAGGCTCCCCTATTTGTAAATGGATAATTTTTTTTCCCTGTCTTTCTAATTCTTTAACTTTAGCTAAGACTTCAAAAGCCCCTTCTGTTCCTAAATTATCTAATGATTTTGCCAATTCTTTTATCATATTTTTCCTCCCCTTATTAAATATTATTTTTATAATTTATAATAATAAAATTATAGATATTATGGGAAAATTCCTCTTAATTCTAAGGCTTTAGCTACTTTAGATACAGCATAAGCATAAGCAGCTAACCTTAAAGATACATTATGTTCATTAGCATAAGTCCAAACTTTTTCAAAAGCACGAGTTATTAATTTCTTTAATTTTTTATTAACTTCTTCTTCTTCCCAGAAGAATGATTGTAGATCTTGAACCCATTCAAAATAAGATACAGTAACCCCGCCAGCATTAGCTAATATATCTGGTACTACAATTTTATTTTTAGATAATAAGATTTTTTCAGCTTCAGGAGTTGTTGGGCCATTTGCTCCTTCTATTATTATATCTGCTTTAATATAATCAGCGTTATCTTCAGTTATAACTCCTTCTAAAGCTGCTGGAATTAAAACATCAATATCATCTAACTCCATTAGTTCTTTATTAGTTATTTTAGAATAATGAGGATAATTAATAAGTTGTTTTCCTGGAGATGTATTAATAAAAGTAATTAGTTCTTCTATATTAAGTCCATTAGGGTCATATAAAGCTGTGCTAACATCAGAAACAGCTACTATCTTAGCTCCTAATCTATAGGCTTCTAATGCTGCATTACTACCAACATTTCCAAACCCTTGAATAGCTATTCTCATATTTTTTATATCCTTTTGTAATTTAGATAAAAGCTCAGTTAAAACAAAAATAACCCCTTTTCCAGTTGCCTCTACCCTACCTTTAGATCCTCCTACTTCTATAGGTTTTCCGGTAACTACTCCAGGCGAAGTATATCCAACAGCCATACTATAAGTATCCATAAACCAAGCCATGGTTTGTGGGTTAGTATTAACATCAGGTGCGGGTATATCTTTTTCTGGCCCTATTATTGGAATTAATTCAAAAGCGTATCTTCTAGTTAATCTTTCTAATTCTGACAAAGATAATTTATTAGGATCAACAGCAACGCCACCTTTAGCTCCACCATAAGGTAAATCCATAACTGCACATTTCCAAGTCATCCACATTGCTAAAGCTCTTACTTCATCTAAATTGACATTAGGATGATATCTAAATCCGCCTTTAGTAGGTCCTAAAGCAAAATTATGTTGAACTCTATAACCTGTAAAAACTTTAACACTTCCATCATCCATCCTAACAGGAATTGAAACAATTAATTCCCTCTTAGGATGCTTCAAGTATTCTAATACACTACTTTTTAAGTTAATAAACTTAGCAACTTCTTCTAATTGTTTAACAGCCATTTCATAGGGGTTAATATCTTTTATTTTTGTTGTCATTTGTACTCCTCCTTTTTTATCTTAAAAATTTATTTATTTTATAATTTTTTATACTCTCTTTTCAATATATAATTTTTATTAAATAAAAATTAAACCTTTTATGGGAAAATAAAACGAATAAATTTTAAATAGTTTATTAATTTTTTAGTTACTTTTTTAAGCTGACGCCGGTAATATAGAAAACATAAGGTACCACAAGAGGTAAAGTACAAGGAGATAAAAATATAAAAAATCCAGCTAAAAACGCTATAAATATACTAAACAAACTTAAACTACTTATATCATAGCTAAATTTTTCCAATAAATCACTACCGAATCCTAAGGATAAAAATATATTTAATTTAGATGTAATTAAAATAATTCCCAATAATATAAAGATTACTCCTAATATTTTTTCCATAATAACAGAAATTTTTGATAAATAATTCATTATTCCTTTAATAAGATAAATCAAAGCAGAAACTAATAAAAATCCAAACATTAATCCTAAGGACATAATAGCTACTAAAATAACTCCATCTAAGAATTTTTGTTGATTAGCTATAATAGATAATACGCTAATCATAACGGGGCCAACACAGGGAGCCCAACCACTTGAAAAACTTATCCCAATTATAATAGAACTAACTAAAATTCCAATAACTCCTTTTTTAGTTTTATTTTCTGATTTAGTTTTAAAATCTAAAAATTTGAAATATTTCCTTAAAAATGGGATTTTCAGAAAATCTAATAAAACTAATCCAAAAAATATTAAAATTATTCCTCCAATTATTCTAATATAATTTTTAATAAAATCAATTTGAGATAATCCTAGAAATGGTAGAGAAATCAAGAAAAACATAAAAGAGAATCCAAAACTAAACCCAACGGACGCTAAAAATAAATCCGCCAATTTTAAATTATTTCCTTTAGTTTCTAAATTATTTTTTTGATTTTCTTGGTTGTTTTTATCCATTAAATTTCCCTCCTTATCAATTTAAATTTTAGCTAAACATTTTTTAATATTTTATCTATTAAATTAATAAAATTTTTCATAATATTGTAGTCATTAAAAGATGGTTCAATACAAGATTTTATATGTTCATCTAATAATTTAACAGCAAGCGAGTTAAGAGCAGATTTTACTGCTATTATTTGTAAAATAATATCTTCACAATCCCGTTTATCTTTTATCATCTTATAAATCCCCTTTATTTGTCCCTCTATTTTTTTTAATCTTATTTCTATATCATTTAAAGAACTTTTTTCTAAATTACTTGTATATTTACTTTCTAAATTATTCATTTTATTTTCTAAATAATTTATTTCTTTATTAACTAATGTTTTTCTTTTTTTAATTTTGCTTTCTTTTGTTTTCATTTAAATATACCTATACCCCCTATATGTATATTTAAAAACTAATCCCATTATTATATTACTTAAAAACAATAAAAAACCTTTTTAAATATTTTAAATTTTAGAAATATTAAATTTATATGTGTATATTTACATACTTTAAAAAAATATAAAACAGAATTAGCTAATATACTTTATGTTTTTATTCTTTGACTTTAATTATAAATTATTTTTTTGCTTTAAAATTAATATTTAGATTAAAATTAATATTTAGATTATCTTACTACACAGAAAAATCTATAAAAAAATAAAATCTTAAAATCTAAAACAAAAAGAAAATTTTTAACTTAAAACCCAAACCTAAATAAAAAACTTAATTCAAAAAATTTAAATCTATAGACTAAGAGATTTATCTCTAAATCTAAGAGATTTATCTTTAAATTATAAAGGTTTAACAATTAAAAAACTTAACCTATTAATATCTCATATTGAAAATTAAGTAAATTTTTATTGTGTTTATCAAATTCTATCCCCACTAAATATATCTTTTGGTAATTTAAATATTTTTTAAAGTATTCTTTTTCTTTTATCTGTTTTAAAGCTTTACCTTTTCCCTCTTCTTTTTCTAACAACTTAAACTCTATTATAACGAAAGTTATATGAAATATATACACTACTTTTTTATCTACTACTATTGTTAAATCTATCCTCCCTTTTGATGTGTTGTCTTCTATTATTACATTTAATCCCGTTGCATATATTAATCCATATATCGCTGCAGAATATACATACTCATTTTTTAATACTTCATAACTTATTGAATTTATAAATACCTCTATTTGTTTTTTTATCTCTTGTAGATCTTCTCTTTTAAATGCTATATTTATTAATGTTGTTTTATCTATTTGGTAATCTCCTGT
>CAKZQG010000029.1 GCA_937139605.1 uncultured bacterium
CAAAAAAAAAAAAAAAAAAATCCTCTTTTTTTTATCATAAAAAATTTTATTATTTTATTGATAAAAATTAATTTTTAAAATTATATTTTTAAGTGTTAATAATATAATTTTTTAATTATTTTTTTTTGATAATAAACGATAAACGAGGAATATAAGAAAAGCGAAAGCTATAATAGAGAGAAAGTCGGAGAAGATATGAAAAATAGATTCTCCTTCTTGAGCTGTTATAATTCTAAAAGCGATTAGGAAAGCAAAAACAAGTCCTAAAATAGTATCTCCAGCAATCAAGCCAGATGCAGTTAAATTTATTTTCTCTTCTATCTCCGGATCTTGTTTATTAAAAAATTTTTTAACAAAATCAGAAAATAGCCCACCTAACAAAATAGGAATAGATAATGAGTGAGGTAAATAAACCCCAACACCAAAAGCTAAAACTGAAAAATTTAACATCCTAGCTATTATACCTAAAAATATTCCAACTATTATCTCGTTCCACTTAATATCTCCAACAAATATACTATTAGCTAATATAGCTATTAAATTAGCCTGAGGAGCTGGTAAAGGATTACTATGATTAGTAGTAAAACCATAAACATTATTAAATAAGAAGATTAAATAAGTTAAAAAGAAAGAGGCAAAAGTAGCAGATAATATAGCAGCTATCTGCTGTTTATAAGGAGTAGCTTTAACTAAAAAACCAGTTTTAAGGTCTTGGGACATATCCCCTGCAATTGCTAAAGAAATACACGCCATAACAGATAAAAAAATAACAGAATAAACTCCATTCTCCCCAGCAACACCAATTAATTTTAAAGTTAAAGCAACTGCTATTAAAGTTGAAATAGTCATAGCACTTACTGGTTGATTACTTGAACCCACTAAACCTACTATATAACTAGATACCGCTGTAAATAAAAACGCAAAAACTAAAACCACTACATAACTTAATACCTTAGCTAATAACCCATCTAATGGATTAACAATAAAAAATATTATACTCGTTAATACTATCAAAGAAAAAGCTATAACAGGATTCAAATCTTTATTAGATTCTTTGTTATCATACCACAAATCTTTATGAGGATCTTTTGAATAGTTTAATTCTTTAGTACTATTTTTTTTAATAAACGTTTTAAAAATAAAAGGAACAAATTGGATTATAGATAAAATTGCCCCAGTTATTATTACTCCTATCCCTATATATCGTATATGCTCTTTATATATCATATAAGCAGTGGCCTCTGGCTTAAACATAGATATCACAGGGATAATAACCCACCAAGCTATTAAGGCACCACTTGCCATCATTATTGCTATATTCCTACCAACTATCATCCCTATACCAAATAATGCAGGTAACAAATCAATTGATAAAACAATATTCTTTAAAGATACTGGTAAGTTATTAAATTGATATAAACTTAAAGTATGATTTTCATTTAATAACTTATAAACTTTGTTGGAAAATATAAATTTAAAATTTTGTAATATTTTTAGTATAGCTGAGATAATAAAACCAAATAGTAAATAGAAAGCTTTTTTAGTAGTATGTTGTCCAGTTTTTAATACCTCTGCACAAGCAGTACCTTCAGGGTAAGGTAGTTTCCCATGTTCTTCAACAATATGGGGATACCTAAAGAATATCATAAAAACAGTTCCCCAGATACTGCCAACAAAAGATATAATTAATATTTGATAAAAAGTGGGAATATTAGAAAGTATTTTATTTTCATTAAGTATAAAGAAAGATGGTATAGTGAAAATGATACCAGCTGCAACTGCTTGAGCAACAGATGCCATAGTTTGAACAATATTGTTCTCTAAGATAGTTCCATTTTTAAGTAATTTAGTTAAAATAAGCATTGAAATAACAGAAGCAGGTATAGAAGCAGCTACGGTCATTCCAGCTTTTAGGCCTAAATACGCATTAGCTCCACTTAAGATAACCCCTAAAGTTAAACCTAACAAAATACTCCTTAATGTTAATTCTTTCATTTGTTTTTCTCCTTAACATTAAAAATTAAAATTAATAAATTATACAATTTGATCAATGAGAGATACTATGTAGCTTTTTACAAAAGGATCTTTTTCAACATTTAATAAATTTTGTAATATATTTAACCTTTCAGAAGAGTCAATTAAAAATAGAGCATTTAAAATATGAATTTTTTGATAGGGTTCATATTGATGATATTTATCTAATAATGAATGTATATCTTTTTGAGTAATAGGAAGGTATTGTAAAGTTTTTAAAATTTCATCTTTAATTACATCATTAACATCAGATTCTAACAATAAATACAATAAATCACTAATAAAAGAGCTATCTTTCAAGCTTTGAATAGAAACTAATAAACTAAGTTTGGCCATATCATTAATATCTTTATCCATTAATTTATTTCTAATCCAATTAATATTATCTAAATCTTTAAAATTTCCAATAGCTTGTCCTAAATAAAATAAGAAAATCATATCATTGGTATTATTATTTATTAATAAATCATATAAAAGTTGCTTAATTTTATTAACATTTTCTGATTTTTTAGCATTAACTAAAGCTAATAAAGCTTGTAATTTTATATTATTATCTTTGTTTTTTAATAAATCAATTAATTTATCAATAATAAAATTCTCTTCTATAAGATAATTTTGAAAGACAACAGAAGCATAATAAGGTTTTAATTCAAATAATTCTTTAATTTTAGAATCTAATTCATTAGTTTGTAAATATTTTAAAGAAATCCCTAATAGATAAGCTGCTTCAAATTTCATATAATTTTTATTATCATCATTATATATTTTATTAAAGAATTCATCAAACCAGCCATCATTGTATAATTTAGTTACTTTCCCTTTAATATAATCTTTTTTTAAATTATCATTAGAATATACTTCAAAGTTATTAGCTTTAATAGATACTAAATCTAATTGATAAGAAAGCATTTTATTTATTCCTTTAGTGAGTCGTTGATGAGCAATAGAAAAAGGATTAACAACTATTTTATTAATCCCTACTTTATTAATACAAAGTTTTTCAGAATCCCATTTTCCATGCCAATTCTTAATTATAGTTTCTCCTACATAACTACCAACAATAGATATAGCAACCTTAGATTTTGTCCGGTTAAATCTAAAAAATAATGAAATTAAAATATCACTTAAAACAATATCTTCTAAATTATTATCTAACTCTAAATCAAACTTCCTTTTTGCTATATATTTAAAATTTTCATTTAATCTTTTAAAATCAGAAATATTTAATTCCATAATTACCAACCACCTATCTTCATAGCTATGTTAGCAATAGCAACTAAAAAAGGTGAAAATATAAAAACAATCGGAAAAAATAAAATTAAAATAATAAATTGATTTTTAAAATAGAAATCTTCTAAAGCATAAAACCAAGATCTATTTAATTTTCTTAATATAACGCTTAAAATAATATATCCATCAAAACCTTTAATAGGTAATACATTTAAAGCAAATAAAAAAGCGGACATATAAGCTAATAACTGAACAATTTGTGGAAAAAACGGATTAAAAGAATATATATAAATATATAATATCTTACAAATTGCTATAATCATTAGAAATGAAAGGAACCCAAAGGAACCGACAACTAACTCCCCTATGTCTTTGTTTTTAAAATAATTAGGATCATAATCTATATATTTAACCCAACCAAAAACAAAAGTCCCAGCAGATAAAATAGGAGTTAAAAATAATAAAAAAGTTCCAACTGGATCTATATGATCAATTGGATTAAAAGTTAAGAGTCTTTTATACTTAGGGCTAGGATCTCCTAAATAATAAATAACATAAGCCTTAACTGCATTCCTTATTACTAAAATAATAAAAAGTAATAACCCTACTAATAAATATAAACTTAAACTGCTCATTTATTCAAAACGTTTCCTTTCTATTATTATTTTAAATGTATAAATGTTAATTAAATTATAGTTTTTTTATAGAGTTGTTTTTCCTTCATATATTTTTATAGCTTCATCAACAGTATAATTTTTAACAGTAATAGCATAAATAGCATTACAAAATCTAACAGCTTCATCTAACGGTTTTTGATGAATGTTTCTGCCAGTAGCATTACCAGCTATCCCAACTTGGATTTGATCATATAATTTTTGTAAAAATTCTCTTGCTTCTATGCTTTTACCACCAGCACAGATAACTTTGGTTCTACCCGCAGCTAAAACAGCTTCCCTTAATAAAGCAGGATCTTCTTTTCCTTCAGAATCTTTAGGTGGATTAACTTTAACAAAATCTGCACCTAAACAAGCAGCTAACCCAGCAGCTCCAGCTATTAAATGTGCGTCTTTCTCATCCTTTACAGCCTTACCCCTAGGATATGACCAAATAACAGCTATTAAACCATACTTATGAGCTTGATTAACTATCTTTGCTGCTTCTTTTAACATAATATATTCATACTCACTACCAGGATAAATAGTATATCCAACTCCAACTATTTTTAATCCAGTTTGTTCTTTAAATCTTATCACATCTTCTACATCTACCCAAGCAGTACTTATTGGATCCATTTGAGAAGTCTTAATAAGATGTGTTTTAGAATTAAGCTTAACAATATAATTAACATTGGGATAATCCATAGCATATCTAGCAATTAGCCCCAATTGAGTAGCAAAAGCCCCTATTTTTGATTTAGAAGCTATTTTAAATAAATGTTCGGGATCATTATCTTCAGGAGAAACCCCAGGACCATAGAAATCATCATTTAAATGTTCTACTTTTTGATCCCCTGCAAATAAAAATAATCTCCCACTACCATCAGTAGCTAAATTATAATTATTTAAATATTCCTCAACTTTATCCTTAGGTACATCAGCTGGTACCTTTATCTCAGTTTTTAACATTATTTTCACCCCCTCTTTGAACTAACTTTATTTAATTTTAATTAGTTTTATTTTAAATTAAATCTTCTTCAGTTATATTAACTTTAGGGATCTCTTTTATTAGTTTATCAAACAGAGAATAAAAATCATCAGAAATACTCCTAACATGCTTTCCGTATAAATTTTGAAAAGCTTTAGAGATAATTATTTGTTTAACCAAAGAATTGGATATTCCTAATTCTTCATATTTTTTATTTAAAATTTCTTTAGCTTGGATTAAGATATTTGCCCGTTTTTCTCGCTCAATCATTGCATCTTTTAATTCTAAATCCAAAAAATAATCTACCTTCTTTAATATTCTTTCAAAAGCATAAGCAGGAAACTTTTTATCCCCATATTTATCTATTATAATCCCCAAGGTTATGTAATAAGCTTCTTCGATTTTTTTATCTAACAAATATTCTTTTAAAGTAGGGTTATTTTGAAGATACTCATAAAAAATAGCAAAAGCCTGATGAGCTTTATCCTTTAAAGAAGGAATCTTTTCAATATTTAATAATAAAATATAATCTCTGTATTCATAAGGAAAAACAAATACAGGGATTTTAGTTAAATTTAGTAATATAGCAGCTTGGAGCCTATGTTGCCCATTTATAACCTCATATTTCCCTTCCTTATTCAAAACAACATCAATAGGATCTATAAACCCTATTTCTTGTATTGATTCTTTCAATTTTTCTACTAAACTTTCAGATAATTCCCTTTGAATAGGAGGAATTACTAATTGATCAATATCAACTACTTTTAATTCTATATTTTTATTTTTTAAGGGTTCATTTAAAAGTATTCTAAAATTTTCACACTCTACTTTTATATTCACTTCTTTTCACCCCTTAAAACAAGTATTAAAACAATATCAAAAAAAATATTAATAAAAGAATGATTTAGCAAATTGGTATAAATTGCTATCAACGGTTTTAATTTTTCCTTCAACTTCAGATAAATCTATTTTAATTATTTCATTTCCTTTGAGTGCAAGCATTTTCCCAAATTCTTTATTTTTAACTAATTCAATGGCATGGTATCCTAGCTTTAGTGGATAAATCCTATCGATGCTATTAGCTGGTCCTCCTCTTTGTAAATGACCTAAATTAACAGATCTCGTAGTTATACCTGTTTCTTTTTCAATAATTTTAGCTAATTGCTCCCCAACTCCCCCAAGCTTTACATGTCCATATTCATCAACTACTTCTTTATTTACATTACCTAATTCTACTCCTTCAGCAACAACTACAATAGCATAAGTATCTCCTCTATTATATCTATCTCTTATAACTCTTAAAAGATCATTTAAATCTAAGGGGAATTCAGGAATAATGATATAATTAGCACCACCTGCTAACCCGCCATATAAAGCAATCCAACCCGCATGCCTACCCATAACCTCCACAACTAAAACTCTATGATGAGATTTAGCAGTAGTTATTAATTTTTCAATAGAATCTCTAACGATATCTACTGCAGTATGAAATCCTACTGTAAAGTCAGTACCATATAAATCATAATCAATAGTTTTAGGTAATCCGATAACAGGGATCCCAGCTTTATACATTTTAGAGGAAGCTCCCATGGTATCTTCCCCACCTATAGCAATTAATACATCAAACCCAGTAGCTTTAAAATTATTAATAGCTTTATTAATAGTTTCTTCATTTTTAGCAGGATTAGTCCTAGAACTACCCAATAAAGTACCCCCATGAAAATATTCTCTATAAACTAAATCTTTATCAAGCTTTATATACTTATTTTCCAATACTCCTTTCCAACCATCTAAAAAACCATATACTTCATATCCACTATCAATAGCTTTAAATGTAATAGCTTTAAGGTAAGCATTTAATCCTGGAGCATCTCCTCCACCTGTTAATACAGATATCTTCATAACCATTCCTCCTTAACCTATACTTCATCATATATTTATTTTCTCTTCTTTTTTATTTTTTTGATATTTTTTATAAATATCCTTTATAGATATTAATTTAATTTTTTATATTTTTTATAATTTAGGATTTTTTAGTTTATGAATAAAGAAGTTAAGTGCGGCTTGTTTTTCTGCTTCTTTTTTAGTTTTTCCAACTCCTATAGATACCTCAACATTATCTAAAACAGCTACACATACAAACTCATTAATCCTTTTTTCAATAGTAATATATTTTAAAGATTCCATTCCTTTTTTTTGGAAAATATTTTGTAAAAACCCTTTCCAGTCAAATATTTCTATCATTATTTCATCAATTAATTCATAAAAATTTTTGAGAATAATATCATAAAAAAATTTCTTAATATAAGTTAAAGTATAATCATTTTTATTTTTAATAGAATCTAGATAAATAGCGCCAATAATAGCTTCCATTAAATCTGCATAAGTTTTCGTCCTTATACTATTAGAACCTAAACTCTCATAATTGAATATTAAATAACTATCTAATTCCAACTTTTTTAATATCTTTGAAAGTGTTAAGTAATTAACTATTAAAGACCTAAAATAAGATAAACTTTCCTCATTAAAAAAAGGATACTTCTCATAAGAATATATACTTACTAAATAATTTAAAATACTATCACCTAAGAATTCTAATCTTTGATTATTTTGTAAAACAACCTCTTGACCATTATATAACATTTTAAGTGGTAAATTTATAAAAGAATTATGGATAAAAGATGAAACTAACAAAAACTTATCTTCAAAAACATACCCTATTTTCTTTTCTATTAATTCTATTTTATTTATTAATCCATAAATTTTTTCAATTAACATCTACTAAAACTGAATAATAAAAATATCTACTCTTTTTTAATAAAAAAATTCTTTACAAATTTTTATATTTCCTTCTTTAAATTTTTCTAAAATTTTCTTATTATGTTTTTCATTTTTAACTTTTTTTTAACAATTACACAATTATTTTTTTATTAAAAAGAAAAAATAAATAAAAAAACTAATAAATTTAAGGAGGATAAAAATGAATATAATTAATAATATTTATAATAAAGTAGAAAATTATATAGGATATTCTAATAGCAATATAATAAAAGACAAATCCCAAAATATAAGTGACTCATTTTTACCTACTAATACTATAAGTTATTATAAACCCATAGAATTAACTAATCAAAAAAATAAATTACCGCATAACTTATTTAGAATAGATGTTATAAAAGATGTTTTAAAAACAGATGAAGTATGGAAAATGGGAATAACAGGTAAAGGAGTAACAGTAGCGGTAATAGATACTGGGATTTATCCACACCCCGATGTAAAAGATAGAATAATAGAGTTTGTAGATTTTGTTAATAATAAAAATGGGGTAGAAAATGCATATGATGATAACGGGCACGGCACACATTGTGCAGGTTTAGTAGGTGGGAATGGTTCTAAAGCTAATGGAAATTATAAAGGCCCAGCCTTTGAAGCTAATTTAATAGGAATTAAAGTACTAGATAAACAAGGTAGTGGATCACTATCTAATATAATCCGTGGGATCTATTGGTGCATTAAAAATAAAGATAAATACAATATAAAAGTGATTTCAATGTCTTTAGGAGCAACGTCTGCAATAAAAGAGCAAGACGATATAATAGCAAAAGCAGTAGAAGATGCAGAAAAAGCAGGAATAACAGTAGTAATAGCAGCAGGCAATAGTGGCCCATTAAAAGAAACTATTGGAACCCCTGGGATCTCAGAACATGCAATAACTGTTGGAGCTTATGATGATAAAAATACTATAACCTTAAATGACGATACCCCTGCATTCTTTACTTCAAAAGGGCCAACACCCGTAGATAAAAAAGATAAACCAGATATATCTTCTCCTGGCGTTGAAGTAGTTTCTTTAAGATCTCCTAATTCTACCATAGATAAAGAACCTGTTATACATTATGGAGATTACTATACCTTATTATCAGGTACATCAATGGCAACACCTATAGTTGCAGGCGTAGTAGCTTTAATACTTCAAGCTAATCCAAACTTAACCCCAGCTCAAATAAAACAAATAATAAAAGAAACAGCTACCCCAGTAAAAGATGCTTCAAAATATTCAGTAGGTGCAGGATTAATTAACCCCGTCGAAGCTGTTAAAAAAGCTCTAGAACTTAAAAATAAAACCTAATTTATAAATTTATTCTATCAATAAGCACAGTATCTAATAAAAAAGAATTTTTGTTATTACTAAAAATAAGTTCCAATTTAGTAATTTTCTTTAAATAAGGTTCAGTATGAACAATAGGTACAAAAGAATTATCAAAAAACTCCTTATGATCATGCCCTCCTAAGATTATAAATTTATTTAAAATATGCGAATAATTTTTTTGTAAAAATTCAGCTAATTTCATATCATCAGCTAACCCCAAATGAGATAAAATTAAAAATAAATCAGAAATTTTATAATAATCTTTAATAATATAACTAACGGAATCAAAATAATTAGAAAACCTAAAACCAGTGATGAGTTCCCAGAAATGTTTTTCAGGATACTGTGGCTTAGTTAATCCAATTAAACAAATTTTAATCCCATTAAACTCTAAATATAATTTTTTTTTTATTTTCTGATTATTTTTTTTAAATCTCAAATCAATTAAATTAGCAGCCAATAGATAAGTATTAACTTTTTTTAACCTATTGTAAAATATAGATCTAAAGTAATTAAATTCCCTATTACCGATAGCAATAGCAGTGTAATTAAGTTCATTAATTTTTTTAATAACAGGCTCAAAAGGAGAAAATATAATATTTCCACCTAATAACATATCCCCACTATCAACTAACAAAAAATCAGTATCACAATTGCTTAGTAAATTCTTTATTTTTTCTAATTTCTCATTATTAAGTTTACTATGAATATCAGTAGTATGGAATATAGTTAATACTTTTTTAGTTTGCATTTTTTTAGGTATATAACTGAGCTTTTTAAGAATACCACCACCAATGATGCTTAGGATACTTTGATCTATAATTATTAATATTACCTATTAACCTTTTAATATCCTGAAAAAGATCTAACATATTATTATCAATTTCTTCTAAAGTAGGCATTAATTCTTTAAATTCATTATAAATACTATAAGGAATAATCTCTTTATTTTCTTCAAAATAGTCAATTACATCTTGTAATTCACTTCTATATTGAAAAATTAAAGGAGCTCTAAATTTATCTAATTTCTCATTTAGTAATTTTTTATAATCTTCTAAGATTTCTTTAAAAAATTCTAATATCTCAATATATTTTTGCATAACATCAATAGTTTTTAATTAATTTTTAATTAATTCTAAAATAAATAAAATCTAAAATATCTTGTAAATCTTGAAAATTTTGAAAATTTTTAATGGAATTAAGAGCTTTAAGATAATGAAAATCAATTAATTTTTTTAAATCATTTTTAGGTAATAAATTATACACTCCATCTTTATCTAAGTAATCATCAGTATATTGAAAAAGATATCCTAAATTAAAGCCATATTTTATTAAAGAATACTTAATAGAATACTCAGGATTAAGTAAAACTAATGGTATCTCAATAGATAGTAAAATCAAGCCAGCAGTTTTATAATAATTAATTAATTTTATATTTTCAAAAGTATTTGGAATTAATTTTTTCTGATATTTTATATCTAAGTATTGGCCAGTAATAAGAAAATCTTGACCAATATAATAAGAAAATCTATTTATAAGTTTAATAATATTAGCATAATCAAAGGACTTTAGTTTTTTATAATCTGTTAGAACTTGAAAAGCTAAAGTTAATAATAAATCACCAATAAGAATAGCTTCTGCTTCTCCATATTTTTTATGAACAGTTAATATACCTCTTCTATAAGAAGTATTATCCATAGCAGGTAAATCGTCATGAACTAAAGAATAATTATGAACTAACTCAATAGCTAAAGCAAAAGGTAAAAAATCATCTAAATTATTGTTAAATTTTAATTTTGAATTCTTAAGAACAAAATTAGCGGTTTGATAAAGTAAATAAGGTCTAAAAAATTTTCCACTATTAACTAATGGATATAAAACCCCTTCTATTAATTCCTCATAAAATATAGCATCTTTTTTATTTAGTAATTTCTTTACTTGAATTTCAATATATTCTTTAAATAAATTATTAAATTCAATCCAAGTAGAAGTATTTATAATTTCCATAATTATACCCCTTTTGTTAAGTTAATTTTTATTACTAGAATTTTTCAAAAAAATCTTTAAATAATTGTTTTTCTTTATGGTTTTTTAATAATTTAATGTCATTATTTATTAAAGTTTCAAGATATAAAGCTATAGCAAAAAATAAATCCGATAGTCTATTTATAAAAGAAAGAATATTTTTATTAATATCATAATGGTTAAGGCAATCTATTATTTTTACTTCAGCTTCTCTAGTTAATGTTCTTAAATAATGTAACATAGAAGATAATACATTATTAGAAGGAATTACAAAACTATCTATTTTATTAGATTTTTCTAAGATTTTATCAATGATTTTTTCTAAATTTTTAACATCATTTTCCGTTATTCTTTTTATTTTAAATTTATTCAATTGCTTATCATTTAAATTAGTAGAAGCTAAATCAGTAGATAAATTAAATAAAATTAATTGAATATCATTTAATAATTCCATTATAATATTGATTTTTTTTAATTTGTACTTATTTTTAATAATATAAGAATAAAATTCTTTATAAAAAGATATAATAAATCCTAAAAAAGCTATAAGTTTATCAACATTGCCATAAGCAACAATTAATTTATCATTTTTATCAACGATTTCCCCACTTATTAATTTAGTTTTCCCTTTATCTCCAAAACAGGTATAAATTTTCATATTAAATCCTTATTTTTGTTTTATTTTTTATTAATCCTTATTAAAATCTATGATAGAATTAAGATACTCTATATATTTAGCTTTAACTAGTTCAGGTTCAGTAATTTTAGCATTCTTACCAAATGAAGACAACCACATAAATAAATTATTTAAATTAGATACCTCTAAAGTTAAGATAATTTTAGAATTCATAGTTTCATTATTTATTATTTCTAGGTGCTGAGAAGGATGCCAAACTTTTAAAATATCATATATAAAAATATTATTAAATTCTATCTTAACTTTATACTTAGTTAATGGTTTAAAATAAAAAGCTAATTCAGGTAAAGCGTCTTCTATAAAACTATCTATACTGTAATCTATAATCTTACCTGTGTAAAATATTTCTTTAATATCACTAACCTTTATAAAATCAATTTTATATAGATTATTTTCAAAATTTTTTTTTATACCTTCAGAACTAGTTAAATTTTTATCTAGCAAATCACTACTAACAGTTAATACTTTTTTAATTTCATCTTGAATTTTTTCTTCTATTCTTTCTTCATTTTGTTGAAGATTATTTACATCTAAATTATCAGAAAATTCAAAAGAAGCGTAGATTAAAAACCATTCTCCCTTAAGAAAAGCTAAATACAATGGAATTAAATTAATATAAGTGACAATACCAAAATAATTTACTAAAACCCTTAGCTCTTTTTTGTTAGTTATAGCATCTCTAATTTTAGTAAAAATATTAAAATCAATGGGAACATCAGTAAATAATATATCTTTCCTAAAGTCCTTTACATATTCACCTAATATGTAACTTTTATTGGCAATTTTTTGAGAATATTTTTTATTATTAGTAATAAAATAATAAAATAATAGTGATTTTCTTTTTATTTTTAGATCTTGTGAATAAGAAATAGCAGAACATAAAATATACAATAAAATATCTTCTAGTTCAATTGAATTTTCATTTAATAAATTAAGTATTTCTCTATCAGCTAATATATACTTTTTTGTTTTCTTATCATATATAAAATTAATACCAAATTGCTGACTTAAGGTATTAACGATTCTCTTAATAACATTAGGAGATACATTTAATTCCTCTGCAATCCCTTTAATTGTAAAAGAATTTTTTTGTAGGATATATGGAATTAAATTAATGTAATTGTTAATCAATTTTTTTCCCTCCCGAATAAATTAGTTATATTTTAAGTTTTTAGTATATAATATAATAAAATTAGAATTTACTATTAGATTTTTTTAGTTTAAAAGGAATAAAAATAATAACATTGGTTCCACGATTTTCTTTGCTTTTAATAATAATTTTACCTTTATGAGAGTCAATAATTTTCTTAACTAAAAATAAACCTACTCCAAGACCATATACATTCCTATTAAGCTCATTATTAGTTCTATTAAATAAATAAAATATATCATTAATTATTTCTTTTTTAATTCCAAGCCCATTATCTTTAACTTGAATATAAAACCCTTTTTTGTCTTTATAAGCTTTGACAATAATTTTATCTTTTCCATATTTATAAGCATTTTCTAAAATTTCTTGAAAAGCATACCTTATCTTTTCAAAATCAGCAATTATCTCATCATCATCATTTAACTCCAATTCTAAAATCAATTTAATATTTTTATTAGTAATTTTAGGTTTAAATTTGGATATAACAAATTCAATTAGCTTCTTTAAAGAGAATACGTCATCTTTTATTAAAACGTTATCAGAAATAAATTTAGAAACTTCTATCAATTCCCCTATCAATTCTTCTAATCTATATGTATTAGAAAGTATAGTTTCCAAAGTATTATAAAGATTTTCTGTATCTTTAGATTTCAATAAGTATTGTACATAACCTTTAATTATAGTTAAAGGAGTTTTTAATTCATGAGATAAAGTATTTAAAATAGAGTTCCTAAAAAATTCATCTCTTATAAAACTATCGTTAATTAATATAAAATAATATTCATTTGATATCCTAAAAATTAAAAACTCAAAATCTAATTCTTTATTATAAAACTCAAGTCTTATCTTTTTGTTTATAAAATAAAGCTCTTCCAAATCAATTTTAATTAATTCAGTATATAAATTTTTAACAGCACTTATAATCCTATCATTAAAATTAGTTGGAAGAAATGAACTATTAACAAAATTATTAAAATATTTTAGCTCGTTATTATTTACTACTAAATAAAACTTATTTATATTTTTCAAAAAATCACTTATTAAAGTTATATTATAATTTATATCAACTTGTTTTTTATCCATATACAATCATTTACTTTCAATTACATTTAAAATGAAATCCACTATTTTATTTAAGGATCTAGAGGGATAATAATTTTTTAAAAGATTATTAAAAATTTCTATCTTAAGGTTATAATATTCTATGTTATTATAAACTTTAAATAACTTTTGTTTAAGATTATTTAAATTATATTCATCTTGTATTAATTCTTCTACTAAAATATAATCATTTTTTGAATTTGATGGTAAATTAGATATTAATTCATTTTTAAATTCATATTCAATTAACAAATTTGGAATAGAAATATATTTTATTTTTATATTTTTAAATAACTTAAAGGTTAATTCACTTATTTTAAAAACTTTATAATAAGCTATAGTAGGTAAATTATTTAAAATATTTTCAAATACAATAGTTCCCGATTTACTTAAAGCTAATAAACTATTCCCATAAATATCCATATTACTCTTTATTATTTCTAATTTTATATTATTTATTTTCTCCTTATTTCCTTTTTTTAAAATACCCCTTACAACTTTATTGAATATATGTTCATCAGAATAACTATATTCTAAAAAATCCGATATTAAAAATTTATCAAAAGTATAATATACATCTGGATCCTTAATAATATTAAAAGCATCTTTAGAAATGAATAGTATTTCAAATTTCCTACTACCAGGAAATATCGCCAAATTCTTATTATTTTTTTTTATTGGTTTGTTATTATCAAAAAAGCTAATAATATCTAATAAAGGATGCCCAAAAAAATAAGATTTACTCTTATTATATAATTCCAAATTAAATCTAAAAGGTAAAATAATATAATCACAAGTATCCTCAATAAACCTATGAATAGTATCTCTCTTATTTAGCCAAGTTTTGGGCGGGATTAAATAAAATATAATAGGATTATAAAAACTTTTTAAGTATTTTATTAATCTTACATTTAGAAAAGGAGCATCTATTAATAAAACAAATTTAGGTCTCTCTTTTTTTAAAATTTTTTTTAATTTTAAATATTCTATATAAGCAAATGGAACATAATTTAGATTTTCAAAAAAACCAACAGAACTATATTTTATTGAGTCAGCTAAAAACTTTACCCTACTGCAAGATTCTCTTTTATTAATATTATTAGCTAATTGCTTTAATTTATTACCACCTACAGCTAATACCTCTATATCTGTGTTTTTTTCAATTAGCTCATTAATAATAAAATAAGCATATTTTTCAGCTGATAAATCCGCTACTGATATTAATAACTTATTATTAAATTTATCCATTAAATCTGATAATAATCTTGTTTTATTTGTTTAGTTTTATGAATAATTTTCTTTTTATTTTGAATTTGCATGGAATATAATTCTTTTACCTCTATTGGTAATTTACTAAACTGAGTATATATAATATCTAAATTATTAAGATCATCTTCTGGATTTAAAATCTTTTCAGGTTCTAAATAAATATTATTTTCTTTTAAATAATTTAATACTTTCTGATAATCTTTACACCAATTCTTAACTAATTCAATATCCCTTTGTTTTTCTGTATCACTTACTATATAATTATCTTCTATTATTCTAATAAACTTAGCAGCTAATTTATCTTTAACTATTCTTAACATTATCTTGTATTCTACTCCTAAAGGAGAATCTAAAAATATGATGCCATCTGATGTAGTAACTAAAATATTATAACCTAAATCATTTAAAGATTCTACCAAATTACCCATCATTTCTTGTTTTACTTTCTCTTTATAAATAAATTCATAAATATTATCCATAAGATAATTATATTTATTATCAAATTCTTCAATAGTATTTTCATTAATAGTGTCAGATCTAATTAAAAAGTTAATTTCATTAATTAAATTATTTATTTTATCTACGATACTTTTTTCTAAATTGCTTTTACCATTTATTATATCATTAAGTTTATTTAACTTATTATTTAAATCAATATGAAAAATATTAATTTTAATTAATTTTTTTATTTCTAAATAAATAAATTCTAAATTTTTATAGAATAATTCTAATTCATTTAGATATTTTATATTTTTATTTATTTCGTTATTGCTTATAGAATTTAATTTACCTATTAATTCTTCTTTATTTTTATTTAATTCTTCTAATTTAGTTTTTATATTTTCTTTTAAAGAAATATTAACAAAATCAAGTGAGTTAAAAGAATCTTTTAGGATATCTATCTTTTTTACTAAATTAATAATTTTAAATGAAAGTTTTTCAAAATTTTTAGATAGTTTATTTAAAGTTTTAGCATCAATTTTTAGGTTATCTTTATTACTCTTATTAACATTACTAATTTTGTTTTGAATATCTTCCTTTATTTTATTAAAATATGAATCTATCTGTTTATTATATATCTCTTTCTTTTTTATTTCATTTTCAAGATAATTTAAAGAATTAGAGAAATTAATATTATTTCTTTTTGAGAAAGTAAGAATGTAGTTATAAACTACATCTTGATTTTCAGTAAATACTAGTTCTTTTAAGTCATTTATAAATTTATCAAAAGTTTTAAATAAATTATTTATTGAAATTTCTTGTTGCTTAATCCAATTATCATGATAATTATTAATAGCTTCTATTTGATTTCTAGTAAGCTGATAACTCTTATGTACTAATTCAATATTATATTCCTTTAATATTTGATTAATTAATAAATTAAAAGCATTTTGAATATCTGATTTTAAAAAATTCAATAAATTACCTGAAACATAATTTTCTATAGAACTTATAGAGCTAAAGAGCATATCAAGTTTTAATTGTCCAAGTTCCTTAAAAAATTTTCTATTACCATAATATATTGTATCCCAATTCCAAATTTCTAAGCTACTCATAATTTATACTCATTATTTTCATTAATTATAGTAAAAAATTATAGAAAAATTGATTTTAGAATAGATACATATTTTTGATCTAATCCTTTATCATTTTCCATAATAGAAAATACTTTATCTAAGGGCATAGCAGGTCTATAGGGTCTTTCACTTCTTAAAGCATCAAAAACATAAGCAATTGGAATCTATTAGTAAATTAGCTAATAAGTCTTTCACTTCTTAAAGCATCAAAAACATCACAAACAGCTAATATCCTCATATCTTCATTAATTTGATGTTCTTTTAAAGCTTGATAATACCCTTTTCCATCTAATCTTTCATGATGAGAACCAGCAACATTAGCTAAATATCCAAAAGATTTTATATTTTTTAAAATTTCATAACTATACTTAGGATGAAGCTTAATCATTTCAAACTCATTATCATCTAATTTACCAGGTTTTTCTAAGATCTTATTACTTACTCCAAGCTTACCAATATCATGTAATAATCCTACTACATACATAAACTCAACTCTATTATTTTCAAAGCCTAGTTCATTTGATATTAAAACACAATAATCAGCAACCCGCTTAGAATGATTATAAGTAAATGGAGTTTTAGTATCAATAATTAAAGCAAAGGTTTCCGCTATCTGTTTGGTAGAAATATTTAAATTTTTATCAATATCTATTAAATCTTTTCCTAAATCAACTATATTATAATTTTCTAAAAAATTATAGTATCTTTCCCATACAGAATTATCATTTTTAAAAGAATTGAATAAATCAACCAATTCAGGATCAAACCATTTAGCTTTTCTTTTGTTAATAATATCGAAAGCTGCTTGTAATCCAAAATTCGAGGCAAAAACTTCAAAAGTTTGACATATTGATAATATTCTGCTAAATAATGGGATTTTTTCACCTTTAATCTTATAAGGGGAACCATTGCCATCCCAATGTTCATCTAAAAACTTAATAGCGTTAGCTACATTATAACTAAACCCTAAAGAAATAGCTATCTCAAATCCTTTATTACATCTAATAGTAGTTAATTCATCCATTAATTTAGGATCACCTTTAGTCTCTGATAACAAATGAGAAATCTTATAAAATAAATTAGCCCCAGGTTTGGTATTGTTTATCGCAAATTTAAAAGACTCAATAATATTAGTCCAATCTATTAGTTTAACATTAAACTTAGTTTTTAAATCATCAGAATCAAAAGCTTTATAAACTCTAGAAGCATTACTAGAACATCCGGAATCTTTTAATAACGCTGCACAATACAATTCAAATGTTTCCTTGATATCCAAAGCATGACTAAGAGCAGATAAAACCTCTAGTAAATTTATCCCTTTATCTATATCATAATCTACAAAAACATTATCCATTAAAAATTTACCACCCTTGTTAATAGTAAAAAACAAAATATAAAGAGTCATTATTTATTTTTATATTTTCATTAGGTAATTTATTTATTCTTTCCAAATTAACTGGATAATTAAATTCAGAAGATAATTCCTCAAAAGCTAATTTAATATAATCAAATAAATTATCATCTAAAATATACAACTCTATTTTATCTTTTTTCTGATTTTTTAATTCCAAAATAACATTTTTAATAACCTCTTTCCCAAATAGTTTTAAGTTATTATTTTCATCAAAGAGTTTATTTGCTTTGAATTCAAAGATATTAATTTCTTGAGTTATTTTATTATTTTTATTAGTTTTATTTTTTTTATTATTTTTATTATTATTAGAAGAAACTATAATTTCTTTTGTAATAGTATAAAATTTATCACAATTATTTTGTAACCAAGCTCTAAAAGAATTAGTATTTAAGATTTTTAGTTCATAAACTTCTAGAGATTTAAGTAAAAACTTTTGACCACCAGAAGAAGCAATAGCTACATTACCACCATTAATCATTTTTTCATACTCAGGATTAATATCTATTTTTAAAGTATAAAATTTATTATTAAATAAATTAATAACTTTGATAAATAATTTTGTTCCTTCTATGGTTTTATATTTATATATATGCATTTCTATTTCTTGATTGGGATTATTTTTGGATAATAAATCATTCATATTAAAAGAATAAAGTATTTTATTATCTCCTCTTTCTGGGCCTATTATCCAATGATCATAATCCTTAGTTCTAACAAATACTTTTAATGGTACTTTAGCAAACATATAAAAATCAGACCAAATAATTAAAGCTTGAGATAACCTAGAGTTTCCATATTTAATTTCAGATATTCCTTTGGTTAAGCTTTCAAATTTTCCATCTACAACCACTGTTAGTGTCCTAACAGTAGATTCATCATCAGCAATAAAATTCAGCTTTATATATCTATTATCACTGATATTTTTATCAACAATAAACCCCGTTTCAGTAATATCTAAATATTTTTGACCATTAAACATAACAATAGTAGGTAATTTATTTCCTTTATTGATTTCAATTATCAAAGGTAGATTATTAGTTCCTACATTATAATTTTGGAAATTACTTTTATAAACTATTTTTTTAGAGATATTATTTTCTTTTTCAAATTTTTCTAAATTATCTAAATTATTTTGATTATTACTTTGATTAGTGCTTTGGTAATCTTGAGTTGAGTTATCCTTAGCAACTTGATTACCTTGATTACTAGAAGATAGATTAGTAGAATCCTTTTGCTGGGATTTTTTTTGCTTAAAAGTTAGCAAAGTATCATATTTTTGATTAATTTCATTATGGATTTTTTCGCAGAATTTAGTGACTGCTTTACCTACTACAGACTTCCAAAAAGAAGGATTATTAATATCAATATAGTTCCAACCATACCAACCCCAAGCTCCTACATTACTTTCACTAGCATTCCCTTCTGCTCTAAAAGAATAAACTAAATTACCATCAAACCCATTATAAATGTAAATATCTCCGGCAATATTTACATCAACATTTTTAATTTTTACTCCCCCAAACGGAGTAGAAATATAATTATAATTTTCCTTTATGTCAGCTATTAAGATATTTCCTAACATAGCTACATCTAAATTATATCTATTAGTAAAATTAATAATATCATTATTACTAACACTAAAAGCGGCTTTATAATTTGTAAAATCGTATTTAGGATGATAAGAAGGAACATACTTTTCATCCTTAGCTAAATAATAAACGACAGATTTAGGTAAAACAGAAGAGACATAAGCATCACTAACCCCAGAAACATCAAAATCTACTACCCCAATCCTAAGCTTCTTATCATCTTGAGAAAATATATAATTTAAACTAAATATTGTAAAAATAAAAATGGCTAAAAGAGTATAAAATAGTATAGATTTTATTAAATTTTTCATTTTTATTTAAACACCTCCTTTTTAGTTAATTTTAACTTAAATCAATATCATTATAACAATTACTCTAAATAAATCAAAAATACATAAAAAAACAAATAAAAATAATTAAATAAAAATAATTAATAAAAAATTAATTTATAGATCGGATTTATTATTTTGATTTTCAAAGCTAACATTTTGATCAATTTCATAATCAGGATAAGGATATTTACTTTCTAATTCTATAATTTTATCAGAAACTTTAGAAGATACTTCATTTATTTGTGATCTATCCTTAATAAAAAAATCTTCATAATAGATAATATTATTATCTTTATCTTTAACTAAAACCCTAATTTTCATCATAAATAAATTTAATCTCCTTCTTTTGATAGTTTTTATTTAGTTTTTTTAATTCATTAGAATATATCCATCAGAATCAATTTGTGTCGATTTATTTTGATTTGAATAATTTTCAAAATTAACTTTATTTTTTTCAGGAATTCTATTATCTTTTAGATTATTATCTTCATTACCTAAAATTTTTAGTATATCATTTTTTTCTATTTTTCTAAAAATATTTTGTAATTTATTGACATAATTATCTATTCTTTTATTAATTCCAGTTATTTTATTATCAATTTGATTATTTTTCTCAGCTTCATAAATTTCTTTTTGAATATTTACATATTCTTCTTTAATATTCTTTAAATCTGGAATCATATTTTTATATTTTTCAAAATAAGGTAAGTTTTGATCTAGTATTTTATTAGTAACTTTATAACATAAATCATGGATATTAGAATTTAATTTATCGGATTCTAAAGTAATGGTGCCATTTCTATTTAAATTTTCTTTAGTATCATATTCAATACTAACTGCTTTTTCAATAAAATCAGTAATATTTTTACTACCAACTTGGAGCTCAAAAGTAGAACCAGTTTCTCTATCTTTTATAAGTAAATGAATCCTTCCCATGTAATCAGGTCTAGGATTATTTATCATATCATCTACTTCTAATATTTCTTTATTTTTTGAATTTAATTTTTCTTTTAATTTATTGTATATTTCTTGAGCTTTATTGATATCCTTACAATCTATTCGTCCTCTAACAATATCAGTAATTTTTCCTAATTTGTTTTTTCTTTTTCTTTCTATTTTCTCTATTATTCCATTTAAAGACTTGATATTAGCATAAAAGATGACATCACTATCTTCGTAAGTTATATTTTTAAGCTTATTCTCTTCTAAGTTGTATTTAAATTCATTATTATCAGATTTTATAATATCATAAATATCATAAAAATTATTATATAAAGTAGCATTGTAGGCATTATAAAATTTCTTTTGTAATTCTGGATTATTTCTTATTTCCTTTAATTGATTTATATCATAATTATAGAATTTTTCTATTTGTTGTATTAGATTGCTATTTACCTGGTTAAAAATATCCTGTTTTTTAACTATAGAATCCTGTAATTGAAATTCTAAATCTAATTCTTGAAATTCATTTTTATTAAATTCATTTTTATTAGAATTTATTTCTAAAATTCTATCATTAATTTTATTAATATTAGGATTATTATTAATGATATTCATAGATGCTACCCTGCTTTATATTTTAATTAAGTAATACTAATTTTTTCATCAAGGAAAATTTTTTTAATTCTTTTATTAAGAGCAAGCATTTTAATTGCATTTTTAGATAATTTAGCTACATAGGAATTTATTATAGGTAAATCAAATAAAAACTCCCCACCTAACGATTTAACCATCTTTTTATCTTCTTCTTCATTAAATGGTTCATTTAACTGTACAATTACTCTTAACACATTTTCAGGACTATTTTGAATTTCATTCATTAAATTTTTATCTATTTTATCCATAAAAATAATTAACCTCCTTTTTATTAGAAACTAACTATTTCCTGTTTTAAAGGTCCGATTTCTTCTATAGATAATTTTATTTTAGATTTTGTTATATTTTCTCCTGTTTGGATATCATATTTAGGAAAATAAACGAATCCATTTGCACTCCCACCTGGAGATAAATTAGTATCTAAAGTTATATCATATTTTATAGCTTTATATCTTAAGCCATTAGAACCAATTAAATAGAGCTTATAAGAAAATGGAGACAAATTAATTGGTTGATTAAAACCGTTAAATATTGTAACTTCAAATATTGCAAAGTCATTTAACTGAGTAGATGATACTAAATTTTTATAATAATTAGACAAATAGGCTTTATCATAGATAGTTTCTTTATATCCATGTAAAATAGTTCTTGCTTTTGCCAAGTCTTCATCTAAATATACAATTTGTATATACGACGAAGGAATATTAGATTCATTCATTGTAGGGCCTTTAACATTTTGATAAGTATTCCATAAATTAGATATTAATTGCAATAGAAAGAAATTAGATATACTTGAAGTAACCGGAGATATATTAGAATAACTTGATATAGCTTTATAGCTTTCATATTGATTATACAATGAAAATATCTGAAATGGGTCAAGAACTATTTTAGTAGCTGGAGCATTAGAATTAGGCCCAAATTTTACTATCTTAGTTTTAGTTGCTAAAACTTGAGAATAATATTTTAACCCATCATTTAACTTATCATAAGGTAAATTTTCGTCATTATCTCCTGAAATATAAGCTTTATTCATTAAATAATTAGAATTATTTTTATTAGAATCATTTAATTCTTTATTTTCTTGTTGAGTGGAGTTCTTTATTTCAAAATCATAGTATAATAAATCCCCTGTTTGAATATTACCTTCTAAAACCGAAAGTAAAGCTACATTATCAACTAAGCTTACTATTTTAACTTTTCCTACTTTATTAGACGATCTATAAACATCTAAAACTGTATCTTTAGGCAAGATTGAGTATAATTTAGAATAAAAATAATTTTCATCTTTTTTATAAATAACTCCTACCATATTAGCACTAAAAATAAATAAAATATTAAATACTATAAAAATAATAGCAAAAACAATAACTCTAAACATAATTTTTTATTTACCCCCTTAAGTGATTTATTTAATTTAAAACCTCTTCTATATTATAATTAAACAAAAAAATAAAAAAAACCTTATATATAATCATAATAATAGCAAAAAAATTATCTAATGGGGATATTGTATTTAGTTAAATCTTTAGTAATATTTTTTTGATGAGCTTCAATAGTTCCGCCACCAATTTCTATTAATTTAGCATCTCTCCATAATCTTTCAACTATTGCTTCTCCAAAGTACCCATAGCCTCCTAGCACTTGAATAGCGTTATCTGCAATCTCTTTAGCAACTGAAGAAGCAAAAAGTTTAACCGCATCAGTATCTATTCTATGGCCCGGTTTATTCAAATCAATATTAGCTGCAGTAGTGTATAAATAAGTTTTAGCTGCCATATATTTAGCATAAGAATCAGCTATATATCGTTGTATCTGTCCAAATTCCCTTATATACTTATTAAAAGCTTTTCTTTCGTTAGAGTACTTTATCATTATTTCTAAAGATCTACCTGCTATCCCTACAGATATAGCAGCTAAAGTCAATCTCTCTATTTCTAAATTTTTCATCATATGAATTAAACTATCCCCTTCTTTACCTACTAAATTTTCAGCAGGTACCTCACAATTATCAAAAACTAACTCAGCAGTCATAGAAGATCTCATTCCTAATTTATGTTTTAAAACTTGTCCTAAGTAGATTCCTTTAAATTGCTTTTCGACAATAAAAGAGCTAATTTTATCATCTTCAGTTTTAGCATAAACAAAAAATACATCCCCTAAAGTATTATTATCTATAGCTCCATTAGTTATATAAGTTTTTCTACCCGTTATATAATAATAATCCCCTTTTTTTATAGCTTTAGTTTTCATAGATAGTACATCAGTACCTGCATCAGGTTCAGTCATACACATCCCACCAATATATTCCCCACTAATCACCTTACTTAAATATTTGTTTTTTAGATTATTAGAAGCGTTTTGATAAAAATTATTAACAAATAATATAGAATGAGCTAAGTATGCTAAAGCAAATCCAGGATCTGAAGCAGCTAATTCTTCATGAACTATAACTGAAGCAACAGCATCCATCCCAGCACCACCATCTTCAAGCCTAACAGTTAATCCTAACAATCCTAGCTCTCCTAATTTTCTAAATAAATATATATTAAATTTTTCATTTTCATTATACTCTAAAGCTTGTGGCTCTACTTCATTTACCACAAACTCTCTTACCATTTGTCTTAAAAGCTTATGTTCTTCTGTGGGATTAAATATATCACTTTTTGTTAATACCTTAACTTCCATAAAATCCTCCCTTAATCTTAATTAATTTACTTTTCTAAAACTTCGTCGTAAACGGGAGTAGACCAAAAGGAAACATATTTTGGGAAGTATTCTCTTATTTTATTAGTAATATCACCTGGGCAATATCTTACTTTCTTTCCATTGATTTCACTAACAGGAATTATTTCAGCTCCAGTACCTGTTAAAAACACCTCATCAGCAGTTAATAAATCCTTTATATCTATTATATCTTCTTTTATTTTGATATTTAATTCTTTACAAATATCAATAACACTATTCCTAGTAATTCCTTCAAGAATACCTACATAAGGTGGAGGAGTTATAACTGTATCAAATTTAACTATAAAGATATTATCAGCAGTACATTCAGTTATATATCCTTGAGAATTTAACATTACTGCTTCCTGACAATTACTATAATTTGCTTCTATTTTAGCTAATATATTGTTTAAATAATTAAGAGATTTAATTCTTGGGGATAATATATCTGCAGATGGTCTTCTAAAAGAAGAAATTATAACTTTTAATCCCTTTTCATAAAATTCTTTAGGATAAAGCTGAATCTTATCAACTATGATAACTACCGTAGGATTTTCACATTTTCTAGGATCTAATCCTAAATCCCCTACTCCCCTACTAACTACTAATCTAATATAAGCATTTTCCCAATTTTCTTCTTCTAAATTAACCCGTACTACCTCTTTTACTATGCCTTTTAGTTCTTGATAATCATACGGGATATCCAGATTAATTACATTGGCCGAATGATATAATCTTTCTAAATGTTCATTAAGTTTAAAGATTTTTTTATTATAAACTCTAATCCCTTCAAATACCCCATCTCCATAAAGGAACCCATGATCCCAAACAGAAACCTTAGCTTCTTCTTTTGGATATAATTTCCCATTTATGAATACTTTCATAAACTTTACTCCTTTCTTTAATTTTAATTTTTCTACCTAAATTATTTTTATATTTTTATTTATTTTTTACAATATAAATATTATATAAACATTTTTTAAAACCTTTAAAGGAAATATTAAATGATAGTTATTAAGATATTTATAAATTTTATCGTTCAAAGAGTTTATCAATATATTTAAAATCTATCTTGATAACAGCATTTCTACCATGCGGACAAAAATTGGGATTTAATGAATCTAATTTTAAAATATTTTCACATAAATAAATTATTTCACTTTCATTTAATTTAGTTCCTGCTTTGACAGCAGACTTACAAGCAAACATAGATATTATATCCCTTAAGATTTTATCCTTATCAAATAAAGATATCCCAGTTATTAAATCTAATAAATCTAAAAATACTAATTTTATATCAAATTTCAAATTAACATAATTATTATTAAATACATATGGGTAAGTCTTTATTATAATGCTGTTTTTTGTTATTTCAGTATCAAAACCTAATTCATTTATAATATACTTAACAGTATCAGTACTATTTATTAAAAATTCTACTTTATTTAAATCCATTTCATCAAAAAATATCTCAATAGGTATAAGTAGTATTTGAGAATGTAAATTTATTTTATTTAACAAAGAAGTGTATATTATTTTTTCGTGAGCATTATGTTGATCAACTATATAAAATGCTTTATTATAATAAAACATAAAATAAGTTTCATCCCAATAGTATAGTAATTTAATATCTTTTGAATCTTTAAGATCAATTTTCTCTTCTATTTTATCTGCTTTTTCTATTGTTTCTAATATTTCTAGTTTTTTTTCTCTTTCTGTTTTAATTAATTTTGTTTGTTCTTTAGAATTTTGTAAATAATTATCTTTTATACTTTTATTTTTTTGTGTATCTTCTTTTTGTTGGATTTTTTCTATTTTTTTTATTAAATTAGAGACAAAAGAAGATAAATTTTTATTATCATCTGTATTAATAACATTGGGCTCTTGGTTTTTTAAATTATTTTTTAAATTATCATTTTTTAAATCATTATACCACTGATTAGGTAAGTTTTTATCAATTTTTTCTTCAATTTTATCTAAAAAAGTAATAGTAGTTTTTATTTTGGTATTTATGAATTCTTTAACAGCTTTTTGAATTAAATTTTTAACAAATATAGGCTTAAGGAATCTAACATCGAACTTCCTAGGATGTATATTAACATCTACTTCATCAGGAGGTAAATTTAAACTTACTATCCCTTCTATATAATATCTATCATCTAAAGTTTCATCAAAAACATTTTTAACCAATTTAACTAAGGAGTAATTACTATCTCCTACTATCCTATTATTTACATAAAAATAAATATTCCCTTTATTACTGCCTTTTTTATTTTTTACATTTTCTTTGAAAACATTAGATAAAACTAAAGTAATTTCATAATCTTCTATTTTTAAAGAAAAATCTTCTAGATAAGGATTTTTAAATACTTCTTTTACTCTATTTATAATTGTATCAGTTGGTAAGTAGTTAAGAATTAATTTATCATCAATATATAAAGAAAAAGCTACTTTATAGTTTATACAAGCTAATTGTTTAACTATATTTATTGTATTATAATTTTCTACCTTATTAGATGATATGAAATTTTTTCTAACAGGGCTATTGAAAAATAGATCTACTACTTTAATAATAGTTCCATTGTTAAAATAATTAATATGTTCTTCTTTTATAGAAATAATATTACCTTCAGAAGCATAAAGTGTATAAGTTTTATCAGATTCAATAGATTTAGAAGTTATATATATATTAGATACTTTGGATATAGCATAAAGAGCTTCTCCACGAAAACCAAAAGTATTTATCTTAAGTAAATCTTTTTCAGATTTTATTTTACTGGTAGCGTATCTATTTATAGTTAATGGTAAATCATCTGGGTAAATCCCAATTCCATCATCTCTAACTTCAATGAGTTTTAACCCACTATCTAAAATTCTTATTTTTATGTTTTTAGAGTAAGCATCTAAGGAGTTTTCTATCAATTCTTTTACAGCATTAGCAGGTCTCTCTATTACTTCCCCTGCAGCTATCTTTGAAAAAACCTCTTCTGGTAATTGAACTATCCTTCCCATAAATTTATTCTCTGTAATTGAATTGAATTACCTAAAATTAATATTAAGATCTTGAAATTTTTAATTTTACTTTTAAAAACTAACAAATTTTAATTTTTTAATTCTTTTTATTTTGCCCTATTTAATATTTTTATTTTTATTATATTTCTCCTTTAAGTTAAAAAAAATAATAAAATTAATTAATAATTTTTTATTTTATTTTTTCATACTCAAAATTAATAACATTCTTTTTTACTTTATCAAACTCTATCCCTACAAGATAAATTTTTTCATAATTTAAATATTTTTTAAAGTATTCTTTTTCTTTTATCTGCTTTAATGCTTTCCCTTTTTCTTCTTCTTTTTCTAACAACTTAAACTCTATTATATACACTACTTTTTTATCTACTACTATTGTTAAATCTATCCTCCCTTTTGACGTGTTGTCTTCTATTATTACATTTAATCCTGTAGAATATATCAATCCATATATTGCAGCAGAATAAACATACTCATTCTTTAACACTTCATAACTTATTGAATTTATAAACACTTCTATCTGCTTCTTTATCTCTTCTACCTCTTCTTTTATTAATGCTAATTCTAATGGTTTTGTTATATATTGTTTATAATCTCTCGTTATATAAAACAATAACTCATTGTTAAATGCTTCTCTTACTTCTCTATTTGGATAATCTAATGTATATACTTCCCT
>CAKZQG010000030.1 GCA_937139605.1 uncultured bacterium
GTTTGGATTACCTGCATTAGCTCCGATAATAGTAGTGCTAAAAGAACTATCTCCTCCCTTTGCAAGTCTAAAAGCATTTACTCCACCGTATCTAAGAGATTTATTTTCCGCAATATCTATACTCTCAGTAAAATCTATATCACCACCAGATGTAATAATTATTTTATCAACATTATTAGTCCTAAAAACTAAATCGTGGTTTGTGGTAGTGCCTATTTTCCTTACTCCACCTGATAAATCAATGTTTCCCGATACATTAAGTCCATTAAAAGATGGAGTAGTATTTATTAAAGCAAAATCATTTAACGGTATTTTTTTAGTCCCTTGAGTGGAACTATCAGTAGCAAGGAATACGCTACTGTCTTTTACTATTATGTTATTTAAGTTTATTATTCTCATTTGCTTTCTCCACTATGTTAGTTAAATCTACCAGTAACTAAATCAAAAGCTCCTAATTTCGCATTTGCTTTATTTGTGACTATCGGAACAATTGGAACATCAATTATCTTATCACCAATTATAAAAAATTCAATATCATTGTTAAACTCATCCGTTATAATATTACTGAATTCATTTCTCCATTTATAATGTGCGTAATATCCTTTTGATGTTTTATATCTTACAACATTATTGTCAATTTTATAATTGTAAGAGATTAAATTAGTTACAAGAATATCTCCTCTTACAGAAAATTCTAAATTGTTATTATATTCATCTGTAAGTATATTGTCATTTTCATCAGTCCAATTGTAAGAACCTTTAACCATTTAATACCTTAATTGATAATCCATTAGCTTCTATGATTACTCTATCATAATTCTGCACTATTACATCCCACTTGCCAACAAACAATAAGTTACCTCCTGTTAAAGCATCAAAATATCCTATGTGTGTTACTGTAACATCTGCCCCACCCTCTTTCATAGGAAACGTAATAGCCGTTGCATTAGTTATCTCTGCAACTGCTGTATCTGTAGAAATGTTAAACGAAGTTTTATTATTCGGAACTACTACCCGTGAATAACCTGTATATGTCCCCTCTGTGTAACTATCAGTAGCGCTATTATAACTTGTTAATAAACCAACATAGTAATTAGTAGGTGGAGTGTAACTTACTAATCCAAATAAGTAATCTTGTATTTTTCTTTTAAAATATTTTGTTAAGTTTCCCATATTTTTCTAAAGACTATTTAATAAATTTTTTAATTCTCCTAAAGATATCCAAGTAAATTGCTTTTCCCCTCCAATATTTTTAACTATTATCATTTCATATTCATTTGCATTACGTGCATCAACTGATATAACTCTTTTGGTATTACCTGGTAAAATAATTCCATCAAATGGAGTTCTTACATCATATTCAAAAAATATAAAACCTTTTTGTATTGTCTTATCTATTGTGGTATTACATATATCATATTGGTAAGTATTCTCCAATAAAGATGCTGTCTGTTCTGGAGATATATCAAATGTTAAAGTATTACCTGTTCTAACTCCTACAATTTCTATTATTCTATCTTCTATTAAAGCTTCATAAGGATTTTCTCTATAAGCTTTACAAGTTAATTTATATATTCCATTGGATAACCCAAATGGATACGTTTCTGTTATAACTCTTCTATCACCTCTTAATAATACGTAATTTTTAGTTATTAAATCCACTTTAAATACCCTTTAGCTGACTTTCAAAGTATTGTATATCACTTTCAACTGATTGTGGAACAGGTTTACCTTGAATTTTCGCTGCTTCTTTGATTACATATCTTGTAAATAAATCTATATAATTTTCAGGTACATCTATAACACTATCCTCACCTCTTACAGGTATTCCAGTTCTCTGCCCTACTATTAGAACCCTACCTAATGAATATACTATACTTAAATATAAGTACAAATAATCACCAACTAAACAGTAAGCAAATACAGGGGTATTTAATTGGCCTAAGTAAGAGTTCATAACAGTAATATCAATCGGAGTATCTATACTTATTGTTGGTTGTCCTTCAAATTGTATAGTTAATTGCTTAATTGATTTTATATTTAAATCATTTAATGATGCACCTACAATTTTCCCACTTAATCCGATTGCAATATCTTCAAAGTATTTATTTATTTTAATTCCTAACATTATTGAACATCCTGAGTTTCTTGTCTTAATGGAAATAATAACTGTAATGTCAAAGTTAATACCTCCCCAGGCGGTAATATAATATAATTTGTTCTTGAACTATCATCTACTAAACCATTTCTATACATCAAATAAGAATTAGGCGTTGTAGCATTATCTTTTAACAATAAACCTACTTCATTAAGATAGTATTTAGAATTAGAATTATTTTCAAATTCTCTTTCAATTGTCATAACAGTAGCATTCTGAATTAATTCTAATTTTTTGAAAACCATAGCTCCATAAGATATAACACTAGAATTATGTGTAATTAAGTTATCCATTTTAACAGAATTAAAGCCAGGATATACTACTGCTCCTTTTGATTCTCCAAACCACGTCTCATTTCCACCTCCTATAACTATTCCAGAATTGTTAGTCCCTGCATTACCTCTCATATCTTGCTTATCAAGTACATCTGTAAAGTTTATATTAACAACAGCATTATTTGTATTTCTCATATTAACTGCTGCAGATGTAAAATGCGATAATAAATAAGCAAGATAATTTGTAGTTAATCCACTCTGATTTGTAACAGTATAAGTTATTACAAATTCCATTCTCTTATTTGATTCTAATGTAATAGAATTTAATATGTCTCTTTGGAAAAGAAAACTTTGATTTGAACTATCCAATCCAAAAAGCCCAATTTCTTGAATAGATAAACTACTTGTTGTTGAAAGATTCTGTACTCTTCTTTTTATAATTAAGTTATTTCCATCTAAAGTAACTATCGTATTACCATAGTAATAAAGACCATTACTTGAATTATTAGGATGGATAGTTCTTAATGTATAATCATTATGAGCTTCTATTGTACCAATACCCGATTCTGTAGGAGTACCATTTTCTCCTAACATAATACCATATTGATTCCCACTTGGGGCATTTATTTTAAGACTATAAATTGACGAGCTTGGAAAAGTTCCATCAATCTTTCTTAATTTATAAACGTCAGATGAAGCTGAACTACTATTATTCTGTCTAAACCAAGCATAAGATAGTAACCTTGCAAAATTAGCTACATAGCTTTCTATTGGCTTTTCTAAAACAGTTTTCATCTTACCGCTTTTATCTTCAGCTTTAATTTGAATAATCCCTTTTAATTGTTCCTTTAAAGGATTATTAATTAACTTACTGAATAATTTTGTACCTTTTTTACGTAACTTAGCTGTTACGTTAACTCCTAAAGTATGCATACATTCTCCTTTCATATTTTTTTATATTTAATCTCTTATTTCATCATAGTTAATTATTATGTTGTTAAAATTAATTATTCTCCAATTAGTTTTATCCATATATTTACTTCCAACAGTACTAGTAAATGTTAATGTTTTACCTGTACTCAATCCTAAAAATCTGTAAGTAGTATTGGTAGTAAATATTGCCTTAATACTTTCTCTTATTCCAAAGTAATAATGTACTGATGAAGTAACAAAATTAGTTTTTAATACTTTACTTATTCCTAAGATTTTATAAGCAATATTAGTTAAAAATTCTACCTTTACTGTTGAAACCTTACTTATTAACTTATGAAAAATATTGGTTTCAAATACTACTTTAATACTTTCTTTTATTCCAAGATAGTAATGTATTGATGAAGCAATAAAATTAGTTCTTAGTACTTTGCTTATTCCTAAAATTTTATAGGTAATATTAGTTAAAAATTTTACCTTTACTGTTGAAATTTCACTTATTAATCTATAAACAGTATTAGTTGTAAATACTGCCTTAATACTTTCTCTTATTCCAAAATAATGGTATATTGATGAAGT
>CAKZQG010000031.1 GCA_937139605.1 uncultured bacterium
AAATATGTCAGTTTTTAAATCTCCTCTTAGAAATGGAATAATTATATCTTTTTCTACATTATCTATATTGCCAGTATAGTTAGATGCTTTCAATATTCCTTTAATGTTATTACTTAATCTTTCGACTAACCTTTCTGCTAATTTATCAATAGGATTTTCTTTGGCGTACTTCTCAAATATTAGTTTCAGTCTTTCATCTCCTTTGACTTTATTTTCTAATATTTTTCTTCCCCTTTGTAATTTTAACTTTATAAATTCAACAAAACTATCTCCAACATTTGTAGAATCATCAATAGCTTTTTCAATTGAAACCAGTTCTTTTAATTCTGTTTCTAATTTTTTTCTATTAGTTTCTAATTCTTTAATTTTATCAAGTTTTTCCTTTTCTGCTAAATTAGTATCATCAGAAACATTTTTTATCTCTTCGTTTATTTTATCTATTTCTATTTCCTTTACTGCTATTGCATCAAGTGCTATTTCTCCATATCCACCAAATAATGCTTCCGTTACACCTAACTTTGTATTTTCATCAATTTGATTAAATGCCTCTCCATCAATATTTGATAACAATATTTTAGAACTTTCATTTAATGCCATTTGTAATAGTGAATTAGGTGCATTATCATAAATGAGTCTAAGCATTTTATTATAGTCTCTTCTGAATCCATAATCTTTGAAGTAATTATATCCACTTCTAACTAATCCTGAACCTAAACCTATCATCATACCACTTAAAAACTCTACAAGAGGTAAATTTATATATGCTTTATTGTAAAATTTGTATGCTTGTGCAATTTCTTCTTCTGAAGGTTCACGTCCTTTTTGTTCAAAAAATTTACTTCTAAATGATTCAGCAAAACTGTCTGTATATCCTTTACCGAGATAAAGCGGTATTTGACTAAATAAATTAGTTCTTGTCCCATCTTTTAAGTCTTGTATTATATCTGTTATCTGTTCAGTAAGCATTTCTCTTGAACCTATACCAACAGTATAATACAACGCTTTTTGCCAAAATCTTGCTGAAGGTATTATACCTCTTTCAAGTAAAGCTGCCTCCGATAATCCTTCAACAAGTGGGTCTATACCATAATGATAACCTAAACTAAATGCTAAATCACCTATATTACCATCTCTAATTGCATCACTTATTTCTCTGAAACCTTCTCTATTTTTAATATTAAGTCCAAGTACTGGTATGTAAGAATCTAAAGCACTTGTTACTAAGTTAGCCCCCCTTATTTTCCAATAATTTGTAGTTTTTAATGCTTCTAATAATTTAGGTCTGGCTGCTTTTCTAAATGCGTCTAATACTGTAGGTAATTCATCACTTGCTTTTGAAACTTTATATAACTTATCTAATTTAGTTGCTGAGGAAAGCCATTTTACGGGTTTCGTTAATCCAAGTAGTTTCCAAGTATATATAGAAGCCATAATACCTAAACTTGTTCCTATTCCTTCTATAGCCATATCTTGGAATATATTCCGATTAGAATTAATGTATTTTTGAACATCTATATCAGTAATTTCTTCACCTTCTTTAACTTTAATTACATCTTTGAACGCATCTGTTAAATCTTCCTTACTGGCCACTGAAGTAAAGAAATCAAATTGCTGTTCAAAATCTGACGTTTTTAATTTCCCTGTAAGGTCAATCTCAGCTCTGGGTAAGAATAATGGATGCCAAGCATTAAACATATATTCAACTAAAGAAGGAACGCTTTCAGGAGGAACTACAGGTCGAGTATCACCTAAGACTGGTCTTATTTCAGATGGTTTTTTGGAAATATCCCGTTTTTCATTAATCAATTTCTTAGAATACTTAAATATCTGCCGCATTTCAGCTTTAAAAAAGTTCTCTTTTATGTATTCACTAAGAGAATAGGTATTATTAGTTTCAGAAAATTCTTCGTATTCCTTTATTAATGAATCATAAGCAGGTTTTAATATGTGCTCTTGATAATTTTTCACCTTACCTTCATACCAAGCGTAATCATTATACTTTACTTTATTTATTAATTCGTTACTGGCAAGTAATTGTAGTTCTCCCTTTTTATTGTAACCATACCAATAAGCTGTTATTTGTGTAGGATGGTCAGGTAGTAGTTTATTTACTTCTTCAAAGAATTCTTTTGAATAGTCAAATCCTAATTTTCTATATTTATTATAATTTTCTTTTGTAATAGGTTCACTATCGTAAACTATATTCGCCAATACAGCTCTTCTAACCTCTTGAGTATCATTCTTTCCTGCTTCATTTATGATAAACTTATGCTCTTTAGTAAATACTTTTGGGAACAATTTTTCTAATTGTTCAGCATTTAATTCCATAAATATTTTATTAAATTCGCTTCTTGTATACTTGTATTGTAGTTTATTGATTGGCATAATTCACCCTAATTTAAATATACATTATCAGGAACATCAATGTTATCCCCTAACATTAATTCCTCAATTAGTTTTATTGCATCTTCATAATTTCGCTTTTTAGTTGGTTCATCAGAATCAACTTCTTTTAACTTCTTTTTTAATCTTTGATGTATTACCGCCGCACTTTCGCCTGCTAAATTATCACTTGGTTCTATTAATCCCCTTTGGGAGGCAATTACATATGCTCTATTATTTATTTCCACAGCAGTCAATTTACGTCCTTGAGGAGTAGATTTACTTATTGCTTGTGTAACTAAATTATCTACTTCTTCTTTATTTAAACTTTGTATTTCATCTTCTTTCATTTTTACAAATTTATTATTTACTAACTTGTAATAATCTAAACTCATAATACCATTTTCTCTAATTACATTAACCATAACTTTAGTTTTTTGATTGTTTATAACAAACTCACCTATTGCTTCTCCACTTATTTTAGCTCTACTTTCTTCTAAAGACTTTCTTTCATTCTCCCTTATTAAATTTTTTTGATACTGGTAATTTTGCATTTGTTTTTCATCCAAATATACCCTTTTATCATCTTTCATATAATAAATACCATCTTTATCCTCTATTAAGTCATATGAATTATTTAATACAGGTTCATTATTGATATCTAAATAAGATACATATAATTTCTTATTTTTTACATCTACACTAGTTTCTCTTTTAACTGTTGATTTTTCTAATAATTGGAATAAACTAAGTTGGGTTCTTGGTGGTAAACTATTAAACTCTTCAGTTTCAGTTAATTCCCTCATAGGAATTATTCTACCATTATGGTTAATAAGAGCATTTGAATACGTTTGTTTCATTACTCCTAAAACTTCCTTAGCTTCTTGGTCTTTATACAATAACTGCTTTTCATATTGTTTATCTTCTTTAAACTCACTTAGTTTAGTTTCTATTATAGGGGCTATGTATCTAATTGCAGTTTGATTACCACTCTTAGCTGATTTGCTTGTAAATTCAACAAACAAGTTTAATAAATCTTTTTCACTTTTAACTTCATTAAATCTTCCAGCATATTCTTGAACTAATTGTGATGAAGTTTTTTCTTCATTAATTTGCTTAATAACAGGAAGTATCCTAAATATATACTCATTTAACTGTTGTATTGCTGGTAATATAGGATTATTATATTCTTGCTGATTAAATTCTTTCATATTACCACCTATAATGTTTTAATAAAGCTAAAGAATTAAGCACATATTTTTTAGTTATTGGAATGTTAAATATTTTATCACCTATTTCTTTCAATCTGCCATGTCCTGCATTGTAGGCAGCTAATATGTACTTCAATTTGTTAGGATTTTTATAATCATCCTTTTCATACCCTAAAAATTTTCTTATGTATTCTATATGTTTAATCCCTGTTTCTATATTAGTTTGAATATTATACAAACTATTTGTATCAGTTATACCATAACTTTTAGCTGTACCTGGAGATATTTGCATTAATCCTACTTCACCTGTAGCACCTTTAACATTTGCATTTCCTGTAGATTCTAACGCAATAATTGATTTTATCACTTCAGTTGGAACACCATATTTCGCTGATAGTTTTTTAATAGTTTCATTATAAGGTTCTATTCTTTTTTTAGTTATATCAGCTTTTTGCAATAAAGGTACAGATAAGCTGTCAGGAACATTATTCTCCAATTTTGATTCTAATATTGGTTTTCCAACTGAGATATTATTACTAGGAGACTTTGTTACTGTATTAATAATATTTCCTATCCCATTCTGATTATTTAATTTTAATGTAGAATCTTTTTTAGCGTTGGCAGTAAACACATTTAATGCTGATTGTAACTCGGAATTTATATCAGAAATGGTATAATTAATATCATCATTAAAATACTTTGCTAATACATTATTATTCTTTCTTACTTTTTCATAATCAATTGATTCTGGACTTGTTTCTAAATCAAAATTAGATACATCAGATATTTTGGAATCTGCCTTGTTATTAGTTACTTCATCAAAAGTATTTTTTTTTTCATTATAATCACTCAGTTTTAATTTTAATTCAGGTATTGGATATAATGTTTCCCCTGTATTTAATGATGAATTTAAAAGACGATTGTTAAGCCAATTATCGTTAATTTTATTATTCATATCATCTTTTTTTGTGTCGTTTTCTCCATACTTATTAAGTAAGTTT
>CAKZQG010000032.1 GCA_937139605.1 uncultured bacterium
TAAATAAACATTGTCTAATTAATATTTAAATTAATTTTAAATATAATCCTGTTATTTTTTAAGAATTTATTCAATATTAAAATCTAATTCTACAAAAATTCATTCAAAATAAAAAATTAATCTTAAACAAAGAAGGAAATTCTAAATGAAAAAATAACTCTAAAAATTTTTAGTTTAAATGAATAAATAAAAAAGGGAGCAAAAAGCCCCCTTATTTTTTACTTTATTTTCAATTTCTCTAACCCTACTCTATCTCTATTACATACATATCATAATTACTACTATTATTATAGCTCTCCCCAGTGACATAAACTTTACCATTGCTATCTACATATATGGAATCTCCATAATCATCATCATTCCCGCCAGCGATGTTATTAAAGATAGCGGCGGCATCGTTATCCCCATCGTTGTCTATATCCCTACCTAATGGAGTTCCAAAAGTATTTGAAACTTTTCCTATAATGTTACCTCCTCCTCCACTACCACCACTACCTCCACTACCTCCTCCTATTGAAGAACTTCCTAATAAATTACTAAACTTATTATTACAAAAAGTATTACACGATATCATACTTATTATTATAGAAAATAATATAAAAATAAAAACTGTTATATGTAGTTTTTATATTATTTTTAATATATTTTATCATAAAAAATTTTATTATTTTATTAATAAAAATCAATTAAAAAATTAGATGGATTTAGTTATAAGGATCATAATGAAGATACCTGTTAAGAAAGCCCAGCTAACGGAGTTTTTATCAGTTTTTTCGAGTGATTCTGGTAAAATTTCAGCTAAGGTTAAATATATCATAGCGCCTGCAGCAAAACCAAGCCCTAATGGAATCGTGAATTTAATATAATGTCCGATAAGATAAGCAGGTATGGCTGCTATAGGTTGCGGTAAAGAAGATAAAATTGCATACCAAAAACATTTAAATAAACTTACTCCCCTTGGATACATCTGTAAAGCAATAACTAACCCTTCTGGGATGTTATGTAAAGCAATAGCAATAGTCATAATAATCCCGATTTTAAATTCACTTCCATTAAATGCCATCCCAATAGCCACACCTTCAGGGAAACTATGAAAAAATAAAACTATGAAAGTTAAGAAAGCAATTTTAGCATGTTTTCCATCTAAATTTTCAAATTTTAATTCTTTTTCATCAAAATACTTTGAGCTATAATAAACAAAATAAGCTCCTAAAAATAGTCCTAAAACAGTTAAAATGATATTATATTTAAGAGCCTCATCAGCTATAACAATAAAAGAAGCTCCAAGCATCATACCACCTGATAACGCACTTAATATCCCAAAAGTTTTTTCATTTATATTTTTATAAAATAAAAAAGGCAAAACCCCTAAACCTGTCGATATATCAGAAATTAAAGCATATATAAAAACTAAAAACAATTGATTATAATCTAAAGTTGCCATATTAATTAACCTCCTATCTATAAAAAACACTTAAAAAAACACCTGTTAAAAAAAACATTTGTCAAAAACATCCACTTATAAAAAGATTATTTATTATAATAAATTTAACATTTTTAAATTTTATCCTTTATAAAATTTTATAAAATTGAAATTAATTTGAAAAAATAATTATTTCAATTTTAAATTTATTTTAATTTAATTTTTTATAAGATTTTTATTTGAATTATTTTTATTTTGTTTTTTTTAGCTAATCTTTGGTAAATACTATTATTTGAAAAATATTTTATTATTGATAACAATAAAGATTTTTTTTGAAACATTTGGCCTATCTAAAAATAGATACTTTGAAGTAATTAACAACTCATATGTATATATATCATTTTATCTATATATCCTTACTTTTTTAATTGTTTAAAATAACTTATTTCAATTGTTAATTTTTTTCATTTATTCTTGTTCTCCAATATCTCATACTCAAAATTAACTAAATTTTTATTTATTTTATCAAACTCTATTCCTAGTAAATATATTTTTTCATAATTTAAATATTTTTTAAAGTATTCTTT
>CAKZQG010000033.1 GCA_937139605.1 uncultured bacterium
ATCTCTTTTTTTCTTAAATATAACAACACATCAAATGGATTATATACTTTATCAGCTAAAAAATTATACCCATTATAACGAACGCAGTATGCGTGAGTTATATGAAATATACCACTCTTTTACTTCTTCTATATTTATATCTTCCAAATACTCCTTAAAATAATATTCCAATTCACTTTGTGTATATCCACATATATCTCCATATCTCTTATCTAACGAAATATCCTTTAACTGATTTAATCCACTAAATAGTGATACCTTCGCAAATTTTGAAACCCCCATTACTAACACAAATCTTATATATCTATCTAACCCTTTTAACACTGAATAAAACTCCTTTAATATTTTTCTAACCTCTTCTGCTTGTTTCTTATCTTCTATTAGATCTAATATTGGCTTATCATACTCATCTATTAACACTACTACCTGCTTACTATATTTCTCACTTAAGTCTATTATTAACTTTTTAAATCTTCTTATTCCATCTTTCTTTTTATCTTCTTTTATCTTATATTTCCTATAGTTAATCTCTAGTTCATCTTCTATCCTATTATATACTTCCTTATACTCTCTTATATCTACTGAAAAATCTATTTTAATAACCGGATAGCTTTCATTCCAATCCCATTTATCTTCTATGTATAACCCTTTAAATAATTCCCTTTTCCCTTCATATATATATCTTATTGTTGATAGTAATAACGACTTCCCAAATCGTCTTGGCCTACTTAAAAACACATACTTTGAACTACTTAACAATTCATATATATACTTTGTTTTATCTATAACGAAGGCGTAAGCCTAATGTTATATGAAATACATATATGTAATTATTTGTTATCAATTCTTTAAAATCACTTATTCCAATTGGTAATTTTTTCATAAAAAACACCTCTTTAAATAAACATTTTCTAATTAATATTTAAATTAATCTTAAATATTATTCCTTTTTCATTAGTTAATTATTTATTCAATAATGAAAGTCCAACTCTAAAAACATCATTCAAACGAAAAAATTAGCTTGTAAGTGAAAGGAAATGAAAAATTAACTCTAAAAATTTTAATATTATAAATAAAATAAAAAGGGGAGCGAAAAAGCCCCCCTTACTCCTTAATTTTATCTTTAATTAATATAACCCTACTCTATCTTTATCATATACATATCAAAATTATTACGATTAGAGCTATATCCAGTGATATAAATTTTACCACTTCTATCTACATGCAGGGAATTTCCATAATCATCCTGATTCCCGCCTGCAATGTTATGAAATATAGAGACAACATCATTATCTCCGTCTTGATCTATATCTCTGTTTAGTAAAATTGTTTTTATGCCGCTACCTCCTCCAATTCCAAATAAATTACAACTTACTATAAAAACCATAACTAAACTTAATATAATTCCTTTTAATGTTAATAAAAGTAATGTTCTTTTCATTTATTATCACCCCTTAACTTAATTATAATATTATTCAAAAAAAAATCCTCTTTTTTTATTATTAAAAATTATAATATTTTTGTATTTAATAGAATTAAATTAAAATTGATATTTAAATGTTTTTTATTATCTTTTAGGAATTGATAAAATAGTTTAGCTTTATCTGTTAAAAAAAACAACAATAGCCCCTTATAAAATTTTTTATCTATATATAACGTAGATAATTCATTTAAATTTATATTTTCATTTGAAATATAAAACAATATCTTTTTAAAGTCATTAACATCCCTAACAAAATAACACTTATTTTTTAAATAATATTGATTTAAATATTGATAATTATCTTCATTATCTAGCATAAATTCATCTAAAATAATATAAAACTTATTAAAAGAATTAACAAAATTCAAAAAACTTTCTTTACTTTTAAAATTAACATTAATAAGAAAAATTTCTTGAGAAAAAATAAAATTAGATAAAAAATTAGTCAATTCTAAAATTATAGGTTTATTCCTAATTTTTTGGCTAAATAATATATCTACAAAATCAAAAGAATACTTACTATTATTTATAGACCTTAATTTTAAAACAATAAAAGGATTAATTTCATTCAATTCGATATTATTCTTTAAATCTTTTAACTTTTTATAAAAATAATCATTATTAGAAGTATTAATTGAAATTTCATTATTATTAAAAGTTTTTAAACTAAACGAGTTTTTCTGAATTGATATATTGTTTAAGAAGTAATTGATTATAAAAGGAGTAATAGGGATCTTAATTGAAGGTTTTTCATTTTTTTCTCCATATGGCTCCATTATTTCATTTATATTTTCTAAATTACTTAAAAACTTATCAAGGAAATAAAAAGGAACATTAACAGCTATTTTTGAATCCTTTTTAACATTAGGATTAATATTAGCTTTTTGATAAAATTGAACTAACTTTAAATTAACTAAGTGTCTGAATTCTTGGAATTTATTTGGATTTAATTCAATACCAGCTGCTTTAGAATGTCCCCCATACTTCCTTATCATATCCTTCCTATTTTTATCAATCTTAGAAAATAAATCAGTTATATTTATATCATCTATAGGGTTCCTAATGGATCCCTTTAAAGTATCATTAATTTTAACAAAAATTGCACAGGGTTTATTATATTCATTAGCTATCTTGCCAGCAACTATCCCCATTACCCCTAAATAATTTATATCATCCTCTATATAATCAGGAATTATGAACTCATCCTTATAATAGCTATACTTATAGATATTTGAAATAACTTTTTGATATAATTTTTCTTGTAATCTTTGCCTATATTTATTTATTTGTTCTATTTCATAGATTTTTTGAGTTATTAATTTTTCATTGGTATATATATAATTAGATGTAATAAAATCAAAGATAATATCAGCAGAACTTATTCTACCAGGAGCATTTAATCTAGGAATTAATATGAAAGAAAAATCAAAAGAAGATAATGGATTACTTTTATACCCAATTTTTTCCCACATCTTTCTTAAAGAAAAAGGCATATAATTACTTTTACTAAGATTTATCATTCTTTTAGTTATCCTTCTGTTTTCATCTAAAAGAGGGACAATATCTGCTAAAGTGCCGATCCCTGCTAAATATAAAATATCTTTTTCTATCTCATATTTAGCATTATCTTTAGAATAGTTTAATAAAAATGCACCTATCTTGTAAGCAATCCCGGAAGCACATAAATACTTATATTTTAAATCAGTTAAGAACGGATGGATTATTAAGTTTGCTTTTGGTAAAGTTTCTGGTAAAGTATGATGATCTATTACTATAACCTTCATCCCATTATTCACTAAATACTCTATCTCATTAACAGAGGATATCCCGTTATCTATCGTTATGATCAAATCATAATTTTTTAAACCATATTTATAATTAATTGATTTTAAAGTATTAGGATTTAGGCCATAACCATCAGTATATCTATTAGGTAAATAGAAATCTACATCTTTAAACAAAGCCTTTAAAGCTATAGTTAAAATAGAAGAAGATATAACCCCATCTGCATCATAATCCCCAATAACTAAAATCTTACTAGAACTCTCTATTATTTTAATAAACTTTAAAAACGTAATATCACTTAAATTAGGGATATAAATATCTTGTTGAAAGTGATCTTTTATATATTGATTTACTTGATTTTCATCAAAACTTCTATTATATAGTATATTTTTTAACCACAAAAGTACATCAGGATTCATAAGTAAAATTGTAATTGTTATAATTCAAAGATAAAAGTAACAGGCCCATCATTGATTATACCTACTTCCATTTTAGCACTAAATACCCCTTCTTTTACCTTTGGATAATGCTCTTTTAATAGTTTGACAAAATTATCATATAAAATTTTAGCATCATCTTTGTTAAGCGATCTATCAAAAGAAGGCCTCCTACCTTTAGAAATATCCCCGTATAAAGTAAATTGAGAAACCACTAAAATTTCACCATCTATATCCTTTATTGATAAATTCATTTTTTGATGATCATCTTCAAATATCCTTAAATTTATTACTTTCTCTACTGCTTTAATTAATTTATTATTAATATTATCATTTTTATCTTCATTACTAAAACCTACCAATATATTTAATCCTTTCCCTATTTTCGATACCAATTCATTATTAACCTTAACATAAGATTCCTTTACTCGCTGAATAACTAACTTCATAATTTATTAAGTTCTATTTTATTTATTTAATTTTAACTTTCTTTAATAAAAAAATTCTTTAAATTTTTAAATTAATCCTTTTATTTATAGCTTAAATTTCACATGGTTTAATTTTTATTGAGTTTTTATAAAAAGGTTAAATTAAAATAATATTGAAATAAAAAATTAAAGAAAGTAAAAATATTTTTGTTTTTTAAGGGTGGAAAAGATGAAAGCAAAAGATATTTTAAAACAATTAATAACTAAAAAAATTAGCGTTAAAGAAGTAACCCAAAAATATTTAGAAAATATAAATAAAAAGAATAGCATATTAAATGCGTTTATAACAGTATTTGATGAGGATTTTATAAATGAGCAAGTTGAGAAAGCTCAGGAAATGATAAACAAAGGAAATCTAACTCCAGTTGTGGGGCTACCTATAGCTGTTAAAGATAATATAAATCTAAAAGGGTACCCCACTACTTGTGCTTCCAAAATTCTAAGTAATTATGTTTCTCCATATAATGCAACAGTTGTAGAAAAACTAATGTATAGTGGAGCAATAATAGTAGGAAAAACTAACTTAGATGAATTTGCTATGGGATCTTCTAATGAGAACTCATATTATGGAGTTGTAAGAAATCCTTTGAATTTAGAATGGGTTAGCGGAGGTTCTAGTGGAGGTAGTGCAGTAGCTGTTAGCGCAGATATGGTCCCCCTATCCTTAGGTTCCGATACAGGAGGCTCTATAAGATTACCTGCAGCATTCACAGGAATATATGGATTAAAACCTACATATGGTATGGTTTCCAGATTTGGGTTAGTAGCATATGCTTCTTCGTTAGATCAGATAGGTCCAATGGGTAAAGATCCCCAAGATTTAGCCTTAATAATGCAAGTAATAGCTGGATATGATCCAAAGGATTCTACAAGCTATAGAGATATCACTATAGATTTTATTAATGAAAATTTTGAACCTAACTTTGAGTTGGATTCATTAAAAGGCTTAAAAATAGGAGTACCTTTTAAGATAATAAATGATGAAGGAGTAGATAAAATAATAAGAGATTGCTTAAATGAATTTATAAATACCTTAGCTAATAATGAAATAGAAATAATAGAAATAGATTTTCCTTATTTAAGTTATTCAATCCCTGCGTATTATATAATAGCATCAAGTGAAGCCAGCTCTAATCTAGCTAGGTATGATGGAATAAGATATGGCTTAAGAATAGAGCATTTTCAAGATAAATTAATAGAAGATACCAGAACATTAATGAAAATAACAAGAGGTCAAGGGTTCGGCTTAGAGGTTAAAAGAAGAATAATGATCGGAACGTTCTGCTTATCAAGTGGGTATTATGATGCTTACTATAAAAAAGCTCAACAAGTTAGAACATTAATAAAACAAGATTTCCAAAAAATATTTAATAAAGTTGATTTGATTATAATGCCAACCTCACCTACTTTACCCTTTAAAATTGGAGAAAAAATAAATGATCCAATAAAAATGTACTTAAGCGATATATATACAGTTGGAGTTAATCTAAGCGGATTACCATCATTAAATATCCCAATAAAATATCAGGATTTCTATGTAGGGGTTCAGTTAATTGGCAACTACTTTAAAGAAAAATTCCTTTTAAATGTAGCTAATCTCATAAACTTATTATAAAAAACAAAATATTACAAAACATAGGAGTTTTTGGATTTATGAAAGTAATTGCTATTGGAGATTTACATGGGGACTTTTATAGATTCAAAAGAATCCTTGAAGAAACTGAAACTCTAAACATAACAGAAAAAGACCCCAATAATATTGAATCATTAGAAATAAATTTCAAAAATCTTGAGGATAAAATAGTAGTCTTTATAGGAGACTATGTTGATTGGAGAGAAGAACAACTAGAAAATCCCTTAAATTTAAATAAAACACAACTAATTAAAGGAACAGCTAAAATACTAAAATCTATAAATATAATTTATAATAATCAAGATTTTAAAGATAAATTTTATTTTTTAATAGGTAATCATGAAGATATGATGTTCAAAGCCTTAGACTTTATTGTTAATTATTACTTAAAAGATAAAGAAAAAGAAAGTATAGAGAAGGATTTAGAAGATTTAATAAATATAGTATCAGAAACCCCATATAAACTTATCTATGAATCAGAGAATCCTGTTTTCGCTGAAAAATATTTTAATTTTATAAATTGGTACTTTCAAGGGGGGAAAAATACTATTTTCTCATTTGGTAGCACCTTTAATTTTATTAATAATATTCTAAATATGAAATTCTTTAAAGAATTAATTTTATATTTAAAGTTGTATGTATCAGATGGTTTAATATTTTTTGCTCATACTTTCCCCGATGATAAAGAAACACTAATAAATTCCTTAGATAATTCTGAGAATTCAAAAGATACAAAAATTATTGATGATTTTGTTATTAATCAATTTTTATGGAGTAGAAGGATATGGGGGATAGATGCTTTTAATGGAAAATATACTGAAGCCACTAAATTTGAAGAAATAAAAGACATATTTGAACATAACAAAATAAAACACTTTATAATAGGACATACAAGAATCTCAAAAAATACAGAACCATTTTATCACTTTGATGGAAAAATAATAAACATAGATCTCCATGGAACTCCATTATCTAAACCCCTAATCCTTGAAAATTTAAATATCGCTAATATTAAAAGAACTAATTACTTAAATTCATTAATAAATATTTTTTCATAAATGAAATTTAAACTAAACTATTTTAAAACAAGTTAGGAATTTTATAGGAAGAATAAGTGCTAAAATCGTGGTTTTAGAGGTATACAGTTAATTAACATTGTTTTTGTGCTAAAGTCTATGGGTAGGATTAAAGGTTACTTTAGTATTGGAGCTTGTAAGGTGGGTTAAAATCCCGTTTTAGGTATCTTGGTTATAAAAAACAAATAGGTTCCAAAAGCAAAATAACAGCAAGGAACAAAAAAAGCAGATAAAAACATCCTTAAATCTGTCAATAAAGCTATCAATTACAATAAATATACAATAAAGATAACAGTAGTAAGGGTTATGAGAAGCTGTAAAGTTTAAATAAAAAGCAAACTCAACAGAAGCTACTGATTTTAATCAGTAGTAGATAACATAAGGAGGCAAAAAAATTATGAAATTTATTTCTTCTCTTATTCTTTGTTTTATCTTTATTTTATTATCTTTTAATATTTCTTATTCATATAATTTTTCTAATCAATATAAAGCCAAATTAAAGCATAATTTTAAACATAATATATTATTATCCCAATTATATAACCAAGAGCAACTATATAAAACAGATAGCTTAATAAATAATAAAAATGAATCAATGAATAATAATCAAACTAATAAAGACATCTATACTACTGAAAAAATTTATGTTAATGATATTATAATTAATGGCAATAAATTTATTTCATCAGATATAATAAAAGATAACCTAAGGATAAAGCCAGGAGAATTAGTCAATATAGATGAAATAAAAGATAATATTAGGTTAATATATGATATGGGTTATTTTAGTGATATTAGTTTAGATTTTGAACAAGTTGCACAAAATAAAGTAAATATTATAATAATTGTTATAGAAAACCCCTTAATTAGTAAAGTAGAATTTAGAGGTAATAAAATATTATCTTCTTTAGATTTAATAGAATTAATTAATACAAGGCCAGGTAAAATACTTAATTATAATATACTTAAACAAGATATAGAAATTATTAATGAAGAATATAACAAAAAAGGGTATATAGGGATAGCTAATCATGTAGAAGACTTAGAGGTAACCAAAGATGGTAAGATAATTTTCTTCATAAAAGAAGCACTATATCCTACCAAAATTGAAATTAAAGGGAATACTTTGTTTAAAGAAAAAGATTTACTAAAATTAGTTACTATAAAACCATACGAACCACTTACCAAAGAAGAATTAGAAAGATCCTTAAAAAATATTTATGATTTTTATCAAGATAACGGATATCTATTAGCTGATGTTAGATCTAACATTGAAGGAGATAAAATAATTTTGGAAATCTATGAAGCTGTCTTAGAAGATATTGAAGTAGAAGGTAATACTAAAACTAAAAAGTACGTTATAGAAAAGCATTTCAATCTGGAAAAAGGAAAAGTAATAAATATATATAAGCTAAGAAGGGGACTAAGAAAACTACAATTAGGAGGATTATTTAAAAATGCAGATATAGATTTTAAAGGAGGCTCTAAACCTGGAAATGTTATAATGATAGTTAAAGTAGAGGAGCAACAAACTGGGCAGTTAGTAGTAGGTGCAGGGTTCGGTGGGTTACCTGGAAGCAATAGAGGAGGAATAGCAGGGAATATCTCTTTATCTCAATTAAATTACAAAGGTAAAGGCCAGCAAGTTTTCCTTAACTGGGAAAGAGGAAACCTAATTAATAGCCTATCTTTTTCATTTTCCGATCCTTACTCCCTTAAAAATGATTATTTCTATTCTTTTTCTACTTATTTTACTGAATTATTTAAACAAAGAGCCATTATATCCAATAACCCTTTAACTATTGGGTTATATAAAGATTACAGAAGCTCTGTTTCTTTTTCTTTTGGTAGAAGATTAATAAGCAAAGATATTACTTATTCTTTTTCTGTAGGTTCATCTACTTTCAAAGTTTCTCCTACACCTGATCAAGATTTTCCTGCTATTGTTAATCCGTCAAAAGGAGCATATTTATTTTCAGGATTTAACCTTTCAAGGGATACTCGAGATGATGAATTCTATCCTACCAAAGGAATCCTATACTCTTTTGATGTATCTAGTTTCTTTAAAAGTAGCGGGAATTTAGATAGTTTTTCTAAACTTAGTTTTGAATATAGGAGATATTTTAATTTAAAAAACGATAGGGTTTTTGCTACAAGAGCTTTTATCGGAATCGCTACTGATAAAATCCCATTTGTTTATCAATATACCTTAGGAGGATCAGATACTTTAAGGGGTTATGATTTTAACAGATTTATAGGTTCTAAAGCTTTTCTTTTAAATTTAGAATATAGGTTTCCTGTGTCTAAAAAAATAGAGAATTTATATGGAGCAGCGTTTATTGACGTCGGCGGTGCCTTCTTACCCAATGAATCTATTAATCTATCTAAGTTAGGTTTTGATTATGGTGTAGGTATTAGATTTGTTGTTCCTCAATTTGGATCAATAAGAATAGATTATGCTATATCCAATGAAAAAACAAAACTCGCTATAGGATTAGGACAAATGTTCTAATAAATTAATTAGCTATTTACTAAATAAAATAACTAACACACTTAAAGCTAAACCTATTGTAATCCATAAGTAATAATTATAAAATAATCCATTAAAAACTTTATTAGATACTATAGAACCTTTATGAAATTGATCTGCTACTTTATTTACCGCTCCATCCACTACTAAATTATCTATAAAATTCACTAAATTACTAAAACTTCTTATAACATATCTACTAACTACATGGTAAAAATCATCAAAGTAATACCTTTTTGTTAATACTTTATATATTTCACTTAACAGATTAGGTATATATCTTTTTCTTTCTGGTAAATATATTATAATGGCTAAAACTAACCCTAAAACTAATAATAAAGTAGAAGATAAAACCAACATTAAATTAAAATGTAATTCCTGTTTATTATGAATTAAATCTTTAAATATCTCTTTAATTGAATCTGAAAATATATGTTTATTAACAAATAAGAAATCAAAAGGTAAATTTATTATTCCTACTATTATTGAAAATATAGCTAATATAATTAATGGGATTGTCATATTTAGGGGGCTTTCTTTTATATTCTTATGGATTTCTTGAACATCATTATAATCTATTTCATTAACTTGCTCATGTTCATTTTTTGTAATCTTTTTTAAAAAAGATATAACCCATATCCTTGACATATAAAAAGCTGTCAATAATACAGTTATAAATGTAAGTACAAAAAATAGAATGTAATTATTGGATAATAGTACATTTAATATTTCATCTTTAGAAAAGAACCCACTTAATGGGAATAATCCTGCTAATGCTAAAAAACCAATAGTAAATGTAATAAAAGTTATTTTCATTGATTCTTTTAAGTTCCCCATAATCCAGATATCGTTAGGATCCATATGGTGATGTGCATTATGATTATCATTATTAGTAGAGTTATGAGTATCATGAGTATTATGATGATTTTTTTCTTCTAATATTTTATGGTGTGCTTTTTCAATAGCCGTTATAACACTACCTGCTGATAAGAATAATAGAGCTTTGAAGAATCCGTGGGTAATTAAATGAAATATAGCTGCTACTACTCCATATACTCCAGCACTCAATGCAGCAAACATATAACCTAATTGACTCATTGTAGAATAAGCTAATACTCGTTTAATATCTCTATTAACTATCCCCATTGTTGCTGCTAAGAATGCACTAACTGCTCCTATAAATCCCACTATATATACCAATTTAATTCCAACGATATCTATGTAATAAAACATAGGATATACACGAGCAACTAAATATACTCCCGCAGCCACCATTGTTGCTGCATGTATTAAAGCAGATACAGGAGTAGGGCCTTCCATTGCATCCGGTAACCATACATGTAATGGTACCTGTGCACTCTTCCCAAACGCCGCTACCATTAAACCTATTGGTACTAATACCGATAGCATCTTTACTACTTCTATTTTATTTAGTTCTATTATGTCTAAACTAATCCCATTAGATACTAGTATAAATAATGCCAATAAAAATCCTAAATCTCCTAATCTTGTAATAATGAAAGCTTTTTTAGCAGCAAACGATGCGCTATCCTTATGATACCAATACCCTATAAGTAAATACGAGCATAACCCCATTATCTCCCAGCCTATTATAAAAGTAACTAATGAAGATGCTAAAACAGTTATTAACATCCCGGAACTAAATAAACTTAGATACGCAAAAAATCGAGGATAATCCCTATCATTCTCCATATAACCCGTTGAATAAATCTGAATCATTAAGACTACAAAAGTAACCATCAAACTAACCCATATGCTAAGGTTATCGTATAAAAAACCTAAATTTATTTTATAATTCTCAAAAATTACCCAGCTAAATAAATTAAATACCTGAAACTCTTTATTTAAAAAATTAAGTGCTAATATTACTGTAAATATAAAAGATGTTAAAATTGCTAAAATAGTTATACTTGAATAGATTTCCTTAGGTACTTTAGTTTTTGGTTTTTTAGTATAAAAGGAAAATTCCTTTAGTTCATCAGTAGAATATTTTGTTTTTTCAAATAAGAAAACTATTAACGCTACTACAAAAAATGCAAATAACGGTAATATTGGCATTAGTTTAGCTATTATTTCAAGCATTTTCTCACCTACTTCCCTTGATTTTTATTTTATTAAAAAATTCTATACTTTACTTATTTTACCTTTCTAAAATAACTTGCCTTAAATTTTATTATTTTTATGCTATTTTTAGCAGGGTTTCTTTTTTTTTTGAATAATATTAAAAATATCAATATAAAAATATATAACAAAAAAATATAAAAAATATAACAAATATAACAAAAAAAGGGGGGGGTAAAAAATGAAAAAAAAGCTTATATTAATAATATTAGGTGCTATTTTAAGTATAGTATCAATTTTAATAGTTAGCTGTAATTTAGGAGGTAGTAATAAATTCATTAATCTTTTAGGTAGCGGTTCAATAAGTGGTGGAGGTAGTGGGAATATTCATAGTTTTCCTTTATTCTTTGATGGCCAATATCCAAATGATTATTATCCAAATGATTATGAAGAGTTCTTTTCTATTGTACCTACTTCTGATGGTGG
>CAKZQG010000034.1 GCA_937139605.1 uncultured bacterium
AAAAAATAAAAGCAGGTTGATTAAAAAATAAAAACAGGTTGATTAAAAAATAAAAACAGGTTGATTAAAAAATAAAAGCAGGTTGATTAAAAAATAAAAGCAGGTTGATTAAAAAATAAAAACAGGTTGATTAAAAAATAAAAACAGATTGATTAAAAAATAAAAACAGATTGATTAAAAAATAAAAACAGGTTGATTAAAAAATAAAAACAGGTTGATTAAAAAATAAAAGCAGATTGATTAAAAAATAAAAGCAGGTTAATTAAGAAATAAAAGCAGATTGATTAAAAAATAAAATAAATAAATCAAAAGAGAGTGGGCTGCTAGCTCAGTGGAAGAGCACTTGCCTTTTAAGCAAGGGGTCCTAGGTTCGATTCCTAGGCAGCCCATTCTTTTTTATTAAATAAATCTCTACTTTCCCTTAAACCTATCTTATGAAAACTAACACTAATTAACTCTATATGAAAAATCAATCCTTAGCTTCCTATATCATAATTTCCTTTATTTTAATTATCTTTTTTATCTTCACTATTTTTCCTATTATTTTTGTTTTATTATTTTCATTTAAAAAAAATTTCATTAATAACTATTTAATTGTTTTAAAGAATTATGATTTTGGGATATATATTTTAAATTCATTGTTTGTTTCTATTGTAGGAGCAGTATTAAGTGTATTAATATGTTTATTAGCTGCTTATTTTTTTTATAAAAATAAAACTAAATTGAGTTCATGGCTTTTAACTTTTATTACTTTATCTTTTTTATTTCCTGCTGAAGCTAAAGTCATATATAATTTTTTTATTGTTATGAAATTGAATTTATTGGATAAATTAGTGTCAGTATTTTTACCTTTTTTAGTGAATTTATACACTTTATTATTATTTATTCAAGCTTTTAGGTATTATTCTAAAGAAATTGATGATTATACAGAGTTAGAAGGGTTTAATATTTTCCAAAAGATTTTTTTAATACATATCCCAATTTTAAAGCCATATATTATAACGGGGTTTATAATGAATTTTTTAACTTTATGGAATGACTTCTTATGGCCTTTAATTGTATTACAGGATGAAAAGAAATACACTATTCAAGTGGGGATAAATTATATAGCTAAGTCTTTAATATTTGAGCCCTTATATTTTAGTGCTGCAGTAAGTATATCCATTATTATCCCAATTTTAATTTTCATTGTTTTTAATAAGTATTTTAGTGTAAAAAATACTGTTAATATTTAATAATTATTGAATCAGAATTTATAATTCCAAGTAAAAGAATTATTTAAGCTAATTATTTATTTCTTGTTGTCTTTGACGAAATATAATAATAGCTATAATTGCAAGTAAAATCCAGAAAAATATTATAAAGGATATGGCAAATTTAATAGTGGAAGTACTCTCAGCTGTAACCTCATAAGGATTCTGAGGATTATATCTTATTTCTATTTTTTCCCCTACTGTAGGATATCTATTTATTACTTTTTTTATTTTTCGACCGTCTATTGAAAATTCTACTTCTATTTTATACTCTTTTTTGGTACGCTTATAACCTTTAGAATCTTTATAAGTTATTATAATAGTTTCATATAGCTATCAAAATCATAATAAACAAGCTTTTAGGAGATATTTCTTTTTGAAACATATTAGATATTTTATTCTTAAAAATATATTTAGCATATTTAGAATAAAATTTAAAATTTAGGTGAATATTATACCTATTCCAGCTCTATCTTGATTAGGATTTTCTATTATTTCCATGTACTTATATTTTTGACATTCTTTAAGTTCTTTCCAAAAGATCGGTTTATAACCTGTATATTTCTTTATATTTCCTTTAGGAGCAATATCATGGATTGCAATAATCCCACCTTTTTTTACTAATGGAGAATACATATCAAAATCCATTTTAGTTCCTTCATATGAATGATCCCCATCAATAAATAGGAAATCTAATTCTCTTTGCTTTAGTATTTCTTTTACTTTTATTAGAGTTTTTTCACTATGGCTGCTACTTCTTATAAGGTGTAATTCTTGAGAAGTTTTTTTAAACTTATTTATTACATTAAGTATAAGGTTATCATATTTTTCATATTTAGGTATTCCGTAAAAAGGCAAGTCAATACTGATTATACAAGAGTTTGGAGGTAAGACTTTACAAAAGCAAAACAAGGTTCCCCCCCTTGCGGTTCCTATTTCTAAAATATTTTGTACATTCATATCTTTCAGTATTTTTAATAATTGTAGAAATTCGCTTTCAAACTGCATAGGAGCTATTATACCGTTATAAAATATCTGAGAAAAATTAAAAATATCTTCTAAATTTTTAAAATCAATTCTACTTAATTCATTTAAGAGTTCTTCATTATTTATTAAGGATTGCAGCGAATTTATATATTCCTGATAAATAAGATCTCTATTTACTTTGGATTGAAAAAATTTTTTTAGCTCTGTTAGCGCCCTTTTTATACCATATTTTTTAGTGTATTTATAAAACTTTTGTATTTTTTTTAGCACGTTTTTATAAAGCGGTAGACGGGACTTGAACCCGCGACACCCAGCTTGGGAAGCTGGCGCTCTACCCCTGAGCTACTACCGCTTTTATTATATTATTTTAATCTTCTTTTGGATCTTTCCTAATTAATATAAATCTTAGGACTTTTTCATTGTTTTTTAAAAGATTTTGGAGTTTGACTACATCATCTGGATAAGCCTTAAAATCGATTAAAACATAATACCCTTTTTTCATTTTATTAATAGGATATGCAAAATCTTTTTCTCCTATATTTTCAACTTTTATTATCTCACCTTTATTTTCTGTTATAAAGTTCTTGTAAGTTTCTATTAATTCATTTCTTTCTTTTTCTGTTGTATTAAAATTAATTATAAACATTAATTCATAGCTTCTTGGTTTTATTATTTGTTTTATTTCTTGAATATTTTCATTTTGTTTTATTTTTAGTAATGTTTTTCCTTCTTTCATAATGCCCCCTTATTTATTATTTTATTAATTATTAATATTTTACTTCTATTTATATTATTAACTATTTTATTTTTTTTTCCTTTATTTTAATAGGATATTTAAACAAAATTATAGAAATATAAAATAAGGGGAATTAAGGAGGGGCTTATGAGTTTTATTGCTATAAATGATTTAGTTAAAAAATTGATCAATAAATCAGAACCTAAAAAAAATAATTTGAAAAATGGTAAAATTTATGTAAAAATTAAAAGACAAGATGATATTAATTCTAAACCATATTATCAAGAGTTTTTAATACCATATAAAGAACATATGAATGTTATAATGATATTGATGTATATTAGGGAGAATCCAGTGGATATAGATGGTAATGAGGTTAAGCCTGTAGCATTTGAGGCCAGCTGTTTGGAAGAGGTTTGTGGTAGTTGTACGATGGTTATAAATGGGAAACCTAGGCAAGCTTGCTCGACTTTAATTGATAACTTAGAACAACCTATTATTATTGAACCTTTGTCTAAATTTAAAGTAATAAGGGATCTGATAGTTGATAGATCAAAAATGTTTGAAGGGTTAAAGAAAGTAAGGGCTTGGGTGGATATAGATGGTACTTATGATAAAGGCCCAGGACCTACTTATTCTCAAGAGATACAACAGATTAGATATTCTTTATCAAGATGTATGACATGCGGAGCATGCTTAGAAGTTTGTCCACAATATAATGATATAACTAATTTTGTTGGCCCATATGCTTTAGCTCAAGCTTATCTGTTTAATCTACATCCTATTTCTAAAAATTTTGAAAAACATAGGTTGAATTATTTAATTTCTAAAGAAGGGATAGCTAACTGTGGAAACGCTCAATTATGTGTTCAAGTTTGTCCTAAATCTATTCCTATTACTGATGCTATAGCTGAACTAAATAATAGTATAACTAAATATCTATTATCTTTATTAACTAGATAATATTAAAATAAAGTAAAAAGATTAATACAGATTTGGTTATGGAAAAAAATTATTCAATGGATAATTTTGTTTTGCTTATTCAGCAACTTAAGGAACCTTTTGATAAATTAAATCCAATAATGTCCCATGCTAACTTTTTCAATTTAATGAAAATAAATTTTGAATTATTAGCTGATCAAGTTGCTAGTAGATATTTAAAAGATAGAAATTCTTACGGTGGACAATTACCTATTGAATTAGAGCAACAATATTGTAAAATTTTAATGGACTCTCTTAAAGAAGGAAACCTTAAAGTTTTAGATTATATCAAGTGGTTAGATGAAGTTATATGGGCTTTGGAAAATGAGCAAGATATTCCAGTGCTACCTGAAGAACTTTTCATGTGGGAACAATTTAATTAAAATTTAATTTTAAATGCGATATAGTTTTAATCAAAGATGAAGCACTGAAAAAATAACATAGAGAATTATTATAAGGGGAAAAAAATTATATATAAAAAAACAAAAAAATCTTTTAAAAATAAAATAAAAAGAATTAAAATTAATTAATTATGTTTTAGTATTATTAAAAATTAGAATACCTAATTTAGGGTATATGTATGAGTGAATTTATAAATCAGAAGTTTTTTTCGTTAAAAAAATATTTGGAAATTTTATTCTTAGAAATCCTAAAATCTCTAAATTTTACAGAAGATATTAAATTTAGTGTTGATAAAAGCCCTGTTAGTGGGTTTGATTATGGAAGTAATATTTTATTAATCTTAAGAAAAAATTATAAACTAGATGATAGCTTTATAAAAAAAATTATTGAAAAAGTTTCTTTATGTGCTTTTATTAGTAAAGTTGAAGAAGTGAGAGGATTTTTAAATATTAAATTTTCTAAATATGTTTTTAGATTTGTTTTAGATGATTTTATTAATAATAATTTATGGGATAGTTATAAAGTTTTTAGTGATAGGATTTTAATTGAGTTTGTTAGTGCTAATCCTACGGGGCCGTTAAATGCTGTTAATGGTAGAGCTGCTTCCTTTGGGTTAGTTTTATCTAATGTTTTAAAATACTTTGGGAACTATGTTTTTAAAGAATATTATGTTAATGATGTTGGAGAACAAGTTGAAAAATTAATTGATAGTGTTATTCAAAGGATAAGAGAGGTTAATTCCTTAGATTTTAATATACCTGAAGATGGGTATAAAGGAGAATATTTAAAAGATTTTGCTTTTTATCTTGTTAATAAATATAATATAAATAAAGATAATGTTTTGGAATTTTTAAAAAATAGAGAATTAATATATAAAGAAACAATAGATTATTTTGTTAATTTACATATTAAAACTTTAAATAGATTTGGAGTAATTTTTGATAATTTTTTTAAACAAAGCACTATAAAAGTAGAGGATTTAATAAACTTAATAGATTTTTTAAAAGAAAAGAACTTAGTATATAATCAAGATGAAGCAATTTTATTTAGAAGTACTTTATTTAATGATGATAAGGATAGGGTTTTAAAGAAAACAGTTGGCAAAGTTGATTATACTTATTTTGCTTATGATATTGAGTATATAAGGAATAAATTTGGAAGAGGTTTTAATAAGTTAATAACTATATTAGGGCCTGATCATCATGGCTATGTTAATCGTTTAAAAGCTGCTACTTCCGCTTTAGGATATGATCCAATTAATCATGAGATACTAGTTTTACAGATTGTTAATGTGGTAATGAAAGATAAAGCTTTAAAGATGTCTAAGAGAAAAGGAATTTTAGTATTATTAGATGAACTAATGGATAATGTTAATCCAGATATTTTAAGGTTTTTCTTCTTATCAAGATTAAAGGAATCTCCATTAGAATTAGATTTGGAGTTAATGAATAAACTGACTTTGGATAATCCACTTTATTATATTCAATATGTTTATGCAAGAATAAATGGAATTTTAAGAAATATTTATAGCACTGATGAGTTAGATATAAAACAAGAGTTAGCTAATCTAGTTAAAATGATAAAAATTGATTTTTTAGATGATCAGGAGTTTGGGATATTTTTAGAGGCAATAGAATTAAGGGATCATATTTATTCTGCTTTAAATGATCCTTATTATTTGGTTTTATGGGCTTATAATTTTGCTAAATCTTTTCATAAGTTTTATAATGCTAATAAGATTTTATGTGAATTTGAACTTGGAAAAGATAAGCAAAATATAAGATTAACTTTGGTTTTATTTTTTAAAGCGTTGTTAGAACTATGGGCTTCTTTTTTAAATATAAAATTACCTAAAAAAATGTAGGTTTAACAAAAATAAGATTAAAAAGGATTTTTTTTTAGTTTTAGAGAATATTATATTAATAATTGAAAAAAGGAAGGAGTTGTTTTTATGCCCAAACGAAAAAAATGCTTATTATGTAATAATAAAATAGATTATGTAGATTATAAGAATTTGGATTTATTAAAAAATTTTATAAATGATAAATATAAGATTCAACCTAAGAGGATTACTGGTACTTGCTCTAGACATCAAAGGAAGGTAGCTACTGCTATAAAACGTGCAAGAATAATGGCTTTAATCCCATTTGTCCCAGCTATATAAGTAAAGTCATACTTATTAAGGAGTGAAATAAATGTATAAAACAGGAGCTATAGGAAGTTTTGTTGTTTTTGTTTTATCCTTATTTCTTTATTTTATAGCTTCATTTTTACCCGTTAATTTTTATGACTTTTATTTTTATACTGATAATAAACAATTATTTGAAAATCTTAACTCTAAGTATTCTCAGGCCTTAAAAAGTTTACAAAATACAAGAGACGGAAAATATTTAAAGCTTAGTTATTCTTTAGATAAAAATGTTATAATTGTTAAAGAAGATAAATCTAAATTAGTTTTAGCTTTGTTTGAAAAAAATTATGACTTTTTAGTTAAAAATTTAGGACCTATTTTAAAAAAAAGTGGGTACTCTTTTAATATCATACAATTAAGTGATAATACTTACATGCTGTATTTGAATAAAATTTACCCATGCTTAAAACCTATCGATGATGTATTCAAAGTAACAGATACTGTTAGAGATTATTTAAGTAAAGATGATATTAAAGGGTTATCTAATTATCTTGCTGAGTATATAGATTCTAATTATGTTAAAGATGTTGTAGATATTCAGCAAAGTATGTATAAAAAAGGATTTCTTTTTGTTTTAGATTATTATAAACAATCTTATAAAAAAGATATTTATACTATTAAAATTTTTAATATTCCTTATATAAATGACAATTTAGAGATAGTTAGTAATATAGTAGAGATTTATAGTAATGCTTTAAAATCTATTAAGCCTTTTTATTATAAGCCCGAATTGAAATTAAAGGTATCTAATTTAATTACTTTAGAAAGAAATATCAAAAAAGAAGAAAATAAAAAAGAAGAAAATAATTAAATAAAATTTTGATTAAGTTATGTGTGGTGTTGTTGGGTATAAAGGTAAAAATATAAAGGTTGCAGATATAATTGAGAGTTTAAAATTATTAGAATATAGAGGATATGATTCTGCAGGGATTGCTTTTAATTATAATGGAGACTTAGTTGTTCAAAAAAATGAAGGGAAAATAGATAAATTGTTAATTAATTTTAATGGAAAATATGAAGATATTAGTAGTAATATAGTTATAGCACATACACGTTGGGCTACTCATGGCGTTCCAAATGATATTAATGCACATCCTCATATAGATTGTACTAAAAAGATAGCTGTTGTACATAATGGAATTATTGAAAACTATAAGGAAATAAAGGAAGAATTAATTAACAAGGGGCATAATTTTATTTCTGATACTGATAGTGAAGTTTTGTCTCATCTAATAGAAGAATTTTTAAATAAATATAATAATTTATTTGAAGTTAGCTTGGAGGTAGTAAAAAAAATCAAGGGAGCTTTTGCTTTTGTAGCTATTTCTAATGATTTAGAAGAATTAGTTGCTGTTAGATATGAAAGTCCTTTAATTATTGGAATTTATGATAATAATTATATTATCGCTTCTGATATACCTTCTATTCTTAGATTTACTAAAAAAATTATTGTACTTGAAAATGGAGATATATTTTTTATTAATAAAAAAAATGAATATAAAATATATAATTTTATAATTGATAAAGAAATTAAAAGACCGATTGAATTTGTTTCTTGGGATATAAGTATTGCTGAAAAATCTGGATATAAACATTTTATGTTAAAAGAAATTATGGAGCAACCTAAAGTAATTAAAGATACTCTATTAGAACGTATTAACATAGACTCTAATACAATTACCTTGGATGATAAAGTTAAAAATCTAATTGATCTCAAAATAAATGATATAAATAGTATTGTTTATTTAGCATGTGGAACTAGTTATCATGCGGGATTATTAGGAAGATATTATACTTGGGAATTAACTGATTTGAATCCTGATGCTTTTTATGCTTCTGAATATAGATATATTAATAAAAATGTTAATTTGGATAAAATTTTGTATATTGTTATAAGTCAATCTGGAGAGACTGCTGATACTTTGTTTGTTGCTAGAGAATTAAAAAGGTTGGGGGCTAATATTATTGGAATTCCTAATGTTATAGGTAGTAGTTTATATAGGGAATTTATATCGTTTAATACTAGAGCAGGAATAGAAATAGGAGTTGCTGCTACTAAAACTTTTACTGCACAAATTATTGCTATTTTATTACTTAATCTTTATATATCTTCTCTTAAAAATAAAGATAATCTAATTTTAAAGGATCTTATTCAAGATCTAGCACATATTCATATAGTTGTAGATAAATTTTTAGAAGATTACATAAAAATTCAAGAAATAGCTATTAAATATAAAGATTATGAGCATTTTTTGTATTTAGGGAGAAATTTAATGTATCCTGTGGCTTTGGAAGGGGCTTTAAAATTAAAAGAGATTTCTTATATTCATGCGGAAGCTTATCCTTCAGGAGAGATGAAACATGGACCAATTGCTTTAATTGATTCTAAGATGCCTACTATGTATTTAGCACCTTATAATGACTTAATTTATAAGAATTTATCTAATATTCAAGAAATAAAAGCAAGAAAAGGAATAATTATAGCTTTGGTAGACAATAAATCTGTTGATATTGTTAAAGATTATGTAGATGATTTTATAGTTTTACCTTATGTAAATAAATTTCTACAACCTATTTTATTTAATATTGCTTTACAGTTGTTTGCATATTTTGTAGCTGATTTGAAAGGTCTAGATGTTGATCAACCAAGGAATCTCGCTAAAAGTGTTACCGTTGAATAAAAAATATTTAAAATGTGTTTTTATTTTTTTATTAAATTTTATTATAATATTCAGAGGTGATTTTATTTATGGAAAAAATAGATGAATTTTTAGAAGAATTTAATAGATTTAAAAGATATGCTACGCCCTTTAGTATTGTCGTTTTTAAATTGGTTTTTGAAGATAAAAATAATGAAATTAATTATTTTAATACCGTTTTATTTAATTTGAGAATATTTTTTGAAAAAAATAAAAGAAAACTAGATATATTGGATAGATATAAATCTTTAATTATTATAGGTTTAAGAGAAACTCCTTTTGATAAAATTAAAGGATTTTTAGAAAGGTTTTATAATTTATTAGATTCTTATTTAAAAAACTATATCTTAGAGCAAACTGATCAAAAGGGGATCCCTAAGGATAAAATTAAAATAATTAATATTAAATTAAATATTTATTTGTTAGTATTTGATAAAATTTTAGATAATGTTATTTATTTAAATGATTTTAATGAAAATGTTTTTGTCTCTAATTTAGAAAATATAAATAACTTAGAGGAAAAGGTATTTGAAATTTGGAAGGTTGATTTTCCTATTATTGAAGAATAAATTTAAGGAGGAAATTGCTAATGAGTTTAAATGAACAAGTATTTTTTGATGTGGATTTATCTAATTATGAATTTATTAGAAAAGAAATTGTAGAATTAGCTTCGAGTTTAATTAGATTTAAAACAACTGCTTCTAATGAACAAGAATTAAAAAATATTATTGATTTTGTTGAAAATTATCTAAAAGCTAATAAATTAATAAGTATAAATAAATTTAAAGTAAATGATAAGTATAATTTAATAGCTAAATTAAGTGATAAAATTAAAGTATATTTTGTGGTACATTTAGATGTTGTTGATGCTTTGGATAGCCAGTTTAATCCATATATAGAAGATAACAAATTAGTAGGTAGAGGAGCTTTAGATATGAAAGGTCCTGCTTCTACTGTTTTATATTTATTTAAAAATCTTAAACAAAATATACCTATTGGTTTGATTGCTACTACTGATGAAGAGATCGGAAGTTTATCAGGTGTTAAATATATTTTGGAAAACATGGATATAAAAGCTGATGTTGCTGTTATTCCTGATGGTGGAGAAGATTTCAACATAATAACTAAAGGTAAAGGGGCTTTTCATTTTAGAGTTAAATCTTATGGAAAATCTGCACATGGCAGTACCACTTGGTTAGGGATTAACGCTGTTGATAAGTTATTAAAATTTTATAATGAATTAAAAGAAATAATTTTAGAAAACAATGAAAATGATATTAATCAAGTGGATAAAGATTTACATTGGCATAATACTGTAAATTTGGGGAAAATAGAGGGTGGGGTTAAAGTTAATGTTGTTCCTGATTATGCTTATGCTGATATAGATATTAGATTTACTGAAAAATATACTTTAGATAATATTTATAATCTTGTTGATTATTTAGCTAAAAAGTATAGTTTAGAATTAGAGGTTTTATCTACTGGACAACCTGTAAGTATCGATTTAAATAATAAGTATCTACAAAAATTTATAGAATCTTATAAAGTGGTTTTAGGTGAGCCTAAGTTTAGTGTAGAACATGGAGCTACAGATGGTAGGTTTTTTGCTGCTAAAAATATTCCAGTTATTACTATTTATCCTAAAGGCCAAGGATTACATTCTGATTATGAATGGGTTGATGTTGATTCTCTTGTTATTCTTTTTAAATTATTTTATAATTTTATTTTAAAAATTTCTTAAAAATATGAATGGGGAATTTTTAAAAAAGAATAAATTAATCTGGTTTTTATTGTTATTAATAGTATTGTTTTTAGGGGGATTTTTTTTAGGAAGTTTTATTCATAAAAATAGCAATAATAACTCTAAAAATAGTAATAGTGATATTTTTTCTATTTTTTTTAATAATCTTGATAAAAAAGAAGAATATAAAGACTATGTTAAATTGTTGGGTTCAAAAAAGTTGGTATTTTTAATATTGGGTGCTGATTATAACTGGACATCTGACCATAAACCTACTAATGAAAAATCACGTACTGATACTATTATATTAGCTACTTTGGATGTATATGGTAATGAATTAAGATTGCTTTCGATTCCAAGGGATTTAAGGGTATATTATGATGAACCTTATAATTATTATGAAAAAATCAATGCTGCTAATGCTATTGAAGGACCTAAATTAACTAAAAAAATTATTTCTAATTTATTTAGTATTAACATAGATTATGTTATTTTGATAAAACAAAGAGCTATTAAGGAATTAGTGGATTCTGTTGGAGGAGTCTATATCAACGTTGAGAAAGATATGCAATATAATGACAATTGGGGAAATTTACATATAAATCTTAAAAAAGGCTATCAGTTATTAAATGGAGATCAAGTTATAGGATATATGAGATTTAGGATGGATGAGGAAGGAGATTTAGGGAGAATTAGAAGACAACAACAAGCTATTAAAGAAATATTAGCTCAAATTAAAGATAAAGTTAATATTACTAATTTACCTGTTATTATTAATAATGTTTTGCCTTATATCCAAACTGATTTAAATAAAGATTATATTTTTAAATTAATGAATTATTTTAAAAATAATTCTATAAAAATTAGGTCTTATCAATTACCAGTATATACTACTGAGATTGATGGGATAAGTTATGTAGAATTGGATCAAGGTTATAAAAAAGCTATTGAAGCATTTTATAAAGGATATCCTATTATTTCTATCTTTAATGGTACTGATTTAGATAATTCTATTTTAGATAAATTATATGAATATTATAATATTGATAAAAAATTTTATATAATAAATTCAGGATATGCTGATGATTATTATAATCAAACAATTATTATTACTAAAAATAAAGATAATAATTCTAAGTTATATTATTTTATTCCTGTTTGTAAAGTTTTGAATTCTCAGGATTTTATTTATAATAGATATTATAATATTAAAAGTGATATTTATTTAGTTAATAAAAGATTGTATGAAAATAGTAAAGATCTATTTTTAAAAGCTATTGAAAAGTCTGACGAAATATTAATTTTAGGTAATGATATGAAAGATTATTTAAAATAAAATTTTTAAATAAATAATAAAAGGGGGGGAAAATCTATTGACTAAAAAAACATCGAAAGTATCAAAAAAGTTACAACAAAAAGAAAATATTTCTTCTGAAACAAAATTAAAAGATAATAATAAAGTTAAAAATAATAATAAAAATATTAAAACAGCTAAAATATTAAGTGAAGAATTATTTAACCAAGAGAACTTAAATAACTTTATTGATTATATCATAAAGATTTTACAAAATAAGAATGCATTTAATATTATTGTTATAAATACCCCAGATTATTTAACAGATTATTTTATTATAGCTTCTGTAGATAATAAAGTAACTTTGGAAGCTATTTCTAAATATTTTATTAATGAATTTATGCTAGAAATTTCTAATAAAAATTTTAGAAAATTTTTTGAGGACATAAAGATAGGATTTGATGGGACTTATGATAGCGGTTGGGTTGTTATTGATCTTTATTATTTTTGGATCCATTTATTTTTACCTGAAGTTAGAGAAAAGTATTCTATAGAAAGATTATGGAATCTTAGAAATACAATGAGACAGTTAAGCGATAGTAATAATGATAATAACAATGAAGATAATTATGAAAATAATGAAGAATAATTTAAATAAAAATAAATTAGTTTTTTTTATTTTATTATTTTTATTTTTTATAGTAATAAAAGTAAATGCAATTGAATTAAAACTAGAGCTAATTAATCCTGATAAACCAGTTATAACCAGACATCCGGAAATAATTATAAAATTTCCTATAGATATTAGTCCTATTGTTGATAAAAATAGTATTAGAGTTTTAATTAATAATATTGATTTTAGTAATTATATTCGATATGATTTTAGTTCTCCTGTTTTATATTTGATTATTAATGCCACTAAACCTTTAAATATAGGAGTTAATAATGTTATTATTAAGGGAAAATTAATTAATGATGATATTTTTGAGAATTCTTTTAAAATTATAGTTGATCCTAAAAAAAATCAGAAAATTAAAAGCATTATGTTAAAATTAGAAAATTCAAAAGATAATAAAACTAAAGCTTATTATTATAATGAATTAGGGAAAGTTTATGAAAAACTTAAATACTATCCAGATGCTTTGGGGTATTTTAATTTAGCTATGACAACAGATCCTAATAATAAAGAAGCTAAAAACAATTTTAATAGGCTATTTTCTGCTTTTAACAGTAAAGCACTTAAATTATTAAATGTTGTTGTCGATGTTAATATGATCTCTATTGATTCTCTTAAAAGAAATGGATATTATCTTTTTAAAGTTATTATAGAAAACTATAGAGATCAAGAATTAAGTTTTAATTTAGATAATTTTTTAATAGTAGATAATGATAACAATTTTTATAGACCACTAAGTAATCCTTTTGAAAGTATTAGAAAGGATACTATTAATAAAAAAATAACTATTGAAGATTTTGCAATAAGTAATTATTTGCTTCAAAAAGAAAACTTGGATTTTAATTATAAAGATAATTATATTTTAAAACCATATGATAGTATAAAGTTAGATTTAATATTTTATATTCCTAATAAAAAATTAAGGTATATTAGTTTTCAAGTTTTTAAAATAAAAATGAAAGATGGTAAAAAGGAAGAGAATTTACCAGTTATTTTTAAATTACCTTTTAGCATTTGATAAGGGGGAAGTAAGGGTATGTTATATTTTCAGGAATTGATAATGAAGTTAAATGAATATTGGGGTAATTTCGGCTGTGTTATTGGTACTCCTTATCATACTGAGGTTGGGGCTGGTACTATGAATCCTTTAACGTTTTTTAGATCCTTAGATAATGAGGATTGGTTTGTAGCTTATTTTGAGCCTTCTATTAGACCTGCTGATGGAAGGTATTCTAAAAATCCTAATAGATTACAGCATTATTTTCAATATCAAGTTATCCTTAAACCAGCTCCTTTTAATGTTATTGATGTTTATATTAAAAGTCTAGAATACTTAGGAATTGACATAGTTAAACACGATTTTAGATTATTAGAAGATAATTGGGAATCTCCTTCTTTAGGAGCTTATGGAGTTGGTTGGGAAGTATGGCTTGATGGTATGGAGATTACCCAATTTACTTATTTTCAAACAATGGGAGGAATAGAATTGGAAAAAGTACCAGTTGAAATTACTTATGGGCTTGAAAGAATTGCTATGTTTTTACAAGATAAAAATTCAGTATGGGATATCAAATGGAATCAATCTTTTACTTACGCTAATATATATAAAGATTCAGAAATTCAATTCTGTTATTATAATTTTGAAAAAGCTAATATAGACAATTTAAAAAAATTGTATGATATATATCTTAATGAAGCTAATTGCTTGATTAGTATGAATTTGTATTATCCTGCATATGATTATGTTTTAAAGCTTTCTCATGTTTTTAATTTATTAGATTCAAGGGGAGCTATTGGACCTATAGAAAGAAATAATAGATTATCCGATATTAGAGGTTTAGCTAAAAAATGTGCTTCCCTTTATATCCAAGATAAAAATCAAAATAATATTACTTCTCATATTTTAAATATTGTAACTTAAAAGGGGGGTATTTTTAATAGTACCTTGTTAATTAGAAAAAACAATTTTTGAATAACTTGGATAATTTTAAAAAGTGAATAATTGATTTTTTAAGAGATATAAAATTTATGAAGGACTATTTGAAGGTTCTTACCTCTTTTAGAGATGGTTTGATTTCAGAAATTGAACTTCAAAACGAATTAGATGGAAATTTTTTACTAGAGAACCTTGATGGTATTATTAGTATTCGAGAAAATCCTATTCTTAAAGATCTTTGTCCTGTTTATGCTTATCATGTATTTGGAATTTTACAGAAGTATTTAGAATTTTTCTTCTTTATTATTTAACAAAACGAAAGTATTTATCTTTTATAAAATGACTTGAGCTTTACAAAATATGAGCTTTACAAAATATCAGTTTCTGTACATGATATTTACGGAATTGGGTTGTTCAAGCGATAAAGATAGAACAGTTTAGAACTCAAGCTTATAAAGCTTAGAATTTTGGCAAAACTAACTTGGGTTTGTTATAGGAAATAACTAGATTCCAAACAGGAAGCACTGCTTCTATAAATAGAATTAACTAAATTAAAAGTGTGTATTACAATTTGAAAAATATTAATATCCTATGGATTGTATAAAATCTAATTTGGATGTCCAGTTTTCTTTTTCTTTAACCCATAAATCTAGATATACTCTTTTTTTTAGGATAAATTCTAATTCTTCTCTAGCTGATTTCCCTATTTTTTTTATCATTTGCCCATTTTTTCCAATTATTATAGCTCTTTGAGATTCTTTTTCTACAAATATTGTTGCTCCTATGTATATTAAATCATTTTTTCTTTCTTCTATCTGTTCTACAAATACTGCTGTTTTATATGGTAGTTCTTGATGGGTAAATAATAAAATCTTTTCCCTTATTACTTCCGCTATAAAGAATTTTAGATTCCCTATAAATGGTTGTTTATCTTTTGGATCTATTAAATAATCATTATATGGTAAATAATTTGAAATAACTTTAATTAACTTATCTATATTTTCGTTTTTTATAGCTGATATTGGTACTATTTCTTTAAATAATCCATAACTATTCATTTCTTCTATTATTGTTAAGGCTAAGTTTCTGTTTTCTAGTTTATCTATTTTATTTATTGCTAATATTATGTTTTTGTTATTAAATTTTTCCTTAAGGAGATTAATAAATAAGAAATCTTCATCAGCTAGTGGTGTAGTCGCATCTATTATCATTAAAATAACATCTGCTTCATTTAATGCTAATTCTATATGTTTTATCATGTTTTGTCCTAGAATATTAACAGGCTTATGATAGCCTGGTGTATCTATTAAAACTAATTGAATAATTTTATTATCAATTTCTTTAATGGTATATCCATATATATTTACTCTTGTTGTTTGAGGTTTAGGAGAAACTATTGAGGCCTTTATGTTTAATAGATTGTTAATTAAAGTAGATTTACCTACATTTGGTTTTCCAACTATACAAACATATCCTGATTTTATTTCTTTTTGTGTTTCCCTTTTTTCTTTAATATTGTTAGTCATTAAAACGCCTCCATATTAATTAAATTATAATAAGGTTATAAAAAGATTTTTTCAAAATCATTTTAAATTAACTAAGGGATTTTATTGTGCTCCTTATTAATGGTTCTTTTAAGTTCTTATTACCTATTAGAACTACTATTAATTCTTTGTAATTAAAAATAATAGCTATATTTTCTTTGTGATTAAATGAAATATAATTAAAAAGAGTTTTTTGGGTAGCTTTATCTATTTTATTAATTAATATTTTTTTTATAATTTCTTTTAAATTATTTAGTTCTATGTCGTTTATATCACTTAATTTACTTTCTTCTTTGATATTTAAGTTAATATCTATTGTTATAATAGCTAACAAATCTTTAGTAGTTTTAAATTTTTCTAATAAAGTTTCCATAATGTTTTTTTTAATATTTTCTGTTTAATAAATTGATTTTTAATTCTTTATAAAATTAATGTTTATATTTAGTAAATTAATTATATATTGAATAGTTTCTAAAGTTTTGTCATAGTTTATTAATGAGTTTTGATAATTAGTTATTTTTTCAAATAGTTCTGGCTTTAATGTTTTATGAAAATTAGGGTTAAATTTTAATTCAATTAGATTATCTTTTATTTTATTCCCAATAATTATTACAAATGGGATACCTAATAATTCCCAATCCTTAAATTTAACTCCTGCAGATTCTTTTCTATCATCCCATAGAGTTTCTATGTTATTTTGGATTAAAGTATTGTATAAGTTTAGGGATTTTTCGTATTGTAATTTATCATCAATATTTATTGTTAAGATATATATTTTATATGGTGTAGAATTGAAGGTCCAGGTGATTGAGTTTTCTGAAGAATATGCTTCAACTATGGCAGAAACTAATCTACTAACTCCTATTCCATAGCATCCCATTATTATAGGTTTTAGTTTATTAGTTTCGTCCATAAAGTAAGCTCCTAAGGCTTGGGAGTATTTTGTTCCTAATTTAAATATATGCCCTAATTCCAAAGCGGGATAAACTTTATATTTACCTTTACATTTGTAGCATTCATCATTATCTGTAGCTATTGAAAGATCTCCGAAATCGTCTATATCTAAATTTTCTAAATTTAAATTAATAAAATGATAATCCTTTTTATTTGCACCTATTATTATATCTTTTAAATTAGATACAGAATAATCAGCAATTATTTTGACTTTACTTCTATTATTTAAATTGACTGGGCCAATGTATCCTAAGATCCAGTTATTTATTTCAAAATCTTTATTTTCTGCTAAAAATACCTCTTTATCTAAAAACTTGTTTAATTTTATTTCATTTATTTCTTTATCTCCCCTAACTAAAACCAAATAGAAATTATTGTTATTATCTTTGTATAATATACTTTTTACAAAGTTTTTTTCATTTTTATTTAAGAATTTTACTAAATCTTGAATAGTATAAGCATTAGGTGTATAAACTAAATGCTTTTGTTCTAATTCATTTAAAGGTAAAGGATTGTATGAATAATTGAAATCTGGTTTAGCTATTTTAGCTATTTCTGTGCTTGCAGTGTATCCACATGATAAACATTTTATAAATTTATCTTCTCCACTATTGGTAATTAGCATGAACTCGTGAGAAACATCCCCACCTATTGCACCTGAGTGTGCTTCTACTACTTCAAATGGTAAGTTTAATCTTTCAAATATATTACTATATGCTTTATATACATTATTATATGTTTTATCTAAACATTCTAAGGAGGTATGAAAACTATATAGATCTTTCATTATAAATTCTCTACCTCTTATTAATCCTCCTTTAGGTCTTAGTTCATCTCTAAATTTAACTTGGATTTGATATAATAGTAATGGAAGATTTTTATAGCTTTTAACGAAATGAGCAACTATATCTGTTATTATCTCTTCATGGGTAGGCCCTAATAACATATCTACCCCTTTTTTATCTTTAAATTTAAATAAAACGTTATCCATTGTATTGTATCTATTAGTTTTTAGCCAGAGATTGGAAGTGTGTAAGGCTGGCATTAGTAATTCTTGCGCACCTATTTTATCCATTTCCTCTTCTATAATTTTCCATATTTTTGATAAGACTTTAAATCCTAAAGGTAAAAAATTATATATACCTGCTGCATGTTGATAAATATAGCATGCTCTAGTTAATAATGAATGACTTAAAGTAGTAGTATCAGCTGGTGTTTCCTTTAAAGTATATATAAATGATTTAGTGTATCTCATTATTAATTGCTCCCTGTATTATCTCCATTTTTTTTAGCTAATCTACTATTTTTAAATCCATATAAAAAGTATATGCTTAATCCAATAATTGTCCATATTAATAATCTTATCCAAGTATCTGGAGGTAGGAATACCATTTGTAATAAAGAAAATATTGCTCCTAAGGGTGCTACTATATGAACTAGTGGAGTTTTAAATGGTCTAGGTATATCTGGTCTTGTTATTCTTAAGATTAATACAGCTATGCTAACGATAGCAAAGGCTAGTAACGTACCAATTGATACTAACTCTCCTAATAATCTTATAGGAAAAGTTGCTGCTACTAACATTGCAAATGATACTACAATTATAGTTGATATATATGGAGTTTTTAGAGTTGGATGGACTTGTGATAAAAATGGAGGTAATAAACCGTCACGGGATATTGAAAAGAATATTCTTGTTTGGCCTAATAAGGTTACCATTATAACTGAGGTTAATCCAGCTAATGCTCCCAGTTTAACTAGAGGTTTTAACCATAGGATTCCAATTTTGTCAATCCCGACAGCTATTGGATCTGGTACGTTAAGTTCTTTATAATTTACTACTCCTGTTAATACTAAACTAACGGAAATATAAAGGATAGTAGAGATTGCTAAAGATCCTAGGATTCCAATTGGTAGGGTTTTTTGAGGATCTTTAGCTTCTTGAGCAGCTGTAGATACTGCGTCAAATCCGATATACGCAAAAAATACTACTCCAGCTGCTCTTAAAATCCCTGTTATTCCATATTCTCCAAATCCTTCTGAAGGAGGAATAAATGGAGTCCAATTAGCTGGATCTATTTTCCCAAAGCCTACTACTAAAAAAGTTAATAAAACTAATACTTTTATTATAACTATTATGTTATTTACAATAGCTGATTCACTTATTCCTATTAATAACACTATTCCTACTATTAGAACTATTAACACTGCAGGAAGATTAAATAAACTTCCAGTTGTTTTTAAGTGTAATATTGCTAAGAATTTTTCAAAGAAATTAGCATTAGGGTTAGATAATATAGCTTTTTGAGTTTCTGGGTCTATTATATCTAGAGGTGCATATGCAAATTCTTTTGGGATTATTATTCCAAAGTCTTTAAGGAAGCTTGTAAAATAACCGCTCCATCCGACTGCAACTGTAGATCCAGCTATTAGGTATTCTAATACTAGATTCCAAGCGATAAACCATGCCCAGAATTCTCCTAAGGTTGTGTAAGCATAGGTATATGCGCTTCCGGAGATTGGTACCATAGCGGCGAATTCTGCGTAAGCTAATCCAGCGAATGCGCAACCTAAGCCTGCAATTATAAAAGAAATAGCTACTGCGGGCCCCGCATAATTAGCTGCTGCTTGACCTGTTATCACAAATATTCCAGCTCCGATTATCGCTCCTAATCCTAAGGATATTAACCCTAAAGCACCTAATGCTCTCTTTAGTTGTGGACCTTTTTCTAAATCTTCTAAAAAATCTTCTACATGTTTTACTCTTAACATTTCCTTAAAAATTCCTTTCATATTTTTCCCCCTGTATTAAAAATTAATATTAATAACATTTAATAAACAAAAGATATTTTTTACTTTACTAATAGAATTCTTTAGGATAGTAAATAATCCTTTTTTATTTGGTCCTAAAAATCGGTTGTGAAAAAGAAAAAAAAAGAAAACAGGGGGGAGGTGGGGGGAAAAGGGGGGAGGTTACCCTTTTCCCCATCTGCCATATTCTTACTCGCCTCTACTTTATATTTCTATATTTTATTTTTTTTCCCTTCTTTGGATTAAAATGTTAAAGAAAATTCTATTAATTAGCTGCATTTAAAATTTTTTTGTATAATTCTAGTAAAAATAGATCTTTTAAGCTTAAGTCATTATATACGAATTTATCTTTTACTTCTTTATAATTTTGATATACATTATAAAAATCTTGGATCCAAGGGAGTAGGAATGTAAGTAATCCTGCAGTAGCTCCTACAGGAGCTAAGAATGGTAAAACATATGATAAATTAGCTATTAATTTTGTGATCCCTTGTGCTAAACTGAATCCAACTGGACCTAAGTATTTTGATTTATCTTTTATATCATTAGTTAAAATGTATTGACCTGTTTTAAGATTATCATATATTTGATCAATAGAACCAGCTAAACCTAAGGCTAAAGTAATATAAGGAGGCAAAAATAGAAATGAAGGGATTTTATTAGATCCAATTTTATTAACGGCATTAAACCAGGATATTAAGCTAGCCCATGGCTTTACATACGAATCATATTTTTCATTAGCATCATTTTTTAAAGCATATAAATTGTCAATGAATTTTTGATTTAAACCTAATTTAGTTAAGAATTTTTCAACTAAGGTTTTTTGGGAGATTTTAGTAAGGAACTCATCCCAGTGAGTTAGCTTAGCAAATTCTGTTTTAGAGTATCCTAAATCTTTTTCAAAATCTTTAGGAATAGGAAATTTATCTGATTTAAAATTCCCTAAATTTATTGGCATAAATATGGATGGTCCTTGAGATTTAGGATCTATTTCTCCCGCTAAGTTATTAAAAGATAACAGAATATTATTAGTTTTTTCTAATGCATTTTTAGCTGCTTGTTTTATATCGTCACTTATATCGTCTGAATTTATTAGATTATTTAAAAATGAGTTAGCGTCTCTAAATTCTAAATAAGGCTTTCTATTGGGTGTATTAGCTAAATCTTCTGATTTATATATTTTAGGTAATATTTTATCAATTAATTCTTGTTCAGATAAGCTAAGTAATTTAGAAGCTAAGTTATCGTAAGCGTTAATTAAATCACTAATTTTATCATTTGTTAAATCAACTATTGCACTATTATTAGATGCTCCTGCTAAATTATGTATTAAGAAATATGATTTAGCTACTGTTTCAACATCATTTGGACCTCCGTCTATTAGATTCTTCATTTCATTTATAAACATTCCTAAGGGAATATTTAATGCATTAGCAAAACCAGTGGTTCCTATTAAGTAATTTGCTTTATCTTTTAGTTGTGCAATATTTTCTAATGAAACTATATTAGAGCCTCCCATTACTAATATATCTGGTTTTTTAAATAATTTGTCATTGTTTAAAGCTTGGCTTATGTTATACGCTCTAAAAGTACTTAAATTTTTAGAATCATTTATATCAAATACCATAAACTTTTTAGAAGGGAATTTAGTTGTAACCCATTTTAAACTATCTGCTATGAAATTAGGATCATTTGGATTGATATTTTCTAACTCTTCTATTGGTTTATTTTCTAATTTCGGGGTGCTAAACGGTAATAAATTTTTTAATGAGAGTTTAATTATTTCAGATATGTTCCAATCTCCTTTTTTTTCAATATAGAATCTTTTTACCTTTTTCCAGGTGGGTAAATATGCTTGAACTACTATATTTAGATTTTTATCTGAACCAGTTAGCTCTAATAATTTTAAATTCATTAAAGCATTTTTAACTGATGCTTCATCTTCTATATTAATATTTACAAATACTGTCCAATCTTTTTCTTCTTGTTTTATGCTCTCTGTCTTATTTAAATTATTAATTACTGTGTTATTTTCTTTAACTGAATTTATATTAGTATTTAATTTATTTATTTCCATGATTTTTAACCTCCCTATTAATTATATTTGTTTTTTATATTTGGTTAATTTTATAATAAAAAAATTATATGTAATGTAAAAAAAATGTTAAAACTAAAAAAATAACTTTTAGAAAGAAATATATTTTTAAGAGTATTTTTGGTATTTTTTAAAAGGAGTTTTGCTAAAAATCTTTAATAATATAATTAGATAAACTAATTAATAATTAGATAATCTAATTATTAATTAACTTATTATAAATTAGTTTAAAATAAAGGGGCTAACCCCTAAATAATAACATGCATAAAAAGGGGGTAGAAATTATGGGTAAAAAGAAGGTAATTTTTTATCATGCTGGTTGTCCGGTTTGTAGAACTGCTGAAGAAGCAGTCTTAGAATTAATAGATAGAAATAAGTATGATATACAAGTTATTCATTTGGGGCAAGATAAATCAAGAATCCAAGAAGCAGAGAATTATGGGGTTAAAAGCGTACCTGCTTTAGTTATGGATAATAAGGTTTTTCATATAAATTTTGGAGCTTCTATAGAAGAAGTTAAAGCAGGTTAATTTTTTTTATATTTTTATTATATTTAAGGGGTTAGCTCCTTTTATTAGTTTTTATAAAAGGAAGGGATTAAGAAATGTTGAAATTAATAATTAATGGCGTTATTATTTGGAACAGATGGAATAAGAGAGAAATATCCTGTTTTAAATGAATTGAATTCATTTTTGGTATCTTATTTTTTTGTAAATACCATTAAGGAAGATTTAACAGATATTTATATTGGGTATGATAGTAGATTTAGCAGTTTAAGTTTAGCGTTAGCTTGTGCTTCCTCTATCACTTCATTTTTTAATAAAAATAATATAAATAAAAAAGTTATTTTATCTAATACTTTTACTTCTACTCCTTTGATGGCTTTTATTTCTAAGGATAAGAAAGCATATTCTATACAAATAACTGCTTCCCATAACCCCTTCTATTATAACGGCATTAAAATATTTAATAAATTTGGTAAAAAAATTGAACCTTACTTAGAAAACAAAATAGAAACTCAATTAAATGAAGCTATTAATTTAAATTTTAAAGAAACTTATAGATTCTTAGATTTTAAGCAAGATAATTTATTTCATATAGATAATAAGATTAACAAATTTTATTTTAAGGATTTTTCTAAATTTTATATATCAAAAATAATTAGTTTTTTTAGGAGTTTTTATAAGGAACACAGTATTAACTTTCAAAATTTAGGGAAGGTATTAATTTTATTAGATTTAGGGAATTCTGCTATCTCTTATTTAGCTTTAAAAGTTTATTCTAAATTTTTGGATTTAATATTTAGTTTAAATCCTAACTTGAGTATTGATTTAAAATTTATAAATAATGAGCCTAATGGATATAATATTAATTATAACTGTGGTTCTGTTAATCCTAATGCTTTAGAAAGTGAAATTTTAAAAGTAGATAGTTATTATGATTTAGTATTAGGTTTTACTTATGATGGAGATGCCGATAGAACCTTAGCTTATATTAAAGTAAATAATTCAAATAATCCAAATAAGTTGCTATTTTTAGATGGAGATTTAATAGTTTTAGCAATTGTTTATTTTTTAAATAAAATTGGTTATAAAATACAAAAGGTAGCCTTAACTCATATGAGTAATTTAGCAATAGAAAAAGAATTTAATAAATTAGGAATTAATATAATTAGAGTTAATGTAGGAGATAAGTATATTACTCAAGCAATAGAAGAAGGCAAAGCTCAAATAGGGGCCGAGAATTCAGGACACGTTGTTATCCCTTTATTTCTAAAAACCGGAGATGGATTATTTACTTCCTTATTTTTTACATCCGCTTTATTTTATGATATTAATCAAATCATTAATTTATTAAATAGTATAAAACTTTATCCTCAAAAACTCATTAATATTAAAGTTTCTGATAAAATGGAATTTATGGAAAAAAATAAAGAGATATTTAATAAAATTGAGGATTATATTAAGGGAAAAGGTAGAGTTTTTATAAGGCCTTCTGGGACTGAAGATCTTATTAGAATACTTATAGAAACTTATGATCAAAAAATAATAAATGAAATAGAGAATATAATAAGTAAAGAGGTGATTATAAATGTTTGAAAAATTAGTAGATAGTTTTAGTAAAATTGTTAAGAATTTATCAGGTAAAGGGAAGATATCTAAGGAAGAAATAGATCAAACTATTAGGGATATAAGGTTAGCTTTATTAGAAGCTGATGTGCATTTAGATGTGGTGAGAGAATTAACTTTTTTAATAAAAAAAGAGATGGAGGATAAAGAGAATGTAGAATATTTTACTCCTTCACAGTTGATAATAAGGGCAACGAGGGATAAGATTATAGATATTTTAGGGGGGCAGGCTTCTAATTTTGAAATATTAAAGAATCCTTCGATTGTTTTGTTAGTTGGCTTACAAGGTTCAGGAAAGACTACCACTGCTGCTAAATTAGCTTATTATTTAAAATCCTTAGGTTATAATCCTTTGCTTGTTGCTGCCGATTTTAATAGACCTGCTGCTATTGATCAATTAGTTTATTTAGCTAATCAAAATAATTTACCTGTAGTTTATGATCATAATTCTAATAGTATGGATATAATTTCGAAGGCATTAGAAGTTTCTAAAGATCAGGGATTAAATCCTATTATTGTTGATACTGCTGGTAGAGTCCATATTAATCAGGAAGTAATTAATGAAATAAAAGATATAAAAGAAAAGTTTAGGGATTTTGTGGAGCATAGTATATTGGTAGTTGATTCTATGGTTGGGCAAGAGGGGGTTAATATTGCTAAGCAGTTTGATGAAAAAATTAATTTAACAGGGTTTATTGTTACTAAATTGGATGGGGATGCGCGTGGTGGAGTCGCTTTATCTATTAGATATGTTACTAAAAAACCCCTTTATTTTATTGGAGTTGGGGAGAAAATTTCAGATCTAGAAATATTTTATCCTGATAGAGTTGTATCAAGAATCCTTGGAATGGGTGATATTTTAACTTTTATTGAAAAAATAGAAAAACAGATAGAAGAAGATGAATTACAAAAAGTAGAAAAATATTTACAAGGAGATTTTACTTTTAATGATTATTTATCTTATCTTAGGTTAATAAAGAGGATGGGAGATTTTAAGAGTATATTATCTATGTTACCTTTATCTATGTTTGGGATAAATCCTGCGGCTTTAAGGGAAATTAACGTTGATCCTAAGCAAATAGATAAAATTGAAGCAATTATTAATTCTATGACTAAGGAAGAGAGGAGGAATCCCGATATAATAAATAGTAGTAGGAAAGCAAGAATCGCACGTGGTAGCGGCACATCTATTAAAGATGTTAATTTAATATTAAAACATTTTAGGGAAATGCGAAAAGTATTAAAGAAAATGGGCAATATAGTTAAGAAAGAAAATATCCCTGAACTAAATGCTCCCGTTAATACATCTAATATTAAAGATATTATGAATTTATTTAAAAGATAATTTAAAAATAAAAATATAAAAAATGGGTACAAAATATATTTTTTTGGGTATAATATATTAAGAAGGAGGTTATAGTATATGAAATATTTATTAAAACGAAAGGGAACTAAAAGAAAGAGTTTAAAGGGGATAACTTTAATAGAGCTCTTAATAGTGGTAGCTATAATTACAATATTAGCTGCTATATTGTTACCATATGTTTCTAATAGATCAGAAGATGCAAAGATAGCTGCAATGGAAGAGATGATAAACTCTTTAAGGAGTGCTACTGCATTGATGTTTAATGACGGATCTATTTTCCCTACTGAATGGAGACATTTTGTTTCTCCAGTAAACCCACCTTATACTGCTGGTGTTAATTGGAGAGGGCCTTATTTACAAAGATCTAGTACTGCTACGGGTGGTACATGGACTAATGCTAGCCCATGGAAAACTGATTTAGTTCTTTTTTTCGATAACAATGGTGCTAATACTGAAAGGTTTGCTTCTTCTACTAACTTATTCCCTTTTAGATATGGGATAGCTTTACAAGTGGTTAATCCTTATTCCACTACAAATGCAATTCCTATTTCTAGTTTACAAAAAATAGATCAAGATTTGGATGATGGTCTTACTAATAGCGGTTATATAGTATTTACTACTACTGCTACTACCCCTATTGGTGCTTCTCCTAGTTTAACTTTTGTAGCGAATTATAATACTCCTGTAACTACTAATAGTTATTTTGATATTCTAATAAATGCTATTCCTTAGTAAAAAAAGTAAAATATATTCAAGGCTGGGACTTGAGAATATACATAAAAAATAATTTTAGTTTGTTATAGTGGGCATTTAGATTTTAATCAAGTACTTAATAATTTAGAGATTTTTTTATTTTATTATTTATTAATTTTAACATTAGTGTGTGTTTTGATAGGTTGTGATGAATTTTTGAGTAGGGATTTTGTTGTTTATTAAGTTTTTCATAAATACTTTAGTCATAGCTAATACTTCATTTTTTAACATTTCTAATTCTTCTTTAGATTTAGGATAGAAACTGTTGCCTATTTCTAGAGTGTAATTAAATCTTCCTTCTACGTGATGATAATCTTCACTGCTACCAGTGGTAGGATACATAGAGACTGATTGTTCTACATAATATTTATTATTAACTGCTTTAGCCATTTCTTGTCCTACTTCTTTATAAATGGCATCCCATTGGGTAGGTTCTGTTGTATGTCCCCAAGGATATAAAATTGCATTAGAATAACTGTGGATATCAATAACGGTATCGATATGTTTAGAATTAACTAATTTAGTAATAGCTTTAATTTCTGGCTCACTATTGCCATACGGTCCTCTGTAGGTATCGGAATAAACGCTATCACTTGCGCCATAATCATCCCATGTACTGTCAGGTTTATCATTAGGTTGCCTGTATAAAGTAGGATCTTTTGGGGTAAAGTAATTCCTATTTAAATCTACTCCTATTCCTTTTTCAAATTTAGTTCTATTTTTACGCCACCATCTGTCTTGTTTTAAAGAATATTCATAACCATCTGGATTAACTACTGGTAAAATATATATATCTAAATCATTAAGGTAATTATTAAGTGCGTTATCATTGGATTCTAATAATTTTTCAGCTATATTAAGTGCGGATTCACCAGTAGCCCATTCTCTTGCATGATGTAATCCTGTTATTAAGATACTTTTTTTCTTACCTTCTTCATCATTAATGTTTTTACTTATCCTCATAACAACTATATCTCTTCCTTCAAAAGTTTTACCTAAATATTCTAATTTAACTTTATCAGGATATTTTTGCTCTAATTCTTTCATTTTATTTATAATTTGGTTATAATCTCTTATAAAGGTTGGGGCTTTTATATCTATGTCTTGTAAATATTCTTTAAAATCATTGACGATATTATGTTTATTAATGATTTCTAAACCATCTTTTGTCATTCTAAGTTTTAGGTCACTAAGTTTTAGGTCATCGTTTTTTATTAAGAAATCAGTGATTTCATTATCATCTAGAATGTGATCATTATTTTTGTCTATTTTTTTAGCATAATCTAGACGCTTACTTGAAACTTCCTGGAGTTTGTTATTTATAGTTAAATAGTATTTATCCATATTTTTATTCTCCTTTTTATTTTTATTTTACATTTAAATATTATTTTTATTTTAATGATAAAATAAAAAGGATGTTAAAAAAAAGTAAAAATTAAGAAGTAATTAATTAATTAGTAAAAGTTAATTGAGGGTTAATAGTGGGTATATATGAGGTTGCTTTATTATTAAAGTATTCATCTATAATTTTTTTAATTTCTGGGTCTGGTTGGATTACTTTAGAATTAATTGGGAATGGTTTAAGTATAAAATCAATAACTTTGTTTTGCTTTTTATCGTATTTAATTTGAGAGAACCCGAGGTATTTAGTATAAGCTCCCATTTCTACTATATAAGTTTTATGATTAAATCCTTTTATATTAGTTTCAAAAATAATTGGTTTTGGAGTATAGTTATGATCATGTCCAGCAAAAATTACATCTATATCTGAAGCTATATCAGGATTACTTTTTAAAATATCTTGAATTTTATTAATTCCTTCGTGAGCTAATAAAATAACAATATTTGATTGGGATTTAATTTTTGGGATTAGTTCTTTTAGAATTTGATTAATGGGTATTTTTATTGTATCTTTACCGACATGAGGGTTAGCCGAGGTAGCTAATTCTGTAGTACATACACTTATAAAAGCTATTTTTATCCCATTTTTTTCTATAATTGTATAAGGTATTATTCCTTCAGGTAATTTATTAGTAGATTTATCTAATATATTACTGTTAAGTACTTTAAAATTGGCTTGTTTGACATATTCATTAACAAGTGTATTAACCCCATATTGGTATTCGTGGTTTCCAGTGGCGGCTATATCGTATTTAAGCGTGTTCATTATTTTTACCATTGGTTTAAAATGATGTTTTTTATCATAAGGAGGATTATATACAGTATCCCCTATATCAATCAGAAATGAATCAGGGTATTTGGTTTTTAATTGTTTTATAATTGTAGATATGTAAGGCATTCCGCCAGTTGAATTGTTGTTAGGATAGTATTTCCCATGCATGTCATTTGTATGAATTATATTTATTGTTTCTATTGAATCATCTGAGTCTGAGTTATTTTAAATGATATCAATAGTACCATTAAAATCAATATCATTTTTATTAAGAAAATTAAGAAAACGATTTGCTATTTTATTAATAAAATCTTTTATTATCATAATATTTAGTTTTTATTGAAGAACTTTTTATTTTGATTTATAAATTGTAATAAAATTGTAAAAATTTGAAAAGGTAAAATGTGTATAAAATTTTTTTATTTTGGGTATAAATATATATGAATGAAAAGGAAGGAGGTGTAAAAAAATGGCAACTCAAACATTAAAATTAAAAATGTTAGAGGATAGAGTGTTGGTAAAACCTATGCCTCAAGAGGATAAAACAGAAAGTGGGATATATCTACCAGATAGTGCAAAAGAAAGACCTCAAAAAGGAGAAGTTATAGAAGTAGGTCCAGGAAAATTATTAGATAACGGGCAAAGAGTTAATCCAAGTGTAAAAAAAGGAGATAAAGTATTATTTGGTAAGTACGCAGGAACTGAAGTTAAATTTAGAGGAGAAGAATATATTATTTTAAGAGAATCTGAAATATTAGCAATAATAGAAAGCGAATAATATAATAATAGTTAAATTTTAGGAGGTGTTAGTATTATGGCAGGTAAAATGATACTATTTGATACTCAAGCAAGACAATCCTTAGAAAGAGGAATTAAGCATGTTTATGATGCAGTAAGAGTTACTTTGGGTCCAAAAGGAAGAAATGTAGTATTAGAAAAGAAATTTGGAAGCCCATTAATTACAAATGATGGGGTAACAGTTGCAAAGGAAATAGAATTAAGTGATCCAGCAGAAAATATGGGTGCTCAATTATTAAAAGAAGTTGCATCTAAAACAAATGATACTGCAGGAGACGGAACTACTACTGCTGTAGTATTAGGATATAACTTAGTTAAAGAAGGATTAAAAGCAATAGCTAGTGGAGCTAACCCTATTTATCTCAAAAGAGGAATAGATAAAGCTAAAGAAGTTGTAATTGAAGAATTAAAAAAACAAGCAAAAGAAGTAGATTTTGAAGGAAAAACTAAAACAGACGTTGATGATTTAGAAAGAGTTGCTACAATCGCTGCTAATAATGATGAAGAAATAGGAAAAATGATAGCTAAAGCTATTAGAATGGTAGGAAAAACTGGGGTCATTACTATAGAAGAATCTAAATCTTCTCAAACTGTTTTAGAACATGTTGAAGGTATGCAATTTGATAGAGGATATATTTCTCCATATTTTGTTACAGATCCAGAAAGGATGGAAGCAGTATTAGAAAATCCATATATTTTAATAACAGAAAAGAAAATAGCTGCTGTTAATGATATAATAGGTATATTAGAAGTAGTAGTAAGAGAAGGAAAACCATTATTAATAATAGCGGAAGATGTAGAAGGAGAAGCTTTAGCTACTTTAGTTGTTAATAAACTAAGAGGAGTATTAAATGTATGTGCTGTTAAAGCTCCTGGTTTCGGTGACAGAAGAAAGGAAATGTTAAAAGATATTGCTATATTAACCGGTGGAGAAGTAATTAATGATGAATTAGGTATAAAACTAGAAAATGTTAGATCCTTAGAATATTTAGGTAAAGCTGAAAAAGTAAAAGTTACTAAGGAAAATACCACTATAATTGGTGGCAAAGGAGATACTACTAAAATAAATGCAAGAATCGAACAAATAAGAAAACAAATAAAGGAAACTGAAAGCGAATTTGACAGAGAAAAATTACAAGAAAGATTAGCTAAATTAACTGGTGGGGTTGCAGTTATAAAAGTTGGTGCTCCTACTGAAACTGAACTAAAAGAAAAGAAATTGAGAATGGAAGATTCATTAAATGCTACTAAAGCAGCAGTTGAAGAAGGAATAATTCCTGGTGGTGGAACCGCTTTAATTAGATGTATTCCTGCATTAGAAAAATTAGAATCTGAATATTCTGGAGATATGGCTTTAGGAATTAGAGTAGTTAAAAATAGCTTAGATAAACCATTAAGACAGATAGCTGAAAATGCTGGTTATGATGGTGGATCTATCGTTGAAGAAGTTAAAAAATCACCTGCTACTCATGGATTTGATGCTGTTAATGGTAAGGTAGTAGATATGTTTAAAGCTGGTATAATTGATCCATTAAAAGTAACAAGAAGTGCGTTAGAAAATGCTTGCTCAGTAGCTGGTATGGTTTTAACTACTGAAACTTTAGTAGCTGAAATACCTGAAAAGGAAAAAGACAAGGGACATAATCACCCACCAATGCCTGAATACTAATTTTAATTATCTTTTAAACGAAATTTTTAAGGGAGGGGATATTTTCTCCTCCCTTTTTATTTTATTTTTTAATGAAAAATTTAATTAAATTAACTTTTTATACTTAAAAAGTAATAAAAATACAAGCTTATATAAAAAATTGGATAAGTCAAACTTAAAGAATAAAAAAGTATATATTAAGATCTTAAAGATAAATAGAATTAGAAAATTCCAAAGAGTTTTCAATTTTTGGGATTTTGCTCCCTAATTCTATTTTTATTATAAATTAAAAAGGGAGGAAAAATCTCCTCCCCTTTAGTTTTTTATTATCTATATTTATAATTTAAATTATAGAGCTCTTGGAAAACCGAAGCTTCCACTTATTTGGCTGAAGTTAAAATTAAATCCTCCTTGATTAAAATTATTTTGTTGATTTTGTTGGTTTTGTTGTTGTAATAGCATCATTAGCAGAATTATTAATAAAATTATTATTAATTGATTATTCATTGCGTTAGGGCTATTTTGACAACAAGGATTTCCAAATGGAGCCATTCCTGGGTTCATTCCACCCATTGGATTCATTCCTCCTAAGGGATTCATTCCTCCCATTGGCAAAGAGAATGGAGATACTGGATTTTGTCCACCTAAAGCTCCTCCTAATATGCCCCCTAATAATCCTCCTAAGACTCCTCCTAATAATCCACCAATTAAGCCACCTAATAACCCATTAACTAAATTATTCATTGGATTAATATTAGCTATATCTCCAAAACCCGCTCCTATTGGTAATCCACCACCTATAGCACCAAAACCTGCTCCTATTGATAGACCGCCACCTATTGAAAAACCTCCTCCTATAAATCCTCCTATATTATTTATCATTTTTATTCACCTCCTTAATTATATTTTTAATATAATCTTTTTTTATTTAGATTTTGTTCATTTTTTTTAAAAATATTAAAAAATTATTAAAATTGTTAAAAAATTAGTTAAATATATTTAGCTATTGGTTAAATAAATAAAGAAAATATTTGTATGCATCTATTGTAGCTTTATTATCTTCTTGATTTATTTTTTTTATAATTTGGGATCTTATGTTTTCTATTTTTTCATAGCTGATTTTTTTGTTATGATTATCTGATAATAAGTTAGTTATAATAAATTTAAAAATATCTTCACAATCGAGTATCTTATAGCTCATTATATAGTTACCATATAGTGTTGGTATATATTCTAGGAGATTATTAGTATCTAATAAATTATGATTTTTAAGGATTTTGATAATCTCTTTTTTTAATGGGTAAATAGGATTGGGGTAATCTGGGATATCATCTAAGAATACAAAATCTGATATTTATTTTGCTATAGTTTTAGGGAGATCAGAAGAAGGAAAACTATTTTTTATATTAGATAACATATCTCTATATCTTCTACTTTATTAATAGTTAAACTATATTTATATTCTGATTTGAATATTTCAAAGAAAAGATTTAATATATTTAATCCATTATTGACCATTAAATCTAAAAAATTACATAACATATCATAATCATTGTGTTTAATAAAAAAAGGAAATTAATTGATAGCTATTACCTTGTATTATGTAAGGATCGTAATTTATGGATTGGAATAGATTATTTAAATTAGAGTAATCTTTTTATTTTAAAAGGAAGGAAATTAGTTTATTAGCGTTTTGTTTTATAATAGATTTAGGTTTATTATTTATGATAAATTCTATTAATTTGGTATCTTTTTGATCTATTAGATAATCCAGAAGTAAAGTAGTTTTATAATTAGATAGTTTTTTTTATATATTTTTCTTTTTCTGAAGGTTTTAAAGAATCTAATTTTTTAGAAATGAAATGTAAATTTATAGTATTAAATAAGCTAATTATTAAAAAAACTATAGCAAAAGGTAAAATTATTGTTTTAAAAATATATTTACTAACTAATAATATATCTTTATAATAGGTCATTAAAAAATTTATAATAATTAAAATGAATTTTACTATACTAAAAATAATGATAAAAATAATGGTAAAAAAGATAAAAAACGGACTTATTATCCATATTTTATCCCATATTTGGGAAATTATTTTATTTATCATGATTTCCCCCCCTTTTTATATGTATATATTTAATTTTGAAGAAAATCTTGCTAAAATAAAAACATTATAAAAATTACCAAAATTTAGTATGTTTATAATTCAATTAAAATTGATTTTTTTTGAAAACCATTATGGTATTGTAATGTAAGGTAGGAGTGTAATATTTAAGAATAAAATTAAGAAAGTAGGTTAGTAAAATTATTTGATTTAGTTTTTATTTACTTTCTTTTATTAAGTTGATAATATATTCTAAATCATTTAGGGAGTTTTTTTCAGTTGTACATATTATAGCAGTATTATTTATAAAATCATTAAAGTTAGTGTAGTTTAGATGTAATGATTTAAAATTATTAAAAATATTCTGTAAATGAATGTTGTCAAAATGCAATTTTGCTAAATTGGAACCAAAAAATATATTTTGATTTAATAATTTTTTATGAAATTCATTATATTCTGGAAAATATATTGCTATTTCATTGAATACTTTTGAATTGATATCATTAAAAAGTAATTTTATATTTGAATTGGAATTAATTAATTCTTGGGATAAGTAATTAATAAGAAGGTTATTTAGTTTAGCTATCTTTATTAAATTGTTTTTACCTAAAGAAAGTAAGTAAATAGTGTTTCTGATAGCCATTAAGCCTTGGTTAGTGCAGATGTTGCTGTTAGCTTTTTCTCGTTTTATGTGTTGTTCTCTAGTTTGTAATATCATTGTAAATGCTGTATTATTATCTTTATCAATAGTTTTTCCAATGATTCTACCAGGTAATTGTCTGATATATTCTTTTTTGGTAGCTATTACTCCAAGGTATGGACCTCCAAAATATAGGGGTATCCCAAAAGATTGTAGGTTTGCGCTAACTATATCTACATTCTCTATTTTAGGTAATATAAAATAAGCTAATGGCTCTAAAACCAATAAAATTAGTATTTTTTCTTTTATTATATTTTTAATTACGTTTATATTTTCTATGATACCAAATAGGTTAGGAGATTGAATTACAACTGAAAAAATACTATCATCTTTTGATAATTCTTCTAATTTATTTAGATCTATTTTTCCATCTTTATCAAATTCTAGAAATACAGGAGAAAAATTAAATGGATAGCAATAAGTTTTTAAAACATTAAAATAATGAGGATGTATAGAATTAGGTATTATGTATTTATAGGCATTTTTATTAGGATAAATTCTATAAGCCATTAATAAACTTTCAGCTAAAGCAGTTGCTCCATCATAGTGTGAAGAATTACAAACATCCATATTAAATAAATCTGAAATAAGTGATTGGAATTCCCAGATAATCTGTAAAGTACCTTGGGATATTTCTGCTTGATATGGAGTATAGGAAGTTAAAAATTCACTTCTTATTAATTCATCTACTATTGGAGGGATAAAATGATCATATGCTCCTAACCCTACAAAATATTTATTTAATGATATACTTTTTAATATGTTTTCAAAATAATCTATTATTTCTATTTGAGATAAAGGCTTTAATAAATTAGGTTTATAAAATTTCTCTTTTCCTGTAATCTCTTTAAATAATTCATCAACATTATTAAATTTTATACCACTTAAATCATTTATTTTATTTAATAATACTTCTTGTTTTGTAGGTATGTACATTGTTACTATATTTCATTTATTTTAGCTATTGCGTGTTTATAAATCATTACCTTTTTATTATCTTTTTCCAAAATAACAACATATTGATCAAAGGATATTAATTTACCCCTTATTTCACTCCCATTGGTTAATAGTATATTAATTTCCTTATTTGAATTTCTTAATGTATTTAAGAAACTATCTTGAAAGTTTTTTCCCTTAGGATTTTTATCATTACTTTTGCTCTTTTTTAATAAATTTTCACTCTTTTTTAAGGATGTATCAAATTGCATATTTCCCCCTCACTTATTAATTATTTTTACTAATTAATTATTTTTACTAAAATTTTATTTAAATATCATTTGTTTTTAGAATTTATTTTTCCTCCACATTTAGAATATTAGACAAAAAAAATATAAAACCTTTTATTATATTTTGACTAATATTATTTTATGAACTGTAAAAATTTTAATATTCTTTTATAAATTGGTTTATTTTATCTAAGATTTTATTAATTTTAGTTTCGTTATTTTCTTCTATAGCTTTATCTAAGGATTTTAGTAAATTATTTAATTCATGAGCTTTTTGTAAATCATTTTCATCTAATAATTCACTTTCTTTTAGTATATCTTCTAAAGTAAATTCATTATTTTTATTAGAATTACTTAATTTTTCTTCAATTTCTTTTAAAAGTTTTGTTTTCTCTTTTTCATTTATTTCTTCATTTTCTATTATATTATCTATTTCTTCTATAGGATAAAAATTATCCAGATCTTTTTCTTCGTTATTTTCCTCTTCAGCAGTATTTACTAATTCTTCTAAAGCTTTTAAACTTTCTTCTACTTCTTTATTTAAATTTTCCAGTTCTGCTTCATTATACTCTTTTTTGTTATCTATAATATCTTCTATTGTTTTTAAATATTCTCCTATTTTTAAATTAATTTCTTCTAAATTATTCTTTATTCCTAGTATAAATTTGTCTTCTTCATCTATTTCTTCTTTATAATTTTCCATATCTTTTATAGAACTTTCTAATTCTAAAATATTTTGATTTATAATATCTTTTATATTTAATAAAAAGCTTCTTAAATCTTGTAAATTAAAATTATCTTTTTTATTTTCCAATTGTTTTAAAATATTATATATATCACTAATAATTAACTCACCTACCTAAAATTTTTTATTAAAATATTTAAAGTATTTAAATAATTATTAAGCTATAGCTACATTATTTTGAAAACTAAAACTACTAATCGAAACAAAACCTATATTTAAATTATTAAAATTATTAAAATTATTTAGTAAGTTATTGTTATTCATTATTAAATTATTATTTATTAACATATTTCCAAGAACTCCTCCCAGTATACCTCCCAGCATTATTTGATTCATCATTGGATTTGCTAACATATTAATAGGGTTTGTCATTAAGGGGCCGCCTAATGTTCTACCTAACATTCCTCCTAATGCTCCTCCAATTAAGGCACCTTGTATTGCACCTGCTGATGCTGGAGATATTCCACTTAAGTTTTCTCCTACAGCTTGTGATACTAATTGCCTAACTTCTGGGCTTATATCTATTCTTTGAGCTATTTGGATGTAAATATTCCTTAATATAATTTTATACATTTGAGCTTGCGGGTTACTTTGATTATTCAATATGAAATTAGCTAATTGTGTTAATTGTTGTTCTGCTTGTCTTTTAACATATCTTGGAGTAAAATTAGAACCAATAGAACCTGCTAATGCTCCTCCTAAAGCACCACCTAACATACCCCCCATTAAACCTCCTAACATATTAGAGTTTAATGGATTCATTAATCTTCTTTGCATTAACATATTATTTCCCATTAAATTCATCATACCTCCCATTAACATAAATGACAATCCCATTAACGGATTTATCCCCATTAACCCTATTCCCATCATTGAGATTGTATTACCTAAACCATTAAACATTAGTGGCATCCCAATGGGAGGTAATCCCATACCAGGCAATCCCATACCAGGTAATCCCATACCAGGTAATCCCATACCAGGTAATCCCATACCAGGTAATCCCATACCAGGCAATCCCATACCAGGTAATCCCATACCAGGTAATCCCATACCAGGCAATCCCATACCAGGTAATCCCATACCAGGCAATCCCATACCAGGCATCCCTATACTAGGTAATCCCATATTTCCTACATTTTCTCCTAACATCATTAATCTTTGGATGATCATTTGTCTTTCAATAAGTTTTTGTTGAATCAATTGAGATACATAATTTTTTCTTTCTTTTATTTGGTTTAATCTTTCTGTAATATTTTGTATTTGTTGGAGGGCTTTTTGTTTAAGTTTATCTAAGAAAGATATTTTTTTGTCCATTAGTTGTTGCATTTTGTTAAGATGATTTGCTTTATTTTGCATGAGTTTAGATTTTTGTTGAAGGAATTTAGAAGCTTTTTTAAGCATTTTAGCAATCATTCTAATAGCTTTAGCAGCCATTCTTAAAGCAGCAGCTATGGCTGGGCCAACTAATGGAATAGCTTGGGCTGCATTAGCTGCAGCTTCTAAACCTTGTGCAGCGTTTTCCATAACAGTAGACATTTTATCCAAAACTTTAGAAGCAACATCTAAAGCTTTAGAAAAACCTTTGAACATAGTTTCTTTTGCTTTAAAAAATATTTTTCTCATTTTAGCAAAATTCTGACCTTGATTTATTTTTAATAAATCGTTTTGTAATAACATTAATTTTTGAGTTTCCATTATTTCCATTGAACTTAAGTTTTGAAAACTAGTAAATAGATTCCCTAAAATTTCTTGATTAGAAGATAGCATGGAGACTAAGGAATCTACATCATGTATCTGCATGATGTTATTATTAACAATAGATGAATTAAATAAAGAAATTCCTCCTAAAGTTGCTACTCCTATACCTCCAAATAAGCTAGAAAACATACTTTTAAAACCATCTTCATTAACAGATAATCTAAATGGAGTTAGTAAAAATCTAAAATCACCTTGTAAATTAGGAAATTGAGAAATTAAATTTGCTCCTTTATTATATAAAGCATCTTTAGCATGATTATTTGAAGAAAACTGATTAACTAAGTTTTTTGTTTGTGATTCTGTTTTATTTTTTAAATTTAAATGTTTTGATTTAAGGTTTTTTAGATTTTTAAGACCTTTAGTAAATATTTTTATTTGCTGTTTAATTTGATTTATTAACCCCCAGGGTTTAAATTTTCTTGATAATAAACTTTTTAATTTATTTTTTAGGGACGTTATTTTATTAGTTAAATTAGATATCCCTGAGTCGAATTTAGTTAATGTTTGGGTAAAATTTTTAGTTAATTCTTGAGGAACTTTTTCTACTTTAAAATTAGAGTTAAAACCAGCATTTTCTAATGGTTTATCTTGGTTTATGGAGTTTTGTACTTGTTGAATATCATTTTGATTAACATCTCCTGCTTCAGTTTGTTGTCCCGAAGATATTGTAAAATCTCCGTAAAATAAAGCGTTACTATAATATGAATTTCCTACATTAAAATTATTGTTAAAAGAATTTATTGACATTTTATTTTCACCTCCTAAATTTTTTTACTCCAATTTTAATATAATCATTTTTTTTTTAATGTAAATAGTTTTTTAATAATTTTTTACTAATTTTTTACAATTTTAGCATTATTAAAAGAAAATTTGATAATATTTTTTAGTGTTTTTTTATTAAAAATTGGGAATAATAGAAAATATTTAAAAAGAATTTAATACTTTGGAAGTTTTAAAAGTGATTGATTAGCTATGGTGGAGGTGGTGGGAGTTGAACCCACGTCCGGTAAGCTAAGCAGATAGCATCTACAGGCTTAGGTAAGTTTATGGCTAACTTACCAAACCCCTGGTTTTAAGTTTTAGTGTATTATTAAGATAACCAGGAAACTTAACAATACACGTAGCACCGATTATCTTAGTTTATAAGCGGTGCGACTTATAAACGCAGCTTGCTTGGATCTTAACCCACTAAGGTAAGAGCAAGCGCTTACCTTAGCAAGCCTGCTTATTATTAAGCAGCTAAAGCTAATTGGTTGTCGGCGTTTATTTTACTCTTAGCTTTAACGGAGCTAAGACCCGGCCTGCAGCTTATCTACTTAACCTCTTACCGTCGAACCCCTTACACCCCCTCTTATCCCCATTATTAATATTATACTTTTATTAATAAAATTCCTTTAGATCTTTAGAAATTAATTTTACTAATTTTAAGTTATACTAAATAATATTAATTCTAATTTATTATTTATTTCATTTAATTTTTTAGAAATATTTGATATATCAGATATTTCTAATTCTTTTTTTGATTCTAAAATTTCTATGATTTGATCTGTGATATTTATTATACTTTCTATTTCTTTTATTTTACCTATTATTTGATTAATATAAATTAAACTAGTTTGAACTAATGCTAATTTTTTATATATTTTAGGATTTTGATTTATTGTAGAATATAAGTAATTCTTAAATTCAATTATATTATCATAAAAAAGATCAAATTCATCTAGAATTAATAAGTAGAAAAGAAATTTTATTAAATCAATATTTGTAAATAAGTCAATATAATTTATATCACATTTAGGACAACTAAAATAAACAAAATCTAATTTACTTTTTTTACATATTATACAATTTATATCCCCTTTTTCTATTCTAAAAATGAACTCATTTAATATTAATTGCTGAAAATTTTTAAATTCAATAAAATTTTTTAAATAATTTAAATAATCTTGAAATAAATTATTTTCATTATAAAGTATATTAATGAAGTTTTCTAATTTATTTTCTAAAGAAAAATCTTGTAGATATTTTAATATTACTCTTAGTTGTATTTCTTGATAAAATAATAAATATGAAATTAATTCCCAATCTATATTTATTTCATAATTTATAAAATCTGATAAATAAAAAACTATGAAATCATTTAATTCAGTTTTCCTTAAAAAATTCTGTTCCTCTTTTAAAAAATAAGGAACATCTATCAGTTGCTGGTTATATAAATTCCAGATAGAAATTTTTATATTATCAAACGAATTTTTTAGTAATTTTAAAAAAATTATAAATTTTTTATCTTTATAACTTATTACATTATTTTCTATATCTATTATATAAAAATTTTCATTTTCTATATTGATTTGATTTAGCACTGCTTCAAACTGCTTTATTAAAAGAAATACTAAATTTATTTCTTTAGATTTGTTTTCTTCTTCTAAATTATTGATTTTTTCTTTATTTTGTTCTTCTAATTTGTTTAAGATTAATTGTTTTAATAAGTTTAGTTTTATTTTTATTTCTTCTATTAAAATTGATATATTCTGTATTTTTTCGTTATCATTTATTTCAGATAATTCCAAAATATCTATAATAACATCAAACTCATTTACTAAGTTTTTTTTTATTACGTTTTGGTAATAAAAATGTATAGTAGTTGGTGAATCTAGTTCTAAAGAATATATTTCATCTATTATCTCTATTGCGCTATACGGTAATAAATCTATAAAATTTATAACAGCATTAAAGGTATCTCTTGTATTCATTTTTTTTATTTCTACTTTGTTTTTTGTATTTATTTTTAATGAAAATTATATTTTAATTTATTTATTTTCCACCACCTGAAGAATTACCGGAACTTGAAGAGCCGCTAGCTCTTGAAGAATTACCGGAACTTGAAGAGCTGCTAGCTCCTGAAGAACTACCGGAACTTGAAGAGCTGCTAGCTCCTGAAGAACTACCGGAACTTGAAGAGCTACTAGCTCCTGAAGAACTACCGGAACTTGAAGAGCTACTAGCTCCTGAAGAACTACCGGAAGGGGTTTTATCTCCTAATTGACTAAAATCACCAGGCTGTAATTTATTTTCTCCATCTTTAGTAGGTTTTCCATCTTCGTTAGTATCTATTACAACTGCTGGTTTATTTTCTCCACCTATATTAACGTTAGGATCTGGTTTTAAATCAAAATCTTTACCATCATTTGTAATTACTTTTTTAGAATTAAGATCTATTTCTTTTATATTAGCATCTTGGGCAGATTTTAATTCGTTGTTATCTATTTTCCCATCTTTATTATAATCAATTGATACTTGTATATCTTTTAATTCATCTCCACTAATTTTTCCATCTCCATTTTTATCATATTTAGCTAAATCATTTAAATTACTTAAAACTCCGTTTTTTAAATCTAAGGTTTCTCCATTTTTAAGGGCTTCAAGATCCTTAGCTGAAAAAATAGTTAAAAAAGCATCTCCTAATTGTTTAGGAGACGTACAGTTAGGTTGACTGCTAGATTGACTACTAGGATTTATAGGATTGAAGGAAGCGGCTTCTTGTGAAAAATTCCCCATTATTGAAGCATATTGAGCTCTAAACGAATTAATTAAATGGGGTTTCTGTTTTAATAAAAATACAAATACAAAAAATGATATATTTCCTAAGCTTAATGAAATAAAACCGAAGTAAAATTCTAATTCCTCAATAGATACCCCTAAACTAGCAGATATATTATTAACTTCTTATTTTTGCTGAATACTTAATTGATTATAGTAATATCCATAAGAGAAGTTATTACTTATTAGCATATATAATTCACCTCCCATTTTTTATTTTTTAGTTGTTATTTTATATTTTTATATTATAATTTTTATTATAAGAAATCTAGATTTTGTTAAATTTATTGAATAAATGTTAAATAATTAAACAAATTGTTAAATATTAAAATTAAATTAATTAAGAAATATTAATTTTAGGTAGTTTTTTAAAAGATAAAGATAAAAATAAAAATAAGTGAAATAGATGTCATTTAATGTTTTCTTTTGTTTCGTAAATCAATCTTATATTTGCTTTAAGAATATCTATTTAAATTTTCAGATTGCTTTTACTTTTCTAAAGGAGGCTACAAAGCCTGCAGTAAAAGCTGGGTAGTTAAAAGATGGCATCGGCATATTTGAAAAAGCTAAAAAACTACTAAACACACTTAATACCGGTAATATCATATTATTATTTAGAGAATTATTATTCATCATTGAATTTCCAAATAACCCCATCATATTCATTATTGGACTATTCATAAACATATTTAGTAATGAGAAAATATTTAATGGATTTAAGTTATTCATATTTGGATTATAAAATCCTAAGCCTCTTATACTATTTAAATTATTTAAAATATTATTAAGAAGATTTAATTGATTTTCAAATTGTTTTTGATTTATTAATTCCTGAGCCCTTTTATATATTAATTGCAAATGTTTTACTACTTTAATTATTGCTTCTTTTAATTTTTCTTGATAATTATTAATATTATTAAGCAATTGTTTAAGATTATTTAATTTTATATCCAGTTGTTGTAGTTTATTTTGTAATTGATTAACTTGATTTTGAAGTTCATTGGCTTTATTACGTAGTTCTTGAGCTTTTTGTTGTAGTTGTTGTGCTTGGTTTTTAAGTTGAGTAGCTAAGTTTTTTAAAGTCATAGCTTGAGCTCTTAAAGCTTGTGCTTGAGATAATAAAGAAGCCCCAGCAGAAGCTGTAAACGGATTAGCTAATAATGCCTGAGCTTGTTGTTCTAATAAATTAGCACTTTGTTCTAAATTGTTTGCTTGCATTTCATAATTATTAGCTTGATTTGTTAAATTATTTGCTTGATTATTTAATTGATTTGCTTGATTATTTAATTGATTTATCTGATTATTTAATTGTTCTATTCTTTGTTGAATTTGAACTTTATGATTTTCTATATTTCTTATATTATTTAAAACTTTGTTTTTATCAACTTCTACTTTCTGATATATTTTAACTAATTGATTGTATTTATCTAAATATAATTTAAATTGATCACTTAGTGTATTTAAATCATTTATTTGAGAATAGTAGGATTCATTAGGTTCAGGGACTGCAGGAATTGGTTCAGGATTATATGAAGTATTTATATTGTTAGGTCTTACTGTAGAATATAAATCATTATAATCTACTATATTAAAATCATCTTTAATATATCCATCTAATGGTAAGCTTGTGGAACTTATAAAAGAAGTAGAAATAGTAGTACTTGGTCTTACATAATTACTACCTATTATATTTAAATTAGAAAAAACATCAAATGACATGAGATTAATCCCTCCTTACCTTTTTATTTTTTTCTTTTTCTATTATTAATATAATCGATTTATTAAAAAAATAAAAATAATTTTATTTTTTTTACATTTTTTTTACAATGTTAATTTATTTAATTAAATAATCTTTATCTATTATTTCTTGAGTCTTTGTATTTACTATATTTATATCAAATTCTCCTTTTTCTAAATTCAAATTAGAAAAATCAAATAAAAGAATATTACTAGATAATTGCTTTAAATTAGATAATTTTTCTCTAAATATTATTTCTCCATTAGAATTAACAATATTTATTTCATAATCATCTAGATTTAATTTCTCATTTAAGGGATTTATTATTTTTATATTAAGTTTATTGTTATTTATATTATATATACACATTGTGTAAGGTAAAGGAGTATTATCTTGATCTAAAGGTTCCCAAATTAAAGATGGAAACTCTATATTATATCCAGCTTTTAAAGCATATTTTAAAGCATTAACCATTAGTTCTCTATGTAATCTTGCAAAATATGCATCATTTCCGCTATCCCAATCTTGACCATACCACCAGAACCAATCGGAACCTTCTGAAGCAAATAAAGTATGCCAAGCTCTATATAAATAATATTTTTCTCTATCCGATTTATCAGGCTCTTTTAAATCTTTTATTTCGTTTATTAAAGGGATTTTAATAAATTCTTGTCTTAATTTATTTAGCATATTCCACGCTTTATTTTCCGAGTCTTCAGTTATCCAAGTAGATAAATCCCCATAAACCCAGCTACCTGTGGCTAATGGCTCTAATTCCCATTGTTGATTTATTGTTTTTATTTGAGTTATGAATTCTTTTGGAGTCATTGTTATTATTTGATTATCTTTGCTTAATAAATCGTACAAAGCTAATAAGAAATCTTTTCCATCATTTTGGTAATAAGTCCATACGTTTTCCCCATCACATGTATTGGTAATAAAAATCGGTTCATTTTTAGCAGTATCTATATGTTTTAAAGATTTTACAAAACTAATATAATCCTTAGCTGCTTCTATTCCATCTGTCTTACCTCTATAATATCCATAGTCCCAACCTATTTTATCATGTAAAGATCTAGGTACTACTGTTAAAGCATCATTATTTAAATTATCTATAAATTCTTTATCGACATCAACTCTATAAGGCATTAAAACATCATAAGCATGCCCTGATTTCATTACTACTTCATTACCTGTAGCTATCCACTTAACGCCATTTTTAACAAAATGTTTAATAATACTTTCACTTACTGCTCCTTCTCCAGGCCACATACCTACAGGATATTTACCAAATACCTTTTTATAATACTCTGCTGCTAATTTTACTTGTATATCTGCGTCTTCGGGGTATTTAAATTGATTAGGTAGATTGCTATTTGGATTAGATTCTTTAGCTACATTTGTATCATCTATTAAAGGTAAAATTGGATGGTAGAAAGGAGTTGTAGTTATTTCTATTTGCCCTTTGTTTTGAAGATACTTATGTATCGGAATCACAAATTTCATTATTTTGTAAGACTCTAATATAATATCTCTTGCATCTTGTTCTGTGAAATTCTTTCCTTGAATCCCTTTTAAATATATATCTTTTATTTTAGTTACTTTATCTTTTATAATATTATTATTTTCATCTTGACCAATTAATTCTACTTCTTTAGTAAGGAAATCATAATCAAACCAAACTAAATTAAACCAAACTTTTAGATTTAAAAAATCTTGATTAGTTAATTCTTCATTATTTTTTACTTTATCATATAGTTTTTTATATGCAGGATATTTAGCTATTTGGGATTCATAATGAGCATCAAAAAATCTTTTTTTAGCATATTCTTTATCTTCTTTAGACCACTCATTAACTGGCTTAAAAAGTAAATCTAATGCTTTATCTAGCTTTCCATATGGAAAGTACTTATCATTTAGGTAATGAGGGCTTTTTTCATCAGCATAATCTTTCATTTTCTCAACGTAATCTTGTAATTGTATTAATAATGAAGGAGTTAAATTTATTGTAAGTTTGATTTTAGGAAAATTTAAGAGAATAGCAACCATATCGTAATAATCTTTGGTAGCATGTAGTCTAACCCATGGAGCAGTGTAGGTATCTTTTATTGGATCTTTATATATAGGTTGATGTTGATGCCATAGGATATTTAAGTAAATTTGTTCCATTTATCTCCCCCCTCATTCTATGCTACTTTTTTCTCTACTATATTATTATGTTTAAATTCAATAAAAATCCTTTAAAAAGTAAATCTTTTAAAAAGTAGTTATATATTTTTTTGATTATCATTCGCTAAGGTATTTACAACATTATATATAGCTTGAATTCTTTTAAATAATGTACTATAATCAATTTTATTAGCTTCATCAGTTACTTTATGATAATCATTATGTAGTAAAGATGAAAACATTATAACTGGAAAGCCTTGTTTATAAAATGGATAATGATCTGAATAAGGAAAGTATTTAAAATATTTCCCCTGAATTATATCAAAATCATTATTAGAATTTAGATTTTGTAAGATTTGTTTAAGAAGATCCGCAGAAGAAGGGTTTTTAGAATCAAAGGCAGCTGTTAGAGGTTTATCTCCATTTCTTCCTACCATATCCATATTTATCATATACTTGATATTATAATTGGGTAGTAATTCTTTTATTTTATTTGATAAATCTGAAGATCCTATTAAACCCATTTCTTCAGCATTAAACCCTACGAAAATAATAGTTCTTTTGGTAGGGAATTTTGAAAATAGTCTTGCTAATTCTAGCATAGCTACAGTCCCACTTGCATTATCATCTGCTCCATTACATATTTTATCATTAGTTCCTGGTACTTTCCAACAAAGATAACTTTGACCAATATGATCAAAATGAGCTCCAACTATTATAGCTTCATTTTTTAAATTAGGATCACTACCTTCAATTACTCCTATAACATTATTAACACTTAATCCGTTCCATTTAAAATTTTGTAAATATGTATTGTTATTATAAGGCTTTAAACCGTATTCTTTAAATTTATTAACTAGAAAATCTTGAGCTTTAATATTGCCTTCGGTTCCTACTAATCTTCCACCAAATTCATCACTACTTAATGTTTCTAAATTGTTTTTTACCTCGGATTCATCTATTTCTATATTATTTTTATAATTATGTTTATAGAAAGAAATAGAATTTAGTTTATCTGTTTTTTTCAATTGTATTATCTTCATTTATTATTATCTCCTTTTTTTATTTTAATTTTTATTCAAAATTAATTAGAAAAAGTTTGGTTATTATTATCATAATATGATACTTTTATATTTTTGTAAGAAGCATTTAGTAGTTTATATGGGTTATATTGGTTTATATAAACGTTATTATTAACATATTTTGGTTGTACATAAGTAGGAGAAACGTAATTATTATTAATATAAATTCTGTTTATCATTACTTGGGGAACATAAGTAGGACTAACGTAAACTCTATTAACATAAACTGGATTAACATAAACTGGGCTAACATAAACCGGACTAACATAAACTCTATTAACATAAACTGGATTAACATAAACTGGGCTAACATATGCACTAAACGCTTCTAATTTTGAACATAATAAAATTATTATTATCAAGATTAATGAATTAATTAATAAATTTTTATTAATTTTTTTTGTTATTTTTTTGGTTTTTAGAATTTTTAACATTTTTATCCCCCTCCGTTTTATTTTTTTATTTTTATTTTTTATTATTATAGAATTTTTTATATTTAAATTTTAGTGTAAAAAAAATGTTAAAAAAAGAAAAAATTATAAAATATAGAATTCTATATTGTAGGTTTAAAAGAAATAATAAATAGAAGGGGGTTTTTTATGAAAGCTCAAAAAATTAAATTATTTGACTTAAAAAAAGAATACGAAGAAATTGGACAAGAAATATTAGAAGAAATAAGAAAAGTTTTAGAATCGGGAATATTTATAATGGGAAAAAATGTTGAACAATTAGAGCAAGAATTAGCTAATTATTTTAATGTAAAATATGCTATAACAGTTAATTCAGGTACAGATGCATTACTAATCTCTTTAAAAGCTTTAGGTATAAGAGAAGGGGACGAAGTGATTACTACTCCGTTTACTTTTTTTGCTACTGCTGAAGTCATTAGTAATTTGAAAGCTGTTCCTGTTTTTGTTGATATTGATGATAATTTTAATATAGATGTTAATTTAATTGAAAAATCTATAACTGATAAAACTAAAGCTATAATACCGGTTCATTTATTTGGGTTACCTGTAAATATGGAAAAAATTATGGAAATTGCTAAGAAGTATAATTTATATGTTATAGAGGATGTGGCACAAGCTTTTGGGGCAAAATATAAAGGTCGATTGGTAGGGACTTTTGGAGATTTTGGAGCTTTTTCGTGTTTCCCTACTAAAAACTTGGGAGCTTATGGCGATGCCGGATTTATTTTAACTAATGATCAAGAATTATATAAAAAATCTAAAATGTTAAAAGTTCATGGAAGTATTAAAAAATATTATCACGAAGAATTTGGATATAATTCTAGAATGGATGAAATACAAGCCGCTATCCTTAAAGTTAAGCTTAAATATATTGAAAAATTTAATAATCATAGAATCAAAGCAGCTAATTTGTATAACACAATTTTATCTAAAAATCTTTATATAACTACTCCTAAAGCTTCTGATGAGTTTTATCATGTTTATCATCAATATACTATTAAAGTTAATGACAATTCACCTATTGATAGGGATACTTTAAAAAAAGAATTAGAATTAAATGGTATAGAGACTAATATATATTATCCTTATCCTTTACATAAGTTACCTGTTTATCTTAATAAAGATAATTATAAAGTATATCATTCTTTAGTAAGGGCTGAGGAGTTATGTAATAAAGTTTTAAGCTTACCGATGTATCATTATATTTCTTTAGATGATGTAGAATATGTTGCTAATACTATTAATAGAATATTTAATGTTTAGGTAAGAAGGTGGAGTTATGGGATGTTAGACCCATTATTAGGGGAGGGTTTAGGGGTTACTTAACCCCCTAATGGGGTATGGGGTGGAACCCCATTATTAGGGGGGTTTTAGGGGGTTACTTAACCCCCTAATGGGGTATGGGGTGGAACCCCATTATTAGGGGGTTTTTGTGGTTACTTAATATAGGCAAATCTTTATTGAAAGGAGGTGAAAAAAATGAATGATAAAGATAGTTTAGAATTATTTTTAAAAGAGAATCCAGAATGGAAAGTAGTGGATAATAAGCTTTATAGGGAGATTGTATTGAATAACTTTAAAGAGGTGGTTTTAGTATTTAATTTAATATCTTTTTTAGCAGAAAAATTAAATCATCATCCGGATTTAGAAGTTTATTACAAAAAAATTATTATTAAACTCTTTACACATTCTGCTAACTGTATAACTAATAAGGATATAGAGTTAGCTAATTTAATAGAAAAAAATTTGAAATAATTAAAATTTAGAGTAATAAAGTAATTGCTTAGATTATTCTACCTTAAATAATTTCAACAATTATTCAAATAAATTTTCCTATATAAGCATTACCATTAGAAAATATTATTTGTGGTCAATTTTGTTATGCGAAAACCCATACATTACTAATCAGTCATAGCGTTTGAATTTAGCTTTTGGAGTGAGTTGTATTCAGACTCTTCTTCCTGACTTTCTTTATTGCTTTCTTTAGTTTTATATTTTAAATTCTAGTTTTTCTTCCTTTTACAAAGTTTTAAATTAGATATTTTGAGAAAAGTAATTTTTCTTCTTTTTCGTTTTTCTTCTCACTGAAATAGTTATTGTTTATCTCTACTTATCTAGTCAATAGTTGTATTCAACAGTATATATATTTATCAAAATAAAGTGCTTATGAGTAGTATTGTAAAGTAGAATTTAATTTACTTGAAGCTTTCAATACAGGAACTTAAAGCCAAAAGCTTTAATAACCAAAATGAATGTGGTAAAAGGGATTTTCATGTTTTAATTTTCAGGTTTTCAAGAATACTATCTTTTCTTACACTCCATTTTCTTACACTCCACTTTTGCTTACAACCGAGGTTTTGATTACAACAGAAGAATAAAAATTTATCTTACTTTATCAATGTGCTTATTTCACTATATGTGTTTATCTTCACTATATGCAATGTATAATTTTTTTAAAATCTCTTTTTGTCTTAGAAGCTTTTCAGCTTTTAGTTCAAATATAAAAGAATTAATTTCTATTTTAATAGAATCTCTTATTTTAATGACTACTATTTCTATCTATCAAAATTATAACTTAGATAAAATAAAGGAAATATTATCTACTTTTTTAGATATAGTTCAATCATTTATAAATTACATAATCTACAAGAAATTAAAGAAAATTATTATCAATTTATAATAAAAAATTTGGATTTTTTAAAAAGAATTGAAAAAAATCATTCAAAATATTTAAGAAATTACTTAGATTCTAAAAATATTATTAAAAAGAGAACTAAAAAATCTCATGTTGAAAAAAGATTAATAGAAATAAAAAAACATGTTGAACAAATTTATTTAGAATTGGAATAATCTATTTAATTATAATGCTTTGTTTTTGAGCTTATATAAAGATTACATTATAAAATATATGAGTTTATATCCGGATAATTATAAATTAGCTTTAAAATATGCTTGGAAAGCATTTTTTATCGCCGATAGATATTTACTTTCTCCTTCATTGTAATTAATTTTGAAAGTTCAACTTTTCATTTTTATCCAAATCCTTTACTTAATTTCAATATGGGCGGAATTAATTAGGTAATCGTCTAAAATAATTTAGTAGTAGATGTTTTTAAGAGTTTTAAGATTATCTAAATTGTTAATATTTATGGGTTTTTTGTAATTGGATTCCCAAGTGGTTTGACCTAAAAATGGGATGTTAAATTGGTTTATAGTTTTTTGTTGGATAATAAATGATTTATTTTCAAGGAGATATTTTAGTGTTTCAATAGGTCCTAATTCTTTGCCTAAGTTTGCTTCTTTTAGGGATTTTTTGGTTCCCCATAGACCACCACCTACAAATCCTGCACCTGCTAAAGCTAATAATGCTATTCCTATAGATGGTAGCCCCATACCTGCTAATAAGCTTCCTATTAAGAGTAAAGGACTTGAAAATGCTACACTTACTCCTGTACCTATTAAACCACCCTTAGATATATTCTTTAATGCATTTTTTAATTTTGTTTTTATATTGTTTTCTTTAGGGTCATAAAATTTCCAAAAGTACTTGGAACTATATTTTTCTAAGATAAATGGTTTTAGAGTTTGTATTAATTCATTTAGTTTCTCATTTTTTAAAGGGTAGTTATTATCTGAAAAAAGAGAATATAAAAGTTTTAATTCTTTATAATTTCTAATAAAAATAGGTTGTCCATCGATTACTTCGCTTTTTAATTCTGTATTTTTTATTAAATTGTTCCCTTGTTGGATCCCTTCTCCTATTTTTTTGAAATTTTCTAAATTACTGATGTTGCCTATGGTAGTTAGTTCTTGGCCTCTATCTGCTAAGTTAAAGATTTTTGTTCGTTTAGGAAATAGCCCTATTTCCTGATTATTTTTTAGTAATTTTAGTGCTTCTAATTCATTTATATCTTCAAATTTATTGTTAATTTTAGCTTTTATATCCCATGGAAACCCTTTATCTCTTGAAATTTTTAAGAAGAATCCTAAAATTTTAGCAGCTTCTTCATCTGTTATAGTTTCCTCATTTTCTAAAAATTTATCTAATCCTTTTAAATCCTGGCTTTCAATTGTGTTATTATTTTCTTTATTATTATTTTCTTTATTATTATTTTCTTT
>CAKZQG010000035.1 GCA_937139605.1 uncultured bacterium
TCATCTTCAAATATTGTTTCTGCTATATATTGTATTAACGGATTATCTTTATACATCCTTTTTATTTTTTCTTTTTCCTTTTTATCTATCCTCAACATCTTTAAAACTTCCTCCTTTGATACTCTCGTTCTCCTTAAATACATTAACCCTATTATTATTTTCAACAATATCTCCTCTTTTTCCTTATATATCCCTCTTTTTGTCTTCTCTTCTACTAACTCTATCAGCTCTTTGAGTTTATTTATATTATAATCGCTTGTATAACTCTCTATTAATTCTATTAACCCTAAATAATTTCTAATGTTTCATATGATTTATAATAAAATATTGGCTTTTTTTTAAGTAATTTCTATCTACAATTAATATCATATTTAATACTGGTAGGTTGTATTCTTGTTTTATTAAAATATTATACATCACAGCTTTTAATATGCTCTCTTTACTAAGTATTGTCTGGAACTCTATATTTAGCAAGTAATATTGATTTTCTATTTTGAATTTGATAACAAAATCAGGGATAATTATTTTGGGATGTTGCTCTTTTATTTTTATCACTTTTATATCTGTTATATCTTCTATTTTAAATAAATCAGCTAAAAGTTTAGCTGGATTATCGGGACGTTCATAAAATATACTCTTTAAATAATAATCTATATCTTGATACATATATTTAAAGCATAATTTTAAAGTATATTTATTTTTGAATTTTTCTTTATTTTTCGGCTTGTTCCTTCTAAAAAAGCTAATTTTAATTTATAAAATAAAAGATATAAAAAAACTATAAAAAAAATCTAATAAAAAACTAAAAGAATCAATTAAGATGAAAAAAATAGTTCAAAAAGTGAAGCTATCTTAAACATAAAAAAATCATTTCAGAATGCTCAAAAAAATCCAAATGAAAATTAAATATTTACTTTTATTTAAATTTCTCTTTTAAATAGTTTTCTTTAAATATTTTCTAATGTTCTTCTTGTATTAGATTTATGTAATTTCTTTATTTAGCTATTTTTTTTACTTGTTTATTTCTTCCTTTAGATTTAGTCCTTTACTTCTATTTTTTTTACTTTATAATATTTTTAATTTTACTAATAGTCCATTATTCTATTTGTAATACATACATCTCCCAATTACCTACATTGTCACTATCTCCGGTAACATAAATTTTACCTTGATTATCTAAACACAAAGAATTACCCCGATCATAACTTCCTATAATGTTATTAACTAAAACTTTACCATTATTTCCAAAAGTAGTATCCAAACTACCATTACTATTTAATCTTATTAAATACACATCAGAATTAATATCTTGGCCAGTAAGATATATTTTATCAAAATTATCCAAAACCATAGCAGATCTTGAATCAAATCCATTCCCCCCAGTAATACCAAAAACTACCCCATTATTTCCAAAGCCAATATCAATACTACCATCCGGGTTCAATTTTAAAACATACATTTCATAATTACGCCCATTAAAACTCCTACCAGTAATAACTACTTTACCAGTACTATCTAAAGCTATTGAATCACTACTAGAAACTCTAGTGCCCGAAATATTATTAATAATAAAACCACTATCATTAACCCCGTCTAAATCTATATCTCTTCCTAATGAACTACCAAAAGTATTATCTACTTTCCCATTATTGTTTAATCTTATTACATATATATCATAATTATTCCCATTTTCAATACGCCCAGTAATATAAATTTTACCTGTACTATCTAAACATAGTGAACTTCCTCCTATAACAGCACTATCATTAATACCGTCTCCATTTATATCCCTTCCCAATGGCATGCCAAAGGTATTATCTATACTCCCATTAGTATTTAACCTTAGAGTATATGTGCCGGTAACATATATCTTTCCATTACTATCCCCTACTAAAAAGCTTGATACATAACGGAAAAATCCATAACCTCCCGCAGAAGAATCATAAATTAAAACTGCACTATCATTATTTCCATCTCCATCTATATCCCTTCCCAATGACATACCATAATTATTATCAATACTTCCATCGCTATTTAATCTTATTACATACATAGCATAATTACCATTTCCCATAGAACTTTCCCCTGCTATATATACTTTATTATTACTATCTAAATAAAAAGCTCTCACATAATCATATCCATTACCTCCAGCAATATTATCTAGTATAACAGCACTATCATTAATACCATCTCCATTTATATCCCTTCCCAATGGCATGCCAAAGGTATTATCTACACTCCCATCAGTATTTAATCTTAGAACATAACCACAAATACTACTCCAATTAGAACCATGGCCAGCAACGTATATTTTACGATTACTATCTGTATATATAGATATTCCAATATCACCATTATTCCCACCTACAATCTTACTGAAAATAACAGCTGCATCATTATCCCCATCTGAATCTATATCTCTTCCTAATAGAGTTCCAAAAGTATTAGACACCTTTCCTACTATACCAGTACCTCCACTACCACCAGAACCATCACTACCTCCAGTTCCCCCACTTCCCCCAGAACCACCATTACCTATTATCGGGATTGTACCTATCCCATTAACTCCTCCCCCTCCAAATAAATTACAACTAATTACAAAAATTAAAACCAAACTCAATATAATCCCATTTAATACTAATAAAACCAATGTTTTTTTCATTATCTATCACCTCCTTTAATTATTAATAATATTATTCAAAAAAAAAAATCCTTTAAAAAATATATAAAAAATATAAAAAATAAAGAAAGAAAAATAGAAAATGTAATGAATAGATTCATATGGATAATAATTCATATTCAAAATTAACTAAATTTTTATTTATCTTATCAAATTCTATCCCCACTAAATATATCTTCTCATAATTCAAATATTTTTTATAGTACTCTTTTTCCTTTATCTGTTTTATCGCTTTTCCTTTTCCCATTTCATTCTCTAACACCTTAAACTCTATTATAACGAAAGTTATATGAAATATATATACTATTTTTTTATCTACT